>NCEA01000030.1 GCA_002280515.1 Rhodobacterales bacterium 32-67-9
TCGAAAGCGCTGACAGACATCGCAATCCCCAGACCCAGCCCTGATGAAGAAACAGCGTTCCGGCTCAGGGATTGTTTCAGCGACCTGCTAGGTCGCCGGCGAGGCCTCCATTGCACTCCGCTGTACGGCTCCGGCCAATCAGGGCGTTCCAGAATGCACTGGACGATCCCTCGCCTCCTCCCACGGCGCCCGAACCCACAGTCTTTCCCCATCCTTGCCCCATCTTCACCGCACCACTGCCACACTGGTTAAGGTTAATGGAGCTTGGGCGGGGACGTCATAGGAGGGAACCATGGCTCTGGCAGCATTACTGATTGGCACCGTGACGGGCATCGCCTCGTTCGCTCTCGCGCTCGCCCTTGGTCAATCGTTTCTGGTCGCGTTTGCCGCCTGGTGGGCCGTCGGCACCGTCGTGACCGTCCTGCCGCTTGTCGCAGCCGCGCTGGTGCCGGATACCAACGATCTGACCGAGGATCTCGCCACCGCCTGATCCGGGCGCGGCGCATACGCTTTGCAGCCGCCGCGAATCCCGCCTATATGACGACCATGTTCGGCCGCCTCCTGTCCACGCTTCTCGCGCCTCAGCCAGACCGGCTTCCCGAGCCGGACGCGCAACTGGCGCTCGCCGCCCTTCTGGTCCGCCTCGCCCGGGCCGACGCGGATTATTCCGAACCCGAGCGCATACGGATTGACCGTGTCCTCGCCACCCGCTACGGGCTTTCGCCCTTCGAGGTGACGAAGCTGCGCGGCGAGGCCGAGGCGCTTGAGGCCGAGGCGCCCGACACCGTACGCTTCACCCGCGCCCTCAAGGATGCCGTGCCGCACGAGGACCGGATGAGCCTGATGCAGGCGCTCTGGTCGGTGGCGCTGGCCGACGAGGCCCGCGACGCCGAGGAGGATGCGGTGATCCGGCTGGTCGCTGATCTTCTCGGCATCACCGACCGAGACAGTGCCCTAGCCCGCCAAAGCGTTGAGAAAAAACAGCAATGATTGCCAGCCTCGCGATGTACGACTGGCCCGAGGTTCGGGCCGAGAACGACCGCCTCTGGTCGCTGATCCGCGCCGCCTTGGCCGATGAGGGGGTCGCCGCGCCCGAGGCGCTGACCCGCGACGGAAGCCTCTGGGAGGCCTGGGAAAGCCCCGATCTGCTCCTTGGACAAACCTGCGGGATGCCGTACCGGACCCGGCTGCACGGCCAGGTGGAGCTGGTGGGGACGCCCGACTACGCGCTGCCGGACGCCGCGCCGGGACACTATTACTCTGAACTGATCACCCGCGCCGACGAGCCGGGCGAGGCGACGGATTTCATCGACCGGACGCTTGCCTTCAACGGGCAGGACAGCCAGTCCGGCTGGGCGGCGCCGCAGAACCAGATGGCGCGCCTCGGCCTGCGCTTCACCCATACCCGCCATACCGGCGCGCACCGCGACAGCGCCCGCGCCGTCGCCGAGGGCCGCGCCGATATCGCCGCGATCGACGCCGTCACCTGGCGGCTGATCGCCGCCCATTTGCCCGGCCTCGCGGCTAAACTCAGGGTCATCGGCCATACCGACCCCACGCCCGGCCTGCCGCTGATCACCGCCAAAGGCCGCGACACCACACCCTTCGCCCGGGCCGTCGCCGCGGCCATCGCGGCGCTCTCCCCCTCCGACCGGGCCGCACTCGGGCTTGCCGGCCTCGCCATGATCCCGGCGAGCGCCTATCTCGCGGTGCCCACTCCGCCACCGCCTTCGCAAGATGTGCCCGTGAATTGACCATTCCGCAGGGTAAATCGCGGTTCGGCTGACAAAAAGCGCATTGTAAATCGGCGAAATATCCTCCCTATTCGGGGTCCGGGGGGATAGTTCCACATGTCTGACACCGATACGCCGGTTATCGAAATCCGCGATCTTCACAAGGCCTATGGCCAGCTTGAGGTCCTCAAGGGCGTCTCCCTGACCGCGCGGCGGGGGGAGGTCGTGTCGCTGATCGGGTCGTCCGGTTCTGGCAAGTCGACCCTTCTGCGCTGCTGCAACCTTCTCGAGGAGAGCCAGCAGGGCGACGTGATCTTCAAGGGCGAGGCGGTGCACTGGAAGGGCGAGGGGCTGAACCGCCATCCCGCCGACAAGGCCCAGGTGATCCGCATCCGCACCAACCTCAGCATGGTGTTCCAGCAGTTCAACCTCTGGTCCCACATGACCATTCTCCAGAACGTCATGGAGGCGCCGCTGACGGTGCTGAAGCGCGACCGGACCGAGGTCGAGGCAGCAGCGCGCAAGTATCTCGACAAGGTCGGCATCGGCGACAAGTGCGACGCCTTCCCGGCCCAGTTGTCCGGTGGCCAGCAGCAGCGCGCCGCGATTGCCCGGGCGCTCTGCATGGAACCCACGGCACTTCTTTTCGACGAGCCGACCTCCGCCCTCGATCCCGAGCTGGAGCAGGAGGTGGTGAGGGTCATCAAGGCGCTGGCCGACGAGGGCCGCACCATGCTTCTCGTCACCCATGACATGCGGCTTGCCGCCGATGTCTCCGATCATGTTATCTTCCTGCATCTCGGCAAGATCGAGGAAGAGGGGCCGCCGAACCAGCTGTTCGGCAGCCCGAAGACCGAACGCCTGCAAGGGTTCCTGAGCGCGACCGTTGCGGCCTGACAATCTAAGCAGCTCATACGACCGGGAGTAACCTATGAAGACACTGATCCTTACCGCCGCCGCGCTGGCGCTGACCGCCGGGCTCGCCTCGGCCCAGACCGTGCGCCTGGGCACCGAGGGGGCCTATCCTCCGTACAACTTCATCAACGACGCCGGCGAGATCGACGGTTTCGAGCGCGAGCTTGGCGACGAGCTGTGCAAGCGCGCCGACCTGACCTGCGAATGGGTCACCAACGACTGGGATTCGATCATCCCGAACCTCGTCTCTGGCAACTATGACGCGATCATCGCCGGCATGTCGGTCACCGAAGAGCGTGACAAGGTGATCGACTTCACCCAGGAATACGTGCCGCCCGCGCCGACCCTCTATGTCGGGCGCAGTGCCGATGCCGACATCAAGGGCGTGGTCGCGGCACAGACCGCCACGATCCAGGCCGCCTATGTCGCCGAGTCGGGCGCGACGCTTCTGGAATACCCGACGCCGGACGAAACCATCGCCGCCGTGCGCAACGGCGAGGCCGATGTCGTGCTGGCCGACAAGGACTTCCTGATGCCGATCGTGAACGAATCGAACGGCGAGCTGGTCGTCGTCGACCAGATCCAGATCGGCGGCGGCGTCGGCATGGGTGTGCGCGAAAGCGACACCGAGCTGAAGGCCAAGTTCGACGCCGCGATCCAGTCGATGAAGGATGACGGAACGCTCAATCCGCTGATCGTCAAGTGGTTCGGCGAAGACGCGGCACTCTGGTAAGTCCCTGACACCGGCAGGGCGCGCCGTCTGACGCGCGCCCTGTTCAAAGCGACCGGGGCCCTTCGACATGTTCAATAGCTGCGCCGATCCCGCGACGATCGAAGGGCTGACCTGGCTCCTTTGCTATCTGACGACGGGCAAGCACCTTCTTTTCTACACCTCGTTCGGGGTCGTGCTTCTGCTGATGCTGATCACCGCGCCGGCGGCCCTGGCCTTCGGCTTCGGCGGGGCGATGGCGGCGCGGTCGCATTTCCTGCCGCTCAGCCTGATCGGCAAGGCCTATACCGCGATGGTGCGCGGCGTGCCCGACATCATCTTCTTCCTCTTCGTGCCGATCGCGCTCGACCAGGCATTCGAATACCTGCGCCACAAGACCAAATGCCCCGACTGGGACCAACCGATCTGGCAGGGCAACGATTTCGTGGTCTGCGCCGAAGCGAAGCTGCCGCTCTCCAGCAGCCCGCAATGGATCCACGAGACCTATGGCTTCACCCTCGCCGTCCTTGCCTTCGCGGTGGTCTTCGGCGCCTTCGCGTCCAACGTGATCTACGGCGCGATGCAGGCGGTGCCGCGCGCGCAGATGGAGACGGCCGAGGCCTACGGCATGTCGCACCGGCAAAGCTTCTGGCGCATCCTCGTGCCGCAGATGTGGGTCTACGCGCTGCCGGGCCTCTCCAACCTCTGGATGATCCTGATCAAGGCGACACCGCTGCTCTTCCTTCTCGGGGTGCGCGACATCGTCTACTGGGCGCGCGAGCTTGGCGGCTCCAAGACCTCGCATTTCGACTATCCGCATCCCGACTGGCGGGTCTGGTACTTCGTCGCGCTCCTCTTCTTCTACCTCCTGATGACCAAGCTGTCCGAGAAGGTGCTCCGCCGGATCACGCTCCGGCTCAGCCACGGTCAGGCGACGCTGGCGGGTGAAATGCAGAGAAAGGCGGCGCGATGAGCTGCGTCCAGACGATCCAGGACTACGCGCTGCGCTCGATCGGCATCGGCGAGCGGCTCTTGCCCAAGGGCGACATGACGCTCTGCGAACATGTAACGCTGATCGGCTCGGGGCTGATCTGGAACATCTATTACGGCGCACTGGCACTCTTCTTCGGCTTCTTCCTCGCCAACGCCATCGCCGTCGCAAAGGCGAGCGGCAACCCCTGGCTGCGCAAACCCGCCGAATGGTTCGTCTTCGTCTTCCGTGGCTCGCCGCTCTTCATCCAGTTCTTCCTCGCCTACGAGACCTTCGTCCTCCTGCCGCGCACCGGCATCGACCTCCACCTCGGCTTCACCACGATCACCGTGGCGACCTCGTGGCTCTCGAAGGCCTGGGCCGGGGCGCTGATCGTGCTCTTCCTCAATACCGCCGCCTATTCGGGCGAGATCTTCTACGGCGCGCTCCGCTCCGTCCCCAAGGGCGATATCGAGGCGGCGGATGCCTATGGCATGTCGGGATGGTCGCGGTTCCGCCGGGTGATCTGGCCGACGATGATGCGGCTGGCCTGGCCCGCCTACACGAACGAGGCGATCTTTCTCTTCCATGCGACGACGCTGGTCTATTTCTCGGGCTTCCCGGCCTTTCAGCAGAAGGGCGACGCGCTTTACTATGCGACCTACTTCGCGTCCAAGACCTTCAACCCCTTCGTCGCCTATCCGGTCATCGCGGCCTACTTCATCGTTCTGACCCTTTCGATCATCGGCCTCTTCGGCGTCGTGAACCGGTATCTCAACCGCCACCTGCCAAAAGAACGGCGCAGCAGAATTCGCTTGCGTCCACAGATCATCCGATAGTATTCATTATTTGATCAAATTTTTCTGGCGAGATGAGGGCCCGATTCCGGGCACTTGGCCAGGTGGGCCCAATCGCTCGCGGAATTTGATCATAAACAGCTAAGGCCCAAGGGCATGGGCCGATGCTGCCGGGCGGACGCGCGCGTCCCGAGCCATGGCGGTTTCGGAACCAGCGCTCCGGCCATCCAGGTGAGATGATGAAGAACTGGCTGAGAAAACACCCCGAGGTGCGCACGATCCGTGTGGCCGCCGCCGACCTCAACGGTCAGCCGCGCGGCAAGAGGGTGCCCACGCGGTTTGCCAATGCCGTGGTGGAAAACGGAACCCGCTACCCGATGTCGGTGCTGAACCTCGACATCTGGGGCGAGGATATCGAGGACAGCCCGCTGGTCTTCGACTCGGGCGATGTCGACGGCGTGCTGCGCCCGACCGAACGCGGCTTCCTGCCGATGCCCTGGCTCGACAGCCCCTCGGCGCTCCTGCCGCTCTGGATGTTCCGCGAGAACGGCAAGCCCTATGACGGCGACCCGCGCCATGCGCTCGCGCGGATCATCGCGCGCTACAAGGAACTCGATCTGACCCCGGTCTGCGCGGTGGAGCTGGAATTCTTCCTCATCGACGACAGCGGCAAGACCCTTCAGGTTCCGCCCTCGCCGCGCTCCGGCAAGCGCCGCAAGGCGGCCGAGATCATGTCGATCCGCGCCCTCGACGCCTTCGACACCTTCTTCACCGATCTCTACGACGCCTGCGAGGCGATGGACATTCCGGCCGACACGGCAATCTCCGAGTCCGGCCTCGGCCAGTTCGAGATCAACCTGATGCATTGCGACGACGCGCTGCGCGCCGCCGACGATGCCTGGCTCTTCAAGATGCTCCTGAAGGGCATGGCACGGCGCCACGGTTTCGCGGCGAGTTTCATGGCCAAGCCATACCCGGAATATTCCGGCAACGGGCTTCATACGCATTTCTCGATCATCGACAGGAACGGCGACAATGTCTTCGACAACGGCGGGCCGGACGGGTCGGACATGCTGCGCCATGCCGTCGCCGGCTGCCTTGCCGCGATGCACGACTGCACGCTTCTCTTCGCGCCGCACGACAACAGCTTCGAACGGCTGATCCCCGAGGCGCACGCCCCGAACCAGATCTGCTGGGCCTACGAGAACCGTACCTCGGCGATCCGCATCCCCTCCGGCAACCCGGCGGCACGGCGGATCGAGCACCGGGTCGCGGGTGGCGACGTGAATCCCTACCTGATGCTCGCGGCGATCCTCGGCGCGGCGCTGATCGGGATCGAGGGCAAGATGACCCCGCCGGCGCCGATTACCGGCAACGCCTACGCGCTCGACCTGCCGCTTCTGCCGGACAGCTGGGCCGAGGCGATCGACGTCTTCGAGAAAAGCGAGATCGTCGCCCGGATCTTCCCGAAGGAACTGATCCGCAACTTCGTCATGACCAAGCGGCAGGAACTTCACTACATGGCGGAGCTGTCGCCAGAGGAGAAGACCGAGGTCTACCTCGACACCGTCTGACCGCCCCCCTTCCCCCCTTGCGCGCGCAAGGGGGGCAACGCTACCCTCACGCGAACCGGACCAAGAGACATCCATGCTCATCGGCATCCTTCAGACCGGCCAGGCGCCCGACGTCCTCAAGGACAGGATGGGCGATTATCCCGACATGTTCATCCGGCTTCTTGCCGGGCGCGGGCTGGAATTCAGATCCTTCCACGTCGAAGGGATGGAGTTTCCGGCGAGCGTGCATGACTGCGACGGATGGCTCATTACCGGCTCGCGCCACGGTGCCTACGAGGATCATCCCTTCATCAAGCCGCTCGAAGACTTCATCCGCACGGCCTATGCCGAGAAGGTGCCGCTGGTCGGGATCTGCTTTGGCCACCAGATCGTCGCCCAGGCCTTGGGCGGCAAGGTCGAGAAGTTCAAAGGCGGCTGGGCGGTCGGTCCGCAGGACTATGATTTCGCCGGCACGCCGGTGACGTTGAACGCCTGGCACCAGGATCAGGTGGTCGCGAAACCGGAAGCGGCCGAAACGGTTGGCAGCAATGCCTTTTGCGAACACGCCGCGCTGCTTTACGGCGACCGCGCCTTCACGGTTCAGGCCCATCCCGAATACGGCAACGACTTCATCGAGGGCCTGATGACGACGCGCGGCAAGGGGCTGGTCCCGGACGCGACCATGGAAGCCGCCCGCGCCCGCTTCGCACCCGACAATTCCTCTGCCGCGATCGCCGACCGGATCGCGGATTTCTTCAGGCAAACCCGAAACTCACAAACAGTGTGATCTCATGTCCGACTGGACCGAAAAACTTCCCGAAGCCGCCCAGGAATACATCGCCGGCCGCCGGCTTGACGAGGTCGAGTGCCTCGTCTCCGACCTTGCGGGCGTGGCCAAGGGCAAAGCGATGCCGGCCTCGAAATTTGCCAAGCAGAAGCACTTCCATCTGCCGAACTCGATCTACGCCCAGACCATCACCGGCGATTACGCCGACATGCCGGGCGGCGACGAGTTCACCGAGCCCGACATGATCCTGACGCCGGACTTCACCACCGCGACTGCGGTGCCGTGGACCGCCGACATTACGTTGCAGGTGATCCACGACGCCTACGACCAGCAGGGCAACCCGGTGGCGATGGCGCCGCGCAACGTCCTGAAGCGGATCGTCGGCCTTTATGAAGCGCAGGGCTGGAAAGCCATCGTCGCGCCGGAGATGGAATTCTTCCTCGTCGCCCGCAACATCGACCCGAACCAACCGATCATCCCGCCGATGGGCCGGTCGGGCCGCCGGGTGATGGCCAACCAGGCCTATTCGATGTCGGCCGTCGACGAATACGGCAAGGTCATCGACGACATCTACGACTTCGCCGAGGCGCAGGGTTTCGAGATCGACGGCATCGTCCAGGAAGGCGGCGCCGGCCAGGTGGAGATCAACCTCAACCACGGCGATCCTGTCAGCCTTGCCGACGAGGTCTTCTACTTCAAGCGGCTGATCCGCGAGGCAGCGCTGCGCCACGACTGCTTCGGCACCTTCATGGCCAAGCCGATCGAAGGCGAACCGGGCAGTGCCATGCACATCCACCAGTCGGTCGTGGACCTCAAGACCGGCAAGAACATCTTTTCCAACGCCAAGGGCGGCGAGACTGAGGCGTTCTTGCACTTCATCGCGGGGATGCAGAACTACCTGCCCGCCGTGGTCGCTCTGATGGCGCCTTATGTGAACAGCTACCGGCGTTACGTTCCGGATTTCGCAGCCCCGATCAACCTTGAATGGGGCCGCGACAACCGCACCACCGGTCTCAGGATCCCGATTTCGGAACCGGGCGCGCGGCGGCTGGAAAACCGCCTGCCGGGGATGGATTGCAACCCCTACCTCGGCATCGCCGCGACCATGGTCTGCGGCTATATCGGCCTGATGGAAAAGAGGATGCCGCGCCCGGAGGCCAAGGGCAACGCCTATATCAACGCCGACGAATTGCCGACGACGCTCGGCGACGCGCTCGATCTCTTCTCCGACAGCGCCCCGGTGCGAGAGGCGCTGACGCCGGAGTTCTGCGATATCTACGAGGCGGTAAAGCGCAACGAATACAAGGAATTCCTTCAGGTCATCAGCCCGTGGGAGCGTGAGCATCTTCTGTTGAACGTCTGACCGCCGCGCTGCGCGGCGGACTGCCTGTCATGCCTGTGACATGAGTTCGGGGGTAGAAACCGGGCCATGGGTCAACTAGGTCTAGGACGAGGTGGATCAATGGGGATGAACCGTATGTCAAGCGACGCTCTGGCGAAACGGGCGCTGCCGACGGGCGCGCCCAACGTCTACGACGCAGAGCCGATACCGGATGCCGCACGGGCCGAGATCGAGCGTCTGCTCGCCTCGGGTGACCTCTTTCGCTACACCGCGCCGGAGGGTGCCCCGGTGGCGCGACTGGAAGCGGAATTCGCCAGCTACATGGGTGTGCGCTACGCGCTGGCCGTCGCCTCCTGCTCGGCCGCGCTCTTTCTCGCGCTGAAGGCGCTCGACCTGCCACGGGGCGCCCGGGTGCTGATCCCGGCCTTCACCTTCGCCGCGGTCCCCTCGGCCGTCGTCCATGCCGATTGCGAGCCGGTCCTGGTCGAGGTCGGCAACGATTTCCGCATCGACCTCGACGATTTCCACGCCAAGCTCGACGGTGCGGCGGCGGTTCTCATCAGCCACATGCGCGGCCACACCTCGGACATGGATGCGATCATGGCGGCCTGCGAGGTCTGTGGCATCCCGCTTGTCGAGGATGCCGCCCATTCGCTCGGCACGCTCTGGTCGGGCCGCAAGATCGGCACGCTCGGCAAGATCGGCTGCTTCTCGTTCCAGTCCTACAAGCTCGTCAATGCCGGCGAAGGCGGGATGTTCGTCACCGACGACCCCGAAATCGCCGCCCGCGCCGTCATCATGTCGGGCGCCTACGAACATAACTGGAAGAAGCATCCGGGGCTGCAGAACAGCTTTCAGCACTGGCAGAACAAGCTGCCGCTCTACAACATGCGGATGCAGAACCTGTCGGCGGCGGTGATCCGGCCGCAGATCCCGCTGATCGACCACCGCGTTCTGGCCGGGCGCACCAACCACGACTATGTCGCGGACCTCCTGAACGCCTCGCCCTGGATGGAGGTGCCGCCGTCCCTGCCGCAGGAAACCCGCGCGCCGGATTCCTTGCAGTTCAACCTCCGGGGCTTCGCGGCCGACGACGAGGCCCGCGCCTTCCAGAGTGCCGCTGCGGCGCGCGGCATCTCGGTGCAGGTCTTCGGCCTGTCCCGCGACAATGCCCGCGCCTTCTGGAACTGGCAGTTCCTCGGTCCCCTGCCAGAGTTGCCGAAAACCCGCGCGATGCTGATGCGCGCCTGCGACCTGCGGCTGCCCGCCCGTCTGGTCCGGGACGAGCTCGACCTGATCGCCAACGCGCTGATCGACGCGGTGAACGAGGTCAAGGGCGGCTAGGTCCGCCGGCTGTCAGAGTTTCGAGAGCTTTGACTGAAGATCGGCAAGCTGCTTCTTGATCGCGGCTAGATCGTCGTCGGCGTGTGCCTTCGACTTCGCCTTCGGCTTTTCGTCGTCGTCGTCATCGCGCGCCGGACCGGAGGATCCGCCAAGCCCGCCCATGATCGACCTGAGGAAGGCCTGCTGCTGCCGCTGCATCGCCTCAAACCCCGGCATCGAGGCCATCGGGTTCGGAAAGGTGGTGAGGTTTTCCATCAGCTTCGACTGCCCCTCGCGCAGCATCTCGAACGAGGCGGCGAGGAATTGCGGTACCACGCTTTGCGCGCTCGTCGTGTAGCTGCGCACGAGGTCGGTCAGCACGTCGACCGGCAGCACGCTTTCGCCCCGGCTTTCATGTTCCGCGATGATCTGAAGGAGGTATTGCCGGGTGAGGTCGTCGCCCGACTTCAGGTCCACGATCTGGACCTCGCGCCCCTCCCGGATGAAGGCCGCAATATCCTCAAGCGTCACGTAATCGCTCGTCTCGGTGTTGTAGAGGCGGCGGCTGGCATAACGCTTGATCAGAAGCGGCTTGGACTCTTCGGCCATGACTTTCTCCCCGGGCGGTCGTGCGGCATTGCGGCGAGATTAAGCGTCGGCACGGAAAACACAACAAAAAGAAAGGCGGGCACGAGGTGCCCGCCAGATTGGCCTAGCCTACAGGGAGGAGTGAGGCTGGCTTAGATCACTTGACCGCGGCGGTGGCCGAAGCTGCGGCCTTCTTCGCAGCCGAGGTCACGTCGGCCTGGGCCTTCTTGACGGCGGCGGTCGCGTCCTCGGAGATGTCCTTGCCGGCGGCGAGCATCAGCTCGACGGTTTCCATCTGAGCCTTCTTCGCGACTTCGGCGAAGGCGGCGAGGTTTTCGGCGGCCATCTCGGCAGCGGCCGAAGCGAAATCGCTCAGCGCCTTGGAGTAGTCGGTCGGCTCTTCCTTGACCTTGGCGAGCGTGCCCACCTTGGCGATCGTGTCCTTGGTCCACTTCGAGGAAATCTCGCTCGACTTCTCGGCGGCTTCGAGAGCGACTTTCGTCATCTTCTCGCCGAAGGCGGCCGAGCTCTTGAAGGTTTCCTGGAACGCTTTCGCGTCGAAGGGAAGGCTGGCGGTGAAGTCCTGCATGACTTTGGTGAAGTCCTGAGCTTTTTGCATGTCTGTCTCTCCTGATATGGGCGGTGCGGCGCCCGGGTAATCATCTGAGACGATACATACATGCTGCGACGCAGCAATTCAAGTCCGAATGCTGCGTCGCAGCAAAAAAATGCCGACCCGGGGAAACCCGCCTGTCAGGACGCGGGAATTTCCGACACATAGGTGCCCGGGGCCGGCGCCAGAACCGGATGCGCCTTGTCGCCGGGCTGCCGCGCGGCGATCATCTTGCCCGACCTGCCGTTCAACCAGCTTTCCCATTGCGGCCACCAGCTTCCCTTGTGGAAGGTGGCGGATGCGAACCAGTCATCCGCCTCGCCCATCTCGGCGTCGTTGGTGTAGTGGCCGTACTTGTCCTTGCCGGGCGGATTGACGATCCCGGCAATATGACCCGATTGCGAGACGATGAAGGTCTTGTCCTTCGAGCCGTAATGGCGGAACCCGTTGAACGACCCCTTCCACGGCGCGATATGGTCGGCCTCGCAGGCGACGGCGAAGACCGGCACCTTCACGTCCTTCAGCCCGATCGTCTCGCCGCAGATGGTGATTCTGCCTTCGGCGAGCCGATTGTCCTGACAGATCCAGCGCAGGTATTCGACCGCCATCCGCGCCGGCAGGTTGGTGCCATCGCCGTTCCAGAACAAGAGGTCGAAGGCCGGCGGGGTTTCACCCATCATGTAGTTGCGGATCGCCGGCGCATAGACGAGGTCGTTCGAGCGCAGGAACGAGAAGGTCCGCGCCATGAAATACTTGTCGAGATAGCCGTCCTTCTTCACCTGCGCCTCGATCCCGTCGATGAAATCGTCGTCGAGGAAGACCGACACCTCGCCCGGATCGGAAAAGTCGGTCAGCGTGGTGAAGAAGGTGGCCGAGTTGACCGACTTGTCGCCACGCTTCTTCAGGACTGCCTGCGCCATCGTCAGCGTCGTGCCGGCGATGCAGTAGCCGACGGCGTTGACCTTCTCTTCGCCGGTGATCGCCTTGACCTCGTTGATCGCGGTGATGAAACCTTCCTCGACATACTGGTCGAGCCCGACATCGGCATAGCTCGGGTCCGGGTTCTTCCAGCTCACCACGAAAAGCGTATACCCCTGATCGACGATCCACTTGATCAGGCTGTTCGCGGGCTTGAGATCGAGGATGTAGAACTTGTTGATCCAGGGCGGGAAGATCACGATCGGTGTCGCGTGGACCGTCTCGGTCGTCGGCGCATACTGGATGAGCTCGATCATCCGGTTGCGGTAGACCACCGCGCCCTCAGTCGTACCGATGTTCTCGCCCAGTGTGAAGGCGTTGCGATCGGCCAGCGTCACCAGCAGGTCGCCCCGGTTTCCCTCGATATCGCGGACGAGATTCTCGAGCCCCTTGACCAGACTCTCGCCCTCGGTGGCGACCGCACGCTCCAGCGCGTCGGGGTTGGTGCCAAGGAAGTTCGTCGGCGCCATCATGTCGAGGATCTGGCGGGCGAAATGCTCTACCCGCTTGCGTTCGTGCGGTTCCAGATCGTCGATATTCGCCAGCGCCTGCTCCATCGCCGCGACGTTGCGGAAATACTGCTGCTTGACGAAGTTGAAATAAGGATGGGTCTTCCAGAGCGGGTTGGAAAAGCGCCGGTCGGTCGGCGTGTCGTCTTCGGGCGCGGCGAACTTGCCGGCCGCGAGCGCCTGCTGCGCGTCAAGATAGTGCTTCAGCGTCTTGCCCCAGAGTGCCGCCTGCTGCTCGATCAGCTTGCCGGGGTTTTCCATCGCCTCTTTCCAGTAGGCGGTCACGGCATGGGCGAAAAGTCCGTGTCCCGGCGCCTCGACCGCCGGATTCGGCGCGCGTTTCTGCGCCATCGCCTGGACCAGCCGCTGCGTCAGTGTTTCGATCTTCTCGATATTCGCGTTGAGCTTCGCCAGATTTGCCGCAGTCTCGTCGGGATTTTCGGGGCCATCCTTAAGTGTTGTTGTCATCTCAACTATTCCCCCCTATCTTACTGCGGCGCAGCATTGACAGCATACCGTTGCCTGCGGCCTGTGCAAAGGCACGTTTTTATGGCTGTCATATAAGGGGTTAGGATACGCGATGAAGGGCATGGCCACCTACGACTTCATGGAAAGCATGCGCAACACCAACGAATGGCTGGGCGCATCGGCAAGGGCGTTCGCATCGTATCCGGTCTTCGGCCTCGTGCCGCACCCGATGTTCAAGGTCATGTCGGCCTGGGGGCGGATCACCGAGCGCAGCTTCGCGCGGATGGTGATCAAGCCCGACTGGGGCATCCGCACGATCGTCGGCTCCGACGACCGCGACCATCTCGTCAATGTCGAGACTGTGGTCGCGCGTCCTTTCGGCGATCTCATCCATTTCAACGTCGTGGGCCGCGAACCGATGGCCCGCCGGGTGCTGCTCGTGGCGCCGATGTCAGGGCATTACTCGACCCTTGTGCGCTCGACCGTGCTGAGCCTCCTGCCGGACTGCGACGTCTTCGTGACCGACTGGCACAATGCCCGTGACATCCCGGTCAGCGCCGGCAAGTTCGACGTCGAGGATTACACCCTCTACCTCGTCGATTTCATGCGCCACCTCGGGCCGGAGACCAATGTCGTCGCGGTCTGCCAGCCGGCGCCCCTGACACTTGCCGCCACCGCCTACCTCGCCGAGGAACACCCGGACGCCCAGCCGCGCACGCTGACGCTGATCGGCGGGCCGATCGACCCCGACGCGGCCCCGACCGAGGTCACCGACTTCGGCCGCCGCCTGACGATGGGCCAGCTCGAACATCTCGCGATCCAGCGCGTCGGCTTCAAATACGCTGGCGCCGGGCGCCTCGTCTATCCGGGCCTCCTGCAGCTCGCCTCCTTCATCTCGATGAACATGGACCGCCATTCGCAGGCGTTCAGCGACAAGATCCTTGCCGCCGCGAAGGGCGAGGACGGCGAACGCGATGCCCACAACCGGTTCTACGACGAATACCTCTCGGTCATGGACATGACGGCCGAATTCTACCTTTCCACCGTCGAGCGCATCTTCAAGAACCGCGAGATTGCGACCAACACCTTCGAGGTCGCCGGCAAGCGCGTCGATATCGGCAAGATCACCGATGTCGCGGTCAAGACCGTCGAGGGCACCGAGGACGACATCTCCGCCCCCGGCCAGTGCCGCGCGGCGCTTGCCCTCTGCACCGGCCTTCCCGATTCGAAGAAGGCGAGCCATCTGGAGCCCGGCGCCGGCCATTACGGCATCTTCGCCGGCAAGTCCTGGCGCAAGAACATCCGGCCGCTGGTGCTCGACTTCATCGACCAGAATTCCGGCACCGACCGGCCGAAGCGCTCCGGCGCCAAGGCGCGGATCCGGGCGGTCTGATCCGGCTCAGAACCCGCCGACCCAGCCGAGGATCGCTTCCGTCACCGGTGCGGTCATCGAGGGGCTGAGGATGTCGCCCGCGATCACGTGCGAATAGGGATCGTCACCCGCGCCGACGACCTGCGGCAGGACCGCGACCGGCCCGCCCCAACCCTCCGCCACCGCCTGCGTCGCTGCGGGCGAGACGATCTGGTCGGCCTCGGCGAACAGAAAGAGCGCCGGCACCGCCACCCCGGAATAATCCGCCCCGGCCGCGTGCCCGGCGAGCGCCGCCATCGGAAAAAGTGCCTCCGTCGGATAGCAGGTGGTCCAGTACCGCGCATGGGCGTCGTTCACAGGCTCGAAACACCGATCGCGCCCGGCGATCACCGGCGCCCAGCGCCGCGCGTAGGGCCAGGTGAGGATCGCCGCCGCCGGCGCCCGGATCCCGAAATTCGGCGAGACGAAGACGATACCCTCGATCTGCCGCGCCAGATCTGGCTGCAAGGCCGCCTCTGCCGCCAGCGCCCCGCCGGTCGAAGTCGCGATCACCAGGACGCGGCGACCGATCCGCGTGCCGATCGCCAGCGCCTCGGCCACGTCGATCATCCAGTCGTTGACCGTCGGTCCGGCGAATCGTTCGCCCGAAAGCCCATGTCCCGCCAGCCGCGTGAAATAGAGGTTGGCGCCCAGCGCCGCGGCCACCCGGTCCGGCACCGGGCGGATTTCCTCGGAGGTTGCCGAGAAGCCGTGAAGATAAACGACGGCCCAGTCGGTCTGCGCCCCCGGCGCGCCGGCCCAGAGAATGCGCTTCTCCGCCCCCGGCGTGATCCCGCCCACCACCGCCTCGCGGTCGCGGAGATAGCTGTCGAGATCGTCGGGAAGGCGCGCCGCGTCGAATGCCGGCACGAGATCCAGGGGCTCGCGCGGAGCGACAGCGAAGAGTGCTGCCAGAGTCACCAGCGCCAACGCCAGAACGACCGCAAGACGCCGCGCGGCCCTACGCATCTGCCACCCCCGTCCGCTGTGTCACTTTCCGCACCGAAAGCTCGATCAGTTTCAGACAGTCCGGGGTCGAGAACCGGTGGTCGGCCCCCTTGACCACCGTCAGGCGGATGTCCGGCCCCTCCGCATGTTCGATCAGCCGCAGGGCCACCGACAGCGGCACATCGGCATCGGCGGTGCCCTGCAACATCCGTACCGGCATCGGCAGCGACAGGGCCGAACGCAGCACCAGCCGCGCGCGCCCGTCCTCGATCAGCCGGCGGGTGATGATGTAGGGCTCGTCCGAATAATCCGACGGCAAGGCCACCTGCCCCGCCGCCATCAACTCGCGCCGCTGCGCCTCGGAAAACTCCGCCCACATCCCGTCCTCGGTGAAATCCGGCGCGGCCGCGATGGTGACGAGTCCCGCGACACTCTCGGGCATTTCCCGCGCGATCAACAGGGCAATCCATCCCCCCATGGACGAGCCGACCAGAACCTGCGGCCCCTGCGTCAGGCTCAGGATCGCCGCACGCGCATCCTCGTACCAGTCGCCGATGCAGCCATCGAGAAAGTCCCCCGACGATGCGCCATGCCCGGAATAGTCGAAACGCAGGAAGGCGCGCCCCTCGGCCCGCGCCGCGGCTTCGAGCGCCAGCGCCTTGGTCCCTTCCTTGTCGGAGCGGAAGCCACCAAGGAACACAACGCCGGGCCCGCGCCCCTCGATCCGGTCATAGGCGATCCGCCGTCCCGCCGCCGTCTCCAGAAATTCACTCATGCGCGCCTCTCCTTCTTCTGTTCTCAAATACCTGCAGGGGGCCGGAGGTGGAACCCCCGGCCGTTGACTTCGCCGCACCAATCCCCGATACCGCTCGCACATAACCCGCAACCGGGCGCACCCGTAGGCGCCAAACCGACGAGGAGAGCCTTTATGGCCCAGATTTCCCTCACATTCCCCGATGGCAACAGCCGCGACTTCGCCAAGGGCGTGACCCCCGCCGACGTGGCCGCGGCCATCGCCCCCTCGCTCGGCAAGGCCGCCATTTCTGCCTCCGTCGACGGCAGGCATTACGACCTGCAATGGCCGATCGAGGCCGATGCCCGCATCGCCATCCACACGATGAAGGACGACGCGCAGGCGCTCGAGCTTATCCGGCACGACTTCGCCCATGTCATGGCCCGCGCGGTGCAGAAGCTCTGGCCCGAGGTCAAGGTCACCATCGGCCCGGTGATCGAGAACGGCTGGTACTACGATTTCGACCGGGAAGAGCCCTTCACGCCCGAAGACCTCGGCCTGATCGAGAAGGAGATGAAGGCGATCATCAACGAACGCGATCCGGTCAGGACCGAGGTCTGGGACCGGTCGCGCGCCATCAAGCACTATGTCGAGAAGAAAGAACCCTTCAAGGTCGAGCTGATCGAGGCGATCCCGGGCGACGAACTCCTGCGGATGTACTGGCACGGCCACTGGCAGGACCTCTGCCGCGGCCCGCATCTTCAGCATACCGGCCAGCTTCCCGCCGACGCGTTCAAGCTGATGTCGGTCGCCGGCGCCTATTGGCGCGGCGATCACACCAAGAAGCAGCTCCAGCGCATCTACGGCGTCGCCTTCAAGAACCGCGAGGATCTGAAAGCGCACCTGACCATGCTGGAAGAGGCCGCGAAACGCGACCACCGCAAGCTCGGGCGCGAAATGGAGCTGTTTCACCTCCAGGAAGAAGCCCCCGGCATGGTCTTCTGGCACCCGAACGGCTGGACCATCTACCGCCTCTTGCAGGAATACATGGGCCGCCGCCTGCGTGACGCCGGCTACCGGGAGATCAAGACCCCGCAGGTCGTGGATCGCGTCCTCTGGGAGCGTTCCGGCCACTGGGAGGCCTACCGCGAGAACATGTTCATCGTCGAGGTCGACGAGGAAGGCGCCAAGGAAAAGCGCATCAACGCGCTGAAGCCGATGAACTGCCCCTGCCATGTGCAGGTCTACAACCAGGGTCTGAAATCCTATCGCGACCTGCCGCTGCGCCTGGCCGAATTCGGCTCCTGCCACCGCTATGAATCGTCCGGCTCCATGCACGGGCTGATGCGGGTGCGGGGCTTCACCCAGGACGACGCCCATATCTTCTGCACCGAGGACCAGATCGAAAGCGAATGCGCGAACTTCATCGCGCTTCTGTCCTCTGTCTACCGCGATCTCGGCTTCGACAGGTTCGACATCAAGCTCTCGACCCGGCCGGAGGTCCGCATCGGATCGGACGCGACCTGGGACAAGGTCGAGGGCGCGCTGACGAATGCCATCGCGAAACTCGGCCTGCCGTACGAGATCAACCCCGGCGACGGCGCCTTCTACGGCCCGAAGCTCGACTTCAAGCTGACCGATGCCATCGGGCGGGAATGGCAGTGCGGCACCTTCCAGGTCGACGCGCAACTGCCCGACCGGTTGGGCGCGGAATATGTCGCCGAGGACGGGGCCAAGCACATGCCCTACATGCTCCACCGCGCGATTCTGGGCAGCTTCGAACGCTTCATCGGGATCCTGATCGAGAACTATGCCGGCCGGATGCCGTTC
This sequence comes from Rhodobacterales bacterium 32-67-9, assembly GCA_002280515.1. Lineage (GTDB taxonomy): Bacteria > Pseudomonadota > Alphaproteobacteria > Rhodobacterales > Rhodobacteraceae > Albidovulum. The sequence continues at coordinate 18,208 of NCEA01000030.1, forward strand.
TGGCTGGCGCCTCGGCAGGTCGTCGTCGCCTCCATCGTCTCGGATGCCGACGGCTACGTGGACGACGTGGTGGCGATGCTCCGCAAGGCCGGATTGCGGGCCGAGGCCGATACCCGCAACGAAAAGATCAACTACAAGGTCCGCGAACATTCGGTCGCCAAGGTTCCCGTGATTCTTGCCATCGGCATGAAGGAAGTCGCGGAGCGGACTGTTTCAGTCCGACGTCTCGGGGAAACCCGGACCGACACAATGTCCCTGTCGGACGCAGTCTCGTCCTTCGCGACGGAGGCGACCCCGCCCGACCTCGTTTAGTGATTTCAAATCAATGGCCTGTGGGCGCCGCTGCAATGCGGCGCCTGCCGGTCCTGACCCTTCGCCCGAACGATGATCCGGTTACAGGCGTTCACGCGGCCGTGGGCCACAGCTTCGTGAGTAGCCTGTGAAACACCGGCTTCGCTAGGGTCTGCCTGTCGAACCAACCAACGCTCGAACTTTAACAAGGAATTAACCGATGTCTCACTCCATGAAGACCCTCGCAGTCGCCGGCTCGCTCGCTGCTGCCCTTTCCGCGCATTTCGCCGCCCCGGCCTCGGCTCAGGAAGCCAAGGAAAAGTGCTTCGGCGTGGCGCTCGCCGGCCAGAACGACTGCGCCGCCGGCCCCGGCACGACCTGCGCCGGCACCTCGAAAGTCGACTATCAGGGCAACTCCTGGAAACTCGTCCCGGCCGGCAGCTGCGCCACGATGGAACTGCCGGACGGCCGCATGGGCTCGCTCGAGGCGCTCGACCGCGACCTTCCGCAGGGCTGACACCGATCCGGCCTTCCCGGCCAACCGGGAAGGCCCACCCAGACGACGGGGGACCAGATGCTCGACCGAACTGCCAGATCCGAGCTGCCGGCACGCCCCGGTGTCGGCTACAAGCCGCAGCATTTTTCGAACATCATCGACGATGCCGAGCCGGTCAGATGGCTCGAAATCCATGCAGAAAACTACATGGGTGACGGCGGACGGCCGCTGGCGCAGCTGCGCCACCTGGCCGAACGCTTCCCGATCTCGGTACACGGCGTCGGCCTCTCAATCGGCGGCGAGGGGCGGCTCGATCGCGACCATCTCGCCCGGCTGAAGCATCTCTGCGACTGGCTCGACCCGGCAAGTTTCTCCGAACACCTGGCCTGGTCGACGCATGACAGCGAGTTCCTCAACGACCTCCTGCCGCTGCCCTACACAGCCGCGACCCTGGCCCGCGTCGCCGATCATATCGACGAGGTGCAGGACCATGTCGGGCGCCGGATGCTGCTTGAAAACCCCTCCGTCTACCTCGACTTCGCCGAGACCGAGATGGACGAGATCGACTTCCTGAGCGCGATCGCGAAGCGCACCGGCTGCGGGCTCCTTCTCGACGTGAACAACGTCTACGTGTCCTCGACCAACCGGCAGACCGACCCCGACGCCTATATCGACCGCTTTCCGCACCACCTCGTCGGCGAGATCCATCTTGGCGGCCATGACATGGACCGCGACGACAGCGGCGCGCCGCTCCTGATCGACGCGCACGGGTCAGAGGTCGCCGATCCGGTGTGGCAGCTTTACGCCCGCACGATCAGCGTCGGAGGGCCACGACCGACCCTGATCGAATGGGACAATGACGTGCCCGACTGGCCGGTCCTTGCCGGGGAAGCCACCCGCGCGGCCCGGATCCTCGACAAGGCCCTGGCATGAGCCAGTCCGACTTCCGCGCGGCCCTCCTGGACCCAGACCGGCCCGCCCCGGTCGGCCTGACCGATCCGCAGGGCCGCCCGGCGGGGCGCCGCTTCGACGTCTACCGCAACAATGTCACCGTCTCGCTGACGGAGGCCCTGCGGCAGGCCTTCCCGGTCGTCCGCACCCTAGTCGGCGATGAATTCTTCAGCGCAATGGCGCGCGATTTCCTGCGCGCCCACCCGCCGTCCTCGCCGCTCCTGATGTTCTACGGCGAGGCGATGCCGGCCTTCCTCGAAACCTTCGATCCGGTCGCGCATCTGGGCTACCTGCCCGATGTCGCCCGGCTCGAACTGGCGCTGCGACAGTCCTACCACGCCGCCGATGCCGGCCCCGTCGCCGCCGAGGCGTTGCAGGCGCTATCGCCCGACGCGCTGATCGCCGTGCGGCTCGGCCTCGCCCCCGCGGTGCGGCTGATCCGCTCGCGCTGGCCCATTCAGGCGATCTGGCACGCCAATGCCCGGGGCGGTGCCGCGCCGAAGGCCGCCGTGCCCGAGGACGTGCTGATCGTGCGGCCGGACTACGACCCGGTGCCCGAACGCCTGCCGGCCGGTGCTGCGCCCTTTGTCGCGGCGCTGATGGCGGGCGAAACCGTCGGGGCCGCGCTGGACGCCGGCGGGGAGTTCGACCTGACCGCGACGCTCGGCCTGCTTATCGGCGCCCGCGCCATAACCGCCATAAAGCCCGGAGGCTGACCGCCGTGATTGCCCTTCATGACCGCCTCGCCACGGCTTTGTCGCGCCTTGCCCCCGTCGCGATCCCGACGCTCGGGCGCGCCGCCTTTGCCGCCGTCCTGCTGATCTACTTCTGGAATTCCGCCCGGACCAAAATCGGCGACGGGATCTTCGGGATCTTCCGTCCCTCCGACGGCGCCTATATCCAGATCTTCCCCAAGGCGGTCGAGGCGGCAGGCTACGACGTGTCACAACTCGGGCTTTTCCACTGGGCGGTGGTCACGGCCGGAACCTGGGCGGAACTGCTTTTGCCTCTCCTCCTCCTGACCGGGCTCTTCACCCGCCTCGCCGCCCTTGGCATGATCGGATTCGTCCTGGTGCAAAGCGCCACCGATATCCTCGGCCATGGTGTCGCCGGCGACGACCTCGGCCGCTGGTTCGACGCGAACTCGGCCTCGTTGATCATGGATCAGCGGACGCTCTGGGTTTTCCTGCTGACGACCCTGGTCCTGACCGGAGCCGGCCCGCTGTCGCTTGACCGTATTCTCGCCCGCCGCCGGGATTGATACTGACTTTTCTGCAAAAATCTTGATTTTTGGCGCAAATCGCTCATCATTTCGCTGGCGTGAACGCAGACTTTCCTACCGCTCCCTCGTCACGGGGCAGCCGGAAGACACGAAAGACCTGGCTGCACGGCCCCGGGCAATCGAGCTTGGGGAGACCAAACAAGGGAGTAAGACGGGATGGCCACCGGCACCGTGAAATGGTTCAATACGACGAAGGGCTTCGGCTTCATCGCCCCTGACGACGGCGGCAACGATGTGTTCGTGCACATCTCTGCGGTCGAGCGCGCGGGACTCAAGACGCTCGCCGACAATCAGAAAGTCTCCTACGAGATGCAGTCGGGCCGCGACGGCCGCTCCTCTGCAGGCGATCTCAAACTGCTCTGAACTAAGGCCGGAACGGCACTGGACGGCCCGCCACTTCGCGGGCCGTTTCCTATTTCGGAACAAGGAATTGTGCGTCGCTCTTCCAGCCGATTGCGAAGCTGTCGCCGTCGCGGATCACCGGGCGTTTCATCAGCGCCGGGGCCTGGCGCAGCAGATCAGCCGCATCGGCGCCGCGCGCCTCTTCGGACAACCCCCGCCATGTGGTCGAGGCCCGGTTGACCAGCCCCTCGCCGAAGACATCGAGAAGGCCGCGCCACTCCTCGGCGCTCAGTGGCTCGGCCCGGACATCACGGAACGTGACCTCGCGCCCGGCCGCCCGGATCGCCTTCAGCGCCTTGCGGCAGGTGTCGCAGGTCGCAATGCCATAGAGGATCATGGAGGTTCCTTTCGCGGGGGCCGGTGCCGGTCCGGCCATTCTGCACGGCATGGCGCGGCGGGCAACCGATCAGCGGGAAACCGCCGCCGCCGCGCGCACCGCCCCTGATTCCATCGGCGGAAATCCGTCACCATCGGCGGGATTCCGATCCTGGCACCGGAACCGCCAAGGGGTGCGCTTGACCCTGTCCGACCGGCGTTTTAGCAAGGATGAAGCAGTATGCGAGTGTCCGTTTCACGGAATTTTCCCAATCACAGACTAGGCCGCGCGATCCCGCCCTCACGGGACCGTGCAAGGGGGGCATATGACTGTAACAGACGAACTGATCGACCGGCTGTCGAGCGAGACGGGCCGGCGGTTGACCGAACGCGCCCGGAACGGGCGGCGCCGGGCACTGGCCAAGATTTCACGCTGCTGCGTCGTCGTCACGCTCGACGGGCAGACGACGCGCGAAGAGCTTTTCGACCACACGCCGACCATCGCCCAGATTCTCGACCGGGTGGGACCGGATGCCTTCGTCGTCTCGATCGGGATGCGGCGCCGGCCGCTCCGCGAACGGATCCGCCTGGCACTGGCGGCGGAGTGACCGCCGTCCGTCGGGGGCCACCACGGCCCCCGATTCGGCCGGTCCCGACCACCGGATACGGCGCAGTCTCGGCAACGATGACCGTCCCGCGCATGGCTCTGTCTCTGATTCGATAGCTCCGGCGCCAGACCGCGGCGCACCTGAAACCACAAACTTGCCACATTCCCCGATCGGCCGCAGAGTTGATGACGGGTGAACCGGGTAAGAGTGGGAGTGGTGTGATGTCGGACGAATACGGAACCAGCGATTTCATCGGCCGGATACGGCAGCGGCAACCGGAGCGGGCGGCCGAGCCGCCCAGGCGGAAACCGGCGGTCCGGCGCAGCTTCGTCGTCAGCATCACGCGTGACGGCAAGGCGACCGAGGATCTGGTGTTCGACCGGGCGCCCACGATCGGCGAGATCGCGGTTCGGGCGGGCACCGGCGCCTACATACTCTCGATCGACCTGATCAAGCACCCGGCCGAGGCGCAGCTCGCGGCCGAGTGAGGGGTTCCCCGGGGTGGGGCCGGGGTGTCTGGCGCGAGGGGGCGAGCGGGGGCCGCTCCCCCGCGCCGCCCCTTCGCGACCGCCTCCGCATTCCCTGGCGCGCATCTGGTGCTGGTGGTGGAGCTGAAGACCACCACCGGCCCGGTGCCCTACTGGACGGACGAGGTGAAGATGTCGCATCTGAAGGGGTGAGCCGCGCAGCCCGGCCCGAGGGTGGGCGTGTAGTGCCCTCACCTCAAGGGGCTGGTCGGGGTGGGTGTTGTTGCGCAACTCATGCCTGAGGCATGATGGCCCCTTTCCGCTTCGACGTCATGGCACGCGGACGATTTCGGCGGTGCCGAGCGCATTGAAACGGTTGATGAGGGCGATGCGGATTTGAATTTCGGCGGTTTGTCGGTCCGGGTCTCTTGCGGCGATGCGCTCGCCGAAGGCCTTGAGGCACCGCATTTTCGCCTCGATCCGGCTTCGGACATGGTATCCGGTCCATCGCTTCCAGAACGCCCTGCCGTAGTGCCGGGTGGCGCGAAGGGTTTCGTTTCGGGTGATTGCCGCCGGGCAGTCCTCTTTCCACGGCCGCCCGTTTTTGCGGATAGGGATGATCGGCGTGGCCTGACGGTCGATGATGGCGGCGTGGCAACGGCGCGTGTCATACGCCCCATCGGCGGTCACGATGCCGATCTCTTCGCCTTCGGGGATCTGGTTGAGCAGTTCCGGCAAAATAGGACTGTCACCATCGCTGCTGGGAGTGAATTCCACGGCGCGGATGTCAGACGTGGCGACATCCATTGCCAGATGCACCTTGCGCCATTGACGACGGCCCTGAACACCTGCTTGCGCGCCTGCCACTCTCCATCGCCGAGAAACTTGATGCCGGTGCTGTCAACCAGCAGATTCAGGGGGCCATCGGCGCGCCGATACGGGATCTGAACGGCGAGCGTCTTCTGCCGACGGCACAGGGTCGTGTGGTCCGGCATCGCCCAGTCCAGGCCCGCCAACTTCAGCAGGCTGGCAACCATCCCGGTCGTTTGCCGGAGCGGCAGCGTGGACAGGACCTTGACGGTCAGACAGAACTGGATTGCCGTATCCGAGAACAACACGGGGCGACCGGGGCTGCCGTCATGCGGCGCGAGCCAGGTTATCTCCTTGTCCAGCCAGATCAGTAGCGATCCGCGCTTGCGAAGCGAAGCCGTGTAGCTGAACCAGTTCATCGTGCGGTAGCGGGCGGGTGCAGGCTTGCTCATGCACCCCGTCTAACCGCATAGATTCACGATGTGAATCCTTCGCAGACAGAGTTCTGCAACAACGCCCCTTCAAACTGTCGCTGACCAAGCTGTCAGCAAATATCCAGACGCACTGTAGACGACATTGGCTGCATCACAACATTCCTGCAAGATGGGCTCCAAGCGGACTGACACGCTTCCACGAAAGTTCGCTGCAAACCCTCCCACGCCCTGCTACGATGCGACATCCGGAGGCCCCATGCCCGACGCCATCCTCGCCTACGAAGCGCCGATCCGCCTTGCCGTCTTCCTCGCCGTGCTCGCCGTCATGGCGGCGTGGGAGCTGGCGGCCCCGCGCCGTCGCATGGACATCCCGCGGCTTCTGCGCTGGTCGAACAACCTTGCCCTCGTGGTGATCGACGCGGCCCTCGTCCGGCTGGCCTTCCCGGTCCTCGCCGTCGGCGTCGCCGTCATCGCCGGGGAGCGCGGCTGGGGGCTTCTCAACGCGCTCGCCCTGCCCGGCTGGCTTGCCGGCATCTTCGCGATCCTCGCCCTCGACCTCGCCATCTACCTGCAACACGTCCTCTTCCACGCCGTGCCCGCACTCTGGCGGCTGCACCGGATGCACCATGCCGATCTGGAGTTCGACGCCACCACGGGCGTCCGTTTCCACCCCATCGAGATCCTTCTCTCCATGGGTCTCAAGCTCGGCGTGGTCGCGGCGCTCGGCGCCCCCGCGCTCGCCGTCCTGATCTTCGAGGTCCTCCTCAACGCGACCGCGATCTTCAACCATGCGAACATCGACCTGCCGCGCCGGGCCGATGCCCTGATCCGGCTCTTCGTCGTCACCCCCGACATGCACCGGGTCCACCACTCGATCCACCCGTCCGAGACCAACTCCAACTTCGGCTTCAACCTGCCCTGGTGGGACCGCCTCTTCGGCACCTACCGCGCAGAGCCGCGCGACGGACACCTCGGCATGACGATCGGGATCGACGCCTTCCGCACACGGCGGGATCTCTGGCTCGACAGGATGCTCCTTCAGCCGTTCCGGGGCGGCACCGGGGGCTACCCGCTGACCGGCCGGAGCCGCAATCCGGGCTCGCGGCTATCCCAGAAGCTTCAGCCGCCGGAAAAGCCATATCTGGAATAGGCAGACCACGACCAGCAACCCGCAGACCGCCCAGAAGGCCCAAGGGGTGTCGGCCCCCGGAATGCCGCCGACGTTGATCCCCAGAAGCCCGGTGAGGAGCCCCAGGGGCAGGAAGATCGCCGCCACGACCGACAGGACCAGCATCTGCCGGTTCATCGCCTCGGCGCGGAAATCGACGATCTGGTCGCGCACCACCTGCGCCCGGTCGCGGATCGCCTCCAACTCCTCGGCCAGCCGCGTCACCCGTTCCGTCGCCTCGCGGATCCGGCTGCGGTCGCGCTGGCCAAGCCAGCCCAGTTCCTCGATCTCCAGCGTCGAGAGCGCGTCGCGCTGGGGGAACATGTACCGGCGCAGCACCGACGACACCCGGCGGATGTCGGCGAGTTCGCTCCGCAGTTCCGGCGGCGCCTCCGTCGTCACCTGATCCTCCAGATCGTCGAGCCGCTCGTTCAGCCGCGCCACCACCGGCTCCGCCCGGTCGGCGAGCCTGAGCGCGATCCGCGCGATAAGATCGCCCGGCGTGGTCGGTCCGTGGCCGTTCCTGAGCCCCTCCATCACGTCGTCGAGCGCGGAGAGCGGGCGGCGGTGCGACGAAACCACCCGCCCCGGCATCACGCAGAGCCTGAGCGACACCATATCTTCGGGCTCCGCCCCAGGGTTGAGGTTCACGCCGCGCAGGTTGATCAGCGCCATCTCGCCGTGCACCGTGCAGCGTGGCCGCGTCTCCTCGGCCGTCAGCGCCTCGCGCGCGATCGGGTCGAGCCCGGCCCGGTCGAGCCATGCGAGCCCCGCCGCGCTGGAGAAATCCACGTTGATCCAGGCGAACCCGGTCGCGGGTGCGAGGTCGCGCATCGTCCGCCCCTCCGCCGCAGCCCGTTCCGCGCCCCCCGCGCCATCCATGACGAAGGCCGTCATCTCGTCCATGCCGCCCCGCCTCCTGCGCCAAGCTCCCGAATGGTCGCCAGATTGCCCTGCCACCGCCCGCTTGTCACCTGCCTGCAGAATGCCCTCGCCCCGGCTGCAACTCCGCGCGACCGGGGTTCGATCCGGCGGCGCAGTGTCGGACCGCGAGAGGCGCCGCCCCCCGGTCGCCGTCACCTGCCGGGACCACGGCCCCTTCGACAACCGCGCCACCTTGCCTTTGCGCTTCCGATTGCGTCCCTATGCCCTTATCTCACGAGGCCGACCATGCTGAACGCCCTGATCCTTCTTGCCGGCCTCGCCACCGCGGGCCTTCTCCTCTGGCCGCCGCTGGCCCGTTCCCGCCTCTGGCGCGCGACGGTCACGCCCCTGGCCTCGATCATCGGGTCGGGCTTTCTGGTCCTCGGCCCGGTCCTCGAACACAGCTACGGCTACTACGCCCCTCTCGTCATGGCCGCGCTCTGCGCCGGGGCCTGGGCCTTCGGCAGTGCGATCCGCTACAACATCACGATTCGGATGGAGGGGGCGCACGGCCGCTCTCCGGCCGAGGAGCGGCTCGAAGCGGTCGCCTCCTGGGCGCTCGCCTTCGCCTATGTCATCTCGGTCGCCTATTACCTCAACCTTTTCGGCGCCTTCGCGGTCAGCCTGACGTCCTTCGACAGCGCCACGAACGGCCGCATCGTCACCACCGCGATCTTCGCCGTCATCCTCCTGACCGGATGGACCAGGGGCTTTCACGCGCTCGAACGGATGGAGCAGGTGTCGGTCGGCATCAAGCTTGCCATCATCGCCGCCATGATTGCGGGCCTTGCCTTCTACTTCGAAGGCAAGCTCACCGGCGGCGGTCTGGTCTTCGACCCGCCGAGGCTGACCGGCTGGCCGGCCCTCACGCTCGCCTTCGGCCTTATCGTCACCGTGCAAGGCTTTGAAACCGCCCGCTATCTCGGCGCGGACTACGACGCGACAACGCGCCGCAAGGCGATGCGGATCGCGCAAGGACTCTCCACCGCCATCTACATGGTCTATATCGGTCTCATCGCCTATCTCTTCACGCCCGATGAGGCGGAGCTGTCCGAGACCGCGATCATCGACATGATGCGCATCGTGGCCCCCATCCTGCCCGGCCTTCTCGTTGCCGCAGCACTCGCCGCGCAGTTCTCCGCCGCTGTCGCCGATACCGGCGGCGCGGGCGGTCTGATGGCGGAACTGACGAGGGGCAAGGTCCGGGTCCGCATGGCCTATGCGATCCTCGTGACGCTCGGCGTGGCGCTCACATGGGCCTCCGACATCTTCTCGATCATCGCCTATGCCTCCCGCGCCTTCGCGGCCTATTACGCGCTTCAGGCGGCCATCGCCGCCTTTGCCGCCCGCCGGCACGAACAGGCCCCCCTCCGCGCCGCCCTTTACACCGCCCTCTCCGCCTTCGGCTTCGTCATCGCCATCTTCGGCACCCCCGCCGAATAGCCCGCCCCTTCCCCTTCGCCCGCCCATTCGCTAAGGGAAATCCGACCAAGGACGGGACGACACCGATGGAAAAGACCTTCAACGCCACCGAGGCGGAACAGCGCCTCTATGACGCCTGGGAAAAATCCGGCGCCTTCAGGGCGGGCGCGAACGCCAAGCCGGGGGCAGAGACCTTCTGCATCATGATCCCGCCGCCGAACGTCACCGGCTCCCTCCACATGGGCCATGCGTTCAACAACACGCTCCAGGACATCCTTGTGCGCTGGCACCGGATGCGGGGTTTCGACACACTCTGGCAACCGGGGCAGGACCATGCCGGCATCGCCACCCAGATGGTCGTGGAACGCGAGCTTGCCAAGGAAAAGTCCAACGCCACCCGGCGCGAGATGGGGCGCGAGAAGTTCCTTGAGAAGGTCTGGGAATGGAAGGGCAAGTCCGGCGACACGATCATCAACCAGCTCAAGCGCCTCGGCGCCTCCTGCGACTGGTCGCGCAACGCCTTCACCATGTCGGGCGCCCCCGGCGCGCCCGAAGGCGATCAGGGCAACTTCCACGACGCCGTCATCAAGGTCTTCGTGGACCTCTACAACAAGGGCTACATCTATCGCGGCAAGCGCCTCGTGAACTGGGACCCACATTTCGAGACCGCGATCTCCGACCTTGAGGTCGAGCAGATCGAGGTCGCGGGCCAGATGTGGCACTTCAAATACCCGCTCGCCGGGCGTGAGACCTACGAGTACGTGGAGAAAGACGAAGACGGCCGCGTCACCTTGCGCGAAACCCGCGACTATATCTCCATCGCCACGACCCGGCCCGAGACGATGCTGGGCGACGGCGCCGTCGCGGTTCATCCGTCGGATGAGCGTTACGCGCCAATCGTCGGGAAACTCTGCGAAATTCCGGTGGGGCCCAAGGAACACCGCCGCCTGATCCCGATCATCACCGACGAATACCCCGACCCGACCTTCGGCTCGGGCGCGGTGAAGATCACCGGCGCGCATGACTTCAACGACTATGCCGTGGCGAAGCGCAACGATATCCCCTGCTACCGGCTGATGGACACCAGGGCCGCGATGCGGTCCGATGGCGCGCCCTACGCCGAGGCCGCCGCCATCGCCCAGCAGGTCGCGCGATCCTGGCTGATCCGCAAGGGCTACCTCAACCCCGGTTTCGCCGAACAGCCGCTGACGCTGACCGAAGCCGAGGTCGACGCGCTGAACCTCGTCCCCGAAGACCTGCGCGGGCTGGACCGGTATGAGGCCCGCAAGCGCGTCATTGACCAGATCACCGCCGAGGGGCTGGCGGTCACCGTCCTCGAAAAATCCATCGACAAGGAAACCGGCGCCGAGCACCTCGAACGGGTGCCGCTGGTCGAGCAGAACAAGATGATGCAGCCGCATGGCGACCGCTCAAAGGTCGTCATCGAGCCCATGCTCACCGACCAGTGGTTCGTCGATACCGCGAAGATCGTCGAACCCGCGCTGGACGCGGTCCGGCAAGGCATGGCGGCGCAGGAGGCCGGGAGCTTCGACGAGAAGGCCGGCTACACCCGCATCCTGCCCGAACGCGACGCCAAGACCTATTTCCACTGGCTGGAAAACATCGAGCCCTGGTGCATCTCCCGCCAGCTCTGGTGGGGGCACCAGATTCCGGTGTGGTATGGAGCTCATGGCAAGACGTTCTGCGCTCCGAACGAACAAGAAGCTCTCAAGCTGGCCGAGTGGGACAATTGTGGCCCTGTGAGGATCGCCGAAATGTCGGAAGCGGTCGAGAAGGACTTCCTCGACGAAGAGACCGATGTTGTTCTGATCTACCGCGACCCCGACGTCCTCGACACCTGGTTCTCCTCCGGTCTCTGGCCTATCGGCACGCTCGGCTGGCCCGAGGAGACGGCCGACCTGAAGAAATACTTCCCGACCGACGTCCTCGTCACCGGCTTCGACATCATCTTCTTCTGGGTCGCCCGGATGATGATGATGCAGCTTGCCGTCGTCGGTCAGGTTCCCTTCCACACCGTCTATGTCCACGCCCTCGTCCGCGACGAGAAGGGGCGAAAGATGTCGAAGTCCTTGGGCAACGTCATCGACCCGCTGGAGCTTATCGACGAATACGGCGCCGACGCCCTGCGCTTCACCGTCACCTCGATGGCGGCGATGGGCCGCGACCTGAAGCTCTCGAAGGACCGCATCGCCGGCTACAGGAACTTCACCACGAAGCTCTGGAACGCCACCCGTTTCGCCGAGATGAACGGCGCTCTGCGCCGTGACGTGGGTGCTCAGGATAAAGATGCGGATTCGGGGCGCAAACCCGACGCGACCCACACGGTCAACCGCTGGATCATCGGCGAAACCGCACGCGCCCGACTCGCGGTCGATGAGGCGCTGTCCGCCTACCGCTTCAACGACGCCGCCAACACACTTTATGCCTTTGTCTGGGGCAAGGTCTGCGACTGGTACGTGGAGTTTGCCAAACCCCTGATGGACGGCGAGCACGCCGGGGAAACAAGGCGGACGATGGCCTGGGTCCTCGACCAGTGCTACACCCTCCTGCACCCGATCATGCCCATC
>NCEA01000057.1 GCA_002280515.1 Rhodobacterales bacterium 32-67-9
TCCGCGAGCGCGGCCACCAGGCCGCGGACGCGGTCCTGGATGTCCAGATCGTTGACCAGCGCGACGATGCGGAACCACTGCCGCGCGAATATCAACGTCGCGAACGACAGCTCCCGCTGCAGCCGCTCGGCGTCCGCGGCCTGCGGGACGACGAAGACCACGTAGGCCGGCTTGTCGGGGTAACGCCGCGCGGCGATTTCCAGGTTGCTCACCAGGGTGGTCTGCGGCAGGTGCAACCGGGTGCTCAGGCCCTTGGGCCAGAACGGGGAAGGCATCGGGGATGTGCTCATGGGTGGCAAAGGTTCACGAAAGCCAGGGCTCTGGGTGGGCGCACGGCGCCACCGTCTAACCGCATGCTAACGCCATTTCCGCAAAGGTTCAACCTTTCAATTATTGATTGACAAAAGTTTCCGAACGGCTCTAGCATGCAAAGGATCAACCAATAAAAGGACGACGATTGGGAACCCTTGCCACTGCCGGCTTCGCCCCCGACCTACTCAAGGGCAAGGTTGCCCTGGTGGCAGGCGCCTCCAGCGGCGCCACGTATAGACCGGCATGAAGAGCCCGTCGATGAGGAAGAACCACGCGAGGAAGGTGAAGGGATCGGCCGTGGCGCGGATGCCGTAGGCGTCGTAGGTGGTGTAGAGCGCGACGAAGGCCCCGGTCAGCACTGCCCAGGCCAGCGCCGGGATCATCGTGTCGCGGTCGACCGTGACGGTGCGGAGATTGTAGATCGCAAGGCCGAAGATCCCGCTCATCAGCACCGCGACCCCGATCCATTGCCCGGCGGTGAACCGCTCGCCGAAGAGAAGGCCGGCGCCGATGACGGCGAAGAACGGGCCGGTGCCGCGGACGACCGGATAGACGACGGCATAGGCGCCGCGGCTGTAGGTCATCGCCTGCGCGAACTTGTAGCCGGCATGGATCACCATGGCGCCGGCGAAGATCGGCCACATATGCGGCTCGGGCCAGGGCACCACCAGAAAGGCGAAGGGGGCGGCGATGGCGGTATAGCTCGCGTCGATCGCCGCGCGGCTGAGCCAGGGGTCGTGCCGTCCCTTCTGGAGCGCCCCGAAGAGCGCGTGAAGAAAGGCCGCGAGCAGCGCCAGCGCCATGGCGATGTGGCCGCCGGCAGCGGTACCTTCGAGCGAGACGAGCCAGGCGCTCATGCCGGGACCGAGGCAGGGGGCGCGGCCCCCTGACCCCCGGGATATTTGAACCAAGTGGAAACGGGCATCGCGGGCTCCGGCTCAGCCATCGAGCCCGACGAGGGCGCGGGCGAAGTCCTCAGGGTCGAAGGGGGCGAGGTCGTCGATCTTCTCGCCGACGCCGATGGCGTGGATCGGCAGGCCGAACCTGTCGGCGAGCGCCACGAGGACGCCGCCCTTCGCGGTGCCGTCGAGCTTGGTCATCACGAGGCCGGAGACATCGGCGAGCTTGCGGAAGGTCTCGACTTGGCTCAGCGCGTTCTGGCCGGTGGTCGCGTCGAGGACCAGCAGCGTGTTGTGCGGCGCTTGCGCGTCCTTCTTGCGGATCACCCGGACGATCTTCGCCAGTTCCTCCATCAGGTCCTGGCGGTTCTGCAGCCGCCCGGCGGTATCGATCATCAGCAGGTCGGCGCCGTCGGCCTGCGCCCTGGTCATCGCGTCGAAAGCAAGGCTGGCGGGGTCCGATCCTTCGGGTGCGGTCATCACCGGCACGCCGGCGCGGTCGCCCCAGACCTGAAGCTGTTCGACGGCTGCGGCGCGGAACGTGTCACCGGCCGCAATCACCACCGACTTGCCGGCGGCGCGAAACTGGCTTGCGAGCTTGCCGATGGTCGTGGTCTTGCCCGACCCGTTGACGCCGACGACGAGGACAACCTGTGGCTTGGTCCGGTAAAGCGGCATCGGCTTGGCCACCGGCTCCATGATCCGGGCAATCTCGGCGGCGAGAAGCCCCTTGATCTCGGCGACCGAGAGCTTCCGGCCCATCCGCCCCTCGGCGAGGTTGGCCGCGACGCGGAGCGCGGTGTCGACGCCCATGTCGGACTGGATCAGAAGCTCCTCGAGGCTTTCGAGCATCGCGTCGTCGAGTACCCGGCGCGGCGCGGCTTGGGTGCCGGGTGCGCCGGAGCGGCGGAAGAGCCGGCCAAGAAAGCCGGGACGCTCGGCGAGCGGTGCGTCGGGGACCGACATCACCTCGCCGGGGATTTCCAGCGGGCCGGGGTCGGGCATCTCGGCCGGCGCCGGGTCCGGGATTTCCTGTGGCGCTGGCGGGGTCTCGGACGGCGGCGCCGTCGGCGCCTCGGGTGCCGGGAGCGGGATTTCGCGCGTGGGGCGCGCAGGTTCAGGGGCCGGCTCGGGGGCGGGTGCAGGTTCTGGCACTGGCTCCTGGGTCAGCGCGGCGTCAGTGTCGTCCTCGGCCGCGCCCTCGGCGACGATCGCTTCCAGCCCCTCTTCGAGCTTCGAGGAGGATTTGAAGAGCTTGTCCTTGAGCTTCTTGAAGAACGACATCGGCGGTCCCAGCTGATTGACCCTGCCTCCCACCTAGTCGTTTCAGGGCGGCGATGGAAGGGTCAGTGACCCGGTCCCGGCACCATGCCGGCGAGGATCAGCGCCTGCCCGCCCCAGTAGGCCGCCCAGAGCGCCGGACCAAGGAGGCGTTTGACGCCCGGCGCCGCCACCACGAAGAGGTCGAGCGCCAGCAGGAGATCGGAGGCGAGAAAAAGAAGCGCGCCAGCAAGCGCCAGCTGCCCGTCCGCTGGCAGCGTCAGGGCCGCGAGTGCCATCGCCACGATCACCACGACATAGGCCCGGACCGGACCGCGCAAGGCCCCGGTGCGCGGGGAGAGCCAAAGCTCGGTCGAGAGCGCGAGGACGATGAGCGCAAGCGCCGCCGCGACGGGCGGCCGGGTGCCGGTCGTGAAGAACTCCGCCGCATAGGCAAGGTGGCCGGCAGCGAAGGCGGCCATCCCGGCGAGGAACGCCCGGGTTCCGGGCCGCGAGAGAAAGAAGTCGCCAAGCGCGCCCAAGGCGAGGCCGGTGCCGATCAGGCCGGGCGCGCCGAGGGGCAGCGCCGCGACCGCAAGCGCCGCGACCGCCCCGGTCTTGACGAGGGTTTTCGGCCAGGACGGCGCCCGCCCGGTGAAGACGGCACCATAGAGCGCGGCGAGCGCCGCCGCCAACGCGCACAGACCTGCCGCCAATGCCGCGCTTTCCGTCATGTGCCCCCTGCCCTTCCACCGCAGAAGGCCACAGGCCAGCGCGCGGGGTCAATCGGCGCCGGCGCGTGACGTCACGGTAGCGATCGCGAATACCGGTGCGTCTTTGCCAAGATTTTGCCTTGAATATCCCCTAATCTGCCGGACAAGCCTGCCCCGGCGGGACGAAGTGGGAGTGTTATGCGGTGAGCAAGATCGAGCAATCGGACGACGCAGCGGCGCTGCGCGCGGTAATTTCAGCCCTCGAAGAAGAGGGCGCGGCCCCCGAAGAGACCGAGGCGGGGCCCGCCGCCCCGGCCAAGGCGCCGACCCATCTGCGCGTGGTGCCACAGGCGGAGTCCGCCACCGAAACTGCCCCCGAGGCCAGGCCGGATCGCTCGGTGCGGCCGCGTCGCCCCTCCGCCGCGGCAGAGCAGCCGGCGGAACCGGATGCGGTGCCCGAGGCGGATGGTGAAGACGCGACCGTCGCGGCGCTGGTCGCCGACGCGGAGCCCGGCCCGACCCTGGGGCAGAAGCTCAGCGACGCCTGGGCGCGCTGGCGTCCGCTGCGGCCCTTCCTTCTGGCTACGCTGCTGCCGGTGCCGCTTCTGCTGCTTGCCGCCGGCTTCGGCGGGATCTTCAGCCTTCTCGCGCTCCTCTGCATGACGGGGGTTCTGTTCGCGGCGGACGAGATCGGCAAGAAGCGCGGCCTGACGGGGGCCGCGCCGCTGGTGACCGACATGGCCGACAAGCTTTCGGTCCTGCTTGCCGGGGTGCATTTCGCGCTGCTTCTCATCGCGGTCTGGGTGCTTTCCGGGGCGGCGGGTCTCGGCTTCTTCGGCTGGGTGGCGACGTTCCTCAGCTTCGGGCTCTGGTTCGGGCAGGTATCGAACTCGAACGCGCACGAATTGATCCACCGCACCGACAAGCGGCTGTTCCGGCTCGGCATGTGGGTCTATATCTCTTTGCTCTTCGGCCATCACACCTCGGCGCACCGGCTTGTCCATCACCGCTTCGTGGCGACGACGGACGATCCGAACACCGCCGCCGAGGGCGAGAATTTCTACCTTTTCGCCGCCCGCGCCTGGCCCGGCGCCTTCATCGCGGGCTACGAGATGGAGGAGAACCAGCGCGCCAAGCGCGAGGCGGGCGGGTTCCGCGACATCAATCCCTACACGATCTACATGGCTGGCAGCCTCGGCTTCGTCGGGCTGATGCTCACGCTTTTCGGCTTTGACGGGCTTCTCGCCTATCTCCTGCTTTGCGGCCATGCGCAGGTGCAGCTGCTTTTGTCGGACTATGTCCAGCATTACGGGCTCTTGCGGCGGAAGATGCCGTCCGGCGCGCTCGAACCGGCGAGCGTGCAGCACAGCTGGGACGCGCCGCATCCGGCATCGGGGCTGATGATGCTGAACGCACCGCGCCATGCCGACCACCATACGCATCCGTCGCGGCCCTATACCGAGCTGCGCCTGTCGCCGGGCGGCCGGGCGCCGATCCTGCCCTATTCGCTGCCGGCGATGGCAACGATCGCGCTTGTGCCGCATCTGTGGTTCAGGGTCATGGAGGGCCCCCTCGCCCGGAGCCGCGCCGCGCGCTGAGCGAAAATCCCGGCCAGGACTGGCCGGATCGCCGCCGCTCTGGCATGCTGGGTGGGCGATACGCCTATCGAGGAGCACCGATGCGCCACGCCGTCCTCGCCCTGAGCGTCATGCTCGCCCTACCCGTCCAGTCCGCCGAACCCGGCCGGCCGATGACTGCCGCCGAGTTCGACGCGGCGACGGTGGGGCGGACGCTTTTCTACAATTCCGGCGGGCAGTCCTACGGGGTGGAGCAGTACCTGCCCGGCCGCAAGGTGATCTGGGCCTTCCTCGGCGACGATTGCCGCAAGGGCGAATGGTACGAGGATCAGGGATTCATCTGCTTCGTCTACGAGGACAATCCTGATCCGCAGTGCTGGAGCTTCTTCGACAACGACGAGGGGCTTTTGGCGCGGTTCAAGGGCGATCCCTTCGGCCTGCCGCTGATCGCGGTCGAGGAAAGCCCGGAACCGATGGAATGCCTTGGCCCGAACGTCGGCGTCTGACCGGTTTCGCCGCGCCTTCGGCGCGCCGACCCGCCGGGGGCCTTGCCCCCGGACCCCCAAGGTATTTTCGAACAGAAGAGCCAGGGTGAGGGTCAGAAGAGGCTGCCCTGGTCGGGCGGCGGGTCTGATTTCGTCCGTCTCAACCTTGTGCCGCTGCCAGGCAGGACCGGCAGGCGGCCATCGTGGAATTCAACCTCCAGTGCCGTGGCGGCTTCGGCGGCGGCCCTGGTGGTGACGACGGCGCCTTCGGCGCGCACGACCGCGTAGCCGCGCCGCAGGGTCTCGGTATAGCCGAGGGTCTGGCGCGTGCGGTCGAGACTGGCGAGGCGATCGGCGAGCGTCGCGAGGCGGGTTTCCTGGGCGGTGGCGAGGCGGGCGGCGATCCGCTCGAGATCGGTGCGGCGGCGGAGGTTGTCACGCTCCGCATCGCGGGCGAGACGCGCGACGGCGGGTGCGAGGCGGGCGGCACGGTCGCCAAGGAAGCGTCGTTCGCGGGTGATGAAGCCGGTGAGGAGGCCGGGGTGGAACCGGCCCGCCACGGCATTGAAGCCGGCGCGCTTGCGGGTCGCGGCGGCATTGAGCGCCGGGCCGAGCCGGTCGGACCAGAGATCGAAGCGCTGGCGCGCGGGGTCGAGGAGTGTCTCGGGCCGGCCGAGGGCGCGGGCAAGGTCGGTGAGGCGCTGGCGCCGCGTCTCGGTCCGCTGGGCCACGGCGCGGGAGAGCCGGGCGCCCTGTTCGCCGGTCCAGGCCAGAAGCTCGATCCGGACCGGGACCGCCATTTCGGCGGCCGCCGTCGGCGTCGGTGCCCGGCGGTCGGCGGCGTGGTCGATGAGCGTGGTGTCGGTCTCGTGTCCGACCGCCGAGATCAGCGGGATGGCGCTTGTCGCGGCGGCACGGACGACGATCTCCTCGTTGAAGCCCCAGAGGTCCTCGAGCGAGCCGCCGCCCCGGGCGACGATCAGGAGATCGGGGCGCGGGATCGGGCCGGTTTCCGGCAGCGCGTTGAAGCCGCGGATCGCGGCGGCGACCTCGGCGGCGCATTTCTCGCCCTGAACCGCGACCGGCCAGATCAGCACCCGGCGCGGGAAGCGGTCGCGCAAACGGTGCAGGATGTCGCGGATCACCGCGCCCGAGGGCGAGGTCACGACGCCGATCACCTCGGGCAGGTAGGGGATCGCCTGTTTGCGGGCCTCGGCGAAGAGACCTTCGGCGGCGAGCGCCGTGCGGCGCTTTTCCAGCATCAGCATGAGCGCACCCATGCCGGCGGGGGCAATGTCATCGACGATGAGCTGGTATTTCGACTGGCCGGGGAAGGTGGTGAGCCGGCCGGTGGCGATGACCTCCATCCCCTCTTCAGGGCGGACCGAGAGCTTCGCCGCCTGGCCCTTCCAGGAGACGGCGGCGATGACGGCGCGGTCGTCCTTGAGGTCGAAATAGATGTGTCCCGAGGCGGGGCGCGAAACCCGCCCGATCTCGCCCCGGACCCGGACATGGCCGAACTCGCCCTCGATCACCCGCTTCACCGCGCCGGAGATTTCCGAGACGGTGAACTCGTGGGCATTGGCACCGGGGCCGGTCTCTTCGAAGATGTCCATGGCTTGCCTTGTATCCCTGCGTCCCCGACCTTAGAACGCGGGGCGGACAAGGCCAAGCGGGGGCGGCGATGAATATTCTGATCTTGGGCGGCGGCGGACGCGAGCACAGCCTCGCCTGGGCGGTCAAGCAGAACCCCAAGTGCGACCGGCTGATCGTGGCGCCCGGGAATGCCGGGATCGCGATGCTGGCCGAATGCGCTGATCTCGACATTCTCCACGGGGCGGCGGTGGTGCAGTTCGCCGAGGAGAATGCTGTCGATTTCGTCATTGTAGGTCCCGAAGCACCGCTCGCCGCCGGGGTGGCGGATGCGTTGCGCGCGGCCGGCATTCTTACCTTCGGCCCCTCGGCGGCGGCGGCGCGGCTCGAGGCGTCGAAGTCCTTCACCAAGGAGATCTGCGACGCCTGCGGCGCGCCGACCGCCGGTTACGCAAAGTTCACCGACCGCGCTGCGGCGGAGGCCCATGTCCGGGCCGAGGGCGCGCCGATCGTGGTGAAGGCCGACGGGCTGGCCGCCGGCAAGGGCGTGATCGTCGCGATGACCGAGGGCGAGGCGCTCTCCGGCATCGCGGAGATCTTCGGTGGCGCCTTCGGCGCGGCCGGCGCGGAGGTGGTGATCGAGGAGTTCATGGAAGGCGAGGAAGCCTCGCTCTTCGTCCTCTGCGACGGGGCCGACGTGCTGCCGATCGGCACCGCGCAGGACCACAAGCGGGTCGGCGACGGCGATACCGGGCCGAATACCGGCGGCATGGGCGCCTATTCGCCGGCGCCGGTGCTGACCGCTGCGGTGTTGAATCAGGCGATGGAGGAGATCGTCAAGCCGACCGTCGCCGAGATGGCGCGGCGGGGAACGCCGTTCCAGGGCGTGCTTTACGCCGGGCTGATGATCCGGGACGGACGGGCGCGGCTGGTCGAATACAATGTCCGCTTCGGCGATCCGGAATGCCAGGTGCTGATGATGCGGCTGGGCGCCCAGGCCTTCGACCTCATTCAGGCCTGCGCCGAGGGGCGGCTGGCAGAGGCGCGGGTGACCTGGGCCGAGGATCATGCGCTGACCGTGGTGATGGCGGCGGCGGGCTATCCCGGCGCCTATGCCAAGGGGTCGCAGATCCGCGGACTGGAGGAATTGCCGGAGGATTCGAGCCGCATGGTCTTTCATGCCGGCACGGCGGAACGCGACGGCGGGATCGTGGCCACCGGCGGGCGGGTGCTGAACGTCACCGCGCGCGGGGCGACGCTGGCCGAGGCGCGGGAGCGGGCCTACGGGATGGTGGATGCGATCGACTGGCCCGGCGGGTTCTGCCGGCGCGATATCGGCTGGCGCGCGCTCTGACGAGTTCGGATCGCTGACGCAATCCGATCCGCCGGGGGCGCTGCCCCCGGATCCCCGAGGTATTTTTCAACAGAAGAAGCGGAGCGGTCAGTCGCAGCCGGGCGGGTGGTCGAAGCTCTCGCGCGAGCGGTAGTGAGCTACCCCCCGAAAATCGGACAGTGACGGAAGCTACGATCTGA
>NCEA01000031.1 GCA_002280515.1 Rhodobacterales bacterium 32-67-9
CGTGCGGTAGCGGGCGGGTGATGGCTTGCTCGTGCCGCCCGTCTAACCGCATGGATTCACAATGTGAATCCTTGGGGGCCAGAGTTCTGCAACAACGCCCATGAAGGATGGTCCGCAGATAAGTTGTAAAAAGCAACTGACATTTGGAAAAAATGATCAAAATCGGCAGCGACCTGCCACACGCGCCCCGCAGCGTCTACGAGGAGGGCTGCATCGCCGCCCATGCGCTTGACCTTCTGGGAGATCGCTGGGCGCTTCTGGTCATCCGCGAGCTGATGCTGGGGCCAAAGCGGTTCCAATTGATCCGTGCGGGGCTTCCGGGGATCAGCGCCTCGGTCCTGACCCAACGGCTGGAGGGGCTGGAAGGGGGAGGCATCCTGGGTAGGGTGACGCTGCCCGACCCGGCCGGCGTCCAGGTCTATAAGCTGACCGAGCTTGGCCGCGGTGTGCGCCCGGTCATCGACGCCCTTTGCACCTTCGGCGCGCAGCTGCCGGGGCACGATCCGACGAAGTTCATCAGCCCATCAGCCCATCAGCCCATCAGCGCTGATGCTGTCGATGGAGGCCATGATCGACCGTGAGGCGGCAAAAGGGATGACGTTCCGTGCGGGCTTCGACCTGGGGCGCGAGACGTTCCGGGGCGCGCTCGTCAAGGGTCGGTGGGTGCCCGAACGCGGCGCGCCGGAGGGGGAGGCAGTGTTCGCGGGAACCGCGAACGCGCTGGCCCCGTTGGTGTACGGGCCTCGCAAGCTCGCGGACTGGGTCGGGACCGGGACGGTGACGATCACCGGCGATCTTGTCGGGGCGCAGCGCTTCATAGATCTTTTCAGCCTGCGGCGGAATTAGGTCCGGTCAGACCGCGCGGTCGAGCTTGGTCGAAAGGTGGATGAGGCTTTCGGAGCCCTTGACCCCGGTCATCTCGCCGATCTGGTCGAGGACGTCGTCGAGCGCCGTTGTCGAGGGCGCGGCGACCTGGAGCAGGAAATCCACCCGGCCCGAGGTCGTATGGATCCGCTCCACCTCCGGAACCGCCTTCAGCCGGGTCAGCACATTCGCCTGGGCGCGCGGCTCGATCGTGAGGAGAACGGTCGCGCGGATCCGGTTCTGCCGCGCCGCCTCGCCGAGCTTGACGGTATAGCCTGCGATGACGCCGGAGGATTCGAGCCGCTCCAACCGCGCCTGAATCGTCGAGCGCGCAACCTTTAGTCGCCGGGCAAGAGTCGCCACCGAGATACGGGCATCGGAGCCCAGAAAGCCGAGGATCGAGCGGTCGAGGTCGTCCATTCTGCAACACCGGCGATTTGACTTTGATTTTCGTCATATTAACGACGGCACGCAGCAAATCTACTCTTTTTATCGGTCAGTTTGTGCATCATATCCCCGTCACTTCGTACAGGAAAAGGGCGGCTCATACGCACCTGGCCTGGTTGGTTGAAACGCGTAAGCGTCTCCCGACCCGTCAAGCCGGGGCAAGAGGTGGCTGCGCTCTGTTGGCAGGAGCACGCCGATGGGGCTTTCCAAGACGATCTGGGCGAATCCGTCCGAATTTCTTCGCACGCAGCAGCCGGTTGACCCGGTCATGTTCTTCGCACCCGCCGTCCTCCAGTCGACGGCGCGCCGCTTCATCGACGGCTTTCCCGGTCTCGTGACCTATGCGGTCAAGTCGAACCCCGACGAGATGGTGATCCAGAATCTCGTCGCCGCCGGGATTGCGGGCTTCGACGTCGCCTCTCCGGCCGAGATCGAGATGATCGCGCGGCTCGCGCCAACGGCGGCGATGCACTATCACAATCCGGTCCGCGCCCGGCATGAGATTGCCTATGCGGTGTCGATGGGCGTGACCTCCTATTCCGTCGACAGCCATTCGGAACTGAAGAAGCTGATCGAGATCGTGCCGGCGGGTGCGGAGATTTCCGTGCGCTTCAAGCTGCCGGTGTCGGGTGCCGCCTACAACTTCGGCGCCAAGTTCGGCGCGACCGTGGACAAGGCGGCCGAACTTCTGCGCGTCGTGGCCGACAACGGGTATGTCGCCTCGCTCACCTTCCATCCTGGCACGCAGTGCACCGACCCGATGGCCTGGGACGCCTATATCCGCGCCGCCGCCGAGATCTGCCGCATTGCGGGCGTGACGGCCCGCCGCCTCAATGTCGGCGGCGGGTTCCCGTCGCACCGCCTGTCCGATCAACTGCCGCAGATCGACGCGATCTTCGAACTGATCGGTCGCGTCGCGGACGAGGCGTTCGAGGGTACGCCGCCGGCGCTCGTCTGCGAACCGGGCCGTGGCCTCGTCGCGGAAAGCTTCACGCTGGCCGCGCAGGTCAAGGGGCTGCGCGACGATGAGCATGTGTTCCTGAACGACGGCACCTACGGCTCGCTCGACGAGCTGCCGCTGGCCGGGATGATCGACCGCCTGAGCGTCGTGGCGCCGGACGGCCAGCGCCGGTTCGCAGCGCCCGAGCCGCGCATCATCTTCGGACCGACCTGCGATAGCGTCGACCGTCTGCCCGGCGAGGTTCTGCTGCCGGGCGACCTGGCCGAGGGCGACTACGTCCTGATCTCGGGGATGGGCGCCTATTCGACGGCGACCAACACCCGCTTCAACGGCTTCGGCGCGCTGGCGATCGAAACCGTCATGCGCCTCGACGCCTGAGCGGCCGCATGTCGGGCACGCCGCCGATCGGCCGGGGAACCGGCCGAGCGTGCGGGGCCCCGTCCTGACCTGACCGATTCTGCTTTCCCCGCCCGCGCCATCAGCGCGGGCGGACTGCCGAGTCCCGGGTGGCCGACCGGCCCGCGCCGGAGGGCGCGTACGACTGAAAGCCTTCGTCAACGAAACCCGGTTAGGATTCCCGGACTGTCGCGATGCACGAAACGGTCGCAAACTATCACGCGGATTTGGCTGAGCGCCGGTTGGCGGATGCGGTTTCAGGGCGTAGCATCGGACTGGGGCTAGGAGACGGGACGTGGTGCGGCAACTTGCCAGCAAGCTCTTGGAACTTCTGCGGATCGGTCGCAGGGTCGAAACCCGGATTCCGGTTCGCGGGCGCGGGCCGTGTGACCACGTGATCCTGCTCGATGGCACGCTGTCGTCGCTGGAACCGGGCTGCGAGACGAACATCGGCCTCATTTATCGGCTCTTGCAGGCACAACCTGCCTCGGCACGGTTGTCGCTTTACTACGAGGCCGGGGTGCAGTGGCACATGTGGCGTAATACGCCGGACGTGGCGATGGGGCGCGGCATCAACCGGCAGATCCGCCGGGCCTATGGCTGGCTCTCGACCCGATACCATCCGGGCGACCGGGTATTCTTCTTCGGCTATTCGCGCGGCGCCTATGCGGTGCGCTCGCTGGCCGGAATCATGGACCAGGTCGGGCTGCTGAAGGCCGAGCACGCGACCGAACGCAATGTCCAGCTTGCCTACCGCTATTACCAGCGCGAACCGGGCAGCCCCGGCGAGAAGGTGTTCAGCCGCCGTTTCTGCCATGACCATGTCGGGGTCGAGATGATCGGTGCCTTCGACACGGTGAAGGCGCTGGGTGTGCGCCTGCCACTGCTGTGGGCGTGGACCGAGCCGCAGCACGAGTTTCACAACCACGCATTGGGCCCGGTCGTGAAACACGGCTATCACGCGCTGGCGCTCGACGAGACCCGTGCCGCCTTCGATCCGATCATGTGGAAGACGACCGAGGGCGACTGGCGCGGGCGGGTGGAGCAGGTCTGGTTCCGCGGCGCGCATGGCGATGTCGGCGGTCAGCTCGCCGGGTTCGATGTGGCGCGGCCGCTTTCCAACATACCGCTGGTCTGGATGCTGGAGAAGGCCGAGGGCTGCGGGCTTAGCCTGCCGCCCGACTGGCGCAGGCGCTTTCCGACCGATGCCGGTGTGCCCTCGGTCGGCACGACGCGGGGATGGGGCAAGGCGTTTCTCTTGCGCGCGAAGCGCCATGTCGGGCGCGATCCGTCCGAAAGCATCCACCCGAGCGCGACGACCCTGTCGGCGCGCGGCGGCTGGCACTTGCCGGTGATGCGGCTCAGCCGCCGGACATGATCAGACAGGTGGTGGAGCCGGTGGCATAGAGTATGCCGTCCTCGGCCCCGCGCAACTCCCCCCTCGCAATGCCCGTGGACCGGCCGGCGTGCTGGACGATCCCCTCGGCGACGACTGTCAGGCCGAGCGGCACGGCCCGGGTGATGTTTACCCGGTATTCGAGCGTGGTGTAGAAGCTGCCCTTCGGCACCGTGGTCATGACGGCGCAGGCCATGCAACTGTCAAGCAGCGTTCCGTACCAGCCGCCGTGCGGCGCGCCCATCGGGTTGGTATGGGCGAATTCCGGCGTCCCCTCGAAGACGACGCGGCCAGGTTCCACCCCGGTCACGCGGAAGTTCATCGTGGCGCCGATTGCGGGTCCGGCGATGCGGCCGTCGCGCACGGCGCGCATGAAGTCGAGGCCGGACATCGACAGGACCGCCGCGCGCGGCAGGAGGTCGGCGGGGCTTTTCGCGGGGTAGGGGCTGGACATCTTCTGGCTTTCCTTGGTCGGCAGCCCGACCTAGCCGGGAATTGCGCGAAGGGAAAGCCGACCGCCCGGCGAGGTGGGGTTCAAACCCGCCCGCGACGCCGGGGCAAA
The DNA here is from genome assembly GCA_002280515.1 of Rhodobacterales bacterium 32-67-9. Lineage (GTDB taxonomy): Bacteria > Pseudomonadota > Alphaproteobacteria > Rhodobacterales > Rhodobacteraceae > Albidovulum. The sequence continues at coordinate 4,627 of NCEA01000031.1, forward strand.
AGCCGGCCCTGAACGGGATCGCGTTCAGGGCCGGAAGACAAAACGACAGCCGTCAGGCGACGTTCTGCAGGGAGACTTCCGGTACGATGCCGAGCGCGAAGCAGATGTCGCGCGTCAGATGTGGCCGGTTCAGCGTGTAGAAGTGCAGATCCTCCACCCCACCTTGCAGCAGATCGTCGCAGAGTTCGGTGGCGAGGGCCGTGGCCAGAAGCTCCTCTCGCCCATCGCGGACGGCGGCGGCGAAGGCATCGTCGAGCCATTGCGGCACCGAGGTGCCGCAGCGTTCGGCGAACCGCTTCGTCCCGGCCCACGAGGTTACCGGCAGGATGCCGGGGATGATCGGCGCGTCGATTCCGGCGGCGGCGCAGGCGTCGCGGAAGCGGAAGAAGGTCTCGGCCTCGAAGAAGAACTGGGTGATCGCCGAGGAGGCGCCGGCGTCGATCTTGCGCTTCAGCCAGGCAACATTGGCGGCCATGTCGGCGGCATCGGGATGCGCCTCGGGATAGGCGCCGACGCGGAGCGTGAACTTGCCGGTCGCCGCCAGCGCCTCGATCAGCTCGACCGAGGAGGCGAAGCCATCGTCATGCGCGGTGAACCTCTCGGCCCCTTTCGGCGCGTCGCCGCGCAGCGCCACGATCTCGGTCACGCCGGCCTCGGCATAGCTCTGGGCAATCTCCAGCGTCTCGGCCTTGGTCGCCTCGACGCAGGTCAGATGCGCCGCGACGTTGAGCCCGAAATTCGCGCCGATCGTCGTCACAGCGTCATGCGTCAGCTTGCGGGTGGTGCCGCCGGCGCCGTAGGTGACCGAGACGAAGGACGGCTTCAGGGGCGCCAGCATCTGCACCGTCTCCCACAGGCGGAAGGACGCGTCGAGCGTCTGCGGCGGGAAGAATTCGAACGAGATGCGGGGTGCGGGCATAATGCGAGTCCTTTGCTGTCGGGGCTCTTGTCTCACGAAGCGTAACGTGAGACAAATTCATAATCCTCAAGATAAATATGAGGTTTGTTGCAAGTAAGGGCGCGGCGATGCATCTCGAATTCCGGCATCTGAGGACGATCAAGGCGATCCACGACGCGGGCGGCCTGGCGCGGGCGGCCGAGGTGCTGAACATCACCCAGTCGGCCCTGTCGCATCAGGTGAAGGGGCTCGAGGATCAGGCGGGGGTGGAGTTGTTCGTTCGCCGATCGAAACCCCTGAAGCTTTCGGCCGCCGGCCAGCGGCTCTTGCGCGCCGCCGAGCGGGTGTTGCCGGAAATCGCCGCCGTCACCGAGGAGTTCCGCGCGCTTCGTACAGGCAAGACCGGCCGGCTGCACATCGCCATCGAATGCCATGCCTGTTTCGACTGGCTCTTTCCGGTGCTCGACGGCTTCCGCCGCGCTTGGCCCGAGGTCGACGTCGACATCCGCCCCGGCCTCGCCTTCGAGGCGTTGCCGGCGCTGGCGCGGGAGGAGGTCGACCTTGTCATCTCGTCGGACCCGGAAAGGCTGGCCGGGATCGTCTTCAATCCGCTCTTCGACTACGCGCCTACACTCGTCGCCGCCGCCGACAGCCCGCTTGCGCAAAAACCGTTCATCGAGGCCGACGATCTGCGCGACCAGATCCTCATCACCTATCCGGTCGACCGCACCCGCCTTGACGTCTTCACCACGCTCCTGACACCGGCGAAGGTGGAACCCGAGGGCGTGCGGCAGGTGGAACTGACAGCGGTGATCCTGATGTTGGTCGCCTCGGGGCGCGGCGTCTCGGTCCTGCCCGACTGGGTGCTGCGCGAGGTGAAGTATCGCCCCGACTACATCACCCGGCCGCTGACAGAGCATGGCATCACCAAGCGCATGTATGCAGCGACCCGCGAAGAGGACGCGACGCGGCCTTACATGGCGCATTTCCTCAAGCTGGCGCGAAGCGAACCGGTCAAGCTGCAACGCGGCTGAGGGCGTGGAGAGGGAAACGGGGGGCAGGGGATCACGGTGGCGACCGACAGGGCGGCAGAGGCGGCCGAGGGAACGGCAGGGTGGCGAGAGATCCTCGCCGCGCGGCATCTCGCGCCGCTGATCCTCGTCTGCGTCGGGGTCTGGCTCCATGCCGCCGACGCGCTTCTGATCACGACGATGATGCCGGCGATCATCGAAGGCATTGGCGGGGCGAAGCTCGTCGCGTGGAACTTCGCGCTTTACGAGATCGGCTCCATCACGGCCGGCGCGGCGAGCGGGCTGGTTGCGCTGCGATGGGGGCCACGGCTGCCGATGGCGGTGGCGGCGGTGCTTTTCGCGTCTGGCTGCCTCGTCAGCGCTGCGGCACCGTCGATGCCGGTGCTTCTTGCCGGCCGGGTGGCGCAGGGGCTCGGTGGTGGCGGCCTCGTCTCATTGTCCTTCGTCGCGGTGGGGCGGCTCTTCCCCGGGCCGCTGATGCCGCGCGCGATGGCGGCAATGTCACTCGTCTGGGGGGCGTCGGCCTTCCTCGGCCCGCTCGCCGGCGGGATCTTCGTGACCTATGCGACCTGGCGGGCGGGGTTTCTGTTCTTCGGACTTCAGGCGGCGGCGCTGTCACTCTGGATCGGCTTCGGCCTGCGGATCGCGGCGGCACCTGACACCGTGGCACCGGCACGGCTGCCGGTGACGCGGCTCGCGCTCCTCGCGGCGGCGATCCTTGGTGTGGCCTATGCCGGCATCGCCGCGACACCGGCGTTGATGGCGCTGTCGCTCGGCGCCGGTCTCGCGGCGCTCGCGCTCTTCGCGCGGCGGGACGCGCGCAGCGGGGCGGACCGTCTCTGGCCGAGGGGCGCGCTCGATCCCCGGACGCCGGTGGGCGCGGGGCTGGTAATGGTGCTGGCGATGAACGTCGGCACGATGGGGCTTGCCACCTACGGGCCGCTTTTGCTCGACCTCATCCACGGCACGCCGGCGCTGGTGGCGGGCTATGTCGTCGCCGCGGTCTCCATCGCCTGGACGGTCTCGGCCGTCCTTGTCGCGGGTGCGCCGGCGCGGCGCGATCCGGCGACGATCGGCGTCGGCATGACGCTGGTGGCAGTGAGCATCGCGCTGACCGTCTACGCGGTGCCGAACGGTCCCCTCGGGCTCATCGCCTTCTGCGCGGTGCTGGAAGGGTTCGGCTACGGCATGGCCTGGACCTTCATCATGCGCCGCGCCAGCGCGCTTGCCGCGCCGGAGGATGTCGACCGCCTGTCGGCGGCGTTGCCGACCATCGCCCGGCTCGGCTATGCGCTCGGCGCCGCCGCGATGGGGATCCTCGCCAACCGGGCGGGGTTCGGCGCCGGATCGACCCCGACCGAGGCGGCGCATGTGGCGCGGGTGATCTTTGCCGGCAGCCTGCCCATCGTCGGCATCGGGGTCTTCGCGATGGTCCGCTTCGTCACCGCGCGCGAAGGCGGGTAGGGCGCCACAGGACTTGATCCGGCGGGCGCGGGCGGACAGTATGGCGCGAGGCCAGTCGACGAAGGGGGGCCGCGATGATCTCGACACGGCGGCATCTTACCTATGGCCCTGTTCCGGCCCCGCATGGCGACGTGCGGGGCGGATCGGACGGACACCTGACCTGATCTGCCCTGGTGGGCGGTGCGGACCCGGAAGGGCGCATCGTCCGAGTTGATACCGCGACCGCGAGGTGATGCCCCGGTCCGGCGCTGGCAGAGAAGACCGACATGTCGATTTTATCCCTGAAAGACCTTGGCGTGACCCTCGGGGCGCCGCTTTTCACTGACCTTTCGCTGACCGTGCATCCCGGCGACCGCATCGGCCTCATCGCCGCCAACGGGCGCGGCAAGTCGACGCTCCTGCGCGTTCTCGCGGGCGAGGCGGAGCCGACCACGGGCCAGATCACGCGGGCGCGCGGGCTGAGGGTCGGGCATCTGGCGCAGGAGGTGCCGGACGACCTGATGCGACTGCCGCTCTTCGCCGCCGTGCTGGACGCGCTGAGCGCCGATCACGCCGAGAACGAAAGCTGGCGCGTCGATATCGTGCTCGACGATCTCGGCATCCCGGCGGAATTGCGCGACCGGCCGCTTGCCACCCTGTCGGGCGGCTGGCAACGGGTGGCGATGCTGGCGCGGGTCTGGGTGACGGAGCCGGACCTGATGCTGATGGACGAGCCGACCAACCATCTCGACCTTTCTCGCATCGGCTTTCTCGAACGCTGGATCGCCGGCCTGCCGCGCGGCTTCCCGCTGGTGATCGCTAGCCATGACCGCGCCTTCCTTGATCGGGTGACGACCCGCACGCTTTTCCTGCGCGAGACGGCGAGCCGTGACTTCGCGCTGCCGTATTCCCGGGCGCGGGAGGCACTGGACGATGTCGATGCCGCCGATGCACGGCGGTTCGACAACGACCTGCGGGCCGCCGCGCAACTGAGGCGGCAGGCGGCGAAGCTGAAGAATATCGGCATCAACTCGGGCAGCGATCTTCTTGTGACGAAGACCAAGCAATTGACCGAACGCGCCGCGCGGATCGAGACGGCGGCGCGGCCGGGATTCCGCGAACGTTCGGCCGGCGAGATCCGGCTTGAGGGCAGCGGTAGCCATGCACGGGCGCTGGTGAAGCTGGAGGACGCCGGGATCGCCGCGCCGGATGGCCGGGCGCTCTACCGCACCATGCGGAAATGGGTCGGGCCTGGCGATCGGATCGTCATCCTCGGCCCCAACGGCGCCGGCAAGACGCGCCTCCTGGAAGCCGTGGCGGCGGCCATCGCGGCGGGTGGCGGCGTCGGGATCAAGGTCTCTCCCACCGTGGTGCCGGGTTATTCGGATCAAGGCCTAAGCCAGGTCCGGGCCGACGAGACCCCGCACGATGCGGTGACACGGCGCTTCGATGTCGGCGATCAGGCGGCGCGGGGGATGCTGGCCGGGGCGGGGATCGGCATCGACCTGCAATCGCGCCCCTCGGCCCGGCTGTCCGGCGGCCAGCGGGCAAGGCTCGCCATGCTGATCCTCAGGCTGACACGGCCCAACCTCTACCTTCTCGACGAGCCGACCAACCATCTCGACATCGAGGGGCAGGAGGCGCTGGAGGCGGAATTGCTTGCCGGCGAGACGAGCGCGCTTCTCGTCTCGCATGACCGCGCCTTCGTGCGGGCCATCGGCAACCGCTTCTGGCGGATCGACGGAAGGCGGCTCATCGAGGAGGAGGGACCGGAGGCGTTCTTTCGCAGGGCGCTCGACGGCTGACGGCGGCGGGCTTGCCAGAGGCCGGGTGCGGGCGGCAGACTGCGCAAGACAGGGGAGGGAGATCATGGCGCGGACAATGGGAAGGCTGCATCCGTTCCTTGACCATCCACGGCCCATCGCCTTCGCCCATCGCGGCGGCTCGCTCGAGGTCGAGGAGAACACGATGTCGGCCTTCGCCCATGCCGTCGCCCTCGGCTACAGCCATGTCGAGACCGACGTGCAGGCGACGCGCGACGGGGTGGCGGTGATCTTCCACGACGACGATCTGGAGCGAATGACGGGGGAGCGCGGGCGCATTGCTGACCTCTCGTGGAACGAGCTGTCGCGTCGCTGCACCAAGGGTGGGGAGCCGATCCCCCGGCTGGACGAACTGCTCTCGGCCTGGCCCGGCCTCAGGATCAATCTGGAAGCGAAGGCCGACGCGGCGGTGGAGCCGATGGCGGCGGCGATCGCCCGCGCCGATGCGCTCGATCGGGTCTGCGTCGGCAGTTTCGAGGCGCGGCGGACGGCGCGGCTGCGGTCGCTGCTCGGCCCTGGCCTGCTGTGGTCGCCGGCCCATGCGGGGGTACTGTCGCTCTGGTTGCGGGGCTGGGGGGTGCCGACGCCGCGTCCGGACTTCGGCGCGGTGCAGGTTCCGACCCACCACAAGGGCATCGCGGTGGTGACGCCGCGCCTCGTTCGCGCGGCCCATGCGGCGGGCGTGCAGGTCCATGTCTGGACCGTCGATGAGGCGGCCGAGATGGAGCGCCTCCTCGACCTCGGCGTCGACGGGTTGATGAGCGACCGGCCAACGCTCCTGAAGGAGGTGATCGCGCGGCGCGGCCCCTGAACGGCGAAACCCCCTTCACATCGCCGGTCCCGGCAAGTATAGCCGCCCCCTGATCCCCGGAGACGAGACCATGCAAGGCAGCGCCAACCTCAACCTGATGATCAAGGCCGCGCGCAAGGCTGGCCGGTCTCTTGTGAAGGATTTCCGCGAGGTCGAGAACCTTCAGGTCTCGGTCAAGGGGGCCGGCGATTTCGTCAGCCGCGCCGATATCGCGTCGGAAAAGATCATCCGCGACGAGCTGATGGGCGCGCGCCCGACCTATGGCTGGCTCGGCGAGGAATCGGGCAGCGCGGACGGGGCGGACCCGACGCGGCGCTGGATCGTCGATCCCTTGGACGGGACCACGAACTTCCTGCACGGACTGCCGCACTGGGCAATCTCCATCGCGCTCGAGCACAAGGGCGAGATCGTCGCCGGCGTGGTCTTCGACCCGGCCAAGGACGAGATGTTCGTGGCCGAGAAGGGCCAGGGCGCCTGGATGAACGAAAGCCGGATCCGTGTGTCGGGCCGCAAGTCGATGGCGGAGGCGGTCTTTGCCACCGGGGTGCCCTTCGGCACCAAGAAGACCCTGCCGGCGACGCTGAAGGACCTCGCGCGGCTGATGCCGGCGACGGCCGGAGTGCGGCGCTGGGGGGCGGCGGCGCTCGACCTCGCCTATGTGGCCGCCGGGCGCTACGACGGGTTCTGGGAGCGCGAGATCTCGTCCTGGGATGTGGCGGCGGGACTGATCCTGGTGCGTGAGGCCGGCGGCTTCGTCGAGGCGGTGCGCGAGGGGCGCGAGATTTTCGAGAGCGGCGCGGTGATCGCGGCGAACGGAGAGCTGTTCACCCCCTTCGCGAAGGCGCTGCGCGAGCCGGCCTGAGGATCAGGGGGCGTCCGCCCCCTCGCCCCGGATCAAGTCCGGGGCTCACCCCCGGGATATTTCCGGCAAGATGAAGATCATCCCCGGTCGGAAGGGTGGTTGATGCCGTCGGTCCAGGCGACCGGGTCGAGATCGCGCGGATTCACGCCTTCGAGGCAGGCGGCGTTGACGCCGTATTCGTTCGGGTTCGACCGGCGCCGGTGGTGGGTGTAGATGCCGCAGGTCTTGCAGAACCAGTGTTTCGCCGTGCCGGTGTTCCAGGTGTAGAGCGTGAGGTTGTCCGCGCCTTTCACGATCCGAACCCCGTCGAGCGGCGCCGTGACCGCGATGGCGCCGCGCCTTGCACAGAACGAACAGTCACAGCGCCGCGCCGAGGCGAGCCCGTCGCTGAGCGTGACCGCAAGCTCGACGGCGCCGCAATGGCAGGTGGCGCGGTGCGGCGAACTGATGTCGGGCAGCATGTCAGTTTCTCCGCCGGCGGATCCTCGGGATCGACGTGGGTGAATATTCCGCGCCGGGATGCGGTGGGACGCCGTGGGTCTGTCGCCAGTAGTCCCCGGCGCCGCGCCTGAGCCAGGCTGGCAGTGCCAGCGCAATCCCGGCGAGGAAACCGCCGGCATGGGCCCAGTAGGCCACACCGCCGCCGCCGGTGGGCGTCGAGAGGCCGGAGAAGATCTGCATGCCGAACCAGAGACCGAGCATGATCCAGGCGGGGATCGTAAAGACCCGGAAGAAGACGATGAAGATCAGGAGGATATCGACCTTCGCCCTCGGGAAGAGAAGGAGGTAGCCGCCCATCACCCCGCCGATCGCGCCCGAGGCGCCGACGGTCGGCACCGCCGATCCGGGGTCGGCGGCGATATGCGCCAGCGCCGCGGCGATGCCGGCGGCGAAGTAGAAGATCAGGAAGCCGAGATGGCCGAGCTGGTCTTCGAGATTGTCGCCGAAGATCCAGAGGAAGAGCATGTTGCCGGCGAGGTGAAATATCCCGGCGTGGAGGAACATCGAGGTGACGACCCCGTGCCATTCGCCGCCTTCGGTGACCGCGACCGGGATCATCGCCCAGTCGCGCCAGAAGGCCAGCATCGCCCGTTCGCTGCCGGTATAGGGCAGTTGCAAGAGGAAGGCCGCGACATTCGCGGCGATCAGCGCATAGAGCACGTAAGGCGTGCGTTCGGACGGGTTGTGATCGCGGATCGGGAACATGGCGGGACGGTCGCCCGTCCGCGCCCGTCCGTCAAGCGGAACCCGCCTCGGCCAGTAGCGCCGCGTTGCCTCCCGAGGCGGTGGTGTCGACGCAGACATGGCGTTCCTGCGCCGCGTGGCCCCGGTCAGGCATCGCGGTGACGAGCGGCAGGATCGGGCCGTTGCGTCGAGAGAGTGCCTGCGCATAGGCGCGGGACGTTGCGGCATCGCCCCAATAAAGGACGCCGGCGAAGCCGCTCAGGGCCTCCAGCGCCTCCGGCGCCAGCGCACCCGCGACGGCGATGGCACGACCGCCGAGCGCGTGGAGCGCCTCGGCCTGCGCTTCGGTCGCCTCGGGCCCTGGACCGAGGCAGAGGAAGGGCGCCCGGGTCACCAGGGTCAGCCGGTTCGATTCGCCGGTCGGGCCGGGCAGGTCGATATGGCCGAGGATCGCGGGCGGAGGGGCGGCGTTCAGCGCAGCCTGCACCTTCGCGGGATTGGCCGTGCCGGCCGTCTCGCCCCCGGTCGTCGCGGGTTCGGGCGCGGTGAAGCGGGCGAGGTACTCCGGCCCGCCGGCCTTCGGGCCGGTGCCGGAGAGCCCCTCGCCACCGAAGGGTTGGGAGCCGACGACCGCGCCAATCTGGTTGCGGTTGACGTAGATGTTGCCGACATGCAGCGCTTCGGTCACCTCCTGCACGCGGTTGTCGATCCTCGTGTGAAGTCCGAAGGTCAGCCCGTAACCCGTTGCATTGATGTCGTCTATCACCTTCGGCAGGTCCTCGGACGCGAAGGTCGCGATATGGAGGACGGGGCCGAAGATCTCGCGCTTCATCTCGGCGATACCCTTCACGCGCAGCACGGTCGGGGCGATGAAATGGCCGGATTTCGGGGTGGAGAGCTGGCGGAGGAGCCGGCCGTCCTTGCGGGCCTTCTCGATATGGGCGCGGATGCCCGCTTCGGCCTCGGCGTCGATGACCGGGCCGGTGTCGGTCGAAAGCGCCCAGGGGTCGCCGACCGTCAGCTCCTCCATCGCACCGTAAAGCATGTCGGTGAAATGCGCGGCGATGTCGTCCTGCACGTAAAGGCAACGGAGCGCCGAGCAGCGCTGACCGGCCGACTGGAACGAGGAAGCGACGATGTCGCGGACCGCCTGTTCGGGCAGCGCGGTACTGTCCACGATCATCGCGTTCAAGCCGCCGGTCTCGGCGATGAGCGGCGCGCCGGGGGCGAGGTGTTCGGCCATCGCCCGGCGGATCATCAGCGCGGTCTCGGTCGAGCCGGTGAAGCAGACGCCGTTCACGCGCGGGTCCGAGGTGAGGCGGGCGCCGACCGTCGCGCCGTCACCGGGCAGGAGTTGCAGCGCCGAGGCCGGGACGCCCGCCTTGTGGAGAAGCGCCACGGCATGGGCGGCGATCAGCGGCGTCTGCTCGGCAGGTTTCGCCAAGACCGCGTTGCCGGCGGCGAGGGCGGCAGCGATCTGGCCGGTGAAGATCGCGAGCGGGAAGTTCCAGGGGGAGATACAGGCGAAGGTGCCGAGCGGCGGGCGCGTCAGGTCCTGACCACGCGCGGCGTAGTAGCGCAGGAAATCCACCGCCTCGCGCAGTTCGGCGACGGCATCGGCGAGCGTCTTGCCGGCCTCGCGCGCCAGAAGTGCGAAGATCGGGCCGAAGTTCTCCTCGTAGAGGTCGGCGGCGCGGTTGAGGATCGCGGCGCGCTCCGTCGCGGGTGCCTTCCACGGTTTCGCGGCGGCCAGCGCGCCGTCGACATCATCTTTCGTGGCGTCGGTGACGCGTCCGACAAGCTGGCCGGTCGCCGGGTTGAGGACGCGCTTCGGACTTGCCCCCACGACCTTGCAGGCGAGGATCGGCTGGGCGGCGAATTCGGTCTTGCCGAAAGGATCGCGGGCGGCGTCGATGCGGGCGAGGGTTTCGGCGTCAGTGAGGTCGAAGCCCTCGGAGTTGCGCCGTTCGGGTGCGAAGAGGTCCGGCCCCTTGCGGATCGCGCGGTTGGTGAGGCCGGGCAGCATCGCCTCGACCGCCGTCAGCGGGCAGGCGGCGACCTCTTCGGGCGTCACGTCCTCGTCCACGATCTGGTTGACGAAGGAGGAGTTCGCGCCGTTTTCCAGGAGGCGCCGGACGAGGTAGGCGAGAAGGTCGCGGTGGGCGCCGACGGGGGCGTAGATGCGGCAGCGGGTCTTTTCACGCTTCAGCACGATGTCGTGGAGCCGCTCGCCCATCCCGTGCAGGCGCTGGAATTCGAAGGGTTTTCCGGCGCCCATGTCGAGGACGGCGGCGACGGTATGGGCGTTGTGGGTGGCGAATTGCGGGTAGATGCGGTCGGTCATGCCGAGGAGCTTCTTCGTGTTGGCGATATAGCTCACGTCGGTGGCTTCCTTGCGGGTGAAGACCGGAAAATCGTCGAGGCCGAGAACCTGCGCGCGTTTCACCTCGGCGTCCCAATAGGCGCCTTTCACCAGCCGTACCATGATCCTGCGGTCGAGTTTTTCGGAGAGCGCGTAGAGCCAGTCGAGCACCGCCCCGGCGCGGCGGCCGTAGGCCTGCACGACGACGCCGAACCCGTCCCAGCCGGCAAGATCCTCGTCGGTGAGCACGGCCTCGATCACCTTCAACGAGAGCGTCAGCCGGTCGGCTTCCTCGGCGTCGATGTTGAAGCCCATCCGGGCCTGCGCCGCCTGAAGTGCCAGCTTTCGCACCACCGGCACGAGTTCGGCCATCACGCGCGCTTCCTGCGCGACCTCGTAGCGGGGGTGAAGCGCGGAGAGCTTGACCGAGATGCCGGGATTGTCGCGGATGTCGTCGCTGACGGCCGCAGTGGAGATCGCGGCGATAGCCTTGGCATAGGCGACGGCATAGCGTTCGGCATCCTCGGCGGTCTTCGCCGCCTCGCCCAGCATGTCGTAGGAATAGCTGTAGCCCTGCGCCTCCATCTTCGCGGCGCGCTCCATCGCGGCGTTGATCGTCTCGCCAAGGACGAACTGGCGGCCCATCTCCTTCATCGCCTGACGGACGGCGCGGCGGATCACCGGCTCGCCGAGCCGCTTCACCGCGCCGCGCAGGTGGCCGACGATGCCCGGCTCGCGGTCCTCCAGCACCTTGCCGGTCAGCATCAGCGCCCAGGTCGAAGCATTGACCAGCGAGGAGGCGGACTGGCCAAGGTGGCGGCCCCAGTCCGACGGCGCGATCTTGTCCTCGATGAGCGCGTCCATCGTCTCGGCATCCGGAACCCTGAGGAGCGCCTCGGCGAGGCACATGAGTGAAATACCCTCCTCGGTCGAAAGCCCGTATTCGGCGAGGAAGACCTCCATCAGCCCCGGCCGCACATCGGCGCGGATCTGTCTGACGAGCGCCGCGCCCTCGGCCGATATCCGCGCCCGGTCGGTGGTGTCGAGACCCGCGGCGCCGATCAGGCGTTCGAGAAGCGGGGCTTCCGGCTGCAGCGTGCCGGTTTCGATAGCGTGCCAGAGATCGTGCATGGGGTCCTCCACCTGATGGGGCCCATGTTATCGCTTGCGCGGAAGTCGTTCTGGCTAAATAATATCAAAAGTCAGGCGATATGACCAAATATTACGGATTTTGCATGTCAAATGGACCTCAGGAAATCGACCGCTTCGACTCCGCGATTCTGCGCGCCCTGTCGGAGGACGGTCGCATGTCGGTCACCGAGCTTGCCCGCCGCATCGGCCTGACCAAGACCCCGACCCAGGCCCGGGTGAAGCGGCTGGAAGAAACCGGCGTCATCGCCGGTTACCGTGCCGTCCTCAATCCGATCCAGGAATGCCACATGATGGCGGCCGGGTTCGACTACCTGATGAAGGTCAGGACCAGCGATATCGGCGACTACCGCCGGGTTCTCGGCGAACGTATCTCGACCCTGCCTCATGTCGCCTCCACTTCCACCTATGTGGCGATGGAGGCGGTCAAGGAAACCGGTCTCTGAGCTTGCCGCCGCTGCCGGTTGCGCTATGGTCGCCGGGCCCGCCCGCGTGGTGAAATGGTAGACACAGGGGACTTAAAATCCCTAGGCTTCGGCCGTGCCGGTTCAAGTCCGGCCGCGGGCACCACTAGTATTATAATACATTGAAAGAAAATGAAGTTTTAACGTTTCATTGAGTTTGTCCCACCTTTTGGTCCACCTGGAGGCAATACGCTGTTCGCAGGTGATCGGGCCATACTCAGCTGTTGAAGAACCGTCTGTTGGTGCGAGAGGATGACGAACACAGGAGCGTCGCGGGTCGCATCCACTGGTGACATACCCTGTCCGACAAGCACCTCAACCTGCTGAAGCTTCGTGGCAACCTCTTCTGGATTGCGCTGTTTCCTAGCCATGCTGAACCTCCGTTTTCCCAAACACGACGGCGGACCGCTTTTCTGGGGACGTAGCCGAAGCTCTGGAGCAATGTCTCCAGATCAAGACGATATGGATTCAGACGAAGGTCGGACGACGGGTGCTAAAGAACCTGCGCCTGACGGTGCATTTCCGGTGTTCCGTGGGATCAAGATACTTGGATGTTATTCCCACCGCCCCAGCAGTTTGCCTACGGTTCTGGAACAGCAGCTTCACACCTGCTCCGTCACCCGATATTCCGACCGCGCGAGCCATTCGGGGTCCACCTCTATCCCCCAGCCCGGGGCGTCGGTCACCGTGGCCTGGCCGTCCTCGATCCGGTAGGGGTCGGAGGTGAAGAGGCCCTGCTGCCAAGGGTAATAGTCTGACCCCTCGATCGAGAACTCCAGATATTTCCCGGCATTCGGGATCGCGCGCAAGAGGTGCATGGTGAAGAGTGTCACCATCGACAGGTTGGCCGCGTGCGGCGTGATCGGCAACCCGGCGGCCTCGGCCATACGGGCCACGCGCAGGGTGCGCGACAGGCCGCCCAGGTAGCAAATGTCGGGCTGCAGCACGTCGACGATCCGGTCGGCGATCATCGTCTGCCAGCGTTCCATCATGCAGTCCTGTTCGCCGCCCGTGATGTCGATATCCAGCGCGTCGGTGACCTCTTTCGTTTGAGAAAATTCCCAATACGGACAAGGCTCCTCATAGTGCGAGATGCCATTGTCCTGCAGCATACGACCGACTTCGATGGCGCGTGCGGGCGAGTAACATGAGTTGGCATCGACCAAGAGCGCAACACTGCCGCCCAATGCGTGGCGCATGGTCGGTACGATTTCCTCGGTGCGGCCTGGCCATTCGTCCTTGTCGCGGCCGACCTCTGCGCCAATGCGAAACTTGAAGGCATCGAAGCCTTTCTCGTCGCGCAGCCGGGCGAACCGGGCGGCCTCGTCAGCCGGCGTAATGTCGCGCTTCATCGACGAGGCATAAGCTCGGATCTTGCCCGGTGTGCCGCCGATCAATTCGCAGACCGGCTTGCCCTCACGTCGACCGCGCATGTCCCACACAGCGGTGTCAACCCCGCCCATCGCCCGGCGCAGGTAGGAGCCTGGGAACTTGTGTTCGCGGTCCCGCACGATGTCGAGCATCGCGTCGATATCGCCGCAATCCATTCCCAAGGCATAGGGAGCGACCTGCCGGTGCAGGACCTCGGCCGTGATGTCGGCGTAGTAGGGCGCGACCTGGCCCCAGCCTTGCGCGCCGTCTTCGGCGGTTGCCCGAACGAAACAGACGAATTCGTTGGAAAAGGTTTCAAGCTTGACGAGTTTCATGAGGCATCACCGGATTCGGCCGACCGGGAAGGACGGTTCCGCGAAAAAGCTGGCGAAAAATCGGGATGCCAGGTATATCCATTTCGACATTTTCTCCATACCAATTATCGGGAGGCGAGCTTGAAACATGCCGCCGGCGCGTTGTTGTCCTCGATTCAGCTCGATCGTTCGCTCAGCCGCGGTGTCAGCGTTCAGCTCTACATGGCACTGCGCGACAAGATCCTTTCGGGGGCGCTTGGCGCCGGTGAACGATTGCCGGCGACCCGCACGCTCGCCCGGGAGATAGGGGTGTCCCGCACCACGGTGATCGACGCTATCGACCGGCTGGTGGCCGAGGGTATGTTGGTATCACGCATTGGTGCCGGGACATTTGTCAGCGAGACGCTCGAGAACCAGAACCTCGCCGCCACGGCCAGCCAGGGCGCAGGGTCCGAGGGCCGGCGGCCAAGGCTCTCCTACGTCATCAACCAGGCGCAGGGTGCTTTCGCCCAACGGTCATGGCTGCCGCACAAGCCGCGCGCTTTTATTACCGCGCTGCCCGCGCTTGACGCTTTTCCGATGGCCCATTGGTCGCGCCTGTCGGCCCGGCACCTTCGGGGCGGGCGCGGCGATGTCATGGGCTATGGCCAACCAAAGGGGCTGGCGGCGCTGCGGCGGGCGATCGCCACACACCTTGGCGCGCTGAAGGGAATCCGGTGTCATCCCGAACAGGTGTTCGTCACCTCGGGCGCACAGCATGCGTTTTCGCTGATCGGGCGGCTGTTGCTGAACCCCGGGGACCGGGTCTGGATGGAGAACCCCGGCGCCTCGGGCGCCCGCAACGCGCTTCTGTCGGAAGGCGCAGAGCTGATGCCGGTCGATGTCGACGACCAGGGCATAGTGGTGTCGGACGGTCTGGCCAAGGCACCGCATTTCCGGCTGGCATTTGTCACCCCGTCGCATCAGCAGCCGCTGGGGCATGTAATGTCCTTGCCCCGGCGGCTGGAGCTGTTGCAGGCCGCCGACCAGGCGCAAGCACTGATAATCGAAGATGACTATGACGGCGAATTCTATTTCGGAAATGCGCCGAGGCCGGCGCTCCACAGTATCGACGCCAATGGCCGCGTGCTTTATGTCGGCACGTTTTCGAAATCCCTTTTTCCGTCGCTGCGCCTAGGTTTTATCTTGGTTCCGGAGCGCATGGTCGAAGCCTTCGACCGGATGTTCGACACTTGGGCCAGTGGGCCGTCGACCGCAACGCAGGCGATTGTCGCCGAGTTCATGGACGAGGGGCATTTCGCAACGCATATCCGCCTGATGCGCCAGCTCTATAAGGCGCGCCACGAGGCCCTTCAGGAGGCCGCCCGAACCTTGCCCGAAACCATTTGCCTGCAAGAAACAACCAGTGGGTTCCATGCGCCGGCCTATCTCGGCCCCGGCGTCGATGAGGCGGAGGTTGTCGCTCAGGCCGCGCCGTTGGGCGTCACCCTTGCGCCGCTTCGGCGCTACTGCTTTTCGCCGATCCCGCAATCCGGGCTTGTCTTCGGTTTCGGCTGTGCCACGCCCGAGGACATCGCGCGCGGCATCAGCATTCTGCGCGACCTGCCGGCGCTACATCCAAGGCGGGCGAAATTGGTCTGAAAGTTTTGTCATATTGGATATGAATTGCGTGCCAATATTGGCCTAGCGTTCCAACCGGAGCCAGTGGGCAGAGATGTCTTGCTTGGGCTGAGGGAACACTGGGTTCAATCCAATGCGGCTATCGGATATCAGGCAAAGCCCTTACTGGCACGATCACATCGGCACCCCGCCGGCGCTGGCGACAGATCTGGCGCGGAAGGTGGACGTCCTGATTGTTGGGGCGGGCTATACAGGGCTGAGCGCCGCTATCGTTACAGCGCGCGGCGGGCGCTCGACGCTCGTGCTGGATGCCGAGGATCCCGGCTATGGCTGCAGCAGCCGCAACGGCGGGCAGATCAGCACCAGCGTCAAGCCCTCGCTGGAGAAACTGACCGAAAAATTCGGTGCGGAGCGGGCGCGGGGGATCCGCGGGGAAGGGGCCAATGCGCTGAAGTGGATCGGTGAATTCGTTGCGTCCGAGGGGCTCGACTGCGATTTCCGCCGGGTCGGCCGCTTTCACGCGGCGCACACGCCGCAGCACTACGAAACGCTGGTGCGCGATGCCGAAAAACTGCAGCGGCAGGAAGGCATCCCGAGCTTTGTGGTGCCGCGCAGCGAGCAGCGCAGCCAGCTTGGCACCGATACCTATTTCGGCGGGGTCGTGTTCTCGGCGCATTGCTCGATTCATCCGGGCAAGTTTCACCGCGAGTTGCTGCGCCTTGCGCTTGGCGCGGGGGCGCAGGTGGTGGGCCGCTGCCGGGTTACCGGGATCGGCCGCGCCGGCGCGGGTTTTCGGGTCGAGACCGAAAAAGGCCCGGTAGAAGCCCGGAACGTGATCGTCGCCACCAACGGCTATACCACCGCGCTGACGCCATGGCTGCGCCGCCGGGTGATCCCTATCGGCAGCTACATCATCGCCACCGAAGAACTCCCCGAGGCGACCATCGACGAATTGTTCCCCGGCGACCGGATCGCCAGCGACACCTGCAAGGTAGTCTATTACTACCGCGCCTCGCCGGATCGGAGGCGGGTGCTGTTCGGCGGGCGCGTGTCGGCGTCCGAGACCACGGCGCTTGCCGGCGCGGAGCGGCTCAGGCAGGACATGTGCCGGATCTTCCCCGAACTCGAGGGTGTCGGGCTCTCGCATGCCTGGAGCGGCACGGTCGCTTACAGTTTCGACGAGTTGGCCCATACCGGCGTGCATGACGGCATCCACTACGCGATGGGTTATTGTGGATCGGGCGTATCTATGGCGCCTTACCTTGGGATGCGGGCCGGCCAGAAGGTGCTGGGCCTCGCCGAGGGCATCACGGGATTTGACGGCCTGCCGTTTCCCACGCGCCCGCTTTACCGCGGCAAGCCGTGGTTCCTGCCCGCGGCGGTGGCCTGGTATCGCTGGAACGATCAACGACAGTTTCGAAAGGCATTGCGGATGGACTGAAGCGCCGGGCAAGTCGTGGGGAAATCCCGTTTTGCTTCGGTACTAACGGATCGAAACCAAGGTTTAGGATTCGAAATTTCATTTGTTGCGGGCGTGCCAGCACAATCGCGGCAGGTGGAAGATGACAAGGGACCATGCCCATCCGCAGCCTGGCACGTGGGTGGCATGGCCCGGAAAACAATCCGAAGGGAGGAAGCCAATGAAAACGATAACAATTCTGACGATCTCGGCCGCTGCCATGGCGACAGGTGCCTTTGCGCAGGGCAAGAGCGTGACCATCGCATCCTGGGGCGGCTCCTATCAGGAGGCGCAGAGCAAGGCCTTGTTCGAGCCCGCCGCCGTCAATACCGGCATCGAGGTCAAGCAGGAAACCTACGGGGGCATGTCCGACGTGCGGCTTCAGGTGTCCTCGGGGCAGGTCACGCTTGATATCGTCGCCAGCGGCTCGGGTTCGGCGGCGCGTGCGGCGGCCGAGGGGCTGCTGGAGAAGCTCGACTACGGGGTGATCGACGTATCGACCTTCTACCCGGGCCTTTACACCGACTATTGCATCGGCGGCGACGTGTTCTCGACAGTCTATGCCTGGAACACGAAGACTTTCGGCGAGAACGGTCCGCAAAGCTGGGCGGATTTCTGGGACGTGGAAAAGTTCCCTGGCAGCCGGTCCTATCGCGGCGGTGTGGCGGGTGCGTTGGAACCGGCCCTGATGGCCGACGGCGTGGCGCCTGCGGATGTTTACGCGGTGCTCGACAGTGAAGAAGGGATCGAGCGTGCCATCAACAAGATCCGCGAGTTGAAGCCGCATATCTCGGTCTTCTGGACCTCGGGCGCTCAACATGCGCAATTGATGAAGGATGGCGAGGTCGACATGACCACCGGCTGGAACGGCCGCTTCGACAATGCTGCCAAAGATGGCGCGATGGTCGCGTACAGCTTCAATCAGGCGCTGCTGGATTACGATTGCTTCGCGGTACCGAAAGGCGCGCCGAACCGCGATACGGCTATGGAATTCCTCAACGAGATATCCAAGCCTGAGTATCAGGACGACTTGCCGAAATACATCACCTATGGGCCGACCAACAAGGCGGCCTATGCAACCGGTGAAATAACCGCGGATGTCGCGGCTGGCCTGCCTTCGTCGCCCGAAAACGCGGCGATGCAGCTGCCGATTTCGCTGGACTGGTATGCCAAGTGGGAAACTACTGCGGCCGAGATGTATCAGGAAATGCTGACCGAGTGATCCTTTTGCTCCGGCATATTGCGACGGCGGGCGCTCCGGCGCCCGCTTGTTTCTCGAAGGAAGATTGCGAGGGTTCGACTTGACCGCCAGGACCACCGAAGCGCTGCCGATCTCGGTCAGGAACGTCACCAAGACCTACGGGTCGGTGTACGCGCTCAACGACGTGTCGCTCGAGGTGCGCAGCGGCGAGTTTCTGACGCTGCTCGGCCCGTCGGGGTCGGGCAAGACCACGCTTCTGATGGTACTGGCGGGCTTCACGCGTCCCGATTGCGGCAGCCTGAAATTCGGCGATCGCGAGGTGATCCGCACCGCGCCGCATCTGCGCGATGTCGGCATGACCTTCCAGAGCTATGCGCTGTTCCCGCACATGACGGTGGCTGGCAACGTGGGTTATCCCCTGAAACTGCGAAAGGTGCCGAAGCCCGAGATCGCCATGCGGGTCGAAGCGGCGCTGGAAACGGTGCAGCTTGGCGGGTTCGGCGGTCGGCGCATCGACCAGCTTTCGGGTGGCCAGCGCCAGCGCGTCGCCGTGGCACGCGCCATCGTGTTCGAACCTCGCATCCTGCTGATGGACGAGCCGCTTTCGGCCTTGGACAAGAAGTTGCGCGACCAGATGCAGATCGAATTGCGCCACCTGCATGAGAAATTGGGGATGACCACGGTTTACGTCACCCACGACCAGCGCGAAGCGTTGACCATGTCGGATCGGATCGCCGTGGTGAACCATGGCCGGATCATGCAACTGGCTACCCCTCGCGACCTGTATGAACGCCCAGCCAACCGTTTCGTGGCGGATTTCATCGGCGAGTCGACGTTCCTGCCCGTATCCCGCAAGGGCGAGGCCGTCCTGTTAGACGGCAAACCCCTGCTGCACGATCTGCCGCTACCCGAGGCCGAGAGCCTGTTGCTGATGGTCCGGCCAGAACGAGCTGTCTTGTCGCGCGAGGGGCCACGCGAAGGGGTTAATAATTTCGACGCCACAGCAACGGAAGTTGTCTATCAGGGAGACAGTTTCCTGCTGCATGCCGCACTGGCAGGCGGCGAGCAGATCGTACTACGTGGCGCGATGCGTGGCGCCAACGTCACCGCCCTGCCCGCGGTGGGCGAGGCGCTGACACTGTGCTTGGCGCCCGAGGACACCGTTCTGATCGACGGAAGCGAACAGTAAATGGAAGCCGCGCAGACAAACGAAGCTGGGCTGAGGCGGGACGAATGGATTGAGCGGCTCAAGCTCTTCGGTCTCGGCTCGCCGGCGATCCTGTTGATCCTGGTCATTCTCGTGATCCCGGTGGGCTGGCTGTTCTATGTGTCGTTTATCGGAGCGGATGGCAATTTCTCGCTGGAAAACTACGAAAGGATGCTGAAGCAAAAATCCTATCTGCGGATCTTCCGGACCACATTCGAGGTCAGCTTCCTGACCACGGGCCTGTGCATCCTGATTGGATATCCGTTGGCCTATTTCATAGCTGGCCTACCCAACCGGATCGCCAACCTCTGTCTGATCACCGTGCTGTTGCCGTTCTGGACCTCGCTGCTGGTGCGGACCTATGCCTGGCTCGTGCTGTTGCAGAAGCGTGGGCTGGTCAATGAATGGGCTATCTCGCTCGGGCTGTGGGAGGAGCCGATCAAGATCGTGCACAACATGACCGGCACGTTGATCGGCATGGTGCATATCATGCTGCCCTTCCTGATCTTGCCGGTCTATGGCGCGATGCGGGCCATCGACCGCGACCTGATGAAGGCCGCCGCCAACCTCGGCGCCAGCCCGAGGCGTGCCTTCTGGACGGTGTTCTTTCCGCTGACGCTGCCGGGTCTCTTTGCCGGATCGCTGATGGTATTCATCCTGAGCCTCGGGTTCTTTGTTACCCCGGCGGTGCTCGGCGGAGGCAAGGTGATCATGGTCTCGATGCAGATCGTCAGGAACATCGAGTTGTTCGTGAACTGGGGCGCGGCCAGCGCGCTCGGCGTGGTACTCCTTGTATCGACCATAGTGATCCTGTGGATCGCCTCACGGTTCCTGAACCTCGAAAAGCTGACCGGGGGAGGGCACTGATGTTACGCTGGCTCCGGAGCCCCGCGACTGAGACCCAGGTGACACATGGCCAACGCCTTTGGCTCTACGTGATCGCGGTTATCACCATGGTTCTTCTGGTTACACCCACCCTGATCGTCGTGCCGATGTCGTTCTCCGACAGTCAGTATCTGGAGTTTCCGCCGCAAACATGGTCGACCCGCTGGTACGATAACTATTTCGGTTCACCGGAATGGATGCTGGCGACGCGGACCTCGTTCATGGCGGCGTTCCTGACGATGCTGGTGGCGACGCCGATCGGCGTGCTGGCGGCCTATGGCCTGCATTGCTCGCGCATCAGCTTCGTGCGCGCGGCTTTCGTGCTGATGATCACGCCGATGATGGTGCCTGTCGTTCTGGTCGCGATCGGCGCGTTCTACGCTTATGTACAGCTCAAGATCCTCTACACCATCACCGGGCTGGTGCTGGCGCATACCGTGCTGGCTCTGCCTCTGGTGGTGATCGTGACCGGATCGGCACTAAAAAGCTTCGACATGCGTCAGGAAGAAGCCGCCCGCAGCCTTGGCGCGCCACGCTGGAAGGCGTTCCTGACGGTGACTCTGCCGCAGATCCGTTTTGCCGTGGTCACCAGTGCGCTGTTGTCTTTCCTGACTTCGTTTGACGAGGTCGTGGTGGCAATGTTCGTCTCGGGTGGCGACAACCCGACCCTGACACGCAACATGTTCAACTCGCTGCGCGATCAGATCGACCCGACCATCGCCTCGATCTCGACCATCATGGTTCTGGTGACCACGGGCATGATGGTGCTTGCGCAACTATTCGGGCAACGGAAGAACCCATCGGGGCGGAAAGAATGACACACGGACCATTGTGAAACCCAACGGATTGAAAGCCCTGCCATGATCGACCCGAAAGCCTTTGCCGGCCTTGCAAACATCCCTCTGTGCGACTTCGTCGACAAGCCCACGACGCTGACCGAAGGTCAGACCGAAGCCTCGACCGTTCTGTGGTCTTCGGACGATGGCCGAATCAAGATCGGGGTCTGGGAATGCACGCCGGGCCGTTTTACCGCCGACCGGACTGCGGCGGGAGAATACTGCCACATCCTTTCCGGGCGGGCGACGGTTTCGAACACGGATGGCAGCGGGAGTCGTGACATCGGGCCGGGCGACCTGTTGGTGTTGCCCCAGGGATGGACTGGCGAATGGGTCATTCATGAATACATGCGCAAACTCTTCGTGATCGATGCCGCGCGAGTGGGCTGAAACGGGCAATGCGAAATCAACCTTGTCGAGGCGCTGATCGCCGCACAGCCGCTACAACCCGAAACCCTTTCCCTGCCATGCGTCTGCATCTTTCCGTCCGACTCGCCGCTTGCCCCGAAAGACTGCATCGCGCCGGACGATCTGGCCGAACAACGGGTGATCGGTATCCACGACAGCAACAAGGTGGACCGACAGGTCCGCGAAGTCTGCGCCGCAGCAGGTATCAAGATACGCCCCTCGATACATGGGTTCTTTTTCGCTGTGGTGCGCCGGATGGTGGCCGAGGGCGCGGGGGGTGCGATCGTGGATGCGCTGAACGGCTGCTTGCTGTTGAATGACGGGGTGAACTGGCGGCCCTTCGCACCCGAAATCCGGTATGAAACCGCACTGATCGTCAAGGCCACCATCGAGCCGTCGCTTCCGGCACGGTCCTTCATCCGTATGATCCGCGACGAGATGCGGATACGTTTGGCGCTGCCCGATATCGCCCCTCTATAAGCATCGTAAATCTATAAGCATCGTAAATCACTCGTTTCCAAATCGGAATTTCAACTGGTGGCCCGTTGCCGCCACTATCCGGCGTGATCCAGCCGGACAGGCCGCAGCGTGAAGAACCGCAGTGAGCCACAATCAGCGATGGACGCGCCGCTCGCGCCCCGAAGCATCGCCCTGATCAACACCGTGCGCCTGAATGGCATCGGCCTCGGCGGCGTGGTCAAGGGCTTCGCCGCCGACCGCTTCAACATGCGCGCGGTCATCCTGTTTGGCGCCATCGTGACCGGGCTTGGTTTCGTCGCGCCCTCACTCCCGTTGCGACGCGGTGACGGCGCGATGGGGCTGATCCTTGCCTTCGGGTGGGCCGCTCATGGCTTGGGCGACTATCTGGGCAGAGGTCTCTTCGACCTGACGGGGACATATGACCTGACCTTCCTCACAGGGGCGGTCGCGGATGCGGTGACCCTCGTCATCGTCGCCGCGCCGCCTCTTGCGGCGGGAGGAATCCCGACGGTTCGGGCCATGACCGCGTGAGTGCGACGTGCCCGGTCGAGAGGCAGAGCTGGCCCGGGTTCAATAGCGGGCGGTATAGTCCGGCTTTCGGTTGCCGCGCTGGACGACGCTGCGATTGAGCTGAAACTGTTCGGCCTCGTTGTTCTCGACGACCATGCGGCCGCTGCATTGGTCGAGCTTGATCCACGGGTGCCGGCCGTTGGGTCCGTTGGCGTTGCGGACGCGGTTGCCCACGACCTCGACATCCCGGACCGCGTGCAGCCGGATGCCGTTCGCGGCCGAGGTCTCGACCACGTTGTCACGCACGACGACATTGGAATAGGGCCCGTTGTGCAGGCCGATCCCCTGCATCTTCGCGCGAAGCGGATTGTCCGGCCGCACCGTCCATTCCAGCAGCACGTTGTCCTTGATCACGAGGCCGTTCAGCAGTTCCCTGACCTTGAAGGCCTGAAACCCGTCTGAATGGTTGTCGTCGATCTGCATCGCATCGGTCACCCGGTTGCCGATCACCACGCAATTATCGTCCGTCGCCCTGAGGCCGTCGCCGGAAAAGCCGAAGACGAGGTTGCCGAAGATCTCGGAATTCCGCCCGCCGACGCCATAGCCGAAATAGACGCCGATCGCAGCCGAGTTGCGGATCACGGAGCGTTCCCCGCGCAGCAGAACCGCGCCGATCTTGGCGGCATCCCAGTCCGCCGCAGTCCAGCGAGCATGGTTGTCGCTGTCGGCCCGGCCGCGGAACAGGCAGTTGCTGACCTCGATCCCGGTAGAACCTGGCAAGCCGGTGACAAGATAGGGCTTGGCCCGGCTCTTCGGCACCGGCGCGAGCGGCCAGAAGGACAGACCGTCGAAGCTGAGGTTGGCGCAGCCTTGCAGAAGCAGGCTTTCGAAATGCGCCGCACCGGGTTTGGCGGCCTTTATCGTCACGGGCTGATCCGGCCGGATGCCGTCGAGCGTCACCGCGCCGAAGTCTCCGTTCAGTTCGACGATGTCGCGTGGGGCGGCCTTGCGCAAGGCGGCGAGCAGGTCGCGGGCGGTTTCGGCCGAGTGTGTTGCCACGAAAATTTCTCTTCAGGATCCGGGGCCGTTCAGCGCGGCGCCGAGCCTATCCTATCTGTCGGGACGCGCCGTCGCAATCACCGCGTCCTGGCGGGGTCGGTCGGGCGGATATCCGCCCGACCGAAGCTCCGGTCACTTGAACTTGCGGATCTCGCCCGAGGCGAGGCGCCCGAGATAGCTCTGCACCTCGGCCTTGACGATCGGCATCAGGACGTAAAGCCCGATGATGTTCACGACCGCCATCGCGAAGATTGCCGCGTCGGAGAAGTCGATCACCGGGCCGAGGCTCGCCGCGGCGCCGATGATGACGAAGAAGCAGAAGAGAAGCTTGAAGCTCAGCTCCTGCGTCTTGCCCTCGCCGAAGAGATAGGTCCAGGCCTTCAGCCCGTAGTAGGACCAGGAGATCATCGTCGAAAAGGCAAAGAGGATCACCGCCAGGCCCAGAACGTAGGGGAACCACGAGAAGGCCGCGGCGAAGGCGGCCGAGGTCAGGCCGACGCCCGTGGCGCCCGTCACGGTCTGGATCGTGCCGTTATCGTTCAGAAGGTACATGCCCGTCTCGGGATCGATGACAAGCTGCTGGGTGAAGATGATGACCAGCGCTGTCATCGTGCAGATCACGACCGTGTCGATGAACGGCTCAAGCAGCGAGACGAAGCCCTCGGTGATCGGTTCCTTCGTGCGGACGGCCGAGTGCGCGATGGCAGCGGACCCGACCCCCGCCTCGTTCGAGAATGCGGCCCGCTTGAAACCCTGGATCAGCGCGCCGACCGCACCGCCCGCGATACCCGTGCTGGTAAAGGCGCCCGCGAAGATCTGGCCGAAGGCCCAGCCGACGTTGTGGATGTTCATCAGGATGATGATCAGAGCCGAACCGACATAGAGAATGCCCATGAAGGGAACGATCTTTTCCGTCACCTGGGCGATCGACTTGATGCCGCCGACGATGACCGCGAAGACGATCGCGGCAAAGATCACCCCGGTGATCCAGCCCGGATAGTCGCCAAGGATGCCGGCAAGCTGCTGGTGCGCCTGGTTGGCCTGGAACATGTTCCCGCCGCCGAATGATCCGAGGATGCAGAAGATCGCGAACAGCACGGCCAGCACCTTGCCGCCGGGCATGCCGCGTTCGGCAAAGCCCTTGGTCATGTAGTACATTGGCCCGCCCGAGACGGTGCCGTCGGGATATTCGTTGCGGTACTTCACGCCCAGGGTGCATTCGGTGAATTTCGATGCCATGCCGAGAAGACCGGCGAGGATCATCCAGAAGGTCGCCCCCGGCCCGCCGATCCCGACCGCGACCGCGACGCCCGCGATGTTGCCAAGGCCGACCGTTCCCGACAGCGCCGTCGCAAGGGCCTGGAAGTGGCTGACCTCGCCCGCGTCGTTGGGGTCGGAATAGTCGCCCTTCACCAGTTGGATCGAATGCCGGATGACCCGGAACTGGATGAAGCCGAAATAGAGGGTGAAGATCGTGGCGGCGATGACGAGCCAGGCGACGATCCAGGGGAAGGACGTGCCCGGGAAGGGCGCGAAGATGAAATTGACGAACCATCCGGTAGAGGAGGCGAAAAGCCCGTTGATGGTGTCGTCGAGTGTCTGGGCCTGGGCCGCGTTCGCGAAGATCGCCAGCCCGGCCGCGCCGCTCAGGGCGCGCGTTTCCGTGGTGAATGCCATTTGACTATCCCTGTTCTGGTCTCGTTACGGCACGATGGTGCAGGGCACCGGCGCGATCTGGGCGAGCGTTCCGGCAACCGAACCGAAGAGCCGCTCGACGATGGTCGACTGGCCGGTCCGCCCGATGAAGATCTGGCTGGCGCCGTGCGCCTTGGCGATGTCGCAGAGCGTTTCGGCGACATGGCCGTACTTGATCTCTCTCGTGACCGTCACGCCCGATCCCTCCAGCTCGGCCAGCAAGGGCGCCAACACCGCCGTCTCGGCCCGCGCCAGTTCCTCGCCGCGCCGCTTGTGCCGCTCGGCGAGTTCTTCGGTCGTGAGGAACGAATAGGGCGACCATTCCAGCACATGGGCGACGATCAGCGGGGCGCCGGCCGTCCTGGCCTGCGTGAGCGCGAAATCGACGGCCCGCCGCCCGGCAGGACTGCCGTCGTAGGCGGCAACGAACGTATTTGCCATTGTGTTTTCCCTCGTTTGCTTCCCGATCACATCGGGCAGGGAAAGTGTCGCCCGAAACGGGCGGGATCGGCTCCCTAATTTTCGAAGTTGCGCAATAAACTACGCAAAATTACCCGATGATTCCAGATTTCTACGAAGAATCTTTCGAAAGTGAGAAAATATCACACGTTTATTGCGTGATGCCATGACGTCGTTCTGGCCTGCCCGCTGCCGCAGTTTCGCGTCACCACGGGGCATTTTCGCCGCTTCAGGCGCCCCGCGAGGGGGCTGCGACCTTGCCGCCGCTTGCCCCCGGCGCCGGTGCGCCCTAAACCGCTTGCGACCGGAGGGGCTGGCATGGCGAGACGACAGGACGTGACGAACGAAGACCGCGCGGCGTCGAAGCGGGTGGGGGCACTCGCCGGCCTCGCCCCGTTCATCGCGCCCTATCGGGGGCTGGTGATCCTCACCGGGCTGGCGCTGACGCTCACCGCCTCGATCTCGCTGATCCTGCCGCTCGCGGTGCGCCGCGTCATCGACGGGTTCAGCGCCGGGGCGGAACTGCTCGACAGCTACTTCGCCGGCGCCATGGCAATCGCCGCGCTGCTCGCGCTCGGCACCGGCGCGCGCTACTACCTCGTCACGAGGCTCGGCGAACGGGTCGTGGCCGACATCCGCAAGGCGGTCTTCGACCGGGTGATCGGGATGAGTCCGGCCTTCTACGAGAGGCTGATGACCGGAGAGGTGGTCAGCCGCATCACCACCGACACGACGCTGATCCTCTCGGTGATCGGATCGTCGGTCTCGGTGGCGCTGAGGAACGTGCTGATCCTCATCGGCGGCATCCTCCTGATGCTCCTGACCTCGGCGAAGCTGACCGGGCTCGTGCTTCTGATCGTGCCCGCCGTGATCGTGCCGATCATCACCCAAGGCCGCCGGCTCCGCCGCCTCAGCCGCGAGAACCAGGACTGGATCGCGGCCTCCTCCGGCTCCGCCTCCGAGGCGCTGGGCGCGGTCCAGACGGTGCAGGCTTTCACCCACGAGGCCGAGGCGCGGGCCGATTTCAGCCGCGTGACTGAGGAAAGCTACCGTTCCGCCAAGGCGCGGATCCGTACCCGCGCGGTGATGACGGTGATCGTGATCTTCCTCGTCTTCGCCGGCGTCGTCGGTGTGCTCTGGATCGGCGCGCGCGACGTGCGGGCCGGGCTGATGAGCCCGGGCGAACTGGTGCAGTTCGTGATCTACGCGGTGATGGCCGCGGGCTCCGTCGCGGCGCTCTCCGAGATCTGGGGCGAGTTGCAGCGTGCGGCCGGGGCTACCGAACGACTGGTGGAGCTTCTCGGCGCCACCGACAGCGTGCGCGACCCGGCCACGCCGGTCGCCCTGCCGCGCCCGGCGCGGGGCGAGATCGCCTTCGAGGACGTGACCTTCCACTACCCGTCGCGGCCCACGCAATCCGCGCTCGACCAAGTCGATCTCCATGTCCGGCCGGGCGAGACGGTGGCGCTGGTCGGCCCGTCCGGGGCCGGCAAGACCACGGTGATCCAGCTTCTCCTGCGCTTCTACGACCCCGACCGGGGCCGCATCACCATCGACGGGGTGGCGCTGCCCGACATGGCGCGCTCGGACTTCCGCCGCGCGGTGGCGCTGGTGCCACAGGACCCGGTGATCTTCGCCGCCTCGGCGCGCGACAACATCCGCTACGGCCGCCCCGAGGCGAGCGATGCCGAGGTCGAGGCGGCCGCGAAGGCCGCCGCCGCGCATGACTTCATCGCGGCCCTGCCAGAGGGCTACGACAGCTACCTTGGCGAGCGCGGCGTGATGCTATCGGGCGGGCAGAAGCAGCGCATCGCCATCGCCCGCGCGATCCTGCGCGACGCGCCGGTCCTGCTTCTGGACGAGGCGACCTCGGCGCTCGACGCCGAAAGTGAACGCGCGGTCCAGCATGCCGTCGAGACGCTGGCGAAGGGCCGCACGACGCTGATCGTCGCGCACCGGCTCGCCACGGTAAAGAAGGCCGATCGCATCGTTGTCTTCGACGCGGGCCGCATCGTCGCCACCGGCACGCATGACAAGCTGGTGGCCGAGGATGGCCTTTATGCCCGCCTCGCGCGGCTCCAGTTTACCGAAGGCATGGCGGCGGAATAGGCGCGCCGCCACCCGGTTTCTTCTGTTCAAAAATACCTCCCGCGGAGCGCCCGAGCCCGCTTCGTGTCAACGAAGCGGGCGAGAGGAAAAGCTTGCGCGCGGCAACCCGCGCGCGCCGCTGGACCTGGCCTGCCGCGCGCCTGACCTTGGGTCACCTCCGGGCGCGGACCGTTGCCATTCGCGCCGCCAGACCGAATAATGGCGCCGCAGCACCGGCGGACCTGCCGGTGTGAAAACGTGTAACCCGTAAGAACATGGAGGCGATCATGGGTGTCTGGAGTTTCGTGAAAGGCGCGGGCAAGAAGCTATTCGGTGGCGGTGCGGCCGAGGCGGCAGAGGCGCCGGAAGTGGCGCTACAGAAGGAGATCAAGAATCTCGGCCTCGACGCAAGCGGGCTCGATATCAAGGTCGAGGGTGACAAGGTCAAGGTGTCCGGGACGGCGGTCAGCCCCGAAATGAAGGAAAAGGTCATCCTCGCGGTCGGCAACGTCAATGGCGTGGCCGAGGTCGAGACCAGCCACGACGACGACACCGGGGGCGCGGTCTTCCACACCGTGGTCAAGGGTGACACGCTGTCGGCCATCGCGCAGAAGACGCTCGGCAAGGCGAGCCGCTACCCCGAGATTTTCGAGGCCAACCGGCCGATGCTGACCCACCCCGACAAGATCTATCCCGGTCAGGTGCTGCGCATTCCGCCGAAATGACCCCGGGGTCCGGCCGCCACCCGTGCGGAGGCCGGACCATATGACGTGGCGTTCCGGTGGTTTCGACCGAGCGTCACACTTGCCCTGCGAAGACTTTGCACCCATCCTTCCCGCGGAGAAAAGACCCGGGGGAGCGGGTCTTGGGAGGAGTGTTCATGGGGAAATTTTCCGGCCTCGCCGATCGCCACGCGATCGAAGAGGAAATGCCGTATGAAAAGCGCGATCTTCCGGTAACGCTCTACCAGTTCCTGAGCCGCACCCGGGACGCGCACGGCACGCGCAACGCGATCAGCTTTCAACTCCTTTCCGACCCCGGCGCCAGGGCCGAGACGCTGACCTGGACCGGCCTCCTCGGCCGCGTCACCCAAGCGGCGAACCTTTTCCGCAGCCTCGGCGTCGGCGAGACCGACGTCGTCGCCTACCTGCTGCCGAATTCGAACGAGACCGCCGCCACCCTGCTCGGCGGTGCCGTCGCCGGCATCGTCAACCCGATCAACCCGCTGCTGGAGCCGGAGCAGATCGCCGCGATCCTGCGCGAGACGAAGGCGAAGGTGCTGGTGACGCTCAAGGCCTTCCCCAAGACCGACGTGCCGCAGAAGGCCGCCGCCGCCCTGAAGCTCGCGTCCGGCGTGACGACGCTGCTCGAGGTCGATCTCAACCGCTATCTCACGCCGCCGAAAAGCTGGATCGTGCCTTTCGTGCGGCCGAAGAACCCGGGCGGGCACAAGGCGGCGATCAAGGATTTCAACGCGGAGGCGGCGCGGATGCCCTCCGACCGGCTGACCTTCGCCGACACCAAGGGCGACCGGGTCGCGGCCTATTTCCATACCGGCGGCACCACCGGGATGCCCAAGGTCGCGCAGCACAAGTATTCCGGCATGATCTACAACGGCTGGCTCGGCGGCCGGCTGCTTTTTGACGAGACCGACGTGCTGATCTGCCCATTGCCGCTCTTTCACGTCTTTGCCGCCTACCCGGTGCTGATGTCGGTGATCGCGTCCGGCGCGCATATGGTCATGCCGACGCCGGCGGGCTACCGGGGCGACGGCGTCTTCGACAACTTCTGGAAGCTGATCGAACGCTGGAAGGTCTCGTTCCTGATCACGGTGCCCACCGCCATCTCCGCCCTGATGCAGCGCCCGGTCAATGCCGACGTTTCGTCGCTGAAGATCGCGATTTCCGGCTCCGCACCGCTGCCGCTGGAGCTTTATACCCGGTTCGAGAAGGCGACCGGCGTGCAGATCGCCGAGGGCTACGGGCTGACCGAGGCGACCTGCCTCGTGTCCTGCAATCCGATCGACGGATTCAAGAAGGTGGGCTCCGTCGGCGTGCCCTTGCCCTACAGCCATGTGCGCATCCTGCACACCGACGGCGAGGGTGCGGTCAGCAAGGAATGCGGCGTGGACGAGGTCGGCGAGATATGCGTCTCGAATCCCGGCGTCTTCGAAGGGTCGACCTATACCGAGGTCGACAAGAACCGCTCGCTCTTCGCCGAGGGGCGGTATCTGAGGACCGGCGATCTCGGCCGGATTGACGCCGACGGCTATCTGTGGATCACCGGCCGCGCCAAGGACCTGATCATACGCGGCGGCCACAACATCGACCCGGCCGAGATCGAGGAGGCGCTGATGCGCCATCCGGCGGTCGCCTTCGTCGGCGCCATCGGCCAGCCCGACGCCTTCGCCGGCGAGCTTCCTTGCGCCTATGTCGAACTTGTCGGCAGCGCTGCGGTCACGCCCGAAGAACTGATGGATTTCGCCCGCCAGAATATCCGCGAACGCGCCGCGGTGCCGAAATACGTCGAGATTCTCGCCGAATTGCCGAAGACGGCGGTCGGCAAGATCTTCAAGCCCGACCTGAGGAAGCTTGCGATCCAGCGGATCTACGACGCGGCGCTGGCCGAGGCCGGATTCGCCGTCCGCGTCCGCGACGTGGTCGAGGACAAGAAGCGCGGCCTCGTCGCCCGGCTGGAGCGGACCGGCGCGGTGGACGAAGACGCGCTGAAGCACAAGCTGGGCGAGTTCACGCGCCCCTGGGACTGGGCGGAGTGATCCCGGCCCAACGGGTCGCATCGACAGGTGCGCCGGCTCGCGGTAGGCTCGGGGGCGACTGACCGGAGGCCCGATTGCCCGCGCCCTACAGCTACTGTGACGACCCCGCCGTGCCGGCCTTCGACGACGCGGCCCCTGTCGCCTTCATGGACGGTGACTGCGCCCTGTGCGGTTTCGGTGCTCGGATGATCGACCGGCTCGACCGGCGCGGCGATATCCGCATCTGCCCGGTCGCCACGCCGCTCGGACAGGCGATGCTCTGCCATTACGGGCTGAGGCCGGACGATCCCGAAAGCTGGCTTTACCTCGAAGGCGGCCGGGTCTGGCGCGATTTCGACGCGATGGCACGCGTCGGGATGCGGTCGGGCGGATGGGGTAGGGGGCTCGGGCTGCTTCTCCTCATCCCCCGCCCTTTGCGCGACTGGCTCTATGCGAGGATCGCGCGCAATCGCTACGCGCTCTTCGGCCGGTCCGATCTTTGCGAGATGGCCTCGCCACGGTTGCGCGCGCGGCTCATGACATGAAGGTTGTCGTCCTCGGAGGAACCGGGGTATTCGGCAGCCGCCTCGCGGATCTGCTGGTCCGCGACGGCCATGACGTGGTGATCGCCGCCCGTGACCTCGCGCGCGTCGAGGCGCTGGGCCGGCGGCTTGGCGCCCGTTCGATCCGCGTCGATATTCGCGCCGAACTCGCGCCGCTCTGGGCCGAGGCGCCGGAGGCCGTGGTCGATGCCGCGGGGCCGTTTCACGCCTATGACGACGACCCCTGGCACCTCGCCCGTGCCTGCATCGCGCGGCGGATCGACTATCTCGACCTTGCCGACGACGCGGGATTCTGCCTCGGCCTTGCGGCCCTCGACGGCGCAGCGAAGGCGGCGGGCTGCTTCGCGCTGTCGGGTGTCTCTTCGGTTCCCGCACTGTCCTCGGCGGCGGTGGCGGCACTTGCCGACGGGATGGCGGCGGTGGAGGAGATCGACATCGCGATCCTGCCCGGTAACCGCGCCCCGCGCGGGCGGTCGGTCGTCGCGGCGATCCTGTCCCGCACCGGCGCCATGTTCCCGCTCTGGCAGGGCAGCCGCTGGGAAGAACGGCGCGGCTGGAGCGATCCCCGGCGCTACACGCTCGGCCCCGGACTGGCGCGGAGGGGTTACCTGATCGAGGTGCCCGACACCCGGCTCTTCCCCGCCCGCTTCGGCGCGGCATCGGTGAGCTTTCGGGCCGGGCTGGAGCTTCCGGTGATGAATGCCGGGCTGGTCCTGCTCTCGCGGCTCCGCGCCGTCACCGGCATCGCCGCCGGGCCGCGTCTGGTCGGCACCCTGCGATGGCTGGCGCTCCTGCTCTGGCCGTTTGGGTCGGCGCGGGGCGGGATGGTGGTGCGCGTCACCGGGCGCAGGCAAGGCCGCCTTTGCCGTGCCGAATGGCGCCTGCTCGCCGAGGCGGGCGAGGGGCCTTTCGTTCCCGCCGTTGCCGCGCGGGCGATCCTGCGCGCTGCCGCCCGCATCCCGCCTGGCGCGGGGCCCGCCCTGACCGTCCTGCCGCTGGACGAATTCGAGGCGGCGATGGCCGATCTCCGCATCGGCTTCGGTCGCGACGAGGGTCCGGCGCTGCCGCTCTTTCCCGCCCACCTCGGGGCGGAGTTCGCGCGGTTGCCGGTGGCGGTGCGGCAGGGCCACGACTGGGCCGGCTGTCTGCGGATGTCGGGTCGTGCCACGGTTACGCGCGGACACGGGCTGGCGGCGAGGTTGCTCGCGGCGGTCTTCCGGTTTCCGCCCGAGAATGCGGATGTGGCGCTCTGCGTCACCAAGCGCGACGGCCCCGCTGGCGAGATCTGGGAGCGCGATTTCGGCGGCCGGGTGTTCCGCTCGCACCTCGCACTTGGGAAGGGGGCCATCACCGAGCGTTTCGGCCCGCTCACCTTCACCCTCGGTCTCGTGGTCCGGAACGGAGCGCTGCACTTTCCGGCGATCGGGGGGCGGTTCGGCCCCCTGCCGCTGCCGCGCGCGCTCTTGCCCGAGAGCATCGCGACCGAGAGCGAGGATTGCGGTCGGCTCCGCTTCGACGTCGAACTGCGCGCGCCGTTCGGTCTTGGCCGGATCGTCCATTATCGCGGCTGGCTCGTCCCGGACGCCGCGGTCCGATTCGAAACTGGTTAACCGGCCCTGATCGATCCCGCGGACGCGCGGCGCTAAAATACCTAAGGACTCAGATTTCCAGAGAAATTTACGTGGATTGTCCGCGTTCTGCGCTCCAGCGCCGCAATTTCGCCCGATTCATCCCCTCATTGTTTCTGTGGGGGCGCTACGGCAGGTCGGGACAACCGGCCGCCGAGAACGGGAAACGGTAACTATGCGCTGCCCTCACTTCCTTTCCGGTCGTTCTTCTCGCTTTGCGAAATCCGAAGATGGCGCCGCCACGATCGAAGCGGTTCTCTGGCTGCCGATGTTTGTCATGCTCGTCGCGCTTCTGGCGGACGTGTCGATGATGTTTCACGGCCAGACGCGGCTGCTCCGCATCGCGCAGGACGCGAACCGGAACATGTCGATCGGCCGGCTTGTCACGACCACCGATACCGAGAATTTCGTCCTGGCCCATGCCAATGAGGTCAGCCCCAATCCGCTGGCTGCCACCACCCTGACCGCCGGCATCATTACCACGACTGTGAGTGTGCCGCTCGTCGACCTCGACCTCTTTGGTGTCGCCGGCATCTTTTCCGGCGCCCGGATGACGGTCCGCGCCGAACATCTGATGGAGAACTGAGCGATGGCACATTTCAGCTTCCGGACTGCCGTTTCCCGGTTCGCCGCCCGCGAGGACGGCGGCATCACCGCGCTCAGCTTGCAGGTCTTCATGGCCGCGCTGGTCCTCGGCGGGCTCGCGGTCGATTTCGGCAACGGGTTCGCGTCCAAGACACAGCTTCAGGTCGCCGCCGATGCCGCCGCCCATGCCGCGATCTACACGCGCGAACTGCATACGCCCGATGAGGCGCGGGCTGCGGCGCTGGAGATTGCGGCCCTGAACATGTCCGGCGAGAAATACGGCACGGTCCTGACCGGCGAGGACATCAAGTTCGGCCACTGGGACCGGGACGCGCAACTTTTCACCGTCGATCCCGCCTCGCGCGACGCGGTGCTGGTCTCGACCAAGCGCAATGCGGCGGCCGGCAACGGCGTCACCACCTACATGCTCGGCCTTATCGGGAAAAACGAGTGGGATGTGACCTCCGGGTCGGTCTTCGAAACCTATTACCCGACCTGCTTCCGCGAGGGCTTCGTCGCGCAGGATCGGGTCGACATGCAGTCGAACGCCTATTTCACCAAGGGGTTCTGCATCCATTCGCAGAACCACGTTTCGGTCAGTTCCGGCAACACGTTCGAGCAGGGCGTCGTCGTCTCGATGCCCGACCGGCGCGATATCGAGCTGCCGTCGTCAGGGTATACCAGCAATTCCGGCCTGTCCGACGCGCTGCGCGACGGGTCGTACCAACTGCGCATCCTCAACCGGATCGATGACATCATCCGCGGAATCACCACCAGCCCGAATGACCCGCAGGTCGGCATCATGGCGCCGGGATCGCTCTACTATCGGCCCTATATCACCAACGCCACGCCGATTACAGTGAAGGCGCAGGGCGCGACCTCGCTCGATTCCAGCAAGTTCAAGACCGGCCGCATCCATTTCATGGAATGCAAGAACGACATGAGCCACAAGCAGTTCGGCGCCGGCTTCTCGCTCGTGAACATGGTGCTGGTCACAGATTGCCGCCTGCAATTTGCCGCCGGCGCGGTGATCCAGGATGCCGTCATCATCACCACGAACGCCGACCCGAAGTCCTTCTATTCCTCGTCCGACATCGTCATCGGCCGCGATGACAACTGTGCGGTGGGCGGCGGCGTGCAGATGGTTACAAAAGGCGGCGTTGTATTCGCGGCCAAGGTGAACGCCTACGGCAGCCAGATCATAGCAGCCGGCGACATATCCATGACCGCCAATGCCGACGGAATCGAGGGCGTCGCCGTGGTGTCCGGCGGCAAGCTCGACGTCACGTCGAACGGTGCATTCGGGTTCTGCGGAGGCGCCGGGATGGAGAGCAATTTCGAAGCCGCCTATTTCCGGCTCGCGCGCTGATCCGTTCCGCCCGGCCCCTGCGCGGGCCGGGACTTTCCCTCGTCGCATCGCGACTGCCTGCCCGGCCGGACACAGGTCCCGGCCGGGTTTTTTCCGCATCCGGCAGGGGAACGACACGCTTTGTCGCAGAATGACGCGGAAATCGCTGTGAGGCATTGAAATCTCACGCTCGGACCGGTTCACTGAAGCGGGTAGGGAGGCAGGTCATGCGCTATTCAGGGCTCAGGGTCATCAGCGAGGGGCTCTTCGGCAACAAGGGCTGGACGCCGGCATGGCGCGACCCCGAACCGAAGGCGGAATACGACTACGTCATCATCGGGGGCGGCGGGCATGGACTCTCGACCGCCTATTACCTCGCCAAGAACCACGGCATCACCAATATCGCCGTTCTGGAAAAGGGTTACCTCGGCGGCGGCAACGTCGGGCGCAACACGACGATCGTCCGGGCCAACTACTTCCTGCCCGGCAACCAGGAATTCTATTCGCATTCGCTGAAACTCTGGGAGGGGCTGGAGGCGGAGCTGAACTACAACGTGATGCATTCGCAGCGCGGCCTCATAAACCTCTTCCATTCCGACGGCCAGCGCGACGCCTTCGCCCGGCGCGGCAATGCGATGATCAACCAGGGAGACGACGCCGAGCTTCTCGACCGAGAGGGTGTGCGTCGCTACCTGCCCTACCTCGATTTCGACAATTCCCGGTTTCCGATCTACGGCGGGCTCCTGCACCGCCGCGGCGGCACGGCGCGGCACGACGCGGTGGCCTGGGGCTATGCCCGGGGCGCGGACCAGCGCGGGGTCGATCTGATCCAGAACTGCGAGGTGACCGGGATCGACATCGAGGACGGTCGGGTGCGCGGGGTGCAGACAACGCGTGGGGCGATCAAGGCCAAGAAGATCGGCATCATCGTTGCCGGGCGTTCGGGGCAGGTGGCCGAGATGGCGGGGATCCGGCTGCCGATTGAGTCCCATATCCTTCAGGCTTTCGTGACCGAGGGGCTGAAGCCGGTGATCGACCATGTCGTGTCCTTCGGCATGGGGCATTTCTACATCTCGCAGTCGGACAAGGGCGGCCTCGTCTTCGGCGGCGATCTCGATTTCTATTCCTCCTATGCCGCGCGGGGGAACCTGCCGATGGTGGAACATGTGATGGAGGCGGGGATGACGCTGATGCCGATGATCGGCAAGGCCAAGGTGCTGAGGTCGTGGGGCGGCATCATGGACATGACACCGGACGGCTCGCCGATCATCGACAAGACCGATGTCGGCGGGCTTTATATCGACTGCGGCTGGAACTACGGCGGCTTCAAGGCGGTGCCGGCCTCGGGATGGTGCATGGCGCACCTGATGGCGACCGGAGAGCCGCACGCGGTCGCCCGCCGCTTCCGCCTCGACCGTTTCGCGACCGGCCATCTTCTCGACGAAGAAGGCACCGGATCGCAGCACAACCTGCACTAGGGGATCACCATGCGTATCACCTGCCCCCTCTGTGGCGCGCGCGACCGGCGCGAATTCACCTATTACGGCGATGCCGTCTATGCCGACCGTCCGGGCGCGGATGCCGCACCAGAGGCCTGGGACGCCTATCTGCATTTGCGCGACAACCCGGCCGGCGAGACCCGCGATCTCTGGTATCACGAGATGGGCTGTTCTGCCTGGATCGAGGTGACGCGCAACACGGTGACGCATGCGGTTCTCTCGTCCCGGCTGCTGGCCGAACGCGGCACGGGCGGACCCTCCGGGGGGGATATTTCCGGCAAGATGAAACCCGCGGTGAAGCGCAGGGGCAAACCGGCATGAGGATCGCGGGCAAGGGTCTGATCGATCGCGGCGCGCCTGTCGGTTTTCGTTTCGACGGGAGGGATTATACCGGGTTTCAGGGCGATACGCTGGCCTCCGCCCTTCTTGCCTCGGGCGTGAAGGTCTTTGGCCGCTCGTTCAAGTATCACCGCCCGCGCGGGGTGATGACGGCGGGGTCGGAGGAACCGAACGCGCTCGTCACCGTCGGGCGCGGGGCGGGGCAGGTGCCGAACGTGCGTGCGACGGTGCAGGAGATCCATGCCGGGCTCGAGGCGCGGGGGCAGAATGCCTGGCCCTCGGTCGGGTTCGACCTGATGGCGGTCAACGACCTGTTCGCGCCGTTCTTCAGCGCCGGGTTCTACTACAAGACCTTCATGTGGCCGAGGGCGTTCTGGGAGACGCTCTACGAACCGGCGATCCGCCGCGCGGCCGGTTTGGGCGCCCTTTCGGGCAAATCGAACGACGAGGCCTACGAGAAGGCTTTTGCGTTTTGCGACCTTCTGGTGATTGGCTCCGGACCGGCCGGGTTGATGGCGGCACTGACCGCCGCGCGGGCCGGAGCCGAGGTGATCCTTGCCGAGGAGGACGCGGTGATGGGCGGCCGGCTTCTGGCCGAGACCCACGAGGTCGGCGGCAAGCCGGGCGCCCAATGGGCGGCGGAGGTGCTGGCCGAGCTTGGCGCGGCGCCCAATGTGCGGCTGATGGCCCGGACCACCGTGACCGGCGCCTATGATGGCGGCACCTTCGGCGCGCTGGAACGGGTGGGCCTGCACCTTGCCAACCCGCCGAAGGACCTGCCGCGCGAATGCTTCTGGCGGATCGTGGCGCGGCGTGCGGTGCTGGCCTCGGGCGCCCATGAACGCCAGATCGCGTTTTCCAACAACGACCGGCCCGGGGTGATGACGGCCGGCGCCGCGCGCGCTTATCTCAACCGCTGGGGGGTGGCCAGCGGTCATGCGGTGACGGTCTTCGGCAACAACGACGATGCCCACCGCACCGCGCGCGATCTGGCCAACGCCGGTATCAGGGTGGCCGGGCTGGTCGACGTGCGCGAGGATGTCTCGGTCCCCGGCGACTTCCCGGTCCACGCCGGCTGCCGGGTGATCGACACGGTCGGTCGCAAGGGCCTGCGCGAGGTGGTGATCGCCGACCGCGACGGCAAGGTCAAGCGCATCGTCAGCGATTGTCTTGCGGTCTCCAGCGGCTGGAACCCGGCCCTGCACCTCGCCTGCCACATGAACGGGCGCCCGGTCTGGCGCGACGATATCGCGGCCTTCGTGCCGAAACCCGGCATGGTGCCGGGGCTCACCGCCGCCGGCGCCGCCAATGGCGCCTTCTCGACCCAGGCCTGCCTCGCCGAAGGCGTGGCGGCGGCGACGGAAGCGCTGGAGGCCTTGGGCCTGAAGCCGAAGCTGGTCCCGCTCCCGCAGGCCGAGGACGGCGCGGTGCGCCTGCGCGCCTACTGGGAAGTGCCGGAGCCCAAGCACCGCGCCTGGCTCGATTTCGCCAACGACGTGACCACCAAGGACGTGCGCCTTGCGGCACAGGAGAATTTCCGCAGCGTCGAGCACATGAAACGCTACACGACGCAAGGCATGGCCCCCGACCAGGGCAAGAACTCCAACGTTGCCGCCCTCGCCGTCCTTGCCGACGCAACCGGGCGCGGCATCCCCGAGACCGGGACGACGACCTTCCGGCCGCCCTACACACCGGTCTCGATCGCCGCTCTCGGCGCCGGCGGTCAGGGCACGGGCTTTGCGCCGCAGCGGTTCACCAGCTCGGACAAGGCTGCCCGCGACCGCCACGCGCCGATGATCGAGGCCGGGCTCTGGTACCGGCCGTCCTACTTCCCGCGCCCCGGAGAGGCGACCTGGCGCGAGAGCTGCGACCGCGAGGTGACGATGGTGCGCGAGCGGGTCGGCGTCGTCGATGTCTCCACCCTCGGCAAGATCGACATCCAGGGGCGGGATTCCGGGCGGTTCCTCGACCTCGTCTACACCAATACCTTCTCGACGCTGAAGCCGGGCCGGGTGCGCTATGGCCTCATGCTGCGCGAGGACGGGATGGTGATGGACGACGGCACCACCGCCTGCCTCAGCGAGGGGCATTACCTGACCACGACGACCACGGCGGCCGCCGGGCAGGTCATGCGCCACCTCGAATTCGTCCACCAGGCGCATTGCCCGGAGTGGGAGGTGCGGATGATCTCCGTCACCGAGCAATGGGCGCAGTTCGCCGTCGCCGGTCCCTTGGCGCGCGAACTTCTGAACTCGATCCTCGAAACACCGATCGACGGCGAGGCCTTCCCCTTCCTCTCCTGCGGTACGGTGCGGCTGATGGAGGTCGAGGCGCGGCTTTTCCGGATCTCGTTCTCGGGCGAGATGGGGTACGAGATCGCGGTGCCCGCGCGCTACGGCGAGGCGCTTTACCGCGACCTCGTCGCCCGCGCCGAAAGCCTTGGCGGCGGCGCCTACGGGATGGAGGCGCTGAACGTCCTCAGGATCGAGAAGGGGTTCATCACCCATGCCGAGATCCACGGGCGGGTGACGGCCTTCGACATCGGCTTGCAGGGCATGGTCTCGGCGAAGAAGGACTGCATCGGCAAGGCGGCGAGCCAGCGGCCGGGCCTGACCGGGCCGGAGCGCGAGCAGCTCGTCGGGCTGCGCCCGATCCCGGCCGGCAAGGTCATCGGTGCCGGCGCGCATCTCTTCGACGACGGGGCGGAGCCGGTGTCGGCCAACGACCGGGGTTATGTCACGTCGGTCTGCTATTCGCCCACGCTGAAGGCGCATCTGGCGCTCGGCTTTCTCAAGGACGGCCGCGCGCGGATCGGGAGCCGGGTCAGGCTTGTCGATCACCTGCGAAAGACCGATGTGCTCTGCGAAGTGGTAAACCCGGTCTTCTTCGACCCTGAGGGAGGACGCGCCCGTGCCTAGCCTGATCGAGAAAACCGCCTGCGAGGGACTTCTGCCGGTCATGGCGGCGGGGGTGACGCTGAGCGAACTGCCGGCCACGCGCATCACTTCGGTGGCGCCGCTGAACGGCAAGGATCGCGCCGTGGCCGCAGCGCTGAAGGCGCTCGGGCTCGGTTGGCCGGCGCCGGGACGGAGCGTCGCGAAAGGTGAGGCCAGTTGCCTCTGGACCGGGCGCGGCCAGGCCTTCCTGATCGGCGCCGATCCGGCCGGGCTGGCCGGCATCGCGGCGCTGACCGATCAGTCGGACGGCTGGGCGCGGATGCAGCTTGCCGGTCCGGGGGCAGAGGCGGTGCTGGCGCGGCTGGTTCCGCTCGACCTCAGTGCGGCGGCTTTCCGGGTGGGCGCGGCGGCGCGGACCGGGCTCAACCACATGATGCTGGTCCTCTCGCGGCCGACGGCGGAGAGCTTTGATCTTATGGTCTTCCGCTCGATGGCGGCATCTGCCGTGCATGAGATCCGGCAGTCCATGGCGGCCTGCGCCGCCCGCGCGTCGATCGGCTGACGCCGGGCAGGGGGCGCTGCCCCCGTCGCCGCCGGGCGGCGACTCCCCCGAGGTATTTCGGAACAGAAGAAGACCGGCCGCTTTCTTCTGTTCGAAAATACCTCGAGGGTGAATGCGCCAGGAGGCGCAGAGGGGGCAGCGCCCCCTTGCCCGGCAGCCCCGAAGAGCCGATATTCACCGAATGAGTCTGCCCCCCGGTTTCCTCGACGAATTGCGCACCCGCGTCTCGCTGTCCCATGTGGTCGGCCGGAAGGTCACGTGGGACAATCGCAAGTCCAACCAGGCCAAGGGCGATTTCTGGGCCCCCTGTCCCTTCCATCAGGAAAAATCCGCCTCGTTCCACGTCGACGACCGCAAGGGCTATTACTATTGCTTCGGCTGCCACGCGAAGGGGGACGCGATCTCATTCCTGCGCGAGACCGAGAACGTCGGTTTCATGGAGGCGATCGAGTTCCTTGCCCGCGAGGCCGGTATGCCGATGCCGGAACGCGACCCGCAGGCGGCCGAGCGCGCCGACCGGCGGACCGAGCTTGTCAAGGTCATGGAGGAGGCGGTGCGGCACTACCGGCTCCAGTTGAAGACCGGGGCCGGGGCCGGGGCGCGCGACTACCTTGCCCGCCGCAAGCTCGGCAACGCGGCACTCGACCGGTTCGAGATCGGCTTTGCGCCGGAGGGCTGGCAGGGGCTGTGGGACCACCTGAAGGGCAAGGGCATCGCGGACGACCTGATCCTTGGTGCCGGCCTCGCCAAGCCGAGCAGCAAGGGCAAGGCGCCCTACGATACGTTCCGCAACCGGATCATGTTCCCGATCCGCGACGCGCGGGGCCGCTGCATCGCCTTCGGGGGCCGCGCGATGGACCCGTCCGACAGCGCGAAATACCTCAATTCGCCGGAGACCGAGCTTTTCGACAAGGGCCGCAGCCTTTACAATCAGGGGCCGGCGCGCGAGGCGGCCGGGAAGGGCCAGCCGCTCGTCGTCGCCGAAGGCTACATGGATGTGATCGCGCTTGTCGGGGCCGGGTTCGAGGCGGCCGTAGCGCCCCTTGGCACCGCGGTCACCGAGGATCAATTGCGGCTCCTCTGGCGCATCCATCCCGAACCCCTGATCATGCTCGACGGCGACACGGCCGGTATTCGCGCCGCGACCCGACTTGTCGATCTGGCGCTGCCGCTGCTCGAGGCCGGGCTCGGCCTGCGCTTCGTGATCCTGCCCGAGGGCATGGACCCCGACGACCTGATCAGGATGCGCGGCCGCGAGGCGATGGCGAAGCTCATCGCCGAGGCGGAACCGATGGTCAACCTCCTCTGGCGGCGCGAAACCGAAGGACGGCGAGGAGATAAAGCGCCTGCGCTGGGATCTGTTCGGCGCTGCCCGCCGCCCGGCGGCCGGACAGCCCGCGCGCCGGGACGGCAAATGGAAACCCGCCCCTGCCGCGCCGCTTCCCGCGACGCGCGCATCGCTGCTTGCCGCCGCGCCCGGTGCGGAGGTGGAGGATTACCTGCGCGAGGCGATGATCCTGGCCATCGCGCTTGCCCATCCGGGCTGCATCGCCCGCTTCGAAAGCCAGATCGAGACGGTCGAGATGCGCGATCCGGGCCACGACCGCCTGCGCCACGCGCTGCTTCTGGCCGCGCATGACGGCGGCGCCGGCGACCTCAAGGAGAAAGTCGCCGCAACGGCCGGGCCCGAGCTTGAAAAGCTCATGAGCCTCGCCCATGTGCAGATCGCGCCCCCGGTCCGTCCCTCTTCCGACAGCGAGTTCGCCACGATGTGCCTTGCCGAAGAGCTTGCCAAGCTGGAAGCGCGGCGTGGCGTGGTGGCCGAGATCGCCGAGGCGATGGAGGATCTGAGCGGCCTTGTCGACGAGGGGCTGACCTGGCGACTCGGACAGGCGGCCGAGGCCCGCAACCGCGCCGGACGCTCAAAACTTGACGACGACAGCGACATGGGCGAGGACCGCGGCGCGCTTTCTGCCGGCCTCCAGCGCCTGATCGACGCGGCTGTCTGGGAGAAGAAGAAACACTGAACGGACCGCGCGCCGCACCGCCGCCCCTGTGATTCGCGCGCGTGATTCGCTACATAACCAGAACCGATTCGCATCAGAAGCGATTCGGCCGATACCCAAAGGAGCCCCGATGGCCGCCAAGGACACCGACGAGCAGAAGACCGAGACCGACGACAACGAGCATACGCTCGACATGTCGCAGGCCGCGGTCAAGAAGATGATCGCCGATGCGCGCGAGCGCGGCTACATCACCTACGACCAGCTCAATCAGGTGCTTCCGCCCGAACAGGTCTCGTCGGAGCAGATCGAGGACGTGATGTCGATGCTCTCGGAGATGGGCATCAACGTCATCGAGGAGGACGAGGCCGAGGACAGCGGCAGCGCCGGCGCGGTGGCGGAAGTCTCGACCTCACGCGAAGTGGCCGTCGCCACCTCGTCCGGGGAGGCGCTCGACCGCACCGACGATCCGGTGCGGATGTACCTGCGCGAGATGGGGACCGTCGAGCTTCTGTCCCGCGAGGGCGAGATCGCCATCGCCAAGCGGATCGAGGCGGGGCGCAACACGATGATCCTCGGGCTTTGCGAAAGCCCGCTGACCTTCCAGGCCATCACCATCTGGCGCGAGGAACTTCTGAACGAAGATATCCTGCTGCGTGACGTCATCGACCTTGAGACCACGTTCGGCCGCTCGCTCGACGAAGACGGCGGGGAGGTCGAGCCGGTGGTGCAGGGCGGCGATGCCGCCTCCGTCCGCAGTTCCGACGACAGCGAGCCGGAACTTGACGCCGACGGCAATCCGATCGCCAAGGCCGATGACGACGAGGAGGACGACGAAGCCTCCAACATGTCGCTCGCGGCAATGGAGGCGGCGCTGAAGCCGCGCGTTCTCGAAATGCTCGAGATCATCGCCCGCGACTACACGAAGCTTGCCGAGATGCAGGACCTGCGGATGTCGGCGACGCTGAACGAGGACGGCACCTTCTCGCTCGCCGACGAGAGCGCCTATCAGAAGCTGCGCTCCGAGATCGTCGTGCTGGTGAACGAGCTTCACCTGCACAACAACCGGATCGAGGCGCTGATCGACCAGCTTTACGGCATCAACCGCAAGATCATGACGATCGACAGCGGCATGGTGAAGCTTGCCGATCAGGCCCGCATCAACCGGCGCGAGTTCATCGACGAATATCGCGGCTACGAGCTTGACCCGACATGGCTCGACCGGATGGCCGAGAAATCCGGGCGCGGCTGGCAGACGCTGATCGAGAAGAGCCAGGACAAGGTCGAGGAGCTGCGCGCCGACATGGCGACGGTCGGCCAGTATGTCGGCGTCGACATCCAGGAATTCCGCCGCATCGTCAACCAGGTCCAGAAGGGCGAGAAGGAAGCGCGGCAGGCCAAGAAGGAAATGGTAGAAGCGAACCTTCGCCTCGTCATCTCCATCGCCAAGAAATACACGAACCGCGGGCTGCAATTCCTTGATCTCATTCAGGAAG
This sequence comes from Rhodobacterales bacterium 32-67-9, assembly GCA_002280515.1. Taxonomy (GTDB): domain Bacteria; phylum Pseudomonadota; class Alphaproteobacteria; order Rhodobacterales; family Rhodobacteraceae; genus Albidovulum. The sequence continues at coordinate 47,922 of NCEA01000031.1, forward strand.
GCAACATCGGCCTGATGAAGGCCGTGGACAAGTTCGAATACCGGCGCGGCTACAAGTTCAGCACTTATGCGACATGGTGGATCCGCCAGGCGATCACCCGCTCGATCGCCGATCAGGCCCGCACGATCCGCATCCCGGTCCACATGATCGAGACGATCAACAAGCTTGTGCGCACCGGGCGCCAGATGCTGCACGAGATCGGCCGCGAGCCGACGCCCGAGGAACTGGCCGAGAAGCTGCAAATGCCGCTCGAGAAGGTCCGCAAGGTGATGAAGATCGCCAAGGAACCGATCTCGCTCGAAACCCCGATCGGCGACGAGGAGGACAGCCAGCTTGGCGATTTCATCGAGGACAAGAACGCGATCCTGCCCTTGGACAGCGCTATTCAGGAGAACCTGAAAGAGACCACGACGCGGGTTCTCGCTTCCCTCACCCCGCGCGAGGAGCGGGTTTTGCGGATGCGCTTCGGCATCGGCATGAACACCGACCACACGCTTGAGGAGGTCGGCCAGCAGTTCTCGGTGACGCGGGAGCGGATTCGGCAGATCGAGGCGAAGGCGCTTCGGAAGCTCAAGCATCCGAGCCGGTCGCGGAAGCTGAGGAGTTTCCTGGATCAGTGAGTGGGGGGGCGGCGGGAATGGCTAAGTCGCCCAAGAATCTGCCCCGGGTGCTGCGAGATTTCTATTCTGCCGCGAGTTCGCCGGAGGGCATCTCTGTCGCCGATCTTCCGTCGATGATCGACAAGGTATGTGCCGAGACACGAGAGCCGACTGATATTCACAATCGCCGAACGTCTGCAGATCCTTGGAAGAAGTTTGAAGACGAGGTCTGTCCGGTCTCGCGTTTCCTGAAGTGCCGCGGCTTTGTGAATGGCCATGTTCGGTTTCCGCTCGATGACCAAGTTCCGGACGCCTGGTACTCTCCCGGGGGTAGGGCTAAGCCAATAGGTATAGAGGTGACGATCGCGCTGGGAAAACAGCGTTACGTTCTGGCGGATCATTTGAACCAGCACGGTTGTGGCCCCGGGTTTCTCGATGAAAGCGACGATGATTTTAACGCCCTCAGGAAATCCGCCGCCAAACCGCACGAAATGTACTCGACGGAGCAGGCCCTTGAGAGGTTCAAGGAGGGAATCAATGAGCGGCTTTGCGGGAAGAATGAGCCCAAATACAAAGGCTTCATATTGGTCATTGACGCGCCGCTTGAGGTGCTGCCACAGGAACGCTGGGGAGCAATTCTCGATGATTTGACAAAAGAAGCGTCGTGCCTTCCATTCAGCGAAGTTCACGTCGTAAGTGACCGTGCTGGCGCCTTATCTGGGTTCAAGCTCAAGTAACAAGCCGTAGGGTGCTTGCGTGCGTGCACCAGCCTGTCCGCCACATCGGTGCGTGATGCCAGCATGCCTCCGCTATACGCCCGGTCCCCTCCGACCGGGCAGCGCCCGGCCACCGGGATATTTCCGCCAGACCCGTAGGGTCGCCGCAAATCCTGACCTATATGATCGGTATCGGCTTCCGGAAAGGATCGTCCTCATGCGTATTGCCGCCCTTCTTCTCGCCCTCGCGCTCGCCACCCCCGTTTCCGCCTTTACCGCGCAGAACGGCCTGATCGTCCAGCCCGAGGGGCAGGCCTCCTTCACCGTTCCCTGGCGCGGCAAGGCGGGGCCGGCGGATTTCTGGTGTGCGGCGGGGGACTATGCGGTCCGCAAGCTCCATCTGTCGCCCACGGCGCGGATCTATCGCGCCTCCGAACCGCCGCGCCGGTCCGGTGAACCCATCCGATTTACCCTGCGCGCCGACGAGGCAGCGCGCCGGACCGGTCTTGCCGTTATCGGCGCCCGGGGGGCGGGTCTGTCGGTGGGCCATGCACAATCGCTCTGCGAAATCGTGCGGACGCCGCGGTAAGCCCGCCCGGCTGCGGGGGCAGGCCGCTCCGGTCTGCCCGGCGAGACAGCCGTGCAGAAACGATTTCAGTGTCTTAGCCCCGGAAATCCGGCGTGAAACCCCGCCGATTTCCGGCTTTCCAAGCCTGATCGCCCGCCTATACTCGCCGCATGTCGCTCGTTCTCTATTCCGCCCATTACGGCACCGCCGATCCGCTGAACGCGGGAGTGTTCGGCGGATTCGAGACTTGCCGGCGCGTGCTTTTCACCGACCGGGCGGATCTGGTCCTGCCGGGGGTCGAGGTCATCCACGACCCCCTCGACGGCCTCGACCCGGCCCGCGCGTCGCGCCGGGCAAAGCTGATGCCGCACCGCTATTTTCCGGACGCGGGCTATTCGATCTGGATCGACAACAAGTCCCGCCTGAAGCGTGACCCCAAGGACATCCTCGGCGTGCTTCGCGCCCAGTCCGACGCCGCCTTCCTCGCATTCCCGCATTTCCGCCGCGACTGCGTCTACCAGGAGCTTCAGACCTGCTGGGAGGGCGGGCTCGACGATCACGCCGTCCTGAAGGAGCGCGACCGGACCTATCGGGCGCAAGGGATGCCCGAACATGCCGGGCTGATCGAGGGGCATTTCATCGTCCGACGCCACAACGACCCGGCGGTGGCCCGGTTCGGCGAGCGTTGGTTCGAACACGTGCTGAGATATTCGCGCCGCGACCAGGTTTCGTTCCCCTACCTCGTATGGATGCTCGGCCTGCGATACGATCTCATCACCGCGCTCGATTGGAAGGAGACGGTGGAGTTCACCGTCTTCGACCGCAAGACCCGACGCACGGATTACCCGCGCCGCAACGTGCTTTATCAGGAGGCGCGGCGCCTCTATCACCGGTTGCGGGGCGGGCGGGCGCGCTGAACTGGCCGCCGGTCGCGGAAAACCGCTCAGCGCGTGCCGCCTTCGGCAAGAAAGCGCGTGAAATCAGCGATTTGTCCACGGATCGGCGGGTTGCACGCCGTTGGCCGACCTCTTGTCCTTGGCAAATGGGCCGCGCTGCGCCACTCTCTCAACCGGGTGAACGTGGAGATTCAACGGTGGCAGGGGTTCGAAGCAACGCTTCGGCCGTGAAAACGGTCGGCATCTCCAGAGACGGTCTGCGTCTCTGGCTCGTCATTGCACTCTGCCTCCTTCCCGCGTTGACTACGCCGGTTCTACCGCTCGTCGATTTCTATGCCCACGCGGTCCGCTACGATATCCTCGCCGATGCAGGGCGCGACGCGGTGATGTCCGAGAATTACCGGGTGGCGTGGAAGCTCCTGCCCAATCTCGGCCTCGACCTCGTTGGAACCGCGCTGTTCAGCGTGCTGCCGGGGCTCGTGGCCGCGCAGATCCTGACGCTCGTCATCATCGCGGCGCCGCTCGCCGGAACGCTGGTGCTGGCGCAGAGCTTGCAGGGCCGGATTTCGGTGCTCCCGGTCGCGCTGGCCGGCATTCTCGCGCACAACTTCATCCTCGGCTGGGGATTTGCGAACTTCCTTCTCGGGCTCGGCCTTGCGCTCGCCGGTCTCGGCCTCTGGGTCTCGACCCGGTCCACGCCGCGACGCCAGTTGATCATCGGGGTGGCGATGGGGAGTGTGATCTTCCTCACGCATGGCTTCGTCTTCGCGCTCTGGGGTCTTCTGCTCTTCTCGATCGAGGCGGCGGAGTCCGCACCTCACGGCCGGACCGGCTGGGCGCTTCTCGCGCGGCGCGCGGCTCGGCTGCTTGTCGTGGCGATGATGCCCGTGGGTCTTTTCATCCTGAGCGACGTCGCACAGGGCACCGGCCGCGTCACCGACGCCTTCGCCAACATCGCGGTGCATCTGCGCGAAGGCAGCCTCGGAAGCCGGCTTCTGTCAGAAGCCTGGAGCCGGGCGGATGCGGCGCTGCGGGTGGCCGAGACATCCTGGCCGGTTGCCGACCGGCTATTCGGGGCCGTGCTCTGGGGGCTGCTCGCGCTGGGGCTGGCGACGGGACGGCTTGCCCTCGACCGCCGGCTCCGCTTCGCGGTTCCCCTCCTCGTCCTCCTGGTCCTGATAACGCCGCCGAACCTCTTCGGCGTCGGGCACCTTTCGGAACGGCTGCCGCTCTACCTCTTGGCGGTGCTGGCCGCCGGCGTGTCGCCACGGCAGAGGGATCCGCGCGGCCGGCGGTGGGCGCAGGCGCTGATCGTGCTCCTGCCGCTTCACCTGCTGATGGTGACGCTCGGCTGGGCGCGGGACCGTGACAGCTACGTGCATTTCCTCGACGTTGCTGAAACCCTGCCGCCGGGCGGGCTCGGCGCGGCGGCGTTTTCCGCCGATGTCCAGGACCGCGATGCGCAACGCGCCTGCAAGCCGCTCGGCTTCCTCCTCGGGCTCGGCCGCGGCATGGCGGTGCCGACCTTCGCCAATCCGACCCAGCAACCGCTGGAGATCATCGGGCCGCTGGCGGCGGCGAACGCGGCCTACGACGCGCGCGCGAAGATCGCCCCGGGGCTCGCCGGACCGGCAGAGGTCGAGGCGCTGATAGGCGCGGGCTTCGATACGGTGGTCCTTTGCCACAGGGCAGAAGAGGCCGTTGGGCCAGTGCCGGGCACGTTCATCGTCGGGTCCGGGCCGGGCTGGACGCTCTTTCGCGCGCGGCGACGCTGAGCGAAGCCTACATGCCGAAACTGCTGTGGTGAGGCGCCCGGCCTCCGGAACCCGGCGGGATCCACGCAGGTTCGACGGATGCCGGGCGCCCCTTTTGACCGCCGTATGGTGGCACGTGCGATCCCACGCGGAACTGCGCGAGGGTCGCAGTCATTTGGGAGATCCGTGAGGACGGTCAGGCCGTTGGGGTCTTTTTCGATAGCCCCGCGCAGGCCGCCGCAAGCATCGTGCATTGCCCGCGATACGTCAGGGGGAAGATGTTGCCGGATTTCCCCCCAAATGCCTCGCGTTATCTGGTGGCTCCAATTGCCCCCTACCCAAATCCTAGAGGGACCCCTATAGTGCCTGTGGATGGCTTGGGGTCTCAACCGAGGGAGATGGAATGCGCTGCCCGTTTTGCGGAAATGCCGATACGCAGGTGAAGGATTCGCGACCCGCGGAGGATCATGTGGCAATCCGCCGGCGGCGCTTCTGTCCGGCCTGTGGCGGGCGCTTCACCACCTATGAGCGGGTCCAGCTTCGCGACCTCGTCGTCATCAAGTCCTCCGGCAAGCGCGAGGATTTCGACCGTGACAAGCTTGAACGCTCGATCCGCATCGCGATGCAGAAACGGCCGATCGACCCAGAGCGCATCGACCAGATGATTTCCGGCATCGTGCGCCGGCTCGAAAGCCTCGGAGAGACCGATATCCCGTCGAAGACCATCGGCGAGATCGTGATGGAGACACTGGCCCGGATCGACACGGTCGCCTATGTCCGCTTCGCCAGCGTCTACAAGAATTTCCAGGCCGCCGACGACTTCGACAAGTTCGTCTCCGAACTGCGCCCCGACGGCGCGGCGGAAGAGTGACGGCGGAGGACGACCGACACGTCATGGCCCACGCCCTCGGCCTCGCCCGGCGCGGGCTTGGCCGGGTCTGGCCCAATCCGGCGGTGGGTTGCGTTCTGGTGAAGGACGGGCGGATCGTCGGTCGCGGTTTCACCCAGCCCGGCGGCCGGCCCCATGCCGAGACTGTGGCACTGGCCGGGGCAGGGGACGCGGCGCGGGGGGCGACAGCCTACGTGACGCTGGAGCCTTGCGCCCATCACGGGCAGACGCCGCCTTGTGCCGAGGCGCTGGTCGCGGCCGGCATCGCGCGGGTGGTCGGCGCCCTGCAAGACCCCGACCCCCGTGTCGCGGGACGCGGTTACGCGATCCTGCGTGGCGCCGGGATCGCGGTCAGCGAGGGGGTTCTGGAACCCGAGGCGCGGGCGTTGCAGCGCGGCTTCCTGACCCGGGTCTCGCAAGGCCGGCCGATGCTGACGCTGAAGCTCGCAACCAGCCTCGACGGGCGGATCGCCACCGCCTCGGGTGAAAGCCGCTGGATCACCGGACCCGAGGCGCGGGCGCGGGTCCACGCGATGCGGGCCAGCCATGACGCGGTTCTGGTTGGCGCCGGGACGGCGCGGGCCGACGATCCGTCGCTGACGGTGCGCGGGTTCGGGCCGGTCGCGCAGCCCGTCCGCATCGTCGCGGCGCGTCGCCTCGACCTGCCGGTCGATAGCGTGCTTGGCCGCACCGCGCGCGAGGTGCCGGTCTGGCTCCTGCACGGGGCCGCGGCACCAGAGGACGCCCGCGCCGGCTGGACTACAACCGGCGCCCGGCTGATCGAGGTTGCCGGCTCGGACGACGGGCTCGACCCCGCCGCGATGATGCAGGCGCTGGGGGAGGCCGGGCTGACGCGGGTTTTCTGCGAGGGCGGCGGACAACTGACGGCGAGCCTTCTTCGCGCCGGGCTGGTCGATGAGATCGCGCTTTTCGGCGCGGGCCTCGCACTCGGCGCCGATGGCCGCGCGGCGGTCGGCCCGCTCGGTCTCGGCGCGCTTGCCGACGCCCCGCGCTACCGGCTGACCGGGTGCCAGGTCATCGGCCCCGACACGCTCAGCCTCTGGTCGCGCGACTGACCTTCCCGTTCACCTTGCCCCAAATACCTCCGCCGGAGGCATCCGCGTTTACCGCCAGAGCCAGGACTGGCTGGCAAGCAAACCCTGCAGCTTCGACAGGATCCGGTTGCCCTTGCCGGGCAGCGGAATCTCGTGCCGGACGAGCCGCCTGACGATGACTTCCGCCGGGCAGGGCAGGCCCGAGACCGGATCGACATAGCGCGGATAGGCGATGAGTGCGGCATGGGCGAGCGCGGCGAGTGTCGGCCGCGCCGTCCGCCGGGCAGGTTCGGGGAAGAGGTCGCGCGTCAGGCCCCAGCCGGCATAGAAGGGCATGCCAAGGCAGGTCACCGGCTTGCCGCGCAATAGCGCCTCGAACCCCAGCGCCGAGGTGATGGTCCAGACCTCGTCGGTGTGCTCGATAAGTGCCGCTGGGCTCGCGCCGCGCACGATGATGTCGGCGTGTTTCAGCACCTCGGCCCCGGCCACCGCGCCCTTGCGCAGGCCCGCCTCGACATCGGGATGCGGCTTGTAGATCAGCACGGCTTGCGGGTTCTCCGCCCGCACGCGCTCCAACAGCGCGAGGTTGGTGTGTTCCCGCCCGGCGCCGAGCCGGATCGAGGCGTCGTCCTCGACCTGGCCGGGGACGAGGATCCGGCGCCCGTCCGGCAGGTCCGGCAGCGCCTCGGCGTCGAGGTTGTATTTGGTGATTCCCGCCCGGACCAGCCGCGCGACAAGCCGCTCCGCCCGCGCCTCGCCGCCGGGGGGCGGGCCGTCGAGGATCAGTTGTTCGAGATCGCTGGTGCCGGACGGATCGTAGTAGATGCCGCTTCTGTCGGCGACGAGCGACAGCGGCGGCACGAGGTCGGCGCCAAGCCCGCGCGAGCGCAAGAAGCCGTCCTCGACGTGGCGGATGGGCAGGCCCTGCGCGAGGGTCCGCAGCGTCTCCGTCTCCTGTCCCGCCCAGACCAGGAGCCCGCGCCCCTCAGCCTTCGCCCGGGCCGTCGCGCGGCCGGGGTCGTCCTCGAAGACCAGCCGCTTCTCGCGGCCGAACGCCTTTTGCAGATGCGCTCGTTTCCAGAGCCGCATGCCGGTCGCGACATGGCCCGCCCGGTCGTCGCGGAAGGCGCGGACCTCGGCCTCCAACTGGTCGACCGCTTCCTCGAACGAACAGAGCCGGTCGCGGCATGGATCGTACCATGTCGGCGCGAGGATCATCGCGGCGGCGAAAAGCTGGGCCCGGGTCAACCTGCGCTCGCGCCGGGCCACCGGATTCTCGTCGACCGTCAGGCCCCAGCCGGAATAGAAGGGCTGGCCGAAGACGCGGGGACGGTGGCCGGCCATGATCGCCTCGAAGCCGAGCTGCGAGGACACGGTATAGACCGCGATGGCGCCATCGAGGAGCGTCCAGGGCGAGACCGGATCGGTGAGAAGCGAGATATGGCCGTGGGCATGGCCTTCGTTGTAGTGGCCGGGCCGGGTGCCGGCGGTTGTTTCGGGATGCGACTTGATCACCACCCTCGCGCCGGGATGCTCCTCCTGCGCGAAGACCAGCATCTCGCGGAAGGTGGAGGCGGTGGCGCCGCCGTGGGTGATCGAGGCGTCGCCCTGGGTCTGGTCGAGGACCAGCACATAGCCCGGTTCCGGCACAGGAAGTGCGGGGTCGAACTGGTTGTATTTCGACAGATGCGCCGCCTTGAGCCGCGCCATGCCGTCGCGCGACCGGGACAGGATCGCCCCGTCGTCAAGGGGGGCAGTCGCGAGGATATGCTCGATTCGCGAGGGGCAGGAGCTGTCGAAATGCACGCCCATCTCGTCGATGAGAAGGCCGATCGGCGGACCGCCGCCCTCGCGCCCGGTCCGGACCGAGCGCAGGAAGGCGTCCTCGATCCGCACGACGGGCGTGTCGGTCCAGTCCGACACCGCCTCGCCCCGAGGCGCGGTGGGGCTGCGGCCCCAGACACCGATGCGGTCGCCGGGGCCCGAGGGCTTGCCGATGTGAATGTCGTATCCCGCGAGTGTCAGGATGCGGCGGATGCGCGGCTGGGTCAGGAAACCGCCGGAGAAAACGAAAAGCCGCCGGGGATCGGATCCGGCGGCTTCATCATTTGATCTTGCGGCCATCAGTTTCCGGTAGCGCGGTTCAATGCGTTGGCTGAATTGGCCGTTCCGGTCAGGGCCGCCAGCGTCTTGCTCCACTGCACATAGGGCGCTTCGGTGACATAGATCGTGTCATTGTCGCGGATCATGAAGTCGCGGGCGTTGAAGATCCCGCTCGGCTGGGTGAGGTCGAGCACATAGGCCATCCGCACCGGCTCGGTGATGTCGCTGCGCCTGAGGACCGTGTTGGCGATGTCCGGGGTCTCGTCACGCAGCACGAAGACGCCGGTCGGGTCGGCCAAATTGGTCGAGAGCCCGCCAACCTGGGCGATCGCCTCGACCACGGAGAGATGCTGGTTCTCGAACTGGACGCGGTTCTGCCCGCCCATCGCCCCCATCGCGGTGAAGGCGCGCTGGTCCTCCTCGACCAGGATCACGTCGCCGGGGCGGAGAGCCACGTCCATGCGCGGATTGGAATAGAGATCCTTGAGCCAGATCGTGCCGGTATGGGAGCCCCGTGTGATCGTCACCTGGGCAATCTCGGGTTCGATGACGACGCCGCCGGCCTTGGCCAACATCGCCGAGAGCGTACGGGTCGGCCGCTCGATTGGATAGACGCCCTGGCCACCGACGCCGCCCATGACCGAGACGGTTGCGCCGTCGCCGGCGATGCGGGCGACGGTGACCTGCGGGTCGGGCGTCTGCGAGTCGAGCTTGGTGGTGATGATCCGGCGCAATCCTTCCGGCGTGTTGCCGGCGGCCCTGATCCGGCCGGCATAGGGCACGAAGATATAGCCTTCGCCATCGACCTGCACCTCGTTCAGAGCGGTCGAGTTGACGCCCTGGTCCGCCAGAAGCCCGTTGTCGACGTTTTCCCAGATGGTGAGGCCGAGAACATCCCCCGGCCGGATGTCATCGGAGCCGACGACACCGGCGCCGAGAAAGCCGTTGGTGAAGCCAAGCTCGGGCGTCACGGAAGCCGCACGGGCGACATCGGCATCGACGGCGACGACGAAGGCGTCGCCCTTCTGTTCGACCGAGCTTTTGAAGAGTTCGCGCTTGTTGGGACCGGATCGCGGAAGGCCACAGCCCGAAAGGCCCGCAATGGCGAGAAGCAAGACCAGCGATCTGGTCCAGCGGGACGTGACGGGTTTCACTTCTCGGGCTCCTCTTTAACGAAACTGCCTCGAATTTTTGTCGAGCGTAGTTGCGGTGTGGAAAAAATGCCAGTCATTCTATTCCACCGCAACCAACTGTTGCCGAGGTGCCGCTTTGCCGGAGACCAGCGCATCATAGGGATCCTCCGCCGCCAGGATCATGTCGACCGCCTGGCGGAGCAGGAAGCGCCGCCCGCGGGCCGAGTAGAAACCGCCCGGAATCTGCGAGGTTTCCAGAAGATAATGGCGGTAGTCGCGGTAGGCGCGCTGGTCGGGCCGGCGCGGCGCCGCGAAGAAGTCCGGCAGCGGTTGGAACGAGACGAATTCGGGCTTGCTGTAGACCGCGCGCCCGAACGCCCTGAGCGGCAGGCCGCGCCAGAGGACCTGCTGGCCAGAGGTCGAGTTCACCGTAACGGCGCTGCGCGCCCCGTCGAGAAGCCGGGCAAGCTTGCCGCCCCGGACGAAATGCACCCGCTCGGCGATGCCGAGCCTTCGCGCGGTGTCGCGGATGGCCGGGGCGATGTTGGCGCGGCCGTCCTCCAGCGGATGGGCCTTGAAGACGATGTGATGGTGGCGCGGCGCCCCCGCCGCGAACCCGTCGAGGCAGAGGACGAGGAAATCGGTCATCGACGCGAAATCGGAATGCGCCCGGAAACTCGCGTCGTGTTCAAGTTGCAGGAGGACGAGATGATAGGGGAAACCGCCGAAGCGGATCCGCCAGGTCGCCGCCCAACGCTCAATCCGGTGCACCGGCATCATCAGGAGCCGCCTGAGGTAAAGCCGGAATTCCTGGCCAACGCTCAGGTCGCGATGGGGCCGGAAGTTGCGGTATCGGCCATTCATCGCCATCACGAAGAAATGGTAGAGCGCGCCGTAGAAGACATGTTCGCGCATGTCGCCCCAGCGCGCCGGCGCCTTCGGCATCTCCATTTCGGAGCGTTCGAGCGCGGTCCGCATCTCGGACAGCGACATCGACATCAGCCGCGAATTGCCGTTCGAGCCGTCGCGCTCGTAGGTTGCCCAGTAGGGTCTGAGGTAGCCTTCCTCGAATACGTGAACGGTGATGCCACGGGCGCGGGCGGCGGCGATGGCTTTCGCATGGATCGGTCGCGAGTCGCCGTAGAGCACCAGATCGGTGATGCCCTTCTCCGCAAAGATCCCATCGCAGACCGACGGCCAGTCCTCGGGTGTCCCGGTATGGGCGATAAAGCCGTCGCGGTCGGAAAAGACCTCGTCACCCCGGTTGAAGCCGACGCGCCATACCTCGGCCCCGGCTTTGCGGAGCAGACCACCCAACTGGCGGAAGAACGGCCCGTGTGGCCCCTGAAGCATCAGGACCCGGCGCGCCGTCTGGCTGGTTCGGTTATGAATGCTCACGCGTCTATCCGTCCTCCGCCGGACCGGCGCCATCTTCTGACGTCTTTTCGGCCGGCTGTCACGATGAAACCGCATAACAGGTGGTTGCGGCAGTACTATGGCCCCTGCGCCGGTGGCGCGGCGGGGCTCTTGCGGTGCAATCGAGCAGGGGCTAGGCAGGAGGCAAAGGGAGTGCCGCGATGTTCACAGGGATCATCACCGATATCGGCGAGGTTGTCGCGCTGCGGCAGAAGGGCGATCTCGGCGCCCGGATCGCCACCGATTATCCGGTGTCGGGAATCGATATCGGCGCCTCGATCGCCTGCGACGGGGTTTGCCTGACGGTGGTGGCCACCGGCGAAGAGCCGCGTGGCTGGTTCGAGGTGGAGATTTCCGCCGAGACGGTCTCGAAGACCAATATCGGCGGTAATGGCTGGCATCCGGGCAAACGGCTCAACCTCGAACGGGCGCTGAAGGTCGGCGACGAGCTGGGCGGCCATATCGTCTCGGGCCATGTCGACGGTGTTGCCGAAATCGTGGCGATGCGGGACGAGGGCGACAGCACCCGGTTCACCTTCCGCGCGCCCGAGGCGCTGGCGGGGTTCATCGCGCAGAAAGGGTCGGTCGCGCTGAATGGTACCTCACTGACCGTGAACGAGGTCGCGGGCGCCGAGTTCGGCGTCAACATCATCCCGCATACCAAGGCGGTAACAACCTGGGGACAGGCGAAGGTCGGCGACCTCGTCAACCTCGAGATCGACACGCTGGCGCGCTACGTCGCACGGCTTCAGGACTGGGCCGGGCGGTGAGCGGGCCGGGCCATAACGGTGGCCCGACGCTCGAGGCCGGCGGAAGCTGGCGCCGGCATTGCTGGCGCGCGGCGCGGGCCGACCTAATGCCGAAGCTGCCGCTTGAAGTGGTGCGCCTGCGCGTGAAGCGCGCCGCCGAGATCGGGCTCGACTACAAGACCTATGCCGGGGTGCGCGCCGCGACGGGGCACGACCTTGTCGCCTTCCTCTTCTCGACCAACGCGCTCCGGCTCTTGCGCGAGGGCGACCGGATGCCGGGTGCCGATGCCGAACGGCTCGCGCGGGCGCGCCATATCGGCCGGCTGGTCGCAGTGCAGCCGCCGCTCGATCCTGGCCGGGTGCGGCAGGGGCTGGCGGAGCAGGGTGTCGCGCTCGACGCTACGGGCCGTGCGCCCGGCATCGCGCTTGGCTGGGGCGAGACGCGCCGTGCGCTCCTTGACCTTCTGGGCGAGGTCCGGGCACCGGCCGACCGGGTTCTGGTGATCGGCGAGACGGCGCTTGAACGCGACTGGGCCGGGATCGGCCGGATGGCCGGCTTCCTGCCAGCCGCGCGCTACTTCGGCGCCGGTGCGACGGCGTCGAACTGGTAAGCGTCGCCTCCGCACTGGCCAAAGCCCGGCCTTTGGTCTATCGGGGCGGCGGGGATGCTCTAGACATGGCAACATCATGACCGAAGATCTGAAAGCCGCAATTTCCTCCACCGAGGAAATCATCGACGAGGCGCGCAATGGCCGCATGTTCATCCTCGTCGACCACGAGGACCGCGAGAACGAGGGAGACCTCGTCATTCCCGCGCAGATGTGCACGCCCGACGCGATCAATTTCATGGCGACGCACGGGCGCGGCCTGATCTGTCTGACGCTGACCGCCCGGCGGATCGAGGCGCTTGGCCTGCAACTGATGTCGACGAAGAACTCGTCGCGGCACGAGACCGCCTTCACCGTCTCGATCGAGGCGCGCGAGGGTGTGTCGACCGGGATTTCGGCGCATGACCGGGCGCTGACCGTCGCCGTGGCCATCGACCCGACCAAGGGGCCGGCCGACATCGCCACGCCGGGCCACATCTTCCCCCTGCGCGCCCGCGACGGCGGCGTGCTGGTCCGCGCCGGCCATACCGAGGCCGCCGTCGACGTGAGCCGCCTTGCCGGGCTCAACCCTTCGGGTGTGATCTGCGAGATCATGAACGAGGACGGCACCATGGCGCGGCTCCCCGACCTCGTCGCCTTCGCGCAGAGGCACGGGCTGAAGATCGGCAGCATCTCCGAACTCATCGCCTATCGCCGGCGCCACGACAATCTGGTGCGCGAGACGATGACGAAGACCGTGACCTCCGCCCATGGCGGCGACTGGGTGATGCGGGTCTTCACCGACCAGACCGAGGGAACGGAGCATGTCGTGCTGACCAAGGGCGACATCACCACGCCGGAACCGGTGCTGGTGCGGACCCATTCGCTGAACGTGCTCGAGGATGTGCTGGCGCTTGGCCCCGCGCCCGAAGGCGAACTGGCGCGTGCGATGAAGATCATTGCCAAGGAGGGACGCGGGGCGGTCTGCCTTTTCCGCGACCCGAAGGCCAAGCTCGTGACCGAGGAAGAGGACGGGCCGCGCACCATCAAGCAGACCGGGCTTGGCGCGCAGATCCTTTCCACGATGGGGCTCAAGGAACTGATCCTGCTGACGGATTCTCCTCTGACGCGGTATGTCGGCCTCGATGCCTACGACCTGACCATTACGGGCACCCGCCCGATCACCGAGGGCTGAGGCATGGCGACCGCGGAAACACACCACACGCTCGCCCTGCCGGCATTCGACCGGAAGGTGCGGCTTCTGATCGTCGTCGCACCCTATTACAAGGACATCGCCGACAACCTCGTCGCCGGTGCCAGGGCGGTAGCGGCGGAGGCGGGGGCCGAGGCCGATCTGGTCGAGGTGCCGGGTGCCCTGGAAATTCCGACCGCGATCGGGCTGGCGGGCCGGATGGCGGACTACGACGGGTTCGTGGCGCTCGGCTGCATCATCCGGGGCGAGACGACGCATTACGACACGGTCTGCAACGACAGTTCGCGCGGTCTGATGACGCTGGGCCTCAGCGGTATCTGCATCGGCAACGGCATCCTGACGGTCGAGAACCGCCGGCAGGCCGAGGTGCGCGCCGATCCGGCGGACCAGAACAAGGGCGGCGGCGCCGCTGCGGCGGCCTTGCATCTCATCGCGCTTTCGCGCAGATGGGCGCGCCAGACGAAAGGCATCGGGTTCAAGCCTGCAGGCGAGGAATTCCGCATCGCCGGTGACACCGAAGGACCCTCCCGCGCATGAGCGACGACCGAAAGCTGACCCTCGCCGAAAAGCGCCAGATGAAATCCGCCGCCCGGCTTTACGCCGTGCAGGCGCTCTTTCAGATGGAGGCGGCGGGCCAGACCGTCGACAAGGTCTCGCGCGAGTTCGAGACACATCGCTTCGGCGCGGTCTACGAGGATGACGAGATGGCCGAAGGCGATCTCGGTCTCTTTCGCAAGACGGTCGAGGACGCGGTCAACTGGCAGGCGCAGATCGACCAGATGACCGACCGGGCGCTGGTGGCGAAATGGCCGATCGACCGGATCGACCCGGTGCTGCGCGCGCTCTTCCGCGCCGCCGGGGCGGAGCTTCTGGCCGAGGAAACACCGGCCAAGGTGGTGATCAACGAATTCGTCGATATCGCCCGGGCGTTCTTTCCGGACGGGAAGGAACCGAAGTTCGTCAACGCCGTCCTCGACCACATGGCGCGCGAGGCGCGGCCGGAGGCGTTCTGACCCGCACGGCATGAGGGGCAGCGTTCCGCACCTCGGCATATTCCGGCCCGGCTGACCGCGCTGCGACAGGATGCCTCTGGGAATCGGCGTGCGGACTGCTAGATTGAAGCTGAAGGGAGACTTCGCGATGCCCGCACTTGTCCGTCTCTACATCCGCAACGTGATCGCCGGGTTCGTGCTGTCGGCCATCTTCGTCGGCGCCCTTCTCTGGCTCAATGTCGCCAATCTCTGGCACCTGATCTCGACCTCGCCGCAGGGATGGATCGCGGTCCTGATGCTCTTCGTCTTCAACGGCATCGTCTTTGCAGGCGTTCAGTTCGCCATCGCCATCATGCGGATGGAGCGCAAGGAAGGGAGCGGCGGCGGCAAGCTTTCCGGCGTTGGCCACCGCGCCGAGCCGGTGCCGGTTGTCGCCACCGTCACGAACGGGCGCCGCCGGCCTCAGTAAGCCATTCCCATCTGATTTAACCAGTTTGGCCGCCGGGACGGGGGCATTACCAGCATGGACCTTGCGCTTCTCAAGACCTTCCTCGCCGTGGCCGAAAGCGGATCCTTCGCGTCGGCTTCGGAACGCCTGTTCGTTACCCAGTCGGCGGTAAGCTTGCGGGTGCAGCGGCTTGAGGAATTGCTCAACCGGCCGCTCTTCCTGCGCTCGCGGGCGGGGGCCGAATTGACGCCGGCGGGCCGAGAATTCGAAGGCTATGCCATTTCTTTGGTCCAGAACTGGGAAAAGGCCCGCCAGCAGGTCGCGGTGCCCGAAGGGTTTTCCCGCTCTCTCACGATCGGGGCGCAGATATCACTCTGGCCGCGGCTAGGCTTCAAATGGGTTGACGCGCTCAAGACCCGTGAACCGTTTCTTGGCCTGCGCTGCGAGGTCGGGGTTCCCGAAATCCTCACCCGGTCGATGACCGAAGGCGTCATGCAGATCGCGTTGACCTACAGCCCGACCCTCAGGCCGGGCATGGTCGTGGAAAAGGTGCTGGACGAGGATCTCGTCCTCGCCGCGAGCTGGGAAGACCCGAGGATCGACGACCTGAGCGGCCGCTATGTCTATGTCGACTGGGGGGCGGACTTCTTCCAGTTCCATAACCGGGCATTGCCGGACCTGTCGAATCCCGGATTGACCCTTGCAATGGGCTCGCTCGCGGCGCGTTACCTCGTGGACCGGGAGTTCGCTGCCTTCCTTCCGGCCCGGTATGTGAAGCGCTATGTCGAACGTGACCAGCTTTTCGTGGTGGCCGGTGCGCCGGTCTATACGCAAACGGTGTGGTCGGTCTGGCGCGACGACCTCGATGAAGACATGGCCGCTGTTGCGCATGAAACACTGCACGGCGTGGTCGCGGTCGCCGAGGCCGATATCGAGAATGTCATCGACCTGATCTGACCAGGCGCGCGGCATCGCGGCGCATATGCGCTGCCGGATGCAAAACGCGGCTTAACCATCGGAAGATACTTCGCAATCTTTGGTCACGGTGCGGTGCGCCGCAATCCCGCTTTGGATCCGATCGCTGATCACGGCAGTTCAAGCCCCCGTTCCCCGACTAATACTCGTCTCAACCATGACTATTATGAAATTTAGTTGGGTTGGTCGTTCTTCTAGATCACTGGCAAGGCAAGCACTGCCTTCAAGCCGTCCCGTCTTCGGGGCGGATGAGTGAAAGGAAACAACATGAAGTACGCAATCAAGCTGGCGGCGATCCCGACCTTCGCGCTTGCGCTCGGGGTGACCGCCGCCCCGCTTTTCGCGCAGTCGACCCTGACCGGGACGCGTGCGATCAACGATCAGATCCGCGATATCGAGCGCTCGGTCCAGGACGATTTCGCGCGGTCGGAAGACGATGCCCGCTTCAGCAACCCGGAAGGCCGGCTTGGCCTGTCGGGAAGCGCATCGCTCTCCTATTCCGGTCAGACCGGCAACCAGGATACGCAGGACCTGACGGTCGGCGCCCGTATCCGCCACAGCACCGGAACCTTCGTCCAGACCATTGGGGTCGCGCTCGAATTCTCGGAAGCTGCCGGCGCCAAGACCCAGCAGGACGTCTTTGGTGTCTATGACGCCAACTACTACTTCAACGATCGCTTCTATGGCTTCGTGCTGGGTCGGATCGCCACCGACGAACTCGCGGCCACGGCGGCCGATGTGGGCAAGGATGCCTTCATCGGCGTCGGCCCGGGCTACCGGATCGTCAACACGGCCGACACTGCCTGGCGCGTTCAGGCCGGCGTGGGCGTCAGCTACCTCGAAGACGGCCTTGGCGCCAGCACGACGGAAACCGGATATGTCGCCTCGTCGCGCTTCTACCACCGCTTCAACGACAACATCTTCATGTCGAACGACACCGACATCCTGACGTCCGACACGGCCCTGCGCGTCAACAACGACCTCGGCGTGAGCTTCAAGCTCACCGACGCGTTCTCGACGCGGGTGAGCTATATCACCGACTACAACGACAGCCGCGCCATCCAGACCGACAACAAGCTGGGCGTCGCGCTGGTCTACGGCTTCTGAGCCCGACAGGTCAGAAGGATCTCGACTGGGGCGGAGCGATCCGCCCCATTTTTTTGCGCGGCGGGGGAGTGGCGGGAACCGCGGCAACCGTGGAGACGTGTTTTTCCCGAGAGCCTGGTTTAACCAGGTGGGCGCCAGATACCGGGACCACGATCCCGGCAGAGCCAGCTCCCTCGGAAGAGATTATCGGCCACTGGAAAAGGGCCTCGCACGAGAGGGGCAGAACCCGCCACAGCCAGAAATAGGCGCGTCGGGGCAACTGTGCAAGGCTTGCCAGATGTTCCCTTTCTGTTCATATTCACCCCATGTCCGTCGATCTCATGCCCGGCCAGCTTCTTGCGCGCGGCGTCTGCCGCCACCTTCTCCACCACGGTTTCGTGACGGTGGAGGAACTGGTGCCCGCGCCGGGACTCAGGGTCGATGTCATGGCGCTTGGGCAGAAGGGCGAGGTCTGGATCGTCGAATGCAAGTCGAGCCGGGTGGATTTCACCACGGACCGGAAGTGGCAGAATTACCTCGAATGGTCGGACCGGTTCTTCTGGGCGGTGGACGCTGATTTCCCGGTGGAGCTTCTGCCCGAGAACACCGGGCTGATCATCGCCGATGCCTATGATGCCGAGATCTTGCGGATCGGGCCGGAAACCCGGCTGGCCGGTGCCCGGCGCAAGGTGATGATGCAGAAGTTCGCCCGCCACGCCGCCTTGCGATTGCAGGGATACCGCGATCCCGGCGTCACGACTTCCGGGATTTCCCCTTAGGCCCGCCGCCCATGCCGCGCGCGGCCTCGGCGGCGGCGCGGAGTTCCTCGGCGATCTCCTCGGCCTCCTCGGGTTCGAAATCGAGGGGCAGGTCGACGCCCTCGGCCTCGACATAGATCCGCACCATGCCGAGCGTCGTCGGCCCGATCTGCAGATTCGCGGCGATCTCGCTTTCCTTGTCGATGCCCATCGAAGGTCTCCCTGGCTGCGTCCGACTCGCTAGCGCGGAAGCGCCGGGCGGGCAAGGCGGTAAAATACTTGACGGAATCAAGCGAAATGCGGACTGTCGGCGGACGATACTGCGGAAGGGGATCATGGACGAGATCGACGAGATCCGCGCCTTCAACCGGTTTTACACGCGGGAACTGGGGCTCTTGTCGCGCTCCTATCTCGGGTCCGGTCTTGGTATCGGCGAGGTGCGTGTGCTCTACGATCTTGCCCATTGCGGCCCCTGGACGGCGCGGGAACTGGCGGAGCGGCTGGCGCTCGACGAAGGCTACCTCAGCCGGGTTCTGAAGGGCTTCGAACGGCGCGGCTGGATCGAGCGGCGCGCCGATTCCGGCGACGCGCGACGCCGAAGGATCGCGCTGACGCCCGACGGGATGGCGGCGATGGCGCCGCTGGAGGAGCGGTCGCGGGCCGAGGTCGGAGCGCGCCTTGCAAAGCTCGACCCGGAGGCGCGCACCGGTCTCATTGCCGGGGCGGCGGTGATGCGTCGGGCGCTGGCCGATCCCGACCTAAGGGAACCGCTGACGTTCAGCGACCTCGCGCCGGGCGATGCCGGCTGGATCATCTCGCGCCACGGGGCGCTCTACGCGCGGGACGAAGGCTATGACCAGAGCTTCGAGGGTCTGGTGGCCGGCATCGTCGCCGAGTTCATCCGCACCCGCGATCCCGCCCGCGAACGGGCATGGGTCGCACGGGCCGGACAAGAGCGGATCGGCTGCATCTTCTGCGTCCGCGAGACCGACGAGGTGGCCCGACTCAGGTTGTTTCTCCTTGAACCAGCCGCGCGGGGGCGCGGGGTGGGGCGACAAATGCTCGACCTTTGCCTCGGCTTCGCGCGGCAGGCGGGCTATCGTCGCATCGTGCTCTGGACCCATGAAAGCCACCGCGCGGCCTGCGCGCTCTACGCCGCCGCAGGGTTCCGGATGACCAGCGAAAGCCCGGCCGTGGCCTTTGGTCAGGCGGTCGTCGACCAGACCTGGGCACGCGATCTCTGACCCGGCCCGCGCGCCAATCTGCCCCTTGCAATCGTGGGGGCAGGCGGCTAAATGGCCCCCGAGTGCCGACGTAGCTCAGTTGGTTAGAGCACTAGATTGTGGATCTAGGGGTCCCCCGTTCGAGCCGGGGCGTCGGTACCATCTCCCTCACAGGCAAGGCGGCCTCAAAGGGCGCCGAGATGCGGCTCCAGTAAATCCCGGCACGCGGCCATCGCGGTTTCGGGCGGCATCGCCTCCGGGTCGATGCAATGCTGAAGCCCGAGCCCGTCGACGAGGCAGATGAGCGTCTTCGCAAGGGTCCGGCTTTCCACCGTCCGACCGCGCGCCCTTGCCACCTCGTCGATCGCCGTGGCCACGGTGTTCAGGTAGCCGGCATATTGCGCGCGATGCTCGTCCCCGAGTTCGGGGTTGATCGAGATCTGGCCCCAGAGCGTCAGCCAGATGGTCAGCCGTTCCCGGTTGAACGCCGCCGGAGCGAAAAGCGCGTCGAGAAGGGCCGAGAGCCGGGTCTCGCCCGACCGGGGCGCGCGGGGCAGGCCCGCATCCTCTTGGTACATCGCGGCGTAGACCGCCGCCAGGAGACCGTTCATCGAGCCGAAATGATGGGTGATGAGTCCGCGCGACACGCCTGCCTCGGTGCAGATCCGGTCGACGGTGAATTCCTGGATGCCGCCCCGCGCCATGCAGGACAGCCCCGCCGCGATCAGCTCGGCGCGGCGCTCCTCGCTGGTCAGGCGGGTGTATTTCGGCTCGGGCTTGGCGCGGCTCATGGCGGCTCCGGTCAAGGGCGCGGCGCCCGTCGGGGGCGCCGTTCGGTCGGTCAGGCTGGGGCGAACCCTAGCGGGTGGGACGTCCCGTCGGCAAGGATCACCGGCCCCGCCCTTCAAACAAGGTCACGGGCGATCCGCTCGTCCCACTGGCGTTCGAACACCGTCTCGCCGTTCTCGGTGACGCGGAGCTGCATCTCGACCCTGAAATGCGTCGCATCCGCGGTCAGCCGCCCGGTCGAATGGTGGCCGGTGGTGGTGTCCTTGCGGCGGATCACGACATTGGCCTCGGTCTCGCAACGGGCGGACAGCGGGTCGCCGTCAGTTATGCTGTAGCAGGCGAGGGCGTCGGAGGTGACGGTCTGGCCGATGTCCGGCATCTCGTGCGCATAGGTCCAGCGCGGGAAATCGACGGTCATCTCGCCCGTGAGAAGGTCGCGGCGGATCGCGCGCCGGTGCGCGGTGTCGACCGGATGGTCGATCACCGGCGTCGGCGCGGCCATTTCCGGCGGATCGAAGGCGCGAAGTCCGGCGTCGGCCGGATCGGCGGGCCGCACCGGCAGGTCGAGCCAGCTTTCGCCGGCCCGGACCGTCAACGTGGCCAGTTCGGGCGACGGCCAGCAGATCGGCCAGTAGGTCGTGGACAGGGCGACTGCGATCCGGTGGCCGGCCGGAAAGGCATGGGCGATGTCGTCGAGGTCGACCACCGCGTCATGGACATGGCCGGGCACCAGTTCCGCCGGGCTTTCGTGGCTCTCGCGGTGCGTGAGGTTCAGAAATCCGACCGTCACCCGGGTCGACCGTCCGTCCGGCCTTACGTCGTTCAGCCGCACCGCGACCAGCGCCAGCGGCTTGTCGGAGGAAAACCGCAGGTGCAGGTGCGGGGCGCCGAGGATCTCGGTCCGCTCGGGCAGGGGATCGGTGACGAAGACCAGCGAGCCGCCGTCATCCTCGCGCTGATCGGTCGGCCAGTCGGCATCGCCGCCGTAGCGCCCGACCTCGCCGGCGCCGAGGCCGACCCAGAGTGGTGAGTTGATCGCCAAGTCGGCGGCCGCGCCCGAGGCGGGATCGAGCGTCCCGCCCGCATTGAGGTGAAACGCCCGATGCTCGATCCGGGGCGAGGGCCATGCCGACTCTCCGACCCAGCGACCGCGACGGTCGTGGTAGCAGCTCTGCGGGGCCACGCTTTCCTGCATCCAGACCCGGTACATCGGTTCGTCCATGATGCCGGTGTCGCGGCCCTTCATCCAGTAATCGCACCAGCGCAAAACCTCCTGCAGCCAGCCGATGGCGGGTTTCACCGTCACGTCATGCGGGAAGGAGTGCGCCCAGGGGCCGACGAGGCCGAGACGCGGGCTGGAAAGCCCCGCCAGCAATCGTGGCACGGCTTCGGAATAATTGTCGGCCCAGCCGGAGACCGCATAGACCGGGATCGTGATCTTCGAGAAATCTTCGCAGACCGAACCCTGTTGCCAGTAGCTGTCGCGCCGCTGGTGGGCCAGCCAGTTGAGGATCCACGGCCGATTATGCTCCATCCGCGCCCGCCACATCCCGCGCCAGGCATCGCCGACGATTTCAGGATCGGGGGGAAGGTCGTTACTGGCGAACATCGTTGCCGACCAGTCAAAATTGTCCTTCGACAGACAGCCGCCGATATAGTGCACATCTGTCGCGTAACGGTCGTCGGTCGAGCCGACAGTGATGATCGTCTTCAGGGCCGGCGGTTGCCGCGCCGCGATCTGCAAGCCGTTGAACCCGCCCCAGGAGATGCCGTACATCGCGACCTGCCCGTCGCACCAGTCCTGCGCGGCGATCCAGGCGATCGCATCACAGCCGTCCACCTGCTCCTGAAGGGTGTATTCGTCGTCGATCAGCCCCTCACTGTCGCCGGTGCCGCGAATGTCGAGCCGGACGCAGGCATAGCCGTGCCCCGAGAGCCAGGCATGTGCCTTCTGGTCGCGGCCCCGCGTCCCCTCGCGCTTGCGGTAGGGCAGGTATTCGAGGATTGCCGGCACCGGCCCGGCGCCTTTCGGCCGCCAGAGCTTCGCGGCAAGCCGCGTGCCGTCCGGCATCGGCACGAAGATGTTTTCGATGATTTCGATCTCATGCGGAAAGCTCTCGCGGATTGTCGGCATGTGGCCCTCTCAATTCATCGGCGCCCCGCCCTCGGCCTTGCGCTGCGCCACGTAAGCGTCGAGCGCCTCGGCCACGGCCGGGTCGAGCGCGGGTTCCTCGTAGGTCTTCAGAAGCGCCTTCCAGACGGTGTTGGCCCGGGTCCGGGCATCGACGCCACCCTTTTGCACCCAGTTCGGATAATTGTCCCAGTTGGAGAGGAGCGGCGTGTGGAACGCCGTCTCGTAGCGCTCCATCGTGTGGGCGGTGCCGAAGAAATGCCCGCCGGCGCCGGCCTCGGTGATCGCGTCGAGCGCGAGGGCGTTGGGGTCGGTGGCGATGGGGGTGAAATAGGCGTCCATCATCTGCAGCATCTCGGCATCGAGGATCAGCTTCTCGAAGCTCGCGGTCAGCCCGCCATGCATCCAGCCGGCGGCGTGTTCCAGAAGATGCGCCCCGCCCATCAAGGCACCCCAGAGGGCCATCTGGGACTCGTAGGCCGCCTGCGCATCGACCTCGTTCGCCGCCGTGACGTTCGAGGAGCGGAAGGGGACGCCGATGTGGCGGGCCAACTGGCCGGAGGCCTGCGCGGCCTTGACGTATTCCGGCGTGCCGAAGGCAGGGGCACCTGACCGCATGTCGACATTGGAGGTGAAGCCGCCATAAAGCACCGGCGAGCCGGGCCGGACGATCTGGGTCAGCACGATCCCCGCCATCGCCTCGGCATGCTGCTGGACGAGCGCTCCCGCCAGCGTCACCGGCGCCATGGCGCCGGCCAGCGTGAAGGGCGTGATCGCCAGCGCCTGGCCATGCTCGGCCATTGCGATCAGCCCTTCGGCCATCGGGATATCGAGTTGCAGGGGCGAGTTGGTGTTGATGACGCCGAGAAGAGCGGGCCGGTCCGCCAGCCCCTCGGGCGTCGTGCCGAGCGCGATTGCCGCCATCTCGATCCCGTCCATCGTCCGGGCGCGGCCAAGCGTCTGGGTCTGCCAGTTCTTGTCCAAAAGCCCGATCTGGGCGCGGTAGATGTCGAGGTGCCGGGTATGTGCGGGCAGGTCCATCGGCTCGAACGGGCCGCCGCCCTCCTGATGAACGACATTGAGAACCTGCACCAAGCGCATGTAATCGCACATCTCTTCGTAAGTACCGCCGCGCCGGCCCCGGTCGTTATCCATCACGTAGGCCGGCCCGCCGACGGAGGTATAGACGCAAAGATCGCCGCCGACGGTCAGATCAAGGGCCGGGTTGCGGGCGGCAAGGGTGAAGCTTTGCGGTACGGTCTTCAGACGCTCGGCGACGAGGCCGGGATCGAGCCGCACTGCCTCCTCCCTGACCTCGGCGCCCGCCTTGCGAAACCGCTCCCGCGCGCCGGGGTCGAGGACGCGCATTCCGAGCGTCGCCAGCACCTTGAGCGCCGCATCGTGGATCGTAGCGACCTGATCGGCGCTGATCACCTCGACGGGCCGGTAGGGGCGCGGGCGCTGGCCGAAGGGTGCCTGCGCGATATCCTCTACGCTGCGGGGCGCGCGGCGGGTACGGACGCTCACTGTGCCGACTCGCGCGACTCAGGGAAATCGCGCGCGGCGAAGGGCGCGTCACGAAGGATAGCGATCTCGGCCTTCCCCAGCCCGATTTCGCGCGCCGTCCGGTGGCCTTGGTAAACCGCATGGGCGATGGCGCCGGGCGCATTGGCATCGCCGGTGAGGGCAAGCGAGCGGAAGCCCGTGCAGCCTTCGCGCAACGCGTCATAAAGCGCCGAACCGCCCGCCCGCTGGCCGACAATCACCAGCGACTTCGCGGCGACCTCGCGCCGCTCGCCGGTGAAGATCTGCGCGAGGGAGAGCGTCGCGCCGTCGAACCCGGTCACGATCTCCAGCGTCCGGTAGGTGATCCCGGCCTTCAGGAACGCCTGGTGCACCAGCGGCTGTTCGTTGGTCATGAAGCCCCAGGCCTGTGCGGCGCCGGCGGTGGTGATGTAGGTCGTGGCAAGGCCCTCGGCGGCCAGGTGCTCGGCGATGGCGGAGCCCATGTAGTAATTGTCGAAATCGAAGACCGCGACGGGCCCTTCGATCTTCACTCCGCCGGCGATGTCATCGGGCGTGTAGATGCGCGGGGCATCGAGGGCGGCGGCCGGGATTTCATTCGCGCCGCAAAGGTACGCGGTCCAGCGTGCGCCGGTGGCGATAACGACGTGATCGGCGCCGAACTCCCGCACGTCCTGAGCCGAAAGATCGCTCTCCGCGAAGAGCGATACGTTCGGCATTTTTCTTAGCTGGCCAAGGCGATAGTCGGCGACCCTGAACCACTCTCTGAGGCCCGGCAGCCGGGTTTCCCACAAAAGCCTGCCGCCGAAGTCGCGCGCCTTCTCGGCGAGCGAGACCTGATAGCCGCGCCGCCCGAGGGTCAGCGCCGCTTCCAGCCCCGCCGGCCCGCCGCCGACGACCAGCACCGACCCCGCCGCGTCCCGCCGGACCCGTTCGGGATGCCAGCCGCGCCGCCATTCCTCGCCCGCCGTGGGGTTCTGCGTGCAGCGCACCCAGACCCCGTCATGCCAGGAGGAGATGCAGATGTTGCAGCCGATGCATTCGCGGATCTCGTCCTCGCGCCCCTCGTCGATCTTCCTCGGCAGGAAGGGATCAGCGATGGATGGCCGGGCGCCGCCGATGAAGTCGAGCACACCGCGCCGGATCATCGAGACCATCGTGTCGGGCGAGGTCAGGCGGCCGACGCCGACCACCGGCCTGTCGGTCAGGGTCTTGACGAAATCGACCACCGGCTCATGGCTGCCCTCGCCGACAAAGCGTGAGGGGGCGCAATCCGCCGCGGAGTAATCCATCTTGATATCAAAGAGATCCGGCGCGTCATTGAGGCAGGACATCACCTCGTGCGCCTCCGACAGCGCGACCGCGGACGGCCGCGCCCGCAATTCCTGCACCGACAACCGCAGCGCCACCGCGCAGCGGCCATGCGTCGCCTCGCGCACCGCGTCGATCAACTCGGCCACCAGCCGCACCCGGTTCGCGACCGATCCGCCATAGGCGTCGGTGCGCTGGTTGTAGTCGTCGAGCAGGAACTGATAGGGCAGATAGCCCATCCCGGCATAGACATAGAGGATGTCGAAGCCGGCGCGCTCGGCCCGGACCGCCGCCTCGGCATGCCAGCGGATGAGGTCGCGGATGTCGCCCGCATCCATCACCTTCGGTCGGGCCGACGACATGAAGCCGACATGCGTCGCCATCCACGGCACGCCCGAAGGCGAGAGCGGGGGGAAGGGACTGTCGTCGGAAGAGGGATGGACCGAGCACGCCCCCGTCGAGACGACGCCCCAGCCGCCCTCGGCCTTGGTCGCGCGGAAGGCGGCGCGGACATGGGGATTGGCGTTGGTCATGCCCGAGGCATGCGGGACCTGGAAAAACCGGTTCTTCGCGGTCTTCGGTCCGATGCGGACCGGCTCGAACAAGATGTCAAAACGCGGGGGGCGGGCCATGGGCACACTCTCTGTTGAACTGTTGTATAGTCGCGCCGGGGCCGGCCAGCTGTCAAGCACGACGACGGGCCGGCCGGGGCCGGTTCCGTGCGGACCGCTGCGCGCTCAGTTGCCGGGTTCGATCGCCACGCGCTGACGCAGCGCTCCGGTCTTCGCGTCGAGGATCAGGATCTCGTCGGTGTCGGTCACCACGGCAATCCAGCCGCGTCCCAGCGTCACCGCCTCGGCGCGGGTGCCCTCGGGCAGGGCGACGGCGTCGGGCAGGGTGGGGCGGGGCGCCATTGCGGTTGGGAAGCGGATGACAATCAGCACGATGATCGTTATCAGGCCGAGGATCATCGTCCCGGCCAGGACCGAGACCAACAGTTTCAGAAAGCGCAGCTCCGGCGGCCGGTCCGCGCTTTCGCCCATCGGAGCGTCGTTCATGTCGGATGCCACCGGCCCAGCCCTTCGCGTCGTGATCGGGGAAAACCCGCCCGACCGCCTTGATAAGGCGCTGGCCCGCGATGTGCCAGAGGAAGCGGCGCTGTCGCGGTCGCGCATCGCGAAGCTCTTGGCCGAGGGCGCCGTCAGCCGGGATGGCGCGTCGGTGACCGACTCCAAGGCGAAGGTGGCCGAGGGAGACGTTTTCGAGATCGCCATCGGCCCGGCCGAAGCGGTGGAGACCCGCGCCGAGGCGATCCCGCTCACCGTGATCTGGGAGGACGAGGACCTCATCGTCATCGACAAGCCCGCCGGCATGGTCGTCCACCCCGCGCCCGGGTCGCGCGACGGCACGCTCGTCAACGCGCTTCTGCACCATTGCGGCGAAACCCTGTCGGGCGTGGGCGGCGAAAAGCGGCCCGGCATCGTCCACCGGATCGACAAGGACACACCGTCAACCGCCGCTACCTCGCGCTCGCCCACGGTGTGCCGGATCAGAACGATCCGCGCCTGCACGGCACCAAGGGCACGAATTTCGAACCCGGCGGGGTTCTGAAGATCACCACCCAGTTGGCGCGCCACAAGACCGACCGCCAGAGGCAGGCGGTGCTCTTCCACGGCGGGCGCCATGCGGTGACGCGGGTTCGGGTGGTCGAGCGATTCGGAGAGCCGCCCGCCATCGCGCTGGTCGAATGCTGGCTGGAAACCGGCCGCACCCATCAGATCCGCGTCCACATGGCCCATATCGGCCACGGCCTTGTCGGCGACCCGACCTATGGCGGCCGGCGCAAGCCGGCGGCGAAGGCGCTCGGCGAGACGGCGGCGCGGGCGGTCATCGACTTCCCGCATCAGGCGCTCCATGCCGCCACGCTTGGGTTCACCCATCCGGTGACGGGTGAGGAGTTGCAGTTCACCTCCGATTTGCCGGAGGATTTTGCGGAGCTTCTGGCATGTCTGCGTCAGTGATCCGCCGGGCGCGGCGCGGAGAGATACGAGCATGACCCTTTCCTTCGGCGTTCTCGCACACGTTGTGCTGCAGATGATGACTGCGGTGCGGGCGCTGAGCCGTCGTGACCGCCAGCCGGCATCGCGCGCAGCATGGCTGCTGCTCATCGCCGCGCTGCCGGTCATCGGGATCGTCTTCTATTACCTTTTCGGCGAAACCAAGATCGGCGTAAGGACGGCCCGGCGGATGGAGGAGGCCACGAAGCGCCTTGGCCGTCCGCGCACCGCTGAAAAGGTCAAAACCGCAGCCGCCGCGATTCCTGTGCAATTCCGACAGGTGTTCCGCCGCGCCGAGGCGGTGAACGGGTTCTGGCCTCTCGGCGGGAATACCGCGCTTCTGCCACCAGACGAAAATGCCGCCATAAGGGCGCTGATCGACGATATCGACGCCGCGCGCCATCATGTGCACCTGCTCTTCTATATATGGCTCGAAGACGGGAACGGGCTTCGGGTACTTGACGCGGTCGAGCGTGCCGCCGCACGTGGGGTGACCTGCCGCCTCCTCATCGACGGCCTCGGGTCGCGCCACATGGCCCGGTCCCGGCGCTGGCGTCGCCTTGGCAAGGCGGGGGTCAAGACGGCGATCACCTTCAAGATGCGCTGGCTTTTGTTCCACATCTTCTTCGCGCGGATCGACCTGCGCAATCATCGCAAGATCGCGGTCATCGACGGAAAGATCGGCTATTGCGGAAGCCAGAACTGTGCCGACCCGGAATTCCGGGTAAAGGCGAAGTACGCCCCCTGGGTCGACATGCTTATGCGGTTCGAGGGACCGGTCGTGGACCAGTTGCAGCATCTCTTCGCGATCGACTGGATGGCGCACGGGCGCGAAGACATCTCGGCCGTTCTCGACGATCCGATTCCCGCCGATCCGGCGGGCTTCCACGCGATTGCCGTTGGCACTGGCCCGACCATCGACAATCGGGCGGTATCGGACCTCTTCGCGCTTCTCATGGCCGCGGCCGAGGATGAGGTGATCATCTCGACGCCGTATTTCGTGCCCGATGATACCTTGCTGCGCGCGATCCACGGCGCCGCTCTGAGGGGGGTGACCGTTACGCTGATCCTGCCCGAGCGGAACGACAGTTTCTTCGTCGCGCGGGCGAGCCGGAGTTACTATTCCGACCTTTTGGGGGCCGGAGTGCGGATCGCCGAGTATCGCAAGGGACTGCTTCACGCCAAGACGCTGACGGTAGACGGCCGCGCCGCCTGTATCGGGTCGGCCAACATGGACCGGCGCAGTTTCGAGCTGAATTTCGAAAACAATCTCATATTCGTGTCCGAAGCGGTCACCGGCCTTATCCGGGCACGCCAGTTGACCTATCTTTCGGATGCACACGAACTCGGCCGGGAACAGATCGACACGCAGCGCTGGTCCAGCCGGATGATCGACAACCTTTTCGCGACGATGGGCCCCTTGCTCTGATGCGCGATGCCGTCGCGTCCTCTGACAAGGTGGTGAAAGGCTGAAACATTTCTGGAACTGCGACGGAAACACGCTCATGTCGCGTTAAACTTGTCGAGGTAGTTTCCGCGCTTGCGCAGAGACGAGCGGGTTCTTACATTCCCGGGTCCGCGACCTGAACAGGGGGTCAGAAATGGCGAGTTACACCAACCTTCCCGCACCGAGCCCGGAACAGGGGCTGAACCGCTATCTGCAGGAGATTCGCAAGTTTCCGCTCCTTGAGCCGGAAGAGGAATACATGCTGGCGAAAAGCTGGGTCGATCATCAGGACAGTTCCGCCGCGCATCGGCTGGTGACGTCGCACTTGCGCCTCGCGGCAAAGATCGCGATGGGCTACCGCGGCTACGGCCTGCCGCAGGCCGAGGTGATCTCGGAGGCCAACGTCGGCCTGATGCAGGCGGTCAAGCGCTTCGACCCCGAAAAGGGCTTCCGCCTTGCGACCTACGCGATGTGGTGGATCCGCGCCTCGATCCAGGAATACATCCTGCGGTCGTGGAGCCTGGTGAAGCTTGGCACCACCTCGGCGCAGAAGAAGCTTTTCTTCAACCTCAGGAAGGCCAAGTCGCGGATCGGCGCGCTGGAAGAGGGCGACCTTCGCCCCGAACATGTCGAGAAGATCGCCCACGACCTCAACGTGACCGAGGAAGAGGTGATCTCGATGAACCGGCGTCTTTCGGGCGGCGATGCCTCGCTGAACGCGACCATCGGCTCCGAGGATGGCACCGCGCAGTGGCAGGACTGGCTCGAGGACGAGGATGCCGACCAGGCGGCGAGCTACGAGGCGGAGGACGAGCTTTCGGTTCGGCGCGAGCTTCTGGAACGCGCGATGGACGTGCTGAACGAGCGCGAGCGGGATATCCTGATGCAGCGTCGGCTGCGCGACGACCCGGTGACGCTGGAGGATCTCTCCGAGCAGTACAACGTCAGCCGCGAACGCATCCGCCAGATCGAAGTGCGCGCCTTCGAGAAGCTTCAGTCCGAGATGCGCAATCTCGCCAAGGAAAAGGGCATGCTGGTGCCGGCCTGACCGGCGGGCGCCCTTTGAACTTTCGGGCCGCCGGCACCGGTGGCGCGTGCGTTGCCTGTCATCTGTTCCGGCGCTAACATTGCCGTCGAAAACCTTCGGGCAAGAGCGAGGCATTACAGATGAAACCGGTGAACTGGGGCGTTCTCGGCGCCGCCAATTTCGCGCGCCAGCACATGGCCCGCGCCATCCACGAGGCGGAAGGCGCGCGGCTTTACGCGCTGGCGACCTCGGACCCTGCCAAGGCCGAGGGATTCCGCGCCTTCTGCCCGGACCTCAAGCTCTACGGCAGCTATGACGCATTGCTCGCCGATCCCGAGGTAGAGGCGGTCTATGTGCCGCTGCCCAATCACCTTCACGTCGAATGGACGCTGAAGGCAATCGCGGCAGGCAAGCATGTGCTCACCGAAAAGCCGATCGCGATGAAGGCCGACGAGATCGACGCGCTGATCGCGGCGCGCGACCGCTCCGGCCTCCTTGCGACCGAGGCCTACATGATCGTCCACCACCCGCAATGGCAACGCGCCAGGACGCTGGTGGAGGAGGGGGCGATCGGCCGCATCCTCCATGCCGACGCGGCCTTCAGCTACGACAACCGCGCCGATCCCGGCAATATCCGCAACCGGCCCGAGACCGGCGGCGGCTCGATCCCCGATATCGGCGTCTATGCCTATGGCTCGGTGCGCTGGGTGACCGGGGCGGAGCCGGTGGAGGTCCGCTCGCGCATTATCCGCGAGAACGGCGTCGACACCTTCGCGCAGGTGATCGCCGACATGGAGGGGCCGGGCGGGCGTTTCACCTACGCCGCCATGACCTCGATGCGGCTGCCGCCCCGGCAGGAGGTGGTGTTTCAGGGCGAGGGCGGCGTCATCCGCCTCAGCGCGCCGTTCAACGCCGGGCTGTTCGGCGAGGCGCAGGTGCACATGTTCCGGCCCGGCAAGGCCGATCACGTCGAACGCTTTCCAGGCGCGCGGCAATACCGCAACCAGGTGGAGGCGTTCGGGCGGACGATCCGCGACGGCGCAGCCTATCCCTGGAGCCTTGAGGATGCGAAAGGCACGCAAGCCATGATCGACCGGGTTTTCGCCGCCGCGACATAGCGGCCGCGATTGACGCCGATCAAGGCGGCGGGGCGGCCGAAGGAGGAGACAGAGTCAAAACCTGATATGGAGTTTGCCCATGAAACCGATACGGACGCTCGTTGTGGTCGCCGGTGAAGAATCGGCACGGTTCTTCCTGAACGAAGGGGTTGGCAAGGGGTTGCGGGCGCTTTGCGATCTTTCCGCCCGCCAGTTTTCCGACGCCAAGGTCGATTACAGCGACCGGCCGGGTCGGCAGACCGGCGGACCGGGCGGCACGGCGCGGCACGGCTTCGATCCGCATGACTCGGTCGACGAACAGGAACGCGCGCGCTTTGCCAGGCGCGTGACCGAGGCGCTCGACCAGGAATGGGCAGAGGCGCGGCCGGACCGGCTGGTCGTGGCGGCGCCGGCCAAGATGCTCGGACTGCTGCGCGGACTGATCAGGGGCGCACCGGCCGCGGCGCTTCACGCCGATCTGGCCAAGGATCTCGTGAATGTCCCGGTCCACGATCTGCCGGGTCATTTCGCGGACGTGCTGCCGCTCTAGCGTGCCGCGGGCTCAGCCTTCCGGCAGGGCCGCCCCGAGGAAACGGACCATGTTGCCGCCCATGACCTTGGCGATGACCGGCTCCGCAAGGCCCCGGTCCATCAGCGCCTGGGTCAGGGCCGCCAGTTCCGATGCGTCGAACCGTGTCGCCACCGCCCCGTCGAAATCCGAACCGAGGGCCACGTGATCCTCGCCGACAAGGGCGATGGCCGCGACGATGGCGCCGGCGATCCCCGCCGGGGTGTCGTCGCAGGTCACCTCTTTCCAGAAGCCGATACCGATGATGCCGCCGTTTTCGGCGATCGCCTTCATCAACTCGTCGGGGAAGTTCCGCACCGTCTGGCAGTGGCTGTAGATGCCGGTATGGCTGACCACGACCGGCACGTCGACCATCTCCAGCACCTCGCGCGCGACGGTGGGGGAGGCGTGGGCGAGGTCGATGATCATCCGCCGCTCGACGAGCTGGCGCACGACGGCGCGGCCGAAATCGGTCAGCCCCTTTTCGGCCCCCGCCTCGCCGTGGAGTGACGCGCCAAGCTCGTTGTCGAAGAAGTGGGTGAGGCCGAGAAGCCGGAATCCGGCATCGTAGAGCTTGTCGAGATTGCCGATCTCGCCCGACAGGGCATGGCCGCCCTCGACGCCTAGGATCGCGCCGATTACCCGTTCCCCGTCCGCCCGACGGGCAAGAACCGCGTCGAGATCGCCGCGCGTCCGCACGATCTTCACCGCTTCGGGCGCCGCCGCCTCAGCTTCTGCCAGCGCCTCGGCCTGCACCAGCGCGCGCTGCGTAAGGTCAAGCCAGGCGCGGAGCGGCCTGAGCTGGGCGAGGAACAGGCGCGTGATGTCGTCGCGCGCCGCCGCCGAATTCTGCTGGTAGTTCAGCCCCGAGGGGCTTTTCGTGACGGTGGTGAAGACCTGCATCGCGACATTGCCGGCGTCCAGCCGGGGCAGATCGACCTGCCCGCGCGACGCGCGTTTGGTCAGGTCACGCCCCCAGAGCAACGAATCCGCGTGCCAGTCGCCGACGAGCAACCGCTCGTGCATCGCTTTCGCGGCGGGGCTGACCGGCCAGGAGTCGTGGGCAAGGACCGGGTTCAGGTCCCGTTCGACGATGCCGGGGGCGAGCAGGAAAAACCCGAGCGCGCCCAGGACGACAACGAACGCGACAATCCGCCAGATGAGCCACATTGGTCGTCCTCCGTCGTCAGGACGCGAGGATCAGCCGTGCCTCGTGCCGTTTCACCGTCGATCTTGCCGCAGGATAGTGCCGGTCGTTCGCGGGGGAAAGATCCGCGAAAAGTTCGGGGAAGAGCGCCATCACCTCGTCGCGCTGCGCGCGGTCGAGCCCCGAGAGGAGCGCCGCCGCCGGCTGGAAGCTTTCGCTCCAGATCCCGTCGGAGCGGACGATCTCGTGCCGGTCGAAGAGGAGGTGGATGTAGCTCGTGCCGGCCATCGCGGCATCCTGCACCACGCCCGCCATCCCGAGGAAATGCTGCGCCGGGGCCAGAACCTCGGTCTCGCCCGAATAGAGTTCGGCGCGCGCGCCGCTCAGCAGCAGCCGGTGCTGCGGCGACAGCCGCATGTCGCGCACGGGCATGGCCGGGCCGAAGGCGCCGGCGCGGATCAGGATCGGCCGGAGCCGTGGCTCGGCCGCCAGATCCGAGGGCGAAAGGTCGCGCCGGCCAATCCAGCGCAGCGTCTGGTAGCCGTGATCCCTGGTCCGGATGCGGTCGCCGACAGCCAGCCGCTCGATCAGGACCGGACCCTTGTCGGTGTCGATCAAGGTGCCCGGCGTAAAGCAGGCGATGATGGATTCGACGTTCGAAAAGCTCATCGTGCCGATGACGGCGCCGTTCGCGTCGAGGAACTCGACGGTGCCGTTTTCCTTGTCGGGCGTCGAGTAGATGATGTTGGTCGTGGCGAAGCTCCAGCCCGAGCCGAACAGGTCGAGCACGTCCTGGTCGGTGCCACTGGCGTCCTCCGACCCGATCACAACGTCGCCGGCGGTCAGGCCGGTGAAGACGTCGCTGCCGTCCCCGCCGATCAGCGTATCGGCGCCGGCCCCGCCGTTCAGCGTGTCGTTGCCTTCCTCGCCGTAAAGCTGGTCGTTGCCAGTTCCACCGATCAGCGTGTCGGTCCCAAGGCCGGCCCAGATCCTGTCGTTGCCGTCGCCGCCGTCGAGAAGGTTGTTGCCGACAAGACCGGTGTTGGCCACGTCGTCAATGTCATCGTTGCCGGCGCCGCCGAGGACAGTGTCATCGCCTGCACCGAAAAGTATCGTGTCGTTGCCGGCCCCGCCGAGAATGCTGTCCGCGCCGTCGCCGCCAAGAAGCGAGTCATCGCCGTCGCCGCCGTCGATCGTGTCAGCGCCTAGCCCGCCAAGGATCGTGTCGTTGAACGTGCCGCTGCCACCGAAGAGGCTGTCGTTGCCGTCGCCGCCGTCGATGTAGTCGGCTTCTGTCCCGCCATCGACATAGTCTGCGCCGAGGCCGCCAAGGATGCTGTCGGTCCCGTCGCCGCCGAGAAGCGAATCGATGCCGTCGCCGCCGTCGATGGTGTCGTTGCCGATGCCGCCCAGGATCGTATCGTTGAACGTGCCCGTCCCGCCGAAAAGCGAGTCATTCCCGCTGCCGCCGTCGATGCTGTCCGCCCCGCTGCCGCCATCGACATAATCGTTGCCAAGGCCCGACAGCACCGTGTCATTGCCTGCACCCGCGCGCACCCGGTCGTCCTGCCAGGCCGTTCCGGCGGAGGAAATGCCGTCACCACCGTCAATCTTGTCGGTCCCGTTGGCGATCGGTTCGACATAGGTGGAATTGATGAGGTCGTTTCCGGCGGTGCCCTCGACCCAGCCGTCATCCCAACCTGTTACAGCGCGATCGGCGGCCATGTTGGCCGCGGTCGATGCGTTGACGCTGTCCAGGCGCAGCGACACGATCGGCTTGGCTTCCTCAAGCGTCGTGTCGGCGTTGACGACCGTCTCGGGCGCCAGGAACAGTTCCCCGGTCGTTGACTGGATGATGACGGCGGTGATCGTTGCGGTCGTGCCGTCGGCATAGGTGACGGTGGCGTTGTAGACCGTAATGCCGTCGTAGACGTAGGTCTGGGTGCCGGTCCCGATATTTGTGGTGAACTGGTCGTTGACGACGCTGTTGTTTGTATCCAGCGCCCCGGCGGTCCCGCCGTTGTCGATGGTCGTGGTCGACGTGATATGATTGTAGAGCGGATCGGTCGTGGACCCGTAGGTCTGATTCACGAACAGGTTGGCATTCTCCATGTCGGAGTTGCCTTCGGTCGGGTCGAGGAGCGTCGTACTCGTACCGAGATAGATCCAGTTGAACGTCGTCGCCATCTACAAGACCCGCCTTAACACTTAAACCACATACAAAAGTCCGCCAAACGCGCACGCGTCGACGGGCAACACAGGATCGGAACTTAAGGCTACCATTAGTCCACTCGTATTGCCATTAGTCCACTCGTATGGTCCGCACTTGCGAACCTTCACTTGTTCAAGTTTGGGTATTTAATCGCTCCTGTTTGGGGCAAATTCGTGCAATTCGCGTGGCGACCGCGTGAAATGTCGACCCAGCCGTCTTCTTTTGCGAAACGCCCCGCATCGTGTCTGGAAAACTGCAGGCGGACGTCAGGTGAGCGACTAATGCTCCATCGCCTCCAGCTCGTCGATCATCCCGGCGATCATCGACAGGCCCTTGTCCCAGAACTTCGGGTCGCTGGCATCGAGGCCGAAGGGCGCCAGAAGCTCCTTGTGGTGTTTCGACCCGCCGGCCTTCAGCATCTCGAAATACTTCGCCTCGAAATCCGGCAATCCTTCCTCGTAGGCGGCGTAGAGCGCGTTCACGAGGCCGTCGCCGAAGGCATAGGCGTAGACATAGAAGGGCGAGTGGACGAAGTGCGGGATATAGGACCAGAAGGTCTCGTATCCCGGCATGAATTCGAAGACCGGCCCAAGGCTTTCGCCCTGGATGCTCATCCAGAGCGTGTTGATGTCCTCTGGCGTCAGCTCGCCCGCCCGCCGGGCGGCGTGGAGCTTGCATTCGAAGTCGTAGAAGGCGATCTGGCGGACGACCGTGTTGATCATGTCCTCGACCTTGCCGGCCAGCAGGGTCTTGCGCTCGTTCGGCGTCTTTGCCTGCGCCAGCAGCTTGCGGAAGGTCAACATCTCGCCAAAGACGCTCGCGGTTTCGGCCAGCGTCAGCGGGGTGGAGGCCAGCATCTCGCCCTGCGGCGCGGCCAAGACCTGGTGGACGCCGTGGCCAAGCTCGTGCTCCAGCGTCATCACGTCGCGCGGCTTGCCGAGGTAGTTCAGGAGAACGTAGGGATGCACCTCCGTCACGGTCGGATGGGCGAAGGCGCCGGGCGCCTTGCCGGGCTTCACGCCGGCGTCGATCCAGCCCTTGTCGAAGAACGGCTCGGCGATCCTTGCCATTTCGGGCGCGAAATCGGCATAGGCCGACATCACCATCCCGCGCGCCTCGTCCCAGCCGACGGTCTTCTTTTCCTCTATCGGCAGCGGCGCGTTGCGGTCCCAGACCTGAAGCTTGTCGAGCCCCATCCACTTCGCCTTCAGCGCGTAGTAGCGGTGCGAGAGCTTCGGATAGGCGGCGACGACGGCATTCCTGAGCGCCTCAACCACTTCCGGCTCGACATGGTTCGACAGGTGACGCGCGGTCTGCGGCGTCGGCATCTTGCGCCAGCGGTCCTCGATCTCCTTTTCCTTGGCGAGCGTGTTGTGGACCCGGGCAAAGAGCTTGACGTTCTCGCCGAAGACCTGCGCCAGCGCCCGCGCGCCGGCCTCGCGGCGGTCACGCTCGGGTTCGGAAAGCAGGTTCAGCGTGGCCTCAAGGCTCATCGGCTCCGCCGCGCCCTCGACCGGGAATTCCAGCCCCGCCATCGTCTCGTCGAAGAGCTTGTTCCAGGCCGAGGCACCGACGACCGAATTGTCGTGCAGGAATTTCTCCAGCTCGTCCGAAAGCTGGTGCGGCCGCATCGCCCGCATCCGGTCGAATACCGGTTTGTAGCGGGCGATGTCGGCATTGGCGGAGAACAGGGCTTCATAAGCCTCGTCGCCGATCCGGTTGAACTCCAATGAGAAAAACACAAGCGGCGTGGTGAAGTCCGTCACCTTGTCCTGGCAGTCCGACATGAACTTGGCGCGCGTCGCATCGACGGTGTTCTGGTAGTAGCGCAGGCCCGCGTAGGACATGATCCGGCCCGCCACCGCCTCGATCCGCTCATACCGGCGGATGCAGTCGAGCATCCCGGCCGCGTCGAGCGTCGCCAGCTTACCCTCGTAATCGGCGGCGAACCCGGCGCAGGCCTTTTCCAGCCAGCCCATGTCGCGCGCCACTTCCGGCGCGTCGGGGGCGGTGTAGAGGTCGCTCAGATCCCATTCCGGCAACTGGCCGAGCCCGCCTCCGGCGGTTGCGTTGGCGTCGTGGACGGGGCGGGGGGTGTTGATGGTCATGGCGTCCTCACTTCTGGTCAGCCCAAGACATAAGGCCCCGGCCCCGCGCTCTGCAAGGCCGGCTGGTCCGGGCCGGGTTGCCCAAGCATTGGGCAGATGCCGGTTTTTCGGCCAGTTCCTCGGTGGTTGGGCCGGCCAATTGCACTCTGGCGCTTTCCCCGGCCGATCCGGTTGCCTAACAATTGGTCGAACGCCGGTGGAATCGCCGGGTCGGGCAGGGTGCGGTATGACGGTGAGCTATTTCAACGAGATGTATGACGGCGGCGCGGTGCGCGGTCTCTACGCGGCGCTGGAGGGCTGGACCCGGTCGATGCCCGCCGGGCTTCGGCAGATGAAGCAGGCCGAGGCGGAAGAGCTTTTCCGCCGCATCGGCATCACTTTCGCGGTCTATGGCGAGGGCGGCGACCCGGATCGGCTGATCCCGTTCGACATGCTGCCGAGGATCTTCTCTCAGGCGGAATGGCGCCGTCTCGAACGCGGCATCAAGCAGCGGGCGCGGGCGCTCAACGCGTTTCTCGTCGATGCCTACGGGCGCGGAGAGATCGTCCGCGCCGGGCGTATCCCGGCCAATCTGGTCTATGGCAACGAGGCTTACGAGAAGGCGGTCACCGGCTTCGTGCCGCCGAAGGGCGTCTATTCGCATATCGTCGGCATCGACCTCGTGCGCACCGGGGCGGATGAATTCTTCGTGCTGGAGGACAACTGCCGCACGCCCTCGGGGGTCAGCTACATGCTGGAAAACCGCGAGATCATGATGCGGATGTTCCCGGCCCTTTTCCGCGAGAACCGGATTGAACCGGTCGAAGCCTATCCCGACCTTCTGCGCCGTACGCTCGCTTCGGTCGCGCCGGAAAAATGCGGGGGCGAGCCGACGATCGTGATCCTGACACCCGGCCATTTCAACTCGGCCTATTACGAACATTCGTTCCTTGCCGACCTCATGGGGGTCGAACTGGTAGAGGGGCCGGACCTTTTCGTCGAAGGCGGCCTCGTGTGGATGCGCACCACCGAAGGTCCGAAGCGGGTCGACGTGATCTATCGCCGGATCGACGACGCCTTCCTCGATCCCCTGTGCTTCCGCCCCGATTCGATGCTCGGTGTGCCGGGGCTGATGGATGTCTACCGTTCGGGAGGGGTGTCGATCTGTTCGGCCCCTGGCGCCGGCGTGGCCGACGACAAGGCGGTCTATACCTTCGTGCCCGAGATGATCCGCTTCTACCTTGGGGAAGAGCCGATCCTGCAGAATGTGCCGACCTGGCAATGCGCGAAGCCGGACGATCTTGGCCATGTCCTCGACAATCTCGGCGACCTGGTGGTCAAGGAGGTCCACGGCTCGGGCGGCTACGGGATGCTGGTCGGGCCGAAATCGACCAAGGCGCAGATCGCCGCTTTCGCCCGGCTGATCCGGGAAAATCCCGGCAACTACATCGCCCAGCCGACGCTGGCGCTGTCGACCTGCCCGTCCTTCGTGGCCGAGGGCGTGGCGCCGCGCCATGTCGACCTGCGGCCCTACTGCCTTGTCGGCGAAACCATTGAACTGGTGCCGGGCGGGCTGACGCGGGTCGCGCTGACCGAAGGGTCGCTCGTCGTCAACTCCTCGCAAGGCGGTGGGGTCAAGGACACATGGGTGCTGGCGGAGTGATGGAATGCTGAGCCGGACTGCCGACAACCTCTACTGGATCGGCCGCTACATGGAGCGGGCCGAGACCTCGGCGCGGCTTCTCGAAGTCGGCGCGCGGATCGCTTTGCTGCCCTCGGCCGGGCACGGCTACCGCAACGAATGGGATTCGCTTCTTCGCGCCACCGGGACGGCGGCGGGTTTTGCGAAGAAATACGGCGACCCGGTGCAGCGCAATATCGAGAGCTACCTCTTCTTTGACCGCGACAACCCCTCTTCGGTCGCCTCCAGCCTCGAACGGGCGCGCGAAAACGGCCGGATCGTGCGCACCGCGCTGACGAGCCAGGTCTGGGACGCGCTGAACACCGCTTTCCAGGAACTGCGCCAGCTTGACCGGGCAGAGCGCAGCACGCTCGAGATCGGCAGGCTGACGGAATGGACCATGCGCCATGCGGCACAGGTGCGGGGCGCGATCGACACGACGCTCCTGCGCAACGACGGGTACGATTTTCTCGGCCTCGGCTACCGGCTGGAACGGGCCGACAACACCGCGCGGCTGATCGACGTGAAATACTATGTGCTCCTGCCGCGCGCCGATTATGTCGGGACCGGGCTCGATTCCTATCAGTGGACGACGCTGCTCAGGGCGCTTTCGGCCCACCGCGCCTTCCACTGGGCCTATGGCGGAGAGATCACCGCGGCGAAGGTCGCGGATTTCCTGATCCTCAACCGGCAGTGCCCGCGCTCTCTCCTCACTTCGGTCGCCGGCGCGGCGGAACATCTCGACCATCTCGCGGCGACCTACGGGCGCGCCACCCCGGCGCAGGAGGCCGCCGCGACGGTGCGCGACGAGGTTGCCGGCCTGACCGTCGAGCGGATCTTCGACGAGGGCATGCACGAGTTCCTCACCCGGTTCATCGGCCAGATCGGCCGGATCGGCGCCGTGGTGCAGGATGCCTACCTGAGCGGGGAAACGCGATGAAACTCACCGTCTCGCATCGTACCACCTACCGCTACGACGCGCCGATCCGCGTCGCGGTTCAAAGCCTGCGGCTGACGCCTTCGGCCTTCGACGGCCAGGCCGTCCTCGACTGGGACATTGCGGTCGAGGGTGGGCAGAAGGGCGCGGGGTTCCGCGACGGGGCCGGCGACTGGATCGAAAGCTGGTCGCTGCGCGGGCCGGCCGATCATGTCACCGTCGCGGTCGGCGGCACTGTCGAGACGACGGACCTCGCGGGCGTCCTGCGCGGCCACCGCGAGGCGGTCAATCCCTGCGTCTATCTCCGCGACACGCCTGCCACGCTGGCGGACGCGGCGCTCGGCGCGCTTGCCCGCGCGGTGGACGGGACCGAGCCCTTGGCGCGCGCCCATGCGCTTTCGGCGGCGGTCGCCGACGCCATCGCCTATCGCCCCGGCGCGACCGAGGCCCACACCACCGCGGCCGAGGCGCTGGCGCTGGGCGAGGGCGTCTGCCAGGACCACGCCCATGCCCTGATCGGCGCCGCGCGGGTCGTCGGCCTGCCGGCGCGCTATGCGTCGGGTTATCTCTTCGCGACCGCCGATGGCAGCCCGCACGAGGCCGCGCACGCCTGGGCCGAGATCTGGATCGAGGGGCTCGGCTGGATCGGCTTCGATCCCGCCAACCGCTGCTGCCCCGATGATCGTTACGTGCGTCTCGGCTCGGGCTATGACGCCCACGACGCGGCGCCGATCCGTGGCATCGCCCGTGGCCTCGGGGTCGAAAAGCTTGAAGTCACGGTTGCGGTTCAGCAGGCGCAGCAATAGTGTCGCGCCGCGCCAGGGGAACGGAAACCGGAACATGACTTACTGCGTCGGGCTATTGCTGAACGAGGGCATCGTCCTTCTGTCGGACACGCGCACCAATGCCGGGCTCGACAATATCGCGACCTACCGCAAGATGTTCATCTTCGAGGAGCCCGGAGAGCGGGTGATCGCCATCGTCACGGCGGGCAGCCTGTCGGTCACCCAGACCGCGATCGCCGAACTGCGCGAGGCGATCGAAGACCCGGAGGCAGGACCCGACAGCTCGATCATGATGGCGCCGACCATGCTGTCGGTCGCCGAGATCGTCGGCGACACGCTGGCGCGGGTGCGCCAGACCGTCGACGACAAGCTGGCCGCGATGCGGCAGGGGGCATCGGCCTCGATGATCGTCGCGGGGCAGCGCAAGGGCGGCGAGATGCGGATGTTCCTCATATACCCGGAAGGCAATTTCATCGAGGCGACCGACGACACGCCGTTCCTCCAGATCGGCGAGCACAAATACGGCAAGCCGATCCTCGACCGGGTGGTCAGGCCGGAAACCTCGCTGGCCGACGCCCAGAAGGCGGTGCTCCTGTCGATGGATTCGACGCTGCGTTCCAACCTGTCGGTGGGGATGCCGCTTGACCTCGCGGTGATCCACCGCGATGCCTGCCGCATCGACTCGCAGCGGCGGATCGAGGCGGGCGACGCCGATTTCGCGAGGATGAGCGCGGCGTGGTCGAAGGCCCTGCGCGACAGCTTCGCCAAGGTAAAGCTCTGACTCAGGTCAGGTCGGGGCTGTCGTGCCCCGTCAGCCCAGCCGCGAATCGAAGAGTTTGGCGCACTTGTCGTAGAACCGCGTGCGGATCGCCGGGCTTTCCATCATCAACTCGTGTTCGGCATTGCCGACAAGGTCGAACTCCGCCCCCGGCCAGCGCCGCATCCGGTCGTGGATCGCCGGCGCGTTGACGATCCGCTCCTCAAGGCCGAGGACCGTCAGGCAGGGCACGCCGGGCGAGGGGCGGCGGGCGAGCGCCCGCGTCTCGCAGAGCGCCTCGCGCAGCCATTGCAGCGTCGGGCCGCCGATGGCGAGGTCGGGATGCGTCGTCAGCTGGTGCTGCATGAATTCGAACATCTCGCGGTCGCGGGTCAGCACGTTGCCTTCGAACGCGGCCTCAAGCACGTAAGTCATGGGAGAGGTCGAGGGCACCAGCCGGTCACCCATCCCGACCATCGGCGCGAGGGTGGAGAGCGTCCAGGCGACCGGGCGTAGCAGGGGATGCATCTTGATCCCCCACATCGGTGCCGAAAAGACGACCGCCCGGACCGCGAGCCCGTCATAGATCGACCGGAGCCCGATGCAGCCTCCCATCGAATGACCGATCAGGAACCAGGGTTCCGGCAGCTTTTCCGCCCGCACGAAGGCGATGAACGCGGCGACGTCGCGCTGGTAATCGCCGAACCTGCCGACATGACCCGGCGCGCGTTCGTCGAGCAACCGGTCGGCGATGCCCTGGCCGCGCCAGTCGAGTACCGCCATCGCATAGCCCCGCGCCGCGAATTCCCCGGCGGCGGGCCCGTATTTCTCGACATATTCGGTGCGTCCGGGGAACAGCAGCACCGTTCCCTTCGTGCCTCCGCGCCAGTGTGCCGCGCGGATCCGCACCCCGTCCGAGGCGCGCAGCCAGACGCAGGTCGCCCCTGCGGGCGCCTCGGCCACGTCACCGTAGAAGGGTGCGGCCTCCATCCTCAGGAGAGGACGGCGCCGAGTTGCATCGCCAGCCCCATGTCGCCGTCCACGGCGAGCTTGCCTTGCATGAAGGCCGCCGTCGGATTGACGTCGCCGGAAAGGATGCCCTCGAAGGTTTCGCGGTCGGCGGTCAACGTCACGTCGGCCTCGTCGTCGCCGGCCCTGACACCGGCGCTGTCGATGATCAGCGCGCCTTCGTTCTCGATGACGAATTTCGCCACGCCGGAAAAGCCGCCAGAGAGTTTCCCGCTCAGCGCGGCCACGGCCGCGTTCACCACTTCGCTCATCGTTCCTCCAATTGTGACCGCCGGGGGTCTCGCTTTCCGGCGTGTTTCGGCTACACTCTGCACCGATATGGGACGTTTAACCACCCACCTCCGCGCGCTTTTCACGGCCTTTGCCGCAGCGTTACTGCTGGCCGGGCAGGTATTCGCCGCGTCCGAACTCCTGGACAACCTTTACGCAGAACTTGCCGATCCGAACAACCCCGAGTGGCAGAGGGTGCAGGCGGATATCCTGCGCGAATGGTCGAAATCCGGCTCCCCGTCGATGGATCTGCTGCTCAAGCGTGGGCGCGAAGCGATGGAGGCGGGCGACCTGACGGCGGCAATCGAGCATTTCACCGCGCTCACCGATCACGCGCCGGAGTTTGCCGAGGGCTGGAATGCGCGGGCAACTGCATATTACCTCGCCGGACAGTTCGGCCCCTCGGTCGCGGATATCCGGCGGACGCTGGCACTGAACGCGCAACATTTCGGCGCGCTCGACGGGCTTGGAATGATTCTCGAGGAACTCGGTCGCGATGCCGCCGCGATCGAAGTCTTCCGGGCCTCGCTGGCTATACATCCGCACCAGGACAACATAAAGCAGGCTCTCGAACGGCTGGAACAGAAGACCTCCGGCACGGCACTCTAGGAGCGGTCTCATGGCGGCCGAGACGAGGATCACCGCGGTCCTCGGACCGACGAATACGGGCAAGACGCACTACGCGATCGAACGCATGCTCGCGCACCGCACGGGCGTGATCGGTCTGCCTTTGCGGCTTCTGGCGCGCGAGGTCTACGACCGCATCGTCGCCGCGCGGGGCCCCGCGGTCGCCGCGCTCGTCACCGGAGAGGAGCGCATCGTCGGCGCCCGCGCCCAGTACTGGGTCTGCACGGTCGAGGCGATGCCCACCGGACGAGATCCAGCTTTGCGCCGACCCCGAGCGCGGGCATGTCTTCACCGACCGGCTCCTTAACGCGCGCGGGCTGCTGGAAACGCTGTTCCTCGGCGCAGACACGATGCGCGGTGCCATCGCGGCACTGGTGCCGAAGGTGCAGTTTGCGCGCCGTGAGCGGTTTTCGACGCTGACCTATTCCGGATCGAAAAAGATAAGCCGAATGCCCGCGCGCAGCGCCATCGTCGGCTTTTCGGTTGAAAACGTCTATGCCATCGCCGAACTGATCCGCCGCCAGAAGGGCGGGGCGGCGGTGGTGATGGGGGCTCTGTCGCCCCGCACCCGCAACGCGCAGGTGGCGATGTACCAGAACGGCGACGTCGACTACCTCGTCGCCACCGATGCCATCGGCATGGGCCTTAACCTCGACATCGGCCATGTCGGGTTCTCGGCCACCGCGAAATTTGACGGCTGGCGGATGCGCAACCTCTTTCCGCACGAACTGGCCCAGATCGCCGGCCGCGCCGGGCGGCACATGGCGCCGGGCACCTTCGGTGTAACGGGTGAGGCACCACCCCTCGCGCCCGAGGTCGTGGATAGCATAGAGAACCACCGTTTCAGCCCGATCCAGCGGCTCAACTGGCGTTCCTCAGCGCTCGATTTCGGTACGCTCGACCGGCTCATCGCCTCGCTCGAGGTCGCGCCGCAGGACGAATGGCTGATGCGTGGGCGCGAGGCCGACGACCTGCGCGCGCTGAAGACGCTCGCCGATCTGCCGGCGATCCGCGACCGCGCCCGCCATGCGCGCGACCTGAAGCTGCTCTGGGACGTCTGCCGCATCCCGGATTTCCAGGGCATCTCCTCCCAGGAACACGCGAACCTCTTGCAACGGATCTTCGGCTTCTTGCAGGACGGCCATGTCCCCGACGACTGGTTGGCGGCACAAATCCGCCGGATCGACCGCACCGAGGGCGATATTGACGCATTGTCGAAACGGCTGGCG
Source organism: Rhodobacterales bacterium 32-67-9 (assembly GCA_002280515.1). GTDB lineage: Bacteria > Pseudomonadota > Alphaproteobacteria > Rhodobacterales > Rhodobacteraceae > Albidovulum. The sequence continues at coordinate 91,794 of NCEA01000031.1, forward strand.
TATATCCGCACATGGACCTATGTCGCGCAGCGCTCGGGCTGGGTCGCGGATGAAAGCCATTGGCGGGGCGAGACGCGCGCTGTAGAAGACCGTCTGTCGGACGCGCTCCATTGTGCGCTGACGCAAAGATTTGTGGACCGGCGGACGAGCGTGCTCCTCCGCCGGCTCAAGCAGAAGGAGGGCCTGGTGGCCGAGGTGAACGACAAGGGCGAGGTGACGGTCGAGGGCGAATTCGTCGGCCGTCTCGAAGGCTTCCGCTTCCGTCAGGACGGGTCCGCGACACCGGATCAGGCGAAGACGCTGAACCAGGCGGCCTACGAGGCATTGCGCCCGGAATTCCACCTGCGCGCGGACCGCTTCTACAACGCGCCCGACACCGAGCTCGACTTCACCGAGCAGGGCGGGCTGATGTGGGGCAGTTCCGCCATCGGCAAGCTCGTCAAGGGCGCCGATGTGATGAAGCCGCAGGTCGAGGCCTTCGTCGATGAGGAAGCCGGTTTCGACGTGGCCGAGAAGGTCCGCCGCCGCTTGCAGCATTTCATCGACCGAAAGGTCGCGACCTTGTTCGAGCCGCTCTTGAACCTGCAACGCGACGAGTTGCTGACCGGCCTTGCGCGCGGCTTCGCCTTCCGGCTGGTCGAGGCGCTGGGCGTCCTGCCGCGCGAGGGCGTGGCCGACGAGGTCAAGGCGCTCGATCAGGATATGCGCGGGCTCCTGCGCAAGCACGGCGTGCGCTTCGGCCAGTACACGATCTTCCAGCCGCTGGTGCTGAAGCCGGCGCCGACGCGGCTGCGCCTCGTGCTCTGGTCGCTCTTCGAGGGGCTAGACGAGTTTCCCGAAAGCCCGCCGCCGGGGCTTGTCACCGTGCCGAACCTGCCGGACGTTCCGAAGGGCTACTACACGCTGTCGGGCTATCACCCGGCCGGCGCCCGGGCGATCCGCATCGACATGCTGGAGCGTCTCGCCGATATCCTGCGCACGATGGACAGCCGCGCCGGGTTCGAGGCCAATCCTGACATGCTCTCGATCACCGGGATGACGCTCGAACAGTTCGCGGACCTGATGGCCGGCCTTGGCTACAAGGGCGAACGCGGCGACCGCGAGAAGGTCCGCGCCGAACCGGTTGCCCAGCCGGTGGAAGAGGGCAAGACCGTCAATCCGATCACCGAGGAGGAAGCGGCGCTTCAGACCGTGACCGAGAACGAGGTCTTCTACACCTTCACCTGGGCGCCGCGCCCGCGCGCGCCGAGGGGCGATCGCCCGGAACGCGGCAAGCGTACTGGCGGCGGTGCTCCGCGCGCCGGCGGCGACAAGCGTGACGGCGGCGACAAGCGTGACGGCGGCGAGAAGCGCGACTTCAAGCCGCGCGGCGACCGTGGCGGCAAACCCCACAAGGGCAAGCCGGGCGGCAAGGGCAAGCGCGACGATCAGGATGGGCGGACGTTCGAATCCCGCCCGCCGAAAAAGGACCGGATCGACCCCGACAACCCCTTCGCCGCCGCGCTGATGGGACTGCGGGACAAGATCTGAGGCGCGCTTGGCCGAGGACCGCATCCGCATCGACAAATGGCTCTGGCAGGCGCGGTTCTTCAAGACCCGCAGCCTTGCCGCCGGGGTGGTCTCTGCCGGGCATCTCAGGATCAATGGCGACAGGACCGAAAAGCCGGGCCGCGCCGTCGGCCCGGGCGACGTGCTCACCTTCCGCCAGGGCAGCCGCGTGCGGGTCGTTCGTGTCCTTGGCTGCGGCACAAGGCGTGGACCCGCGACCGAGGCCCGGACGCTCTATGACGATCTCGATCCGCCTCCGGGCGATACCGTTCTACCCGATGCCGGGGTCGAGGACTGACGTTCCGCCCCGGCGCCCCGGTGCGGGTGCGGCGGTCTTTCCCTTCTCGCCGTCTTGAATGATCTCCGCCTTGAGGCTAGGTGTCTTGCGAAACCGAAGTGCCGGAACGCGCCCATGACCTATGTCGTCACCGACAATTGCATCGCCTGCAAATACACCGACTGCGTAGAAGTCTGTCCGGTGGACTGCTTTTACGAGGGCGAGAACATGCTGGTCATCCATCCGGACGAATGCATCGATTGTGGCGTCTGCGAACCGGAATGCCCGGCCGACGCGATCCGCCCCGATACCGAGCCCGATCTCGAGAAATGGGTGGAATTCAACCGCACCTATTCCGAGAAATGGCCGGTCATCACCCAGCGCAAGGATCCGCTGCCCGAAGCCGAGGCGCGCGACGGCGAGACCGGCAAGCTCGAGAAGTATTTCTCCGAGGCACCCGGCGAGGGCGACTGATTCGAATCACTTCGGCGCGAATCACCTCCGGGCCGTGCCGCAAGGAGAAAATCTCGTGGTGCGGGGCCCTTTCCACGCGAGGGTAGGGGTCGAATCACGGCGACGCAACGTCGCAGCCCTTTAAGGCAGGGCCATTTTCTGCTATATCTTTGTAACAAACGGATGAGGATATCTGCCCGTCAGGCTGTTCCACTCGGCAGCCAAGGGGGTATTCAGGCGGAAACCGGATCGCTGAACGGAGGTCGTGAGACCACCGGGTTCTTTTTCGCCATGACGGTAGTGTCCCTGCGAGGAAGCATTGATGAGCAAAACGAAAAAGAACGATTTCCGGCCGAACGACTTCGTGGTCTATCCGGCGCATGGCGTCGGCAAGATCATGGCCGTCGAAGAGCAGGAGATTGCCGGGCTGAAGCTCGAACTCTTCGTCATCTCGTTCGAGAAGGACAAGATGACCCTTCGGGTGCCCACGCACAAGGCGACCGAGATCGGCATGCGGCAACTGTCCTCGCCGGACCTCGTGACCCGCGCGCTCGAGACGCTGAAGGGCAAGGCCAAGGTCAAGCGCGCAATGTGGTCGCGCCGGGCGCAGGAATATGAGCAGAAGATCAATTCCGGCGACCTGATGGCGATCGCCGAGGTCGTACGCGACCTGCACCGCACCGACGACCAGCGCGAGCAGTCCTACTCGGAGCGCCAGCTTTATGAGGCGGCGCTGGAGCGTCTGACTCGCGAAGTGGCGGCCGTGTCCGGCACCGACGAGGCGGGCGCGCAGAAGAAGGTGGACGACGTTCTTCTCTCGCGCGCGGCCTGACCGGCCGAACTGCAAGAATCGGGAACCGCGGCGTTTAGCGCCGCGGTTTTTTCATGGCATGGCTGGCATGGCATGGCGTGTACGAGAACTCCGCCCCGCGTTCGCAGGGCGGGCCCCAATCTTTTGTCCGAGTGAAGGCCGGCAGGTCGTCAGCTTTCCAAGGCCTTCTTGCGCTCGGCATATTCCTTCGCGTCGATTTCGCCTCTCGCGAGGCGCTCCTGCAGGATGTCAATCGCCGATGATCGCTTTCCAGAGCCTTGATCGGTCCACCAGCGCACCGCGATCACGACGAGCGCAATGAGGATCACCCAGAAGAGAACCATCATCAATCCGCCAAAAAGCCCGTATCCCATGCCATAGCCGCCACCCCACATATGGCCGTAATAACCGTCCCCACGTCCGATATCTTGCGCAGCAACCATCTTCGCCGTCGACAGGAACGCGGCAACCGCTGACAATGACCCATACGTCATATTCCACATCACAGCCTCCTATCCTTGATCGTCGGTGCCAGACACATCATCCGGCAGAGTGCGATCTAAGCAGATTTATCTGGAAAGCGGTCTGATCTGGATCATGAACCGGGCGGCGCTACCTGCCGCCGTTCAGCCGGTGGAACATGTGGGTGAAGGTCGCCGCCCCCAGGACCGGGATCAAGAGGTTGACGAGCGGCAGCGACAGAGGCGCCGCCATCAGCATGCCGGCGACCCAGATCTGGCCGCCAAACCGCTTGCGCAGGTCCCGTGCGCCCTGACGGCCAAGCCGCCGCATCGCCGCCATCTGAAAATATTCCCGGCCAAGGAGGTAGCCGTTCACCGCCCAGAACATGAGTGGCGCCAAGGGGCCGACGAAGGCGTAGAGGATGAGCGCCACGACGTTGACCGCGACGATCACGCCGAAGAAATTGACGCTGTCGACCAGCAAGTCGTAGACCTTCTGGCGGGGTGCGGCCGGCAATTGCGGATAGTGCCGCTCCTCCACCGCCTCCGCCACCTCGTCGAGGAAGAGCCCGGTGAAGGCCGAGGCGACCGGCACCATCAGGAAGACCGAAAGCCCGATCATCAGGAGGAGCGAGGTCCAGCCCAGAAGGTCCTTGACCCAGGTGATTTCGCCCACCCAGGGCAGGGTCAGCGTCTCGGGCGTGAGCCAGCCGACGATCTGCACGAAGCCGGCATAGACCGCGAAGAGAAGCGCCAGCGACAGGCCGACGCCAAGGAGCATGACCTTGAGGAACCGGCGGTCGGAGAGCTGGCCGAGCGCCTTGAGGAAATCGCCGAAGATCATGCGCGGACCCAGGTGGTGATCGCGTCGATATCCGGGCGCGGCCGTTCGGGCGGAATTGCCGTTTCTGTGCCGATATGGATCAGCCCGGCGATCCGTTCGCCGGCGCCGAGGCCGAACCCGGCGCTGCGGAAGTCCGGGTCATGCGTGGCCCAGCCGGTCAGCCAGGCGGCGCCCCAGCCGGAGGCCAGCGCGGCGTTCAGCAGCGTCAGGCACACGGCACCGGCCGAGAGGATCTGCTCGATCTCCGGCACCTTGCCGGTCGGGCGTGGCACCATGACGACGGCAACGACAAGATCGGCGTCGCTGAACTGAAGCACGCTCTTCTCGATCCGGTCCGGGTCGATCCCGAGTTCCGCGCCCCGGCTGCGGGCGAGGCCGGCAAGGCGGGTCAGGGCGGGTTTTTCGAGTACCAGGAAGCGCCAGGGTTCGAGCTTGCCGTGATCGGGCACCCGGGCCGCCGCGGTCAGGATCGGGCGCAGCTCTGCCGCCGTGGGCACCGGCGGGCGCAGTGTCTTGGCCGGCCGCGACCGGCGGGTCAGCAGGAATTCCATCGCGGCGGGGGCAGGCTCGGTCATCGCAGTCTCCTCGGGGTTGGCGCCGATCTTGCCCATTCGCGGGCCGGGCGCAAGGCGGCGCGCGGCTCTGGTGGCAGCGTCGCCGTCGGAGTAGGAGGGAGGGATGAGCGATCTCAGCCACCTTGCCCGTCCGGGCGCCGAGATTTCAGTGCGGGTGACGCCGAAGGCCTCGCGCAATGCGATCGTGGTCGAGGACGGGGCGATCCGCGTCTATGTGACCGTGGTGCCGGAGGGCGGCAAGGCCAATGCGGCGGTGGTCAAGCTGCTGGCCAAGGCGCTCGGGGTCGCGAAGTCGCGGTTGGTGCTGATCCGGGGCGAGACGGCGCGCGACAAGGTGTTCCGGGTCGACGGCTGAAGGGGGTGGCCTCAGCCGGCATTGCGAAGCCGCACCGGCGATCCGTGCGGCGTGCTGAGATAGGCCGCTTCCCAGGCGGCGCGCATCGTCTCGGCCTCGTCGCGGCCGGCGAAGCCGCGCGTGTCAAGGAGCGCCTCCAGCGTCTCGAGCCAGGCCGCGTAGTAGTCGGCCCCGCCATCGAGCGCCCGCGCCGCGCCATGCCGCTTCAGCGTCGCGCCGAAGGCCTGCGTCCAGTCGGGCCAGCTAAAATGACCGGCCTCGCTCAATGCCACGGTCAGCGCGAAAAGCTGCGCCTGCCAGGGTTCGTCGAACCGCGATGGTGCGGGGGCGGTCATGCCGGCTCCAGATAGCTTTGCCAGAGGTCGAGCGTCACCTCGTCGCCCTCCGCCTCGGCCTCGCCCCAGAGGTCGGCTGCGGAAAAGGCGACGGTGTAAAGCGGCTCCGGCGCTTCGCCGAGGTTGTGGGCATTGGCATCGGGGAAGACATGGGCGCCGTGGCGCAGAATCACCGTCCCGACCTGCCCGGCGGCATAGGCGGGCAGGCGGGTGTGGCCGCCCGGCACGAGGGTATTGCGGGCGGGCAGGCGGGTGCGGACCCGGTCGCCGGGCTCGAAGTCCGGCGCCGGGCCGGGGCGGGTGTAGGGCGAACCCTTGGCAAGCGCCGGGCCGACCGCCTCGGCGCGAAAGAGCTTCGGGTGCGCCGGGGCAGGGGCCGCGCTGCCGGCCGCCAGTTCCTCCCGGGTGACGAGACCCTTGGCCACCAGAAGATCGGCAAGCGCCGCGATCCATTTCTCGTAATAAGAAAACCGCGCGTAGTCCTTCGGGGAAAGGCATTCGCGGGCATGGCGCGAGGTGTCGATCGACCATTGCCCAAGCCCGCCCGCCGCGAGCGTCAGCGCGAGGGCAGAGCGGTGCCAGTCCTCGAAAAAGGGCACGATGCCTTGCGGTTCCGGCACCACCGGCCCGTCGCCGTGGCGCCCGCCCATGTCGTGAACGCGGGTCATGCCGGCCCCGTTGGCAGACCGGTGCCGATCATCGAATCGCGGGTGACGAGGCGGGCGAGCGCCGCCTCGTCGAGGCCCTCGGTCCCGGCGGGCCGCATCGGGATCACGAGGTAGCGGACTTCAGCGGTAGAATCCCATACGCGGACCTTCTGCCCGTCGGGCAGGGTGACGCCGAACTCGGCCAGAACCTTCCTCGGCTCGCGCACCGCGCGGGCGCGGTAGGCGTCGGATTTGTACCAGCCCGGCGGTATGCCGAGGACCGGCCACGGATAACAGGAGCAGAGCGTGCAGACGACCATGTTGTGGGTCTCGGGCGTATTCTCGACCGCGACCATATGTTCGCCCTGCCGGCCGGAGATCTCCAGCTCGGCGATCGCCGCCGTGGCATCGGCGAGAAGCCGCGCGCGATAGTCCGGATCGCTCCAGGCACGGGCGACGACGGCGGCGCCGAGATGCGGGCCGACCTTGCGCTCATAGGTGTCGAGGATCTCGTCGAGGGCGGCGGGATCGACGAGGCCCTTGGCGGTGAGGATCGTCTCAAGCGCCTTCACGCGGAGCGCGGGCTCCGGCGGCAGCAGCGAATGCGGGTGGTCGTGATCGTCGTGTGGCATGGTGTGAGGATGCGGCGCGCGCGAGGGGAAGTCCAGATGCGTGTTTAGGGCACTCGGGTCTGACTTAGCGCCGGCTCTCTGAGGCATCAGTCAAACCGATGTCTGCAAGCAGGTGCGGCGAAAGCGCTGACAGTCGGCGCGCGGCGTGGTTCAGAGCGCGGTCCATGCGCCGGGTCTCGCGCCAAGCGGCATACCGCTTCAGGAAATTCAGGCGGTATCCAGGCTTCCTGAATGGAGAATTGAGTATGACTTCAGTCATGGTCTTGATCCTTGGCAGTATCGCCATTCCGGAAATCTGGGCCAAAAGAGGCTTTGACACCAATTGAATTCAAGTTATTAAGCATAAGTAAATTTTATGCCTTAGAGCTATGACCGGCCCTGTCAGACCCTCGCTTCCGCCACTCTCCGCGATCCGCGCCTTCGAGGCTGCGGCCCGGCAGGGCAGTTTCACCGCGGCGGGTGTGGAACTTGGCATGACGCAGGCGGCGGTCAGCTATCAGATCAAGGTTCTGGAGGACCGCACCGGCCTTCCGCTCTTTCGTCGCAATGCCCGCGGCGTCTCGCTCACTGCCGAAGGCGCGCGGCTTGCTGACCGCGCGGGCGAGGCCCTGGATATCCTGCGCCAAGCCTTCACCGACATTCGGCGCGCCGGCGACGAGATACTGGTGATCTCGGTCCTTCACACGATGGCGCAACAGATCCTCGCGCCGCGCCTCGGCGCCTTCCAGATCGCCCACCCCGACATCACCACGCGGGTCGAGGTCGAAAGCCGCGTGGTCGACCTTCTCGGCGGGGAGGCGACCGTCGCGATCCGCGTGGGGCGGGGCGGCTGGCCGGGGCTTGCCGAACATCGCCTGCTGACGGGCTCTTACGCGCCGATGATCTCGCCCGCCTTCGTGGCCCGTCACGGACGGCCAGAACGGCCGGCGGACCTTCTCGACCGGCCGCGCATCGACGAGGCGGACGAGGGGTGGGCGGGCTGGTTCCGTGCCGCCGGAGTCGATCCGCCGCCTGTCCGCGCCGGGGGAGGTACGCTTTTCGGCACCCAATCCCTGACCGCGCAGGCGGCGATCGCCGGACACGGCGCCTGCCTCCTGAACCCGCGGCTTTTCCGCGCCGAACTTGCGCGTGGGGACCTGATCCAGCCCTTCGACATTCTCTGGACCGAGAAATTCTCGATGTACCTCGTCTATCCGGAACGGCGCCGCAACGCCCCCGCGATCCGCGCTTTCCGCGACTGGATTCTTGCCGAGATGCAGGAGGCCTGAACTTAGCCGGGGTCGTGGCCCGCCCGCGAGCCATCTGGCGCGCCGGCGCGGTCGGTCAGGCCGTAGTCGCGCCTGACCTCCGCGACCCGCAGCCGGTAGTCGGCGAAAAGGCCGCCGAGCCCTGCCGTCTGTGCTGCGCGGTGACGGGGCCGGCCGCGCCATTCCGCCACGGCGGCCTCGTCGCGGAAGAACGAGAGCGACAGGACCTTGCCGGGCGTGCTCAGGCTTTCGAAGCGTTCGACGGAGATGAACCCGTCGATGCACTCCAGTTCCGCCCGAAGCGCCGCCGCGCGGGCGAGATAGGCCGCGCGCTGGCCCTCGGCCGGGGTCACTTCGAAGATCACCGCGATCATTGTGCAGGTTTCCGGTCGACGCGGCGGATGAAGGCACGCTCCTCGCCGAGAATGAACCTCTCGCGGTGGGCAAAGGCGTAATTCTCCTGCCCGAGCGGATCGGCGGCGAGCCGGGCGCGGTAGGCCTCGTAGGCAGCGAGGTTCTCGATGTCGTAGATCCCGTAGGCGCGGGTGGCCGAGCCTTCGTGCGGGGCGTAATAGCCGATGAGCGCGGCACCGCAGCGCGGGATCGCCTCACTCCAGGTGCGGGCATAGGTTTCGAACGCGGCGCGCTTGGCCGGGTCGATGCGGTAGCGGATCAGGCAGGTCAGCATGGTGTCACCTCGGGTTTGCCCTTGGGTGATAGCCGATGGACGCGCAATCATGCTTCGTTTATGATCGAACCATGGCAGAGGGTCCGAACATATCCCGCGTGGCGGCGCTGATCGGCGATCCGGCGCGGGCCAGCATCCTCGTCGCGCTGATGCGCGGTCAGGCGCTGACGGTGAGCGAACTGGCAACCGAGGCCGGCGTCGGCCTGCCCACCGCGTCGAGCCATCTGGCGCAGCTTCAGGCCGGCGGGCTGGTGGCGCCGCGCAAGGAGGGGCGGCACAAGTATTTCCGGCTCGCGTCGGAGGGGGCCGCCGGGGTGATCGAGGCGCTGATGGGCTTTGCGGGCGACCTGCCGGCGCCGAAGCGTGCGCCCGGACCGCGCGACCCTGCGCTGAGGCGGGCGCGGGTCTGCTACAACCACCTTGCCGGCGAGATGGGGGTACGGCTTTACGACAGCCTGATCGCGCGCGGGCATCTGGTCACCGGGACGGAGGGGATGACGCTCAGTCCCGGGGGCTGGGACTTCGCTTCGGATTTCGGAATAACCTCCGGAAGCTTCGCCGGCCTCCGGCCGCCGCTTTGCCGCGAATGCCTCGACTGGAGCGCCCGGCGAAGCCATCTCGGCGGCCGGCTTGGCCGCGCCTTTCTCGGGGCGATCGAGGCGAAGGGCTGGGCGCGGCGGCTGGCCGGAACCCGGATCATCGCCTTCACCCCGGAGGGGGAGCGCGCCTTCGCGCGGGCTTTCCCATGACGGGGTTCTGGCCCACGATTTAGCGTCGGGACATTGCCGGGGCCGAGGGATGAATCGCTTGACGCCGCCCGGCAATGGCCGTACATGGCGCGGACGGAATTCGGGGTCGTCGCTTTCGCGGCGCCCATAGCTGTTAGCCTGAGGCCGGGCACGAGGCCCGAAGAACAAGGAAGAACCCCATGTCGCGCGTCTGCGAACTGACCGGTAAGGGCCCGATGTCGGGCAACAATGTGAGCCACGCGAACAACAAGTCGCGCCGCCGCTTCCTGCCGAACCTGAACGATGTCACGCTCATCTCCGACGCGCTTGGCCAGTCGTTCAAGCTGAAGATCTCGGCCGCGGCCCTGCGCTCGGTCGACCATCGCGGTGGTCTCGACGCCTTCCTCGCCAAGGCGAAGGACGAGGAACTGTCCTCGAAGGCACTGAAGATCAAGAAGGACATCGCCAAGTCGCTGGCCGCCTGAGCCGGCCACTTTGGACGACGGATACGGCCCCGCCCCGGCGGGGCCGCTTCGTTTTGACCGGTTCCCTTTGCCCGCGGCGGGGCTTATGGCGGGGCCATGATCCGGCAAACCTCCCGATCCCTGCTCTTTGTCTTGCTGATGCTGGCCATCGGCGGGATCGGTCTTGTCGCGGCCGCGACCGGGCAACCCACCGGCGAGACGCATCTTTGCCCCGACCTTGCGCTGGTGCTCCTGTCGGTGCTCGACATCGCGCTGCCCGACCTGACCCGCCTGCCCGGCGCGGCAGAGGTGCCGGTGCCCGATCTGGTCGTGGCGCCCGCTGCCCGCATCGCACCGGTATTTCGGGCGCGGGGGCCCCCGGTTTCGGCCTGATCCGACCATCAGACCGAAACCAGAGGGCAAATGACATGACTTTCCTGAAATCCGGACTGGCCGCGCTCGCGCTCGGCTTTGCACTTCCCGCCTTTGCAGCGGAGACCATCACCATCAGCGATCCCTACGCCCGCTTCATGCCGGGCGCGATGGCGGGCGCCGCCTTCATGGTGATCGAGAATCACGGCGCCGAGGACGACCGGCTGGTCGATGTCGCCTCGGACGTGGCGCAGAAGGTGCAACTGCACACCCACAAGGCCGGCGCCGACGGGATGATGCAGATGATCCACGTACCCGAAGGCTTTCCGGTTCCGGCCGGCGGCAGTCACGCGCTTCAGCGCGGCGGCGATCACGTGATGTTCATGGGGCTGAACGAGCGGCCGGCGGAGGGCGCGATCGTCTCGGTCACGCTGACCTTCGAGAAGGCGGGTGAAATCACCGTCGAGGTTCCGGTCGACAGCGCGCGCTGAACGTTCCGGGAGGCGGCGGCAGGGTTTCCGTGCGCGGAATCTTCCGGCCTTGACCGCTGCGGCCCGGCCGCGCGCCAATGATGAGGCAGGGCCGGGCCGTTCGCGACATCGGTGTCGCGATCCGCGCGGATTTCGGACCGCTGCCGGCGCATCACGGCGATGCCCGCCGGTTCGCGCGGGCCCCCTCCGCCAGAGTGCCCCCATGTTCGCGCCCTACACCCTTCCAGACGCCTTCAGCGGCCCCGATTGCGACCGCATCATCGCCCTTGCCACGGCTGAACCGCTGGCCGATGCCGGCCTCGTCCGCAATGCCTCCGACCACAATATCCGCCGCTCCGACCTTGCCTGGCTCGACGAGCGCGAGGGGGCGGGCTGGGTGATGGAGCGGATCATCGGCATCGTCGCGCGCGCCAATCGCGAGGTCTTCGATTTTGCGCTGAGCGAGTTTGCCGAAAGCCCACAGGTCGCGCGTTACGGTGCTGATCGCGAGGGCCATTTCGACTGGCATTCCGATATCGGCACCGGCGCGGTCGCGGCGCGGCGCAAGTTGACCATGGTCGTGCAGTTGTCCGATCCGGGTGCCTATCGCGGCGGTGTGCTAGAGGTGATGCCGGATGCCCATGTCCGGGCGGCCGAGCCGGCGCGGGGGGCGGCGACGCTGTTCCCGAGTTTCGTGCTCCACCGGGTGACGCCGGTGACCGAGGGCACGCGCTGGTCGCTGACGATCTGGGCGCATGGGCCGGCATTCCGCTGACGGACGGCGGGGAGAGGGGGCGCTGCCCCCATGGGGCCCGTGCGGGCCATTCCCCCGAGGTATTTTCGAACAGAAGAAGCCGGGGTCAGTCGAGAAGCGACGCGACCCAGTCCGGGACAACGCGCGATGCGGGGCCGTGGCGGGCTTCGTCGAAGTGGCCGGCGTTCTCTGAGGGTTCGAGGTTGAGCTCGCAGGTCCGCGCCCCGGCCTGTCGTGCCGCGGCGGCGAAGCCGGCGGCGGGGTAGACGGTGCCGGAGGTGCCGATCGAGACGAAAAGCCCGGCGCCGGTCAGCGCCCTGCCGATCCGGTCCATGTGGTAAGGCGTCTCGCCGAACCAGACGACATCGGGACGGGTGGCGGGGCGGGCGCAGGCGGGGCAAGGATCGGACGCCGCCATCGTCTCGGGCGCCGGCCAGCGGTGGCCGCAGGCGGCGCAAAGCGCGCGCAGATGGGTGCCGTGCATGTGGATGACATCCTCGCTGCCGGCCTCTTCGTGCAGGTCGTCGACATTCTGGGTGATCAGCGTCACCCCGCCCCGCCAGTGCCGTTGCAGCCGCGCCAGTGCCACATGCGCGGGGTTCGGGCGGGCCGCGCGCACCCGTTCGCGCCGCCAATTGTAGAAGGCGAGCACGAAGCCCGGGTCGCGGGCGAAGCCTTCGGGCGTCGCGAGGTCGCGCCAGTCGTAGCGCGACCAGAGCCCGCCCACGTCGCGGAAGGTGCCGAGCCCGCTTTCGGCCGAGATCCCGGCCCCGGTCAGGATGACGATATGCGGGTTCGGTTTTGACATCGGCCGGTTCCTCTGCGATGGCCCCTTGAAAGCGGAGGTTCCATGCACCGTATCCTCTTCGTCTGTCTCGGCAACATCTGCCGCTCTCCTGCCGCCGAGGCGGTCTTTGCCACGCGGGCGCGGGCGGCGGGGCTGGCGGTCGCCGTCGACAGCGCCGCGACCAGCGACTGGCAGGTCGGCGACCCGCCCTATCCGCCGATGGTCGCGGCGGCGGCGGCGCGCGGCTACGACCTTGCGCCGCTCCGGGCGCGGCAGGTGGGGCCAGGGGATTTCGCGGCGTTCGACCTCATCCTCGCGATGGACCGGTCCAACCTCGCGGCGCTTGCCGCGATGCGTCCGGCCGGCAATCTGACCGCGCTCAGGCTCTTTCTCGACGGGGTGGAGAGAATCGCGGCGGACGAGGTGCCGGACCCCTGGTACACCCGCGATTTCGAGGCGGCCCTCGACCTGATCGAGGCGGGGGCGGATGCGCTTGTCGCGCGGCTGGCGCGGGGCCGTTGAGCGGCTATTGCGAGCAGACCTGCTCGGCCGTGGTGACGAAGCTCGCGTAGCGGGTCCAGAATTCGCGGTGGCGCGTGCTGCCGGAGAGGCGCACTTCCTGTGCCTTGGCCGGGTCGCGGAAGAAGCTCGCCGCAAGCCTCTGGTCGGCGCCCGACAGGGTCAGGTTGGCGACCCGCTGGATGCAGTCGCAGAGCAGCAGGTTGGCGGCACGGTTGGATTGAATGCAGGCCGAATTGATCGGCCCTGCCGTGCCGGCGACCGGGGTTGCCACGCATATCGCCGCAGCCAGCATGGCTGACTTCATCCCTCGGCCCCGCACCCTTCGGCGCGCCGGCTGGTTCCGGCGTCGCGTCACACGTCCGGGGCGAGTATGCCCGGATCGGCCCGGCGGCGCAATTCCGGAGTGGAGCGGGTGGGGTGCTGCACTCAGGCGATCCGCCTGGCGGGGTAGCCTTCGGCCTTGAGCGCCGACAGGATCGCCTCCGGGGCGGCCGTCGTGGTGATGTTGGCGGTATGGGCGGCGATATCGACGACGACATCGGCCCTGCTGTCGAGTTCGATGACCGTCCGTTCGACCACGGCCTTGCAATGGGCACAGGTCATGTCGGGGATCGAGAGTTTCATGGAGGCCCTCCGTTTCGTTGCCGCATAGATCGGCCCCGGGGGCGGGAGTCGTCAAGCCCCGGTCACGCCGCCTGTCAGCTTCGGATCCTGAACCCGTCAGGCACGCCGTCGGGATCCGCCGGTTCGGTCCAGACATCGGTCACCCGCGCCGCCCCCGGACCCTCGCCCATCGCGGTGATCATCGCTTCTACCCGCGCCTCGGGACCCGCGACCAGCGCCTCGACCGAGCCGTCGTCGCGGTTGCCGACCCATCCCCTCACCCCGAGCAGTTCCGCCTCCGCCCGCGCCCAGGCCCGGTAGGCAACGCCCTGCACCCGTCCGGTGACGCGCACGGAGTAGGCGATGTCCTTCATGCAATCCTCCTCCCTTCGATATCGGCGCCCTCGGTCTGCCTGCCAAGGATAGCACGGATCGCCGCGCTTGACCGCCGGTATGGCGGGGAATAACCGCAAGGCAGGGGGACGCCATGAAGATCATCCGCACCGACCGCGAGCTTGAGACGCCGCATCTCGACGCCGAACTGCGCAAGCGGGGCGACCTGGTCCTGCTGCCCGATGGAGTCAGTGAGGCGCACCTTGCCGAAGAAGTGGCCAAGGCCGACCTTCTTCTGATGTGCTACACCCCCATCACGGCGACGGTGATCGCTGCTGCACGGCGGCTGAAGGGGATCGTCAAATACGGGGTCGGCATCGACGCGATCGACATTCCGGCGGCGATCGCGCGCGGCATCCCCGTCGTCAACATCCCCGAATATGCCGAGGAGACGGTGGCCGAGGGCGCCTTCACCCTGATGATCGCGCTCCTGAAGCGGCTTGTGCCGCTCGACTGGCAGATGCGGGCCGCGGGCTGGGCCTGGCCCGAGCCGCGCTGGATCGGGCAGGACGTGGCCGGCAAGACGGTGGGGATCGTCGGCCTCGGGCGGATCGGCCGCAGCTTCGCCCGCATGACCGGGCAGGGCTTCCGTGCCCGCGTCATCGCCTGCGATCCCGGGGTGAGCGCGGAGGACATGGCGGCGCTCGGGGTGGAGAAGGTGGCGTTGCCGGAGCTTCTGGCGCGGTCGGATGTCGTCTCGCTCCACTGCACGCTGAACGCCACGACACGCCATATCATCGGGGCCGCTGAACTCGCCAAGATGAAGCCCACGGCGTTCCTCATCAACTCCTCGCGCGGCGCGCTGGTCGATGAGGCGGCGCTGGTCGCGGCGCTGACCGGGGGCCGCATCGCCGGCGCCGGGCTCGACGTGTTCTCGTCCGAACCGCTCAGCCTTTCCGGCCACCTCATGAGCCCGCTCTACGCGCTTGCGAACGTGCTGATGCTGCCGCACCTGACCTTCTACACCGCCGAGGCGATGGCGCGGCTGGAACGCGAGACGCTGGAACGCTGCGACGAGGCGCTGGCGGGCCGGCCGCTGCTGGTCAAGTCGCGGGATCCTAGGTTGAGGGCGCAGCGGCGGGGGGTGCGGTTCGGGTAACGCCCGGACCGGTGGAGCGCGCGTACGAATCCGGTTTGGAGCGCAGCACAAACCACCCGCGATGGCCCGGGCGACCAGCCCGGGCCGCGCCCGACCCTCGCCCGGGGAGGGCGCATGGCGACGTCAGTCTCACGAAAGCGGTTGGAGGGATGTGGCACGATAAAGCGCGCCGCTCAAGCGAAGTGCAGCGCCCTCCCAAGGCTCGGGCGCGGCCCTCGATTTCCTATCCGGCACTTGCACCGTCTTTCTGTCACGCCGCATCCCGGCTACCGTAAGATGTCCGAACAAGGAGGGGCGGCGACATGGAGCGACGCAGCGGAGACCTCGTGGACCTAGCGCTCGGGGGCGAATTCGATGTCATCGTCCACGGGTGCAACTGCTTCCACACGATGGGCGCGGGGATCGCCAAACTGATCCGCGCACGGTTCCCGGAGGCCTGCGCGGCCGACAAGGCGACCTCTTACGGGTCGGCTGACAAACTCGGCACGACCTCGTCGGCGCTCGTTGAGCGTGGAAACGTGCGGTTTCACGTCGAAAACGCCTATACGCAGCACCACTGGAAAGGCCCGGGCATCCGTGCCGACTATCCTGCGATCAAGGCCTGTTTCGAGGCGGTCGCGCGGGACCATTACGGCGCCCGGATCGGCTATCCTATGATCGGCGCCGGTCTTGCGCGCGGCGACTGGTCGATCATCGCGCCCCTGATCGACGCGGCCCTTGCAGGCCAGCGCCACACACTCGTCCTCCTCCGTCCTGACCCCATCCCCCATTGACCGCCCGCCATTTCCCGAGCATATCGCGCGGATCATGACCGAGCTCGCACAGATCCGCAATTTCTCCATCGTGGCGCATATCGACCACGGCAAATCCACCCTTGCCGACCGGCTGATCCAGCTGACCGGCACTGTCGCCGCGCGGGACATGAAGGCCCAGATGCTCGACAGCATGGATATCGAGCGCGAGCGCGGCATCACCATCAAGGCCAACACGGTCCGCATCGAATATCCGGCGAAGGACGGCAAGACCTACGTCCTCAACCTCATCGACACGCCCGGCCATGTCGACTTCGCCTACGAGGTCTCGCGCTCCATGCGCGCGGTCGAGGGCTCGCTTCTGGTGGTTGATGCGACGCAGGGGGTCGAGGCGCAGACGCTCGCCAACGCCTACCAGGCCATCGACGCGGATCACGAACTGGTGCCGGTCCTCAACAAGATCGACCTGCCCGCGTCGGACCTTGAACGGGTAAAGGCCGAGATCGAGGACGTCATCGGCATCGACGCCTCCCAGGCGATCCCGATTTCCGCCAAGACCGGCGTCGGCATCCCTGACGTGCTGGAGGCGATCGTCCACCGCCTGCCCGCGCCGAAGGGCGACCGCGACGCGCCGCTGAAGGCGATGCTCGTCGATTCATGGTACGACAGCTACCTCGGCGTCGTCGTGATGATCCGCATCATGGACGGCATCATCCGCAAGGGCGACCGCATCAAGATGATGCAGACCGGTGCTGTCTACGGTATCGACAAGCTCGCCGTGCTGAAGCCGCAGATGGTCGATACCGCCGAGCTTGGGCCGGGAGAGATCGGCGTCTTCACCGCCTCGATCAAGCAGGTGCGCGACACCCGCGTCGGCGACACGATCACCCATGAGAGAAAGCCCTGCCCCCAGGCGCTTCCCGGCTTCAAGCCGGCGCAGCCGGTGGTCTTCTGCGGCCTCTTCCCGGTCGATGCCAACGACTTCGAGGGCTTGCGCGACGCGATCGAGAAGCTCGCCCTCAACGACGCCTCCTTCAGCTATGAGATGGAGACCTCTGCCGCCCTCGGCTTCGGCTTCCGCATGGGCTTCCTCGGCCTTCTCCACCTCGAAGTCGTCCGCGACCGCCTCGAACGCGAATACGACCTCGACCTCATCACCACCGCCCCTTCCGTGGTCTTCAAGCTCCACATGAAGGACGGCGAGGTCCGCGACCTCCACAACCCCGCCGACATGCCCGACCTGACTTACGTCGACCATATCGAGGAGCCGCGCATCAAGGCGACGATCATGGTGCCCGACGACTATCTCGGCGACGTGCTTAAGCTTTGCCAGGACCGGCGCGGCATCCAGATGGACCTGACCTATGCCGGCTCCCGCGCCATGGTCGTCTATGACCTGCCGCTGGCCGAGGTCGTCTTCGACTTCTACGACCGGCTGAAATCGGTGACCAAGGGCTATGCGAGCTTCGATTACCAGATGCTGGGTTACCGCGAGGATTTCCTCGTCAAGATGTCGATCCTCGTGAACGACGAACCCGTCGACGCGCTCTCGATCATGGTCCACCGCGACCGGGCTGAGGCGAGGGGTCGCGCCATGGTCGAGAAGCTGAAGGAGCTGATCCCGAGGCACATGTTCAAGATCCCGATCCAGGCCGCCATCGGCGCGCGGGTGATCGCGCGCGAGACACTCTCGGCCATGCGCAAGGACGTGACCGCGAAATGCTACGGCGGCGACGCGACGCGGAAGCGGAAGCTTCTGGACAAGCAGAAGGCCGGCAAGAAGAAGATGCGCCAGTTCGGCAAGGTGGAGATCCCGCAGTCGGCGTTTATCAGCGCGCTGAAGATGGATGGGTGAGGCGCGGTTGCATTTTTACTAGTTGCTCAAACTTGCTATAAACTCGACTGTATTGGCTGCTGGAGCGCGATCGTGCCAGTTCGAAATGTCTTTCTGAATTCTACTCGAATAGCGGTTCATCAATCCAACGGCGACTGACCTTTGATCTTTGCCGAATCGCAACATGAACTTGTCGAAAAATTGCAAGAAAAGCTAGATCAAAATACAGGTTTATTTGTTCGCATCTCCGCAGATGAATACTCCGAGGGAGGTTGGAACGTAACCGACAGCATAACGCTCGCAAAAGAATTGAAAAAGGGAGGAGTGGATCTTATAGATGTTTCTAGTGGAGGAAACATTCATGGCGCTCGCATCGAGGTGAAAGACTCTTATCAAGTCCCTTTTGCAGAGGCGATCAAGAAAGAAGCAGAGATAAAAACGGGAGCCGTAGGACTTATTTACACTATCGATCAAGCAGAAGGAGTACTAAGGGAAAACCAAGCAGATCTAATATTTATGGGTAGAGCGCTGCTTAGGGATCCTTACCTACCTACGAGAGGCGCACTAGAAAATGGGGAGAAATGCTTTTATCCGCCTCAATACGAAAGGGCCATGAAGAAATGAAACTAAGCGATTTACTTTGGAGCTGTCCTTATAAGAAATACTTAGGCATAGAGTGCTTTGGCTGCGGAGCGCA
>NCEA01000032.1 GCA_002280515.1 Rhodobacterales bacterium 32-67-9
GTTCGAGCGGATCGCCGGCGTACCAGTGCCAGGTCTCGACCGCATCGACCCGCTCCTCGCCGCCAACGACGACCCGAGGCTCGACTTCGCGCGCCGCGCGCGGGTGTTGCGGAGCTTCGATTTCACCGAAGAGAACGTGGCGATGTTCCAGGCCTACCTTGGCGATCCCGCCACCACGGATGTGACGGCGTCGCGCTATTACGACGGTTATGCGCGGGCGCATGGCTTGCCCGCCTTCGAGGAGGAGGTGACAAATCGCGCGATTGCCGATGCACGGCGCAAGATCGCCGATCAGCCCTATTCCACCGTGCTTTTAAAGCTTCTCGCGACGCCGAGCACGGAGCGGATCGTGGTCGAGGATCCGCCGAGTTGGGAAGAGGGGTTGGCCCTGAAGAAGAAACGCCTGACCTATGCACCCTACACCAGCGAATTCTGGCAGGACTACGCCGAGGCGCTGGTCTGGGCGGCGCGCGGGCAGACGCCGGAATCCGACACCGCCTATCGCAACGCGATCGTCTATTCGAACTACAAGCCCGAGCGTATCGAGGCCTACATGCGGTCGAAGGGCAGCCTTCTGTCCGAATTCCTGTTCCTGCGCAGCAAGGGACGCACCTCCACCCGCTTTCCCGAAGGGTATGCCAGCATGGCGGCGGATCTGACCTGTCCGCTCGTCACACTCCTGCGGTTTCACGACGCGGTCTGCGCCGGGGGCGGGGCGGACGGCCATTGCCGCACCGATCCTGCGGTCATCGACGAGTACCGGACGATGACGAAGATCCCCATCGCCGACGGCAGTTGCGAGCGGGAACGGAACGCGACGCTGGAAGAACTCGCCTTTGTCCCGGCACCCCTGCCGGCGGATTAAGGGCGCCCATCGGGTCTGAGCCGCGCGAAGACGGAGGTGATCTTTCCGGTCTCTTCCTCCGTTCCAAAGGGGGCGTTCACCACGAAGACGCCCGATCCGGTCATGCCGTGGCCGTCGCGCGCCGGGGGAAACGCCACTTCGTGCCGGAGCGCCTTCGGCAGCGCCATCGCGTCGAGCGTGGCCAGCATCTGTCGGTGCGCGTCGCTCGCGAGGATCGGATACCAGAGGACGATCACGCCGACATTCCATTTTGCGTGGACCTTGCCGATCAGCGGCGGCAGGGCGGCGTAGTCGGCTTTCACCTCGTAGCTCGGGTCGATCAGCATCAGCCCCCGGCGCGGATCGGGCGGGGTGCGGGCGAGGGCGAAGTGCATTCCGTCCTCCTGCCGGCAATCGGCGCCGTAAGGGGCCATCGTGGCGCTGAGGGCGGCGAATTCCTGCGGGTGAAGATCGGCGAGGTGCATCCGGTCACCTGGCCTGAGCGACAGCGCCGCGACGAGCGGAGAGCCGGGATAGGCCGCCGCACCATAGCGCGCGCGGACCTCACCGAGGACGCGCAGATAGGGATGGTCCGGCGCAAAGAACGCCTCGGCCCGGCCGATCCCCGCTTCGGCCTCGCCGGTCTTTTTCGCCTCGACCGCGTCGAGCGCGTAAAGCCCGCGCCCGGCATGGGTTTCGATGTACGAAAGCGGCTTGTCCTTCCGCGTGAGGTACGAAAGCAGCGCCGCCAGCAGCGCGTGCTTGTGCACATCGGCAAGGTTTCCGGCGTGGTAGATGTGCTGGTAGGAAAGCATCGCGCCCCCCGGAAAGAAAAGGCCCTCCCGCCGGGAGGGCCGATGCGCTCGGTCGGGACCGGCCTATTTGGGGCCGATCATCATCACCATCTGACGGCCTTCGAGCTTCGGCATGTTCTCGATCTTGCCGATCTCCTCCACATCCGCCGCGACTCGCTTCAGAAGATCGAGGCCAAGCTCCTGGTGCGCCATCTCGCGGCCACGGAACCGGAGCGTCACCTTCACCTTGTCGCCCTCTTCGAGGAATTTCTTCACCGACCGCATCTTGACGTCGTAGTCGTGCGTATCGGTGCCGGGGCGGAACTTGATTTCCTTGATCTCGATGATCTTCTGCTTCTTGCGCGCTTCGGCTTCTTTCTTCTGCTGTTCGTACTTGAACTTGCCGAAATCCATGATCTTGCAGACCGGCGGCACAGCATTGGGCGAGATCTCGACAAGATCGAGGCCGACTTCCTCTGCCATCTGCATGGCACGGGCCGGGGTCACGACCCCGACGTTTTCGCCCTCGGCGCCGATCAGGCGAATCTCCGGGGCCCGGATGCGGTCGTTCACGCGGGGTCCCGTATCGCGTTGCGGCGGGGCGTTGTGCGGTCTGCGGGCTATGGTGGCACTCCTTCTGTCGTGGCCGGTTCGGTGGCGCGCAAATTAGTCTCCCCGGATGGCCGATTCAAGCCGGTTTCCTGAGAGGGCCAGGGCGATGCCCTTTTCGTTGTCCGCGCTTTCTGTCATAGCGGCCCTATAAACTCGTCATCCTGTCAACTGAAGGATCGCACCATGAACCGGAATCTCCTGATCGCAGCGCTGATCGTCGTCCTCGCGGGTGGCGGCTACTGGTATTATTCGGCGCAACAGGCCGCCGAAGAAGCTACAATGGCCCAGAAAGCGGCCGAAGACGCGGCCGCCGCCGCCAAGAAGGCCGAGGAAGAGGCCGCCGCGAAGGCCGCCGAAGAGGCCAAGGCCGCCGAGGACGCCGCCGCGAAGGCGGCCGAGGAAGCCGCCGCTGCTGCCAAGGCCGTCACCGACACCGCGACCGAAGCCGCGACCGCGGTGGGCGAGGCTGCGACCGACGCCGCCGGGGCGGTTGCCAATATCTTCGATCCGGCAACCTATGACGCCGACGCCGTCGCCGCGGCCATCGACGGCTCCTCTCTCGACGACGCGACGAAGGCGACGCTGAAATCGGCGGTCGATGCCGCCAAGGACAGCCCGGAGCTGCTGAAAGCCGCTCTGGATCAGGTCAAGGCCGCGCTCGGCCTCTGATCCTGCGAACCGAAAATCGAAAGGCCGCGCGAAACCGCGCGGCCTTTTCTTTTGTCGAAGGAACCTCTGTTCAGATCCCGTCGCCGACGAAGGCCTTTTCGACCACGTATTCCTGCGGCTCCGAATTCGCGCCTTCGCGCAGGCCGAAGCCTTCCAGAACCGCCTTGACGTCATGGTTGAACGCCAGCGAGCCGCAGACCATGGCGCGGTCGTGGTCCTTGTCCATCGGCGCGATGCCGAGGTCGGCAAAGACCTTGCCGGAGGTCAGGTTGTCGGTGATCCGGCCCATCCGCGCACTCTCTTCGCGGGTGGTCGTCGGATAGTATTTCAGCTTGTCGCCGACGAATTCGCCGATCAGCGGGTCGTCGCGCAGGCTTTCGACCAGTTGCCGGCCGTATTCCAGTTCGGCCACCGTGCGGCAGGTGTGCATCATGATGACCTGCTCGTATTTCTCGTAGGTCTCCGGGTCGCGCATCAGGCTCGCGAAGGGCGCGATCCCGGTGCCGGTGGCGAGGAACCAGAGCCGTTTTCCGGGCAGGAGCGCGTCGAGCACAAGCGTGCCCACCGGTTTCGGCCGCAGGATGATCTCGTTGCCGGGCTGGATGTGCTGGAGCTTCGAGGTGAGCGGGCCGTCCGGTACCTTGATCGAGTAGAATTCCAGCTCCTCGTCCCAGGAGGGCGAGGCGATGGAATAGGCGCGCAGGAGCGGCTTGCCGCGTTCGTCCAGAAGCCCGATCATCACGAATTCGCCGGAACGGAACCGCAGGCTTTGCGGCCGCGACACGCGGAAGGAAAAGAGCCGGTCGGTCCAGTGCGTGACCTCGGTCACGGTCTGGGCATCCGGCAGGGTGCGGACGGGTTTGGCGGCGGCGTCGTTCACGGTGTTCAGTTCGTTCATGTCTCACTAGGGCGCGCGTCGCCCGCCCATCCTTCTATTCAGGTTTTCGAATGGGGGAAACCCCGGCAATCAAGCCTTCAGTCGCGACCGATAGTCATGCTCGAGCCAGTCGGCACGGAAGAGCCACTGTGCCTCGGGTTGCCGGGCGGCGAGGTCGTCGGGGATTTCGACCTCGTCGAATCCCGAGCGGCGGGCCATCGCATACTGGTCGGCGATCAGCGGCCCGGTGGCGCGGAGCCGTCCGGCATAGCCGCGCCCGCGAAGATGGCGCGCGAGGGTGAAGCCGCGCCCGTCGGAAAAGGCGGGGACGACGACCCGGATCATCTCGATGCCGTCGAAACGCTCGGGCAGCGCCTCGGGCATTGTGCTCGTGGCGATCTCCAGAATCCTGTCGCCCCGGTAGTCCTCGGCGTGAAAGCCGTCGTCGCGTACGATCACGCTCATGCTGCTGTCTCCTTCGCGTCGTCCTGCGGCACCGGGCCGCGCACCGCCCGGCCATTGATGAAATGGATGCCGCATTCCTGTTTCTGCGTTCCCCGCCAACGGCCTGCGCGTGGATCTTCACCTTCCTTCACCGGGCTGGTGCAGGGCGCACAGCCGATCGAAGGGTAGCCTTTCGCCACCAACGGATGGCGCGGCAGACGGTTATTGACGATGTAATCCTCGATGTCGTCGCGGCCCCAGTGGGCAAGCGGATTGACCTTGATCCGCTTGCCTTCCTCGTTCTCGAAGAATTCGAGCGCGGCGCGGGTGCCGGCCTGGAACCGCTTGCGGCCGGTGATCCAGCCGTCGAAGCCCTGAAGCGCGCGGTCGAGCGGCACGACCTTCCTGAGGTGGCAGCAGGCATCAGTGTTGAACTGGTGGAGCGTGCCGTCCGGGTCTTCGAACCCGGTGTCGCGCCGGTCGGCGCGGATGGTGCGGACATCGGTCAGGTTCAACTTGTCCGCCAATTCGCGCTGATAGGCCAGCGTCTCGGGGAAAAGCATCTGGGTGTCGATGAAGATCACCGGCGTGCCGGGGGCGATCACCGAGACGAGGTGCAAAAGCACGACCGATTCCGCCCCGAAGGACGAGACGAGCGCGAGGTTGCCAACCTCCGGATCGTTCAGCGCGCGTTCGAGGACCGCCGTCGCCGAATGGTGACGGTAGCGCTCGTTCAGCGCCGCGACGCGTTGGTCGAGCGAGGGAAGCGGTGCCTCAAGCGGCATCGCGTGCGGCCTCGGCGGGGTAGAGCGCGGCCTTGAACGGCTCCGCCCCAAGCCGGCGATAGGCGTCGAGGAAGGTTTCCGACATGTCGTCACGCAGCGCTAGATAGGCGCGCAGCAGCCGTTCGATCGCCGGCACCACCTCGTCATAGGCGAAGCCCGGCCCGGCGCGTTCGCCGAGGGTGAGGTTCTCGGTATGATCGCCGCCGAGGGTGATCTGGTAATTCTCCACCCCCGCCCGGTCGAGGCCGAGAATGCCGATATGGCCGACATGGTGATGGCCGCAGGCATTGATGCAGCCCGAGATCTTGATTTTCAGCGCGCCGATGTCCTCCTCAAGCCCGATGGCCTTGAAGTGGGTCGCGATCTGTTGCGCGATCGGGATCGAACGGGCGGTGGCCAGTGCGCAGTAATCCATGCCGGGGCAGGCGATGATGTCGGAGACGAGCCCGATGTTCGCCGTCGCCAGACCCTCCGACTTCAGCGCCGCGTGCAACGCCCAGAGGTCGGACTTGTGGACATGCGGCAGCACCACGTTCTGTTCGTGGCTGATGCGCAGTTCGCCGTGGCCGTAGCGGTCCGCCAGATCGGCCATCAGCCGCATCTGTGCCGCCGAGGCATCGCCCGGCGTCGCGCCGTGGGCCTTGAGCGAGATGGTGACGATCGCATAGCCCGGCGCGCGGTGCGCGGTCAGGTTGGTGTCGGTCCAGGCGCGGAACACCGGGTCGGCCTTGCGGGCCGTCTCATAGCCGTCTTCGGGTGCGGTGCGGAACGCGGGCGGGGTGAAGGAGTGTTCGATTTTCGCGATTACTTCCGGGTCGAACCCGGTGAATTCCCGCTTCACTTCTTCGAAACGTGATTCAACGGCATCGCGGAACTTTTCCATTCCGTTCTCGAAGACGGTGATCTTGATCCGCGCCTTGTACTTGTTGTCGCGCCGCCCCATCAGGTTGTAGGTGGAGACGATCGCTTCCAGATAGGGCAGAAGGTCGGCCTTCTTCAGGAACGGCCGGATCACCTGGGCGACCATCGGGGTGCGGCCGAGCCCGCCGCCGACCAGAACCTCGTAGCCGGTCTGGCCGCCGCTGCCGCGGACGATGCGCAGGCCGATGTCATGCGACTTGATCACCGCCCGGTCGTGGGGTGAGCCGGTGACGCCGATCTTGAACTTGCGGGGCAGGAACTGGAATTCCGGGTGGTCGGTGGACCACTGCCGGATCAGCTCCGCCGTCGGGCGTGGATCCTCGATCTCGTCGGCGGCGGCGCCGGCGAAATGGTCGGCCGTCACGTTGCGGATCGTGTTGCCGGAGGTCTGGATGGCATGCATCTCCACGTCGGCGAGCGCGTCGAGAATCTCGGGCACGTCGGTCAGCTTCGGCCAGTTGAACTGGATGTTCTGCCGGGTGGTGAAATGCCCGTATCCCTTGTCCCAGCGTTCGGCGATCAGCGCCAGCTGGCGCATCTTCCGCGACGAGAGCGTGCCGTAGGGGATCGCCACGCGCAGCATGTAGGCGTGGAGCTGGAGGTAGAGGCCGTTCATCAGCCTGAGCGGGCGGAATTCGTCCTCGGTCAGAGAACCGTCGATCCGGCGTTCGACCTGGGCGCGGAACTGGGCGTTGCGGCGCCGCACGAAGGCCTCGTCGAAGTCGGAATATTCATACATGGCCGGCCTCCTGCTTGCCGTGCGGATAGTTGGACGGCCCGCGAGTGCGGAACCCTTCGCGGAAGTGGACCGGCTCCGGTCCCTTCGCGCCGCGCCGGGCGTCGGCGAGGTAGGGGCCGACGACGACATTGCGCTGCTGCTCGGCCTTGAGAAGCCGGATCTGGGCATGCGCCTCGTCCTCGATCAGCTCGGCCTCGGCATGGTCGCGGGTCCAGCGGTCGTCATCGGTGAGATAGACCACGTCGCCTTCGATCAGCGCATTGGCGGTGACGACTTTCGGCGTGAAGGCGCGGCTCATCGGAATATCCTTTCCGGTGTCGGGGGTCTGTTCTCGTCCAATATAGGAAATTTTCCCATAATTGCGCCATATGCTCTTGCCAATAAGGACGATTGTTCCGTATATCGCCAGAACTGCGACCCGCATTTCGAATTTGGAGGGAAACGCGAATGTCAGTCCGGCTCGACGACGTAGATCGGAAAATTCTCGGCCAGTTGCAGGAAGATGCCGGCCAGTCGCTGGACGAAATCGCCCGCAAAGTCGGCTCGTCCAAGACGCCGGTCTGGAATCGCATCCGCAAGTTGAAGGAGGCCGGCGTCATCGGCCGCCAGACGGTTCTCCTCGATGCCGAGGCGTTGGGGCTCGAGGCCTGCTTTTTCGTGCTGATCCGCACCTCGGAGCACGAGGCCGAATGGCAGAAGAAGTTCCTCTCCACGCTGAAGGCGCGGCCCGAGGTCATGGAGGCGCACCGGCTGGCCGGCGATATCGACTATATCCTGAAGGTGCGGGTCAGGAATGCCCGCGCCTACGACACCTTCTACCAGGCTCTGATCTCGGAGGTGCGGATCTACAACGTGACAGCACTTCTCAGCATGGAAGAGATCAAGTCGACGACCCTGCTGCCGCTCTGACGTGCCGGGGTGGTGTGGGGGCCGGCATGACGCCGGCCCCGATCCCTATTGCGCGGCCATCATCGCCTTGACCGGCCTGACGTTGTGATTGACCCGGAACAGGTTGCCCGGATCGTACTTGGCCTTGACCTCCTGCAGCCGCTTCAGGTTGCCGCCGTAGACGCCGTTCACCCGGTCGGCTTCGTCCTCGGGCATGAAGTTGATGTAGGCGGTGCCCATCGAGAATGGCGCCGTCCGTTCGAAGACCTTGCGGGCCCAGGCCCGGCAGGCATCGTCGCCGGCCTTTTCGGCCCAACGGGTGTGGACGTTCATGATGTAATGCGCGGCGCGCTGCGGATAGGCCGTTGCATCCGGCGCCACCCGTGCCATGGCGCCGCCGACCTGGGCGATGAATATCTCGCAATCCGGCGCCGGGCTGTCGTCAAGTGCCGTCGAAAGCACGGCGATCAGGTCATCGGGAATATCGGCAAAGTCATGGCTTTTCCAGTAGTTGCGCATACCGGGCGCGAGAAGCGGATCGAAGGCTGTCTGCCATCCGGCGAAGGTGCTGGGGCCGACGACATCCGCGAGCGGCTTGCCGAGCGCACGCAGCTCCGCCAGCGCCTTTTCCGCCGCTGCCGGGTCGCCGGTATGGCAGACCGCGAAGACGAAGACCTCGCGGCCGTGCCATTCCTCGGGCAGGAACGGCAGCGGTGGCGCCTTGCGGCAGACGGTCCAGACCGCCGTCTCCTCCGGCAGGCTTGGCGCGATCTTGCGATAGGCGCGATAAAGCCGTGCGGCCTCGGCGAAGGGGTGGACGATCAGCCCGGCGAGAATCTCGCTGCGCATCGGATGCAGGGCGAACTCGAATCCCGTGACGACGCCGAAATTGCCGCCGCCGCCCCGGATCGCCCAGAACAGGTCGGAATTCTCGGTTTCGCTGGCGCGCAGGCGCTTGCCGTTCGCGGTGACAACATCGGCGGATTTCAGGTTGTCGAGTGTCATGCCGTACTTCCGCGTCAGCCAGCCGAAGCCGCCGCCGAGCGTCAGCCCGGCGATGCCGGTGGTGGAGTTGATGCCCATCGGCAGGACAAGGCCGTTGGCCGCCGTTTCCTGGTCAACATCGCCCAGCGTGGCGCCGGGCTCGACCCAGGCGGTTTTCGCGGCGGTATCGACGCGAACCGACTTCATCAGCGAGAGGTCCAGAAGCACGGCGCCCTCGGCGACAGAGTGGCCCGCGATCTGGTGCCCGCCGCTGCGGATCGAGATCAGGAGGCCGTTCTCGCGCGCGAAGTTGACCGCCGCGCAGACGTCGGCGGCCCCGAGGGCGCGGACAACCAATCCGGGCTTGCGGTCCACCATTGCGTTCCAGACGGTCCGGGCCTCCTCGTACCCGGCTTCGCCGCTCAGGGCGACTGTTCCGCGAACTCCCGCGCGAAGCGCCCCCACGGCGTCTTCGGACACGGCCACCGGAATCGACTCGAGACTACGGATTTGCACTGTCATGGCGTTTCCTCCTTGTGGACTGCTAGGTCTTGCCTGCAGAAACGCCGCTGTCACCTATATCAGATCGCGCCACTTTCTCCAAAGGCTTCCGGCGGGTCCCGGGGCCGGATCAGTCCACGCCGCGCCCGCCGCTCCTTACCATCAGCCGTTCGAGTCCGTGGAAGTGGTAGAGGTTCGCGTAGCGCGGCGGTTCGGCGAGCGCGAGGCCGGGGAGCCGCTCGAAGAGGATCGGCAGGGCGGTCTGGAGTTCGAGCCGCGCCAGTGGCGCACCGACGCAGAAATGCAGGCCGGCGCCAAAGCTGAGGTTGGCCTTGACGGGACGGTTTGGCCGGAAGCGGCCCGGCGCGTCCCACATGCCGGGGTCGCGGTTGGCGGCGGCAAGCAGGCAGCCGACCTCGTCGCCGCGGCGGAAGCGGTGGCCGGCGATCTCGACATCCTCGTAGGCGTGGCGGGTGAAGAGATGCAGCGGCGGATCGAAGCGGAGGATTTCCTCGGTGGTGGCCTCGACCGCGTCCGGTATAAGGGTGTCAGCGCCGTATCCGTTCTCGATCAATGCCTTGATGCCGTTTCCTAACGTTTGAACCGTGGCCTCGTGCCTGGCATTCAGAAGAAGGATGCAGGTGGCGATCATCTCGCCCGACGAGAGTTTCTCGCCCTCCGCCCCGGCGGCGATGAGGTGGGTGATGAGGTCGTCGGCCGGCCGGCTGCGGCGCTCCTCGATATGGGCCTTGAGGAAGGCAACGAAGGCTTCGGTCGCGGCGACGGCGGCGTCCTCGGTCGCGCGGCTGCGGCGGGCCTGATACATCCCCACCATCGCGTTCGACCAGCCGAGAAGGTCGTCTGCCCGGTCCTCGGGCACGCCGAGGAGACGCGCGATGACGATCACCGGGAGTCGCTGGGCGAACTGCCGGAGAAGATCGACCTCGCCTGCCGGGAGGGCGTCGATGAGCTGGTGCGAGAGGAATGCGATGTCGGGCTGGAGCGCGGCGATGCGCCGCGAGGTGAAGGCCCTTAGCACCAGCGAGCGAAGCCGCGTGTGGCGCGGCGGCTCCAGCTCCAGCATCGAATGCGCCTCGACCGCGTAGAAGGGGCGGAGGTGATCGGGCACGGGCTTGCGCTGTTCCTCCGGCACCTCGCGGCCGAAGCGGCGGTCGCGCAGGATCGCGCCCACGGTGGCGGCGGAGGTGGCGCAGACGAGGCCATATTCCTGCCAGTGAAAGAGCGGGCCGGCCTTTCGGGCGCGTTCGTAGAACGGGTAGGGGTTCTGCACGAAGGCGGCGGCGGTCGGGGATTGGCTGAGGCTTCGCATCGCGGCTCCGGCAACGGGTCGGACCGAGCTAACCCCGGTGGCGCGCCGGTTTCAAGACACCCGGGGGCGGCCCTGGGCAATGATCACGCCAAGCGCCACCACCGCGGCGCCGACACCCTGGCCCCAGCTCCATTCCGTGCCGAAGGCCAGCGCGATGAGCATGACGTAGAAGGGCGCGATGTTGATGTGCATCGAGGCGATGCCGATGCCGAGCCCGGCGACGCCGATCATGAACAGCACCTGCGACAGCGCCAGAGACCCGATCGCGTAGATTGCGAGATAGGTCCATTCGCGCGGCCCGATCGCCGCCCAGGGGATCGTCTCGCCGCCGAATGCCGTCCAGGCGATCTGGGCGATCACCAGCGCCAGCGCGGCGCCGGCGAGGGTGACGGCGCTTCGTGCCAGCGCGGTATGGCCGGGCAGGGCAATGACCGAGGCGCGCGATCCCCAGCTGAAGATCACGACCGAGGCGAAGGCCGCAAAGGCGCCGAGCCCGAGGTGGAGGTTGCCCATCCGGGCGGCGTAGGTGGCGATCCCGCCGACAACGCTGAGGATCAGCCCGATGATGAGCCGCCGGTTCAGCCGCCGCCCGTCATGCAGGCATTCGAGTGCGATCCCGGCGACCGGCATCGTCGCGGCGATGACGGCGACGGTGATCCCGTCGGTGTGCTGCTGCGCATAGACGAGAAGCCAGGCGCCGAGCCCGAAGCCGATGGCCCCGACCCGGAGCCCTTTCGCCCAGTCGGCACGCCTGAGGGCGCCGCCGCCCTCGACCAGCCCCCAGAGCGGGATGAGGAAGAGGGCCGCCAGCGTCATCCGGATCACCGAGACGGTCAGGGAGGACAATGTGGTCAGCAGGGCATCGGCAAGCGGGAACCCTACCGCCCAGATCGCCATCGAGGCGACGCAGGCAAGGTTCGCAAGCAGCCTCGGGTTGCGCGGGGCGGGGAAATCGGTGGCTGTCGACAAGGACGGGAGGCTCCGCGCGGGGGTCGTTCCGGCGGATGCTGCCACGGTCCCCACCGCGCCCGCGCATCCGGGAGCGACAAAAAGGTCGGGAATGTCAGGCGGCGTCGAGCGCCGCGACGATCGCGCCGAAATCGGCGGCCTTGAGGCTCGCCCCGCCGACGAGGGCGCCGTCGACATTCGAGGTCGCGAAGATCTCGGCCGCGTTCGAGGGTTTCACCGATCCGCCGTAAAGCAGGCGGATGCCCTCGGCATCGCCGAAGCGCCGGGCAAGTCCGGCGCGCAGGAAGTCGTGCACCTCGGCGATCTGCCCGAGCGTCGGGGTGCGGCCGGTGCCGATGGCCCAGACCGGTTCATAGGCGATGACGGTGTTCTTCGCCGTCGCGCCGTCGGGGACCGAACCCTGAAGTTGGGCGCCGATGACGGCGAGCGTCTTTCCCGCGTCGCGCTCGGCTTCGGTTTCGCCGACGCAGACGATCGCGATCAGGCCGGCGGCATGGGCCGCCTCGGCCTTGGCGCGGACCAGCGCGTCACTTTCGCCGTGATCGGCGCGGCGCTCGGAATGGCCGAGGATGACGTAGCGCGCGCCGGCATCGGCCAGCATCGCTGCGGAAATGTCGCCGGTATGGGCGCCGGAGGCCTTGGGATGGCAATCCTGGCCACCGACCGCGACCGGCCCCTTGCCGGCCTTCCAAGCCATCTGCGCGACCAGCGTCGCCGGGGGACAGATCAGTATCTCCGAGCGCGGGTCGGGATGGGCGGTCGCCAGCGCCTCGATCTCGGCGAGGCTTTCCGCTGTGCCGTTCATCTTCCAGTTCCCGGCCGCGAGTTTCCGCCGCATGATCGCCTCCCTCACTTCAATTCGTCCAAAGCCTGCCGGGCGAGCATGCAGGCGCGCGCGGGATCGTCAAGGGCGTCATCGGGTAGCCGCCAGTAGGGCATCGCCGTGGTCTTCGCGCCGTCGCGGGAATAGGTCCAGCGCTGCCATCCCTCCGTCTCGACACGCTCGGCGAAGGTGCGAGAACCCTTGAGCCAGATCGAGCCGTCGGATTGGAGAATGGCGAAGATCGTGCCGTCGCGGTAAAGGCAAAGCCCGCCCATCATCTTGCGGGTGGACAAGGGGCCGAGCCCGTCGAAGAGTTCCAGCGCGAAGGCGATGTCGCCGTCGGAAACGCTCATGCCCCGGCGCCGTCGGGCACGTCCTTGAACTTGATCGATTCGCCGCAGCCGCAGGCCTCGGCGACGTTCGGGTTGTTGAAGCGGAAGCCGGATTCCAGGAGAGCGGTCTCGTAGTCGATCTCGGTCCCGAAGAGGAACATCTGTGCCATCGGCGCGATCATCACCCGCGCGCCGTCCTGTTCCACGACCTCGTCCATCGGGCCGGGTTCGGCGGCGAATTCCATCGTGTATTCCATGCCCGCGCAGCCACCCTTCTTGACGCCGAGCTTCAGCCCGTAGGCGCCGTCCTTGGCCATCAGCCGGCTGATCTGCGCCACCGCGCGCGGGGTGAGCGTCACCGGGGATTTTCCGGGAATGCCGAACATGTCCGTCTCCGTTTCCTGCCCTCAATCTAGGGCGCGGGCGCCGCGATCTCAATGGGCGGCAGCGCGCTTGCGAGCCAGAGCGTCGCATAGGCCGCCGCCAGCGCCCAGCCGAAGGAGGCGAGCGTGCCGATGATGACGTATTCGCTGGCATGCTGGTTCTTCGAGACGGTGTCGAAGCGCAGCACCGATTTCGCCGCGATGAGAAAACCGATGCCGGCCGGCTGCCCGACGAGGACGAAGAGAAAGATCAGCGCCCGTTCGAGGTTGCCGATCATCCTTCCGCCGTTGGGAAGGCCCTTGGGCAGGTCGTCGGGCTGGTAGTCGAGCATCAGGAAGCCGACCGCGAATCCGCCTGCCCGCACGGTCAGTATGCCGCCGGCGAGATAGGCCATGAGCGCTGGCGCCGCCGTTACGCCTGCCCAGGCCCCGCCGGCAACCAGATCGGGCCGGAACCAGGCGAGCGCCGCGAGGCTGAGCAGATGCGCGCCCTGATCGGCGAGAAAGGCGGTCAGGCCGGGTTCGGCGACGCGGGCCTTCGCCGCGTCGATGGCGACGTGCAGGACGGAGAGCGCCAGGAGTTCCCACGCGTCGATCCGGCCGGTCGCGGCCTGAGCCGTGGCCAGCACGATGGCGCCGTGCAGCAGCAGGACCGCGGGGCGGCGCTTGTTGGCGGCGATCCACGAGGTCTGGAAGACGAAATCGGCCAGCGCATGGGCGAGGAGGAGTGCTGCGAAGGTTTCAATCATCGCGCGTCTCCGTCGCCGGCGGTTTCCCAACCCTGTAACGCGCGCCGGATCGCGGCCGTTCCCGCCCCGGAGAGCCGGTAGCTGACTGCCTGGCTCGATATGCCAAGGCGCGCCGCGATCTCGGCCTGGGTCGGGTCGGCCGGGTCGAGGGCGAGCGCGCTCGCCTCCGCCTGTTCTGGGGTCCAGCGCGACAGGCGTTCCTCCAGAAGATCGACCACCGCAAGATGGATCGGCGTCAGACCGCTTCCGCCGACCGCCAGCCGCATGTCGCGCCGCAAGCCTTCGAGAGCGCGGCCCGAGCTTTCGAACGCCGCCCCATGCGCATCCGAGAGGTCGCCGCTCCCGAGGCTCCCGGCAGCACCAAGGCCGATGGCGATGCGGGTCGGCGGGACGTCGGGCGCGGCGCGGAGCCGGGCCGCCAGAAGAATCGCGGCGCGCAAGGCCCTTGCCGGTGGGGCGACGACCATCTGCCATCCGTCGCCGCGATAGCGGGTGAAGCGGGCTGGAATCCCGCCGGGCCAGCGCGCGATATCCTCCGCCGTCCTCTCGATGAGGGTCATCGCCCGTTCGACCGCGTCATATCCCGCGTCGGTGGAGCCGATGAGGTCGCCCGTGAGAACTGCAATGGTCGGCATGAAAGCCTTCAAACTTGATCTTTCTGGTATCAAGTCATATGGCTTGTTGAGGAAAAAATCAAGCTATTTGGCTTGATCACATGAAGCCGAGTTCGAGCCGCGCCTCGTCGGACATCATATCCATGCCCCATTGCGGCTCGAAGGTCATCTGGACGTCAACCTGCTTCACCCCGTCGAGCGGTTCCACCGCGTCGGCGACCCAGCCTGGCATCTCGCCCGCCACCGGACAGCCCGGCGCGGTCAGGGTCATGACGATCCCGACCTCGTTCTCGGGCGAGATGTCGATCGTGTAGATCAGTCCAAGATCGAAGATATTGACCGGGATTTCAGGGTCATAGACCGAGCGGCACGCCTCCACGACGCGCTCGTAGAGCGGGTGGTCGGTCGTCGACGGCTTGATCAGGGGCGTACCCTCGACCGGGGCGGTGATTTCGGCGGTCATCTGCGTCTCACTGGTTTGTTGACTGAATATATAGGGAATTGCCCGGGGGTCGTAAAGACTGGGCGCGTCCGGACCGGTCGCGACGCGTCCTGAAGGGAAAGGCGTGCGCCCGCCCGGCGGGCGCTCGGCTGGATCACGCCCCTTCAAATGCGCCCTGCGACCGGATAAGAGCGGCCCTCATGACCACACGCTTTTCCTTTGACCTCGATGCAACCGACGGCCGCGCCCGGACCGGAACCATCCGCACGCCGCGCGGAGATATCCGCACGCCCGCCTTCATGCCGGTCGGCACCGCCGCGACGGTGAAGGCGATGCTGCCCGAAAGTGTCCGGGCGACCGGCGCAGATATCCTGCTCGGCAACACTTATCACCTGATGCTGCGCCCCACCGCGGAACGCATCGCCCGGCTCGGCGGGCTCCACCGCTTCATGAACTGGGAGCGGCCGATCCTCACCGATTCGGGCGGCTTCCAGGTGATGAGCCTCGCCGCGCTGCGCAAGCTGACCGAGGAGGGTGTGCGATTCTCCTCCCATATCGACGGCTCGAAGCACATGCTGAGCCCCGAACGCTCGATGGAGATCCAGCGGCTTCTCGGCTCCGATATCGTCATGTGCTTCGACGAATGCCCGGCCCTGCCGGCGACCGAGGAGGAGGTCGCGAAGTCGATGCGGCTGTCGATGCGCTGGGCTGAGCGGTCACGCGACGCCTTCGGCGACCGGCCCGGACATGCGCTGTTCGGGATCATGCAGGGCGGCGTTACGCGCGAGTTGCGCGAGGAAAGTGCCAAGGCGCTGACCGAAATCGGCTTTGACGGCTACGCCGTCGGCGGCCTCGCGGTGGGCGAGGGGCAGGAGGCGATGTTCTCGGTCCTCGACTACGCGCCGGACTTCCTGCCGGCAGACAGGCCGCGCTACCTCATGGGGGTCGGCAAGCCCGACGATATCGTCGGCGCGGTGGAGCGCGGCATCGACATGATGGATTGCGTCCTGCCGTCTCGGTCGGGCCGCACCGGGCAGGCCTTCACCCGCCGCGGCGTCGTCAACATCAAGAACGCCCGCCACATGGACGATCCGCGCCCGCTGGACGAGGCCTGCGCCTGCCCGGCCTGCCGGAGCTACAGCCGTGCCTACCTGCACCATGTCTTCCGCTCTGGCGAAATCATCGCCTCGATGCTGTTGACCTGGCACAATTTGCACTATTATCAGGAGCTTATGCAGGGCCTTCGCGAAGCGATCGGGGAGGGGCGGCTGGCGGGGTACGTCGCCGATTTCCACGCCACCCGTGCGGCCGGCGATATCGAGCCGCTCTGACGACCGTCGACCGGCGCGCGCGCGTTGGCAACGTGTCGGTCCTGTCCCAGCGGTATCTCAGCCGTGGGTCAGGTAGATCGACATCTGCTTCAGGGTCATGTGCACGGCGGGCGACAGCGCCTCGACGCTTTCCGTCAGGTCGTGCAATTCGCCAAGATCGGCCTCCAGCCCGGCGATCTCGTCATCGGTCATGTCGCGGTCGGAGCGCGAAAAGCCGGCCATGCTGCGCTTCCCGTTGCGGGCCAGCGCAATGACGGTGCCGTGGTTCAGCCCGAATTCACGGGCGCGCGTCATGACGCCGGCCGGATCGGCAAGGTCGCGCCAGCGGATCGTGCCTTCGTTCTCGAACCCCCAGCGCACGACCGGATCGTGCAAGACAAGCCCTTCGCGGGAATAGGTGTCGAGCCAATCCTTCGCGTAGGACTGAAACAGATATTTTGGCGAGGTGAAGCGGACATGGAGGGCAATCGCGAAGCCCGCCGGGCTCGCCTGATGCAGGCGTGCCAGAAGCGCGCTGATCCGATCCTCACTGTCCATTGCGTCCCTCATGTCCCACAGTCTTCCTTCGTCCGCCAATTCGTGCCATATCCGGACTGCCGCCACAACTCTGGGTCGTTTTTCGGCGACCCGCCTGCACGCAAACAGGAAGACGATAGCATGGAACACGCCGCGAATGGGCGCGAGTTTTCCTACATTGCACCAGCAGGATATTACATCGCGCTGCGCGTCGGTTTCGCCTTTCCGATTGCCGAGACCAATGCCTTGCCGGATGCCTGGGTCGATTATTACACGCAGCGCGGCTTCATGCTGCACGACCCGGTCATGCAGTGGAACTATTCCAACTCCGGCGCGATCCGCTGGAGCGCGATCGCCTTGCCCGACCCGCGCGGCATATTTTCGGCGGCCGCGCGCCACGGGCTGAAATACGGCGTCGCGATTTCCTGCGCCTCGACCGGGACGGAAGGGCAACGCAGCTTCGGCTCCTTCGCCCGTACCGACCGAGAATTCACCGACGAGGAAATCGCGCTTCTCAGCCATAAGCTCCGCCGCCTGCACGAGGCGACGGCGCCGCCCACCAACCTGACCGCTGCCGAACTGGAAGCGCTCCGAATGGTACGCGATGGCCTCTTGCTGAAAGAGATCGCGAACGATCTTGGCGTCTCGGAAGGGGCCATCAAGCAGCGTCTGAAGAACGCCAAGCTCAAGCTCGCCGCCAAGACGATCAGCCAGGCCGTGTCCATCGCGGTAAGCTACGCGCTCATCTGACGCCACCCGCGCCTTCGGTCGCGGCGCGAAAGTCGCGGCACACAATTATATGGCGAAAGTGTGGCGCCAACTCGCCAATTAGGATTTTTCCCGTTCCCGGTTAATGATCTAATCGCCCTGCCTATCAGGAGGGGCATATCATGAAAAACATTACCTTCGACCTGCTCAACATGCACCGGCACGGCGCGGCGTTCTATGACTACCTCAGGATGCGCAAGCGGGTGTTCGTGGATGACCTCGGCTGGGAGATTCCGCACAACGACTTCGTCGAGATGGACCAGTACGACAACCCGATGACGCATTATTCGATCGTCCTGCGCGACGGGCGGGTGATCGGGGGGGCGCGGGCCCTGTCGACGATCGCCGAGTGGAACGGCGCCGGCTGCATGCTCAACGACGTTCTGGAGGGCAAGCTGCCGACGATCCCGAAAAGCGTGATCGACGGGCCGATCCGCACGCCGCTCGTCTGGGAATGCTCGCGGCTCGTCATGGCCGAGGACATCGGCTCCGCCGAAGAGCGCGCGGAGTGTCTGTCGCTGATCGTCGACGGTCTTGCCGACATGGCGCGGTCACAGGGTGCATCCGAACTGATCTCGCTCACCCGGCTGCCGCTTCTCCGGGCGTTGCGGCAGCTTGGCTGGGCCTGCGACCGGATCGGCCAGCCCTATAGCCAGGACGGGCGCAGCTACGCCGTCCTCAGCATGCCCGCCGAAAAGTCGCGCCCGGCCATCGCGGCCGAATGAAGGGGTAAGCGACGGACCGGCTGTCCGGCGAGACGGTCGGGCGGCCGGTCCGGATCAGGACGAGTGCGGCGCCGTCGGGGCAGGGCGGCGATGCCGCTTGCCCGAAAGTCGGGCTATTGCATCCTTGCCCTCGCGGCCCGGCGACGGCATTCTAGGGGGGTGCGTATTCGCCAGCGGTTGAAGCGGGTGCGTGGCCTGCATAAATAGAGCGCGGAACGGAAAAGGGCCGGGTGCCGCCGACGACCGGGGCCGGTGTCCTTTAGCCGAGAACAGGATACGCGAATGAAAGAACAATTGTCCCCCAGCTACCCCGTATTGCCGCTGCGCGATATCGTGGTCTTCCCGCACATGATCGTGCCGCTTTTCGTCGGCCGCGAAAGATCGGTGCGGGCGCTGGAAGAGGTGATGCGCGAAGACAAGCAGATCCTGCTGTCCTCGCAGATCGACCCGACGCAGGACGATCCCTCGACCGACGGGATCTACAAGGCCGGTGTGCTGGCCAACGTGCTCCAGCTTCTGAAACTGCCGGACGGCACCGTGAAGGTGCTGGTCGAGGGCAAGAGCCGGGTGCGCATCGTCGAGTTCATCGAGAACGACGCCTATTTCGAGGCCGAGTGCGAGCCGCTGACCGAAATGCCGGGCGATCCGGCGACGGTCGAGGCGCTCTTGCGCTCGGTTGCCGAGGAATTCGAACGTTACGCGAAGATCAAGAAGAACGTACCGGAAGAGGCGCTGGCGGCGGTGGCCGAAAGCCGCGAGCCGGCGAAGCTCGCCGACCTCGTCTCGGGCCATCTCGGCATCGAGGTGAACCAGAAGCAGGAGCTTCTGGAAACGCTCGATGTCGCTGAGCGGCTGGAGAAGGTCTACGGCTTGATGCAGGGCGAGATGTCGGTCCTGCAGGTCGAGAAGAAGATCAAGTCCCGCGTCAAGACGCAGATGGAGCGGACCCAGCGCGAATACTATCTGAACGAGCAGATGAAGGCCATTCAGAAGGAGCTGGGCGACGGCGAGGATGGCCAGAACGAGGTCAACGAACTGGCCGAGAAAATCCGCAACACCAAGTTCTCGAAAGAGGCCCGTGACAAGGCCGAGGCCGAGCTGAAGAAGCTGAAGTCGATGTCGCCGATGTCGGCCGAGGCGACGGTGGTGCGCAACTACCTCGACTGGCTGCTGAGCCTGCCCTGGGGCGTGAAGAGCCGGGTCAAGAAGGATCTGCGCGCCGCGCAGACCGTGCTCGACAACGACCATTACGGGCTTGAGAAGGTCAAGGAGCGGATCGTCGAATATCTGGCCGTGCAGCAGCGCAGCCAGAAGATGAAAGGCCCGATCCTCTGCCTCGTCGGACCTCCGGGCGTCGGCAAGACCTCGCTCGGCGGTGTCCGGGACGAGAGCGAGATCCGTGGTCACCGGCGGACCTATATCGGCTCCATGCCCGGCAAGATCATCCAGGCGCTGAAGAAGGCGAAGACCACCAATCCGCTGATCCTGCTCGACGAGATCGACAAGATGGGCCAGGATTTCCGCGGCGATCATCCCGCTTGCCGGCTACACCGAGGACGAGAAGCGCGAAATCGCGAAGCAGCACCTGATCCCGAAGCAGGTGAAGAACCACGGGCTGAAGAAGACCGAGTTCAGGCTGACCGACGAGGCGTTGCAGGAGATGATCCGCACCTACACCCGCGAAGCGGGGGTGAGGAACCTCGAGCGCGAAATCTCGAAGATCGCGCGGAAGGCGCTGACCAAGATCGTCCGCAAGGACGTGACCAGCGTCGAGGTGACGCCGGAGAACCTCGAGGACTTCCTCGGGGTGAAGCGGTTCCGCTACGGGCTGGCCGAGAAGGAGGACCAGATCGGCGTCGTGACCGGCCTCGCCTGGACCTCTGTCGGCGGCGACCTTCTGTCGATCGAGGCCTTGAAGCTCCCGGGCAAGGGCCGGATGAAGACGACCGGCAAGCTCGGCGACGTGATGAAGGAATCGATCGAGGCGGCATCCTCGTTCGTTCGCGCGATCAGCCCGGAACTCGGGGTAAAGCCCCCGGTTTTCGAGAAGATCGACATCCACGTCCACGTCCCCGAAGGGGC
This sequence comes from Rhodobacterales bacterium 32-67-9, assembly GCA_002280515.1. Classification (GTDB taxonomy): domain Bacteria; phylum Pseudomonadota; class Alphaproteobacteria; order Rhodobacterales; family Rhodobacteraceae; genus Albidovulum. The sequence continues at coordinate 20,123 of NCEA01000032.1, forward strand.
GACGCCGAAGGACGGGCCGAGCGCCGGCGTGGCGATGGTGACCTCCATCGTCTCGGTCCTGACGCAGATCCCGGTTCGCAAGGACATCGCCATGACCGGCGAGGTGACCCTGCGCGGCCACGTGCTGGCGATCGGCGGGCTTAAGGAGAAGCTTCTGGCGGCGCTCAGGGGCGGCATCAAGACTGTGATGATTCCCGAGGAGAACGCCAAGGACCTGACGGAAATCCCCGACAACGTGAAGGCGGGGCTGAAGATCATCCCCGTCAGCCATGTCCGCGACGTGCTGAAGCTGGCGCTGGTGCGGATGCCGGAGCCGATCCAGTGGGATGCCGAGGCCGAAGAGGCCGCCGCCAAGGCCGCGATGGCCGACAAGGGCGACGGCGCGGGCGCGACGGCGCACTGAGCGGGGCGGCCGGAAGACATTGGGGGGCGCGGCGAGAGCCGCGCCCTTTTTCGTCGGTGGGATCGACGCGACCCGGAACGAGGGGGCAGGGTGACGCCCGGTACGACTGTGTGCAAACCCCTTGCATTCCCCGGAGGTTTAACCACGATCTGTTCAAGCATTGTGACAGGACACCAAGGGGGCGGTTGCCGAATGCCAGGGAAGAAGACCACCGCACCGCGTCCGAAGACGGCGGACCACACCGCGCCGAAGACCGCCGCGCGCGCCGCATCGAAACCGAAGGCCGCGCCGAAGGCGCCGCAGCCGGCCCCGGCCCCGGCGGCACGGGCCGACGCCGCCAGGACTGCCGAAACCACGCTGAAGAAGAAGGAGCTCTTCGCCCGCGTGGCGGCGGCCACTGGGGCAAAGCAGGGCGAGGTCAAGCTGATCACCGAAGCGGTGCTCGACATTCTCGGTCAGGCACTTTCGGCCGGTGCGTTCCTGGCGCTTCCGCCCTTCGGCAAGGCCCGCGTGAGCCGTCAGAAGGCCCTCGCCACGGGCGAACTGCTGGTCGTCCGCCTGCGGCGGGGCGGCGGCGGCACCCGCTCCGGGCAAGGCGGCAACGAAGCTCTTGAAGAGGCCGCCGAATAACGCTAGGTAGCCCGCCGACGGGTGATTAGCTCAGTGGTAGAGCGCTTCGTTCACATCGAAGATGTCGGGGGTTCAAATCCCTCATCACCCACCATCGCTTTCGGCTTTTCGCGATTGAAGCGGTGGACCGTGCGCCGGATTCACCCGGCTTCAACGCCGGCACGGTCAGATCGGGGTCTCTCCGCCCTTCGAAAGGCTGCCTGCCGTGCGCGTCCTCAACAAGTATATCAAGCCGCGATCCCTCACCTGGCTCGCTTCGGCGCTGCCGCTTCTGGCCGGGCTCTTCATCGCGTTTGAGCCGGTTCATCATCTGGCGGACTGGTCGAAGGCCGTCAGCCTGACCTTCGGCGGCACCTCGCCCTATCTGCTGATCAACGCGGGTTTGGTCGGGATCGGGTTGCGGGGGGCGGTTCGCCCGTGAGCCGCCAGGTTGCGGCCGGGTTGCGCCCCGGGAGCTCGATTCGAGGCGGCGCAGGTTCCATCCCGACCGTCCCCGTCTGTTTCCCTCGTGCCGGCTTCGCGGGGGCGGCCGGCGATCGGGGGTCGCATTCAGACCCGCGGCCCCGGATCGAGGCTTGCCCGAACCGGCCCGAGCGGCTAAACGCTCCGCCAGCGGGTCGTTAGCTCAGCTGGTAGAGCGCTTCGTTTACACCGAAGATGTCGGCGGTTCGAGCCCGTCACGACCCACCATCCCCGGTTCCGGACCCGGTCAGCAAAAACCTCGTGCAAAACCTTCGGCTGCGCTTGACGGGGGGAGCGGTCATGCCTATTACACGCTCCACGCTCGGGCGGCGATCCGGGCGGATGGTACTGCGGTTGTAGCTCAGTTGGTTAGAGTACCGGCCTGTCACGCCGGGGGTCGCGGGTTCGAGCCCCGTCAACCGCGCCACCATCCCCGGATCGCCCGAGTGTCCCTAAAGGGATCGCCTTGATGAGGCGCCCCATGCGCGGTTGTAGCTCAGTCGGTTAGAGTACCGGCCTGTCACGCCGGGGGTCGCGGGTTCGAGCCCCGTCAACCGCGCCATTTCGCCTCAGTGCCGGCAATGCTGTCATCGGTTACGCCGGTTGGGCCCCGGTGCGGAGATGACATGGAATTCCTCGACAAGATCCCGATGAACCTCGCGGTGCTTGCGGCCCTGACGCTGGGTCTCGCGCCCTTCGTGCCCGAGCCTCATATCTGGGAAAAGCTGAAGATGCTGGCGGCGGGGACGCTGGTGCGGCCGGTCGACATGTTCGACCTGCTGCTGCATGCCGCGCCCTGGGCAGTACTGATCGCAAAGCTCATCCGGATGGCGCTGGTTCGGGGCTAGGATGCCTCCGGCGGGGATATTTTCGGCAAGATGAAGCTCAAAGCCGGAGCCGGTAGCGGATATGGCCATCGCTTTTCGTGAAACTGTCGTAGAGCGCGCGGGCGCGGGCGTTGCCTTCGTCGGTGTGCCAGTAGAGCCGGTGCCAGCCTGTCGCGCGGGCGAGGCAGATGAGATCGTCGAGGAGCGCGCGGCCGGTGCCGGTGCCGCGTGCGGTTTCGGCGACGAAGAGATCTTCGAGGTAGCAGTCGTCGCCGGCGACCCAGCTTGACGGGTGGTGCTGGTGGAGCGCAAAGCCGTCGAGGTGGCCATCGCGGAAGGCGAGGCGGGCCTTCAGCGGCGAGGCCGGGTCGAGGAGGCGGGCCCAGGTGCGGTGTGCCGCGAGTGTCGCCTCGGGCGCGGTGTCGATGAAGAAATGGCCGCCGGGGATCGCCTCTGCCCGCATCGCGGCGAGGCGGCCGGCCCAGGTGCCGGGCACGTCATAGGCCCGCGCCATCGCCCCGGTGGCGCCGTAGAGGACGAGGGCGGGGCAGGCGACGCGCCGGCCGAGGTCGGCGGCGTCGAGGTCGAAGTCGTAGCGAAGCGCGGCGCGGTAGTCGTCGCACATGGCGCCGACGGTCGCCGGGTCGCGCCAAGCGGCGCGGTAGGCGGCGAGCTGGTCAGCGGCGAAATCGGCAATCTGCGCGCCGCCCCAGCCGAGAAGGCAGGAGTGGAAGAACCGGTCGGGGTCGGCGAGGATCATGTCCTCGGGGAAGGGCGCGGGCTGGGCGAGGAAGAACCAGTGGTAATAGGCGGCCGCCACCCTGCGGTCGAGATGGCTGAGAAGGTGGTGGGTCGGCACGATGTCCATCAGCGTCAGGCTGAGAAGCCGGTCGCCGTCGTCGAGCGCCATGCGGTGCGCCGTCCGCCCGCCGCGATCGTGGCCGACAAGGTGAAAGTGCTCGTGCCCGAGCGCAGACATCAGCGCGAACTGGTCCGCACCCATGTGCCGGAACGTGTAATGCTCCGCCCCCGCGGGTTTCGACGAGGCGCCGTAGCCGCGCAGGTCGGCGGCGACGACGGTGAAGCGCTCCGCCAGCCCCGGTGCGACCTTTGCCCAGAGCGCGCGGGTCTGGGGAAAGCCGTGCAGGAGCAGGATGGCGGGGCCGGAACCGCCGGTGGAACAGGCGATCTCCTGCCCGTTGACGGCGAGCCTCCGGTCCTCGAACCCGGCGATCACGACAGCGCCGCGAGGATCCGGGCCCAGGAGCGGATCCCCTTGTGGAAGCTCTCCACGTCGTATTTCTCGTTCGGGCTGTGGATCTGGTCGTCGTCCTTGCCGAAGCCGATCAGCATCGCGTCCATGCCGAGGATCGACTGGAAGAACCCGGCGATCGGGATCGAGCCGCCGCAGCCGACGTAGGAGGCGGGGCGGCCCCATTCCTCGCCGAGCGCGCCGCGCGCCGCCTCGAACGCCGGGTCGGAGATGTCCATGACGCCGGCCGGGCTTGCGCCGTGCTCGTGGAAGGCGACCTCGCAATCGAAGGGCACCATGGTGCGGACATGGTTGCGGAAGTTGTCGCGCAGAACATGCGGGTCCTGTCCGGGGACGAGCCGGAAGGAGATCTTCGCATGGGCCTGCGCTGGCAGCACCGTCTTGAAGCCCGCACCGGTATAGCCGCCCCAGATGCCGTTCACCTCGCAGGTCGGGCGCGACCAGATCATCTCGAGCGGGGTGCGGTCGTGTTCGCCGGCCGGCACCGAGAGGCCGACGTCGCCGAGGAATTTCCGGTAGTCGAACGCGAGCGCCTGCCACTGGGCGCGCACGGTGTCGGGCAGTTCGGTCACGCCGTCGTAGAAGCCCGGGACTGTAATGCGGCCATTTTCGTCATGAAGGGAGGCGACGATCTTCGTCAGGACCCGGATCGGGTTCATCGCCGCGCCGCCATACATGCCGGAATGCAGGTCCCTGTCGGGGCCGGTGAGGGTGATCTCTTCGCCCAGGAGACCGCGCAGCATCGTGGTGATCGCCGGCTGGGTCGATTCGAACAGGCCGGTATCGCAGATCAGTGCGAGGTCGGCCTTCAGCTCTTCCGCGTTGTCTTGCATGAACGGGACCAGCGAGGGCGAGCCGGATTCCTCTTCGCCTTCGAGAAAGATCGTCAGCCGGCCGGGCAGGGCGCCGTGCACGTGTTTCCAGGCCCGGCACGCCTCGAGAAAGGTCATGAGCTGGCCCTTGTCGTCCGAGGCGCCGCGCGCGCGGATCACCTTGCCCTTGGGCGTGTCCTGAACCTCCGGGTCGAAGGGATCGCGGTCCCAGAGGTCGAGGGGGTCGACGGGCTGCACGTCGTAATGGCCGTAAAACAGAAGGTGCCGACCCTCGCCCCCGGAATGGCCGACAACCATCGGGTGGCCGGGTGTCGGCCGGGCGGCGGCGTCGAAGCCGAGCCCGCTGAGGTCCGCCACCAGCCAGTCGGCCGCCTTCGCGCAATCGGCCTTGTAGGCCGGATCGGTCGAAATCGAAGGGATGCGCAGAAGCGCGAACAGCCGGTCGGTGGCTTCGGGCAGGGTTTCGTCGATCCGGGCGAGAACGGCATTTAGGCTCATGGCAGGCTCCTGTCTGTTTGCAGAAGACCGTACCAGCGCGAACTGCATTGTCCAGTTGCGCAATTGGGGATCATGGCCTGTGTCGGGCCACCGCCCTCGGCGTGGCAAATTGTACCCTCGTCTTGGTGGACTTTGACCTTTATCAAGGACCGTGGCGGACAGGCCCCTTAGGGCTATGGGCGACAGGAAGCGAGCCGGGGAGACGGACATGGACTACAACGCAGAGCTCGACAGGGCCATCCAGCGTCTTCACGACGAGGGCCGTTATCGGACCTTCATCGACATCGAGCGTCGCAAGGGCCAGTTCCCGAAAGCCACCTGGACGAAAGCCGACGGGGCGGAAAAGGAAATCACCGTCTGGTGCGGCAACGACTATCTCGGCATGGGCCAGCATCCGGTCGTCCTCGCGGCGATGCACGAGGCGCTGGACGCGACCGGCGCCGGCTCGGGCGGCACCCGCAACATCTCGGGCACCACGGTCTATCACAAGCGACTGGAAGCCGAACTGGCCGACCTGCACCGCAAGGAAGCGGCGCTGGTCTTCACCTCGGCCTATATCGCCAACGACGCGACGCTCTCGACCCTGCCGAAGCTCTTTCCCGGCCTCATCATCTATTCCGACGCGCTGAACCATGCCTCGATGATCGAGGGGATCAAGCGCAACGGCGGCCAGAAGCGCATCTTCCGCCACAATGACCTTTCCCATCTGCGCGAACTCCTCGCGGCCGACGATCCGACGGCGCCGAAGCTCATCGCCTTCGAATCGATCTATTCGATGGACGGCGACGTGAGCCCGATGGAGGCGATCTGCGATCTCGCCCAGGAATTCAACGCGCTGACCTATCTCGACGAGGTCCATGCCGTCGGCATGTACGGGCCGCGCGGGGCCGGCATCGCCGAGAAGCTCGGCCTGATGGGGCGCATCGACATCATCAACGCGACGCTCGCCAAGGCCTATGGCGTGATGGGCGGCTATATCGCCGCGACCGCGAAGATGTGCGACGCGATCCGTTCCTACGCGCCGGGCTTCATCTTCACCACCTCGCTGCCGCCGGCGGTCGCGGCGGGGGCGGCGGCCTCGGTCCGGTTCCTCAAGACCGGGCAGGAGCTGCGTGACAAGCAGCAGGAACATGCCCGCGTGCTGAAGGCGCGGCTTAAGGCGCTCGGCCTGCCGATCATCGACCACGGCACCCATATCGTGCCGGTCCATGTCGGCGACCCGGTGCACTGCAAGAAGATCTCCGACATGCTTCTGGAGCATTACGGGATCTACGTGCAACCGATCAACTTCCCGACCGTGCCGCGCGGGACCGAACGGCTGCGGTTCACGCCGTCTCCGGTACATTCGATGGCCGATATCGACAGCCTCGTCCGCGCGATGGACAAACTCTGGGCACATTGCGCGCTGAATCGCGCCGAACTCACCGCATAGGACCATCCACGGTCGCAATCACGCTTGCCCTGTGATATTAAATCCTAAATAGGACGGCACTGGTACGACGAATCGTCGGCCGATCGGGGACAACGGACGGGGCAGTGGGCATGATCGGGCGGAGGGTACCTCCTTCGACGCACGACGCGGACAAACCCATGGGGTTTGACGATTTCGAACTGCGGCTCGGCGATATCATGCGCGGCGAACGCGCGACCATGGCCAAATCCCTTCTCGACGTGCAGCGCGAACTGAAGATCAAGGCGAGCTACATCGCCGCGATCGAGAATTGCGACATTTCGGCCTTCGAGACACCGGGCTTCGTCGCCGGCTACGTACGCTCCTACGCGCGCTATCTCGGCATGGATGCCGAATGGGCGTTCCAGCGCTTCTGCAAAGAGGCGAATTTCACCGTCGTCCACGGCATGTCGGCCGCCGCCTCCGGCCCGAAGCCGGGCCGCCGCAAGATCGAATACAGCGACCCCTTGGCCAATCCGAACGCGACCTTCGTACCGCGCGGCGAGGCGTTCTGGTCGGGCATCCAGCCCGGTGCCATCGGCTCCATCCTCGTCCTCGCGATGCTGATCGGCGGGATCGGCTATGGCGGCTGGTCGGTCCTGCAGGAAGTGCAGAAGGTCCGGCTTGCCCCGGTCAGTCAGGCGCCGGGCGTGGTGGCCGAACTTGATCCCCTTGCCGGGGCGGGCGCGACGGCAACCGAACAGATGCAGTCGGGCGAGGTCGCGCTGGCCGCCCTTCCCGGTCAGGATGCCCTGCCACCCGCGCCCGAGGCGCTCGACCGGCTCTACCGGCCGGCGGCGCTCGACGTGCCGGTTCTGGTGGCCCGCGACGGCCCGATCGCGTCGATTGATCCGCGCAGTGTCGGCACGCTCGCCGTTGCCGACGCGCCGGAGGCGGTGATTCCGGCGGCCGAGACGCCGGCCCTTGGCGAAACGCCGGTCCAGGTCGTCGCTGCCGACGCGCCGGAAGTCGAACTTCTGGCGGTGCGGCCGGCCTGGGTCCGGGTGCAGGCGGCCGACGGTACGATCATCTTCGAGAAGATCCTCGATGCCGGAGAGCGCTACGCGCTGCCGAAGACCGAGGAAGCGCCGGTGCTGCGTGTCGGCGAATCGGGCGCGCTCTATTTTGCCGTGAACGGCCAGACCTACGGTCCCGCCGGCGACAGGGGCTCGGTGACCAAGAGCCTCGTCCTCTCGCCTGAGGCGCTGACGGCGAAATACGCGCTGGCCGACATGACCGGCGATGCCGATCTGGTGCGCTACACCACGACGGTCGCCGATGCGGGCGCGGTGGTTCCGGCGCCGGCCGGCGAATAACGCCCGCGCGCATTGCCGATCCGGCTGGCTGGGACTATCTAGGGCCCAAAGCGTCCGAGCCGAGGCTGACATGACCCACAATCCGATCCGTCCCTGGCGCAATATCGACCGGCGCAAGTCGCGCCGGATCATGGTCGGCACTGTGCCGGTCGGGGGAGACGCCCCGATCTCGGTCCAGACCATGACGAACACGATCACTTCGGACGTGGCGGCGACCGTCGCGCAGGTGCAGCGCTCGGCCGAGGCCGGCGCCGATATCGTCCGGGTCTCGACGCCCGACGAGGCCTCGACCCGCGCGCTTCGCGACATCGTGCGCGAAAGCCCGGTGCCGATCGTCGCCGACATCCATTTCCACTACCGCCGCGCCATCGAGGCGGCCGAAGCGGGGGCGGCCTGCCTGCGCATCAACCCCGGCAATATCGGTGACGCGAAAAGGGTGCGCGAGGTGGTGCAGGCCGCGAAGGATCACGGCTGTTCGATCCGTATCGGCGTCAATGCCGGCAGTCTCGAAAAGCACCTTCTTGAGAAATACGGCGAGCCGTGCCCGGATGCGATGGTCGAAAGCGGGCTCGACCATATACGCCTCTTGCAGGACAATGATTTTCACGAGTTCAAGATCTCGGTGAAGGCCTCCGACGTCTTTCTCGCCGCCGCTGCCTACCAGCAACTGGCCGAGGCGACGGACGCGCCGATCCATCTCGGCATCACCGAGGCGGGGGGGCTCGTCTCCGGGACGGTGAAATCGGCGGTCGGGCTTGGCAACCTCCTCTGGTCGGGGATCGGCGACACGATCCGCGTCTCGCTGTCCGCTGATCCGGTCGAGGAGGTGAAGGTCGGGTTCGAGATCCTGAAGTCGCTGGGCCTCCGGACCCGCGGGGTGCAGATCATTTCCTGCCCGTCCTGCGCGCGACAAGGCTTCGACGTGATCAAGACGGTGGAGCGGCTGGAAAAACGGCTGGAACACATCAAGACGCCGATGTCGCTCTCGATCATCGGCTGCGTGGTCAACGGGCCGGGCGAGGCCCTGATGACCGATATCGGCTTCACCGGTGGCGGGGCCGGGTCGGGCATGGTCTATCTCGCTGGCAAGCAGAGCCACAAGATGACCAACGACGAGATGATCGAGCACATCGTCGGCCTCGTCGAAAAGCGCGCCTCTGAGCTTGAGGCGGCGCAGGCGGCGGCAGAGTAGCGAAGACCCCGGAGGCGGGGCAGGGGGCGCTGCCCCCTCTGCGGCTTTGCCGCATTTACCCTCGAGGTATTTCGAAACAGAAGAAGCGGGCGTTGACGGCGGCGCGCGCCAAGGCTAGCTGAGCGGCCATGGCACGCGCACCGCTTCTTCAGCTTTCCGGCATTTCCCTGACACACGGCGGCGATCCGGTCTTCGACGGCCTCGACCTTGTGGTTCAGTCCGGCGACCGGGTGGCTTTGGTCGGCCGTAACGGGTCGGGCAAGTCGACGCTGATGAAGGTGATGGCGGGTCTGGTGGAGGCGGACCGGGGCGAGCGGGTTCTGCCGCCGGGCGTGACCGTCGGCTACATGGAGCAGGAGCCGGACCTCGCCGGGTTCGCCACGCTCGGCGCCTTCGCGGCCTCGGGCCTGCCGGAGGGCGAGGGCTACCGGGTGGCGATGGCGGCCGAGGGGCTGAAATTCGATCCGGAGACGCGCGTCGAGGCCGCGTCGGGGGGCGAGAAGCGGCGGGCGGCCTTGGCGAAGCTGCTGGCCGAGGCGCCGGAGCTGATGCTGCTCGACGAGCCGACGAACCATCTCGATATCGAGGCGATCCGCTGGCTCGAGGCGCAGCTCGGCGAGACCCGCGCAGCTTACGTGATCATCTCGCACGATCGGGCGTTCCTGAGGGCGTTGACGCGGGCGGTTCTCTGGATCGACCGGGGCGTGGTGCGGCGGAACGAGCGCGGCTTCGGGCAGTTCGAGGACTGGCGCGAGACGGTCTGGGCCGAGGAGGACCTGGCGCGCCACAAGCTCGACCGCAAGATCAGGGCCGAGGCGCGCTGGGCGGTCGAGGGGATCTCGGCGCGGCGCAAGCGCAATCAGGGCCGGGTGCGGGCCTTGCAGGCGATGCGGGCCGAACGGGCGGCGCTGATCCGCCGGCAGGGCACGGCGGAAATGGCGCTCGACAGCGGCCAGGTCTCGGGCAAGATGGTGATCGAGGCGAAGGGGATTTCGAAGGCGTTCGGGCCGAAGCTGATCCTGCGGCCGTTCGAACTGAAGATCCTGCGCGGCGACCGGGTGGCCTTTGTCGGGCCGAACGGCGTCGGCAAGACGACGCTCCTGAAGATGCTGACCGGCGAGGTGGCGCCCGATGCCGGCTCCGTCCGGCTCGGCACCAATCTGGAGATCGCGGTCTTCGACCAGGCCCGCGCGGCGCTCGATTTCTCGATGACGCTCTGGGACGGGCTGGTGAACGATCCGGAGATGGCGGTGTCGGGCCGCTCCGATCAGGTCATGGTGCGCGGCGTGCCGAAGCATGTCGTCGCCTACCTCAAGGACTTCCTTTTCGACGAGGCGCAGGCGCGGGCGCCGATCGGCTCGCTCTCGGGCGGCGAGCGGGCGCGGCTCTTGCTGGCGCGGATCATGGCGAAGCCGTCGAACCTTCTGGTGCTTGACGAGCCGACCAACGATCTCGACGTCGAGACGCTGGACTTGTTGCAGGACATCCTCGGCGAATATGACGGCACCGTCCTCGTGGTCAGCCACGACCGCGATTTCATCGACCGGGTGGCGACGACGACCATCGCGATGGAGGGCGATGGCCGGGCCGTCACCTATGCCGGCGGCTGGAGCGATTATCAGGCGCAGAAGGCCGAGTCGGTGCTGCCAGACAAGGTCGTGAAGCCGGCTGCGAAGCCCGGTCCGGCGCCGGAGACCAAGGTGAGGAAGGTCGCGCAAGGGCTTACATTCACGGAAAAACACCGGCTGGAAGCCTTGCCGGGGATCATCGAGAAGCTGGAGGCGGAGATCGGCAAGTTGAGCGATTTCCTGTCCGATCCGGCGCTTTTCCAGACTGCGCCGGACAAGTTCCGCCGCGCCTCGGAAGGGTTGGCCGAGCGGCAGGCGGTGCTGGCTGCTGCCGAGGAAGAATGGCTGATGCTGGAAGAGAGGGCGGGGGCATGAGGGGGCCGCTCGACGGGCTCCGGATCGTCGAGATCGCCGGGCTGGGTCCGACACCGTTCGCGGCGATGACGCTTGCCGACATGGGCGCCGAAGTGGTGCGGATCGTGCGGCCGGGCAACCGACACCTTCTGGGGCTCGACTACGATATCCTCGATCGCGGGCGCGGCGTCCTGACGCTCGACCTGAAATCGACAGACGGGCGCGGCATCGCCCGGCGGCTGATTGGCCGCGCCGACGGGCTGATCGAGGGGTTGCGGCCGGGGGCGATGGAGCGGCTCGGCCTCGGGCCGGAGGATTTCCCGGGAAACGAACGGCTGGTCTACGGGCGGATGACCGGCTGGGGCCAGACGGGGCCCCTGTCCGCTTCGGCGGGGCACGACATCAATTATATCGCGCTGTCGGGCGCGTTGCATGCGATCGGGCCGACGGAGCGGCCGCTGCCACCCCTGAACCTTCTCGGAGATTTCGGCGGCGGAGCGATGTATCTTGCCTTCGGCATGGTCTGTGCCTTTTTCGAAGCGGCTCGGAGCGGCCGGGGGCAGGTGGTGGACGCGGCGATCACCGACGGCAGCGCGCATCTGATGGCGATGATTCAGGGGATGGCCGCCGCTGGCCAATGGCGGGACGGGCGCGAGGCGAACCTCCTCGACGGCGCGGCACCGTTCTATCGCTGCTACGCCTGCAAGGATGGGAAATTTCTTGCTGTCGGCGCCATCGAGACGAAGTTCTGGGCGGAGTTTCTCGCGCGGATTGGCCTCGATGCGACGGCCTTGCCGGCGCAGATGGACCGGGCGCGCTGGCCCGATCTCCGTGACGCCGTCGCCGCCCGGATCGCGGAGAAGTCGCGCGACGAATGGGCGGCGCTTTTGGCGGGGACGGATGCCTGTGCGGTCCCTGTCCTCACCATCGCCGAGGCGCCGGGCCATGGCCACAACCGGGCGCGAGGCACATATGTCGTCCATGACCAGGTCATCCAACCGGGCCCGGCGCCCAGGCTGAGCCGGACGCCCGGGCGGATCGCCGATGCCTCGCCGCTCGAACCGCTCGATCCGGACGATCTTCTCGAAAGATGGGGCGCCTGACAACACAGGCGCCCCGGTTCTTCTCTTCGGGCCGCCGGTCACATCGCCGGCAGGAGCACCGTGTCGATCACGTGGATGACGCCGTTCGACTGCTTCACGTCGGCGATGGTGACAGTGGCCTTGCGGCCGCGCTCGTCCGCGATCTTGACCATGCCGTCCTCGACCATCGCCTGAAGCGTGCAGCCGCCAACGGTCGGGACTGCGTGCATGCCGCCGTCGTCGGCGATCATCTTGGCCAGCGCGTCGGACATGACGTCGGCCGCGACGACGTGGCAGGTGAGAACCTTGGTCAGCGCCTCTTTGCTCTCGGGCTTCAGCAAGTCCTCGACGGTGCCTGCGGCGAGCAGGCCGAAGGCGTCGTTGGTGGGGGCAAAGACGGTGAACGGGCCTTCGCCGGCGAGCGTGTCGACGAGGCCGGCGGCCTGCACGGCGGCGACGAGCGTGGTGTGATCGGCAGAGTTCACGGCGTTCTCGACGATGTTCTTCGTCTCGTACATCGCGGCGCCGCCGACCATCGGGTTCGCGGCGAAGGCCGGCAGGGCGAAGGTCGAGACGGCAAGTGCCAGAATGGAAATGCGGGTCATCTGAAGACTTCCTCTTGCAGGCAGGGGGACCCATTCCCCCTGATCTGCGAGGAGCTACGGATGCGGTTGTCGGAAAGTTTCAGGTGTTGCGGAGAAATTTTCCGGCAGGAGATTTTCGCCCTGTCTGGAGAAGGGGCTGGCCGAAGTTGAGGGCGCGACGGATGACGCGCGCGCTTTCCACCCGTCTGGCCCGGGCGACCAGCCCGGGCCGCGCCCGACCCTCCGACCGGGAGGGCGCATTGCCACGTATCGCCCATGAATGCGGTCGGAGGACTCTGGCGCCATAAAGCGCCTCGTTCAAATGTAACAAAGCGCCCACCCAGGGTCGGGCGCGGCCCTTCGCACATCGGATCGAACACCTGCTCCGTCCCGCCTTTGGGCCCGGACACGTGCCGAAATGTGGGCAGGCTGCCCGGTCCGGCAAACGGCCGTGCTCAGGCCCCGCCGATCACGGCGGCGACGAGAAGCGGGCCGGTCGCGATCCCGGTCGGCGAGCCGCCCTCGGGTTCGAGCGTGATGGCCAGCGTGGTGCCCGCCGGCAGATCGGCGACCGGGATTTTCAACTCGCTGTCGCGCACGAGGCCGATGGAGACCGGCGCCTCGCCCGCGGGGATCAGCCAAAGCTCGTAGTCCCTGCCGGGTCCCGCCGCCGGCCCCGCAGCGCGGACCACGGTAAGCTCGCCCTTGCCGGCATCGAAACTGGCCGCCACCGCCAGCGCCTGGCCTTCGCCGGTCAGCGTCGCGGTGAGCGGGACCGGCGGTGGCAGGAGCGTGACGAGGGCGAGGACCGCCAGCGCCGCACCGGTGAGCGCCCCCCAGATCCAGCCGGTACGGCGCAGGCGTTCAGGCGCGGGGAAGAGCCGCGCCTCGATCCGGTCGAGCATGTCGGCGGGCGGCGGCACCTCCGCATAGGCGTCGTTGAGGGGGGCGAGCCGGTTCTGCCAGTCCGCGACCATAGCCGCGAAACCCGGATCGCCCTCGATCAGCGCCTCCGCCGTCAGCCGTTCCTCGAGCGGCAGCGTACCAAGCACATACTCGGCTGCCAGCGCCTCCCGTTCGGGCATATGACCGGTCGGATCGCTCATGCCTCGAGGCACTCCTTCAGTTTCTGCAAGCCCCGGCGGAGCCAGGACCGGATGGTGTTGACGGGCACGCCGTGGCGCCGCGAAAGGTCGAGATAGCTCAGCCCGTTCAGATAGGCGCCGCGCACCGCCTCGGCCCGCGCCGGTTCGAGCAGGTCGAAACAGTCGGCGATGCGCCTCGCCTCGCCCCGCGCCACACTTTGCGCCTCCGGTCCCGGCGCCGCATCGGCAAGGCGCGCGGTCTCGTCCTCGCCCGCCGCCTCAATGCCGGCCGGCCGTGCGCGCAGCCGGTCGATGGCGTGGTTCCGGGCGATGGCGATCAGCCAGGTCATGCCGCGTCCCCGGCCCGCATCGAAGCGGCGGGCGTTCAGCCAGACCCTTGTGAAAACTTCCTGCACGGCATCCTCGGCCTCGCTTCTGTCCCTGAGGATACGCAGCGCGACGCCGAAGAGTTTCGCCGAGGCGGCGGAATAAAGCGCGCGGAACGCAGCGCGGTCGGAGCGGGCGGTGGCCGCGATGAGGTCGGCGATGGGATCCCCGGCCTCCATCCGGTCAGCCGCGCCGCCGCCGCCGGCCGCCGTCGCCGCCCGAGCCGGAGGTGTTGAAGCTGACATCGGGCAGCGTGACGATGGCGCTCAGTTCCGGGAACGGCGCCGTCGCGTGCGGGATCGCATTGGCGGCGACGAAATGTTCCTGAAAGCGCGGCTCGATCGCGGTTTCGACCTTGTGAATGCGGAACACCTCTTCCTCGATCGCGGCGCGGGCGGCGATGCTGCAGAGCGCAATCCGCGCGCCAGTGCCGGCGGCGTTGCCGGCCGAGGTCACCTTGTCGAGGGGGCAGTCCGGGATCATGCCAAGGACCATAGCATGTTTCGGCGAGATGTGGGCACCGAAGGCGCCGGCAAGAACCACCCGGTCTACTTTCTCGATGCCAAGTTCGTCCATCAAAAGCCGCGCGCCCGCGTAAAGCGCCGATTTGGCAAGCTGGATCGCGCGAATATCGCCTTGGGTGACAGAGATCAGCGGCCCGCCTTCGGCACTGCCGTCATGCAGCACATAGGCATGGGTCCGCCCGGTCGGGACAGAGCGCGCCGTTCCGGTCTGCTCGGCCGAGCCGATCAGCCCGCCGGCATCGAGAAGCCCGGCCATGCGCATCTCGGCCACCGCCTCGATGATGCCGGAGCCGCAGATGCCGGTGATGCCGGTCTGCGCCGTCGCGGCGGCGAAACCGTCCTCGGTCGACCAGAGGTCGCTGCCGATGACCTTGAAGCGCGGCTCCTTCGTCGCGGGGTCGATCTCCACCCGTTCGATGGCGCCGGGTGCGGCGCGCTGGCCGGCGCTGATCTGCGCGCCCTCGAAGGCCGGGCCGGTCGGCGAGGAGCAGGCCAGCACCCGGTCCTTGTTGCCGAGCAGGATCTCGGCATTGGTGCCCACGTCAACAATCAGCACCATATCTTCGGATTTGTTCGGTTCTTCGGACAATGCCACCGCCGCGCAGTCCGCGCCGACATGGCCGGCGATGCACGGCAGGATGTAGATCCGGGCATTCGGATGGATCGCCGAAAGGTCGAGGTCGCGCGCCGGCAGCGACAGGCTTTCCGAGGTCGCCAGCGCGAAGGGCGCCTGGCCAAGCTCGACCGGGTCGATGCCGAGGAGCAGGTGATGCATCACCGGGTTGCAGACAAAGACCGTCTCGACGATCTGGGTCGGGTCGATCCCGGCCTCCGATGCGATCGACTGGGCGAGGCTGTTGAGGGCAGTCCGCACCGCCGCCGTCATCTCCTTGTCGCCGCCGGGGTTCATCATCGCGTAGCTCACCCGGCTCATCAGGTCTTCGCCGAAGCGGATCTGGGGATTCATCAGGCCCGAGGAGGCAAGGACGTTGCCGTTTCTCAGGTCGCAGAGATGCGCGGCGATGGTGGTTGAACCGAGGTCGATGGCCAGACCGTAGAGACGGCCTTCGTAGAATCCGGGCCAGAGGTCGATGATGCGCGGCTGTCCGTGATGGTCGCGATGCAGCGCCACGGTTACCTTCCACTCGCCCTTCCTCAGGATCGGCTGAAGGCGGGCGAGAATGGCGGGCTCGGCAGTCAACCCGTCGATCTGCCACTGGTCGCGCAGCGCCTCCGCGAGCCGCTGGAAATCGCCCGAGGGCTCGTGCATGTCGGGCTCGGCCACCTCGACGTAATAGGCGTGGGTGGCGGGATCCATCACCATGTCGCGCTGGGTCGCCGACTTGCGGATCACCTGGCGGTGGACCTGGCTTTCGGGCGGCACGTCGATCACGACGTCGCCCATGACCTTGGCCTGGCAACCGAGGCGGCGGCCTTCCTTCAGGCCGCGAATGCGGTCATAGCGCGCCTCGACCTCGTTCCATTCCGAGAGCGCGTTCTCCGCGACCGTCACGCCATGCTTGGCGAACTCGCCGTAGCCCGGCGTGATCTGGCACTTGGAGCAGATGCCGCGCCCGCCACAGACGGAATCGAGGTCGACGCCCAGCTGACGGGCGGCGGTCAGCACCGGCGTCCCCAACGCAAAGCGCCCCCGCTTGCCCGAGGGGGTGAAGATCACAAGCGCGTCGTCGGACATGGCTGGCCCTTCCATCTGTTCGCAGGACTATCTAAGCCCTTTCCCGGCAAGGGCAATGTCTCGCAAGCGGCATCAGGCGGTCAGGCTGCGGCAGAGCGGGCGCCGCGCGGGCGCGGCGCGCGCCAGAGCACGGTCAGAACACAAAGAAGGGCGAAGACCCAGACCGGAAGACCGAGGGCCCCGGCCACCAGATAGCTGACGGCCATGACCGGCAGCGCGGCCTTCAGCGACGACGACAACGGCTGCACTCGGTCGCGCGTCACCCAGAGCGCGAGCGAGCCGAGCGCGAGGCTTGCCCCGAGCCATTTCGATACCTCGTGCTGGCTCGTATGGGCATGTTGCGTCACCACGTCGATCGAGGCGGCTATGGCCGCACCAAGCGCGGCCGTGGCCATGAAGATGAAGTCATGGCCATAGCCCCAGATGATCGCGGTCGACATCTTCGTCGTCGTCAGATGCTCTTCCTCGCAGAAATAGATCCACCAGATTGAGAAGACGATGACCAGCGCCGAGACAGAGACGAAGGCCGCGTCGAAGGCGGGATGCGCGCCGAAGAGCGCGCCGAAGCCGTGGCTGACCGACAACACGATCTCGCCCAGCGAGATGATCATCAGAAGGCCGTAGCGTTCGATGATGTGGTGGCGGTGGAACGGCGTCTGCCGGGCGCTTTCGGCGACGGGCGGCACCGACCATTCGATCAGGAAGCAAAGCATTCCGGCCAGGTAGAAGGGCGGGCTGCCCGGTTCGGTCGCGAAATACATGGTCGTCCAGCCGATCTGCGCGATGACGATGCCCGCGGCGTAGCGGAGCGCCGTCCTGCGGTATTCCGGGCATCCCGCCGCGGCCCTCAGCCAGAGCGACACCATGCCAAGGCGCATGACGATCCAGCCCAGAAGTCCCCACTGGAAGTCCATCGTCTCGAGGATATGGCCGGCGCCGCCAGCGAAGATCAGCGCGCCGCACATGATCACCATCACCAGCACGCGGTAAAGCGTGTCGTCGTTGTCGAAGGCCGAGGCGAACCAGGTGAAGTTCATCCAGGCCCACCAGATCGCGAGGAAGAGGAAGACGAAGCGCGGCAGGGCATCCAGCCCGTGGCCTTCGGAAATCGCATGGTGCAGACCCGCCGTCACCGCCGCGATGGCGATGACGCTGATGAGGTCGAAGAACAGCTCAAGCGTCGTGGCGGCGCGGTGATGTTCGTCGGGGTCGCGGGCGAGGAGGGGACGGATGGCTTTGGACACGCGGGCACCTGGTGAAGACTAACGTCGGACCAGACAAACCGATCCCGCGCGGGCCTGCAAGTCCCGTCCGGGTTGTCCCTTCTTAGGCCGGAGGCTACCGCCTCAGCCGCGCTCGTCCGCGACGATCGCCCGCATCGTGTCGAGCGGCGCGTAGCCACGCAGCATCTGCTCGCCCATCACGAATGTCGGGGTGCCGGAAATCTGCATCCGCTGCGCCAGAAGGTGATTGTCCTCGATCACCTTGGTCACTTCCGGCGCGTCCATCCCGGCCATGATCGCGGCGCTGTCGAGACCGAGATCGGTGGCGAAGGCGATCAGCGTTTCCTCGGTCACGTCGCCGCGGAAGCTCTCGTAAAAGCCCGCGTTGACCTTTTCATAGGCCTCCTTCCCCGCGACGTGGAGTGTCGCGATGGCGAAGCGGGAGGCGATGACCGACTGGTCGCCGAGGATCGGGAATTCCTTGACGATATAGCGGATGCCGCCGTCCGAGGAGACAAGCTCCTGCACCTCGGCATGGGCCTTGCGGCAATAGCCGCACCGGTAGTCGATGAACTCGACGACCGTCAGGTCGCCGTCCGGGTTGCCGCCGACGAAAGAATACCCGTCGTCGAAAAGATCCTTCGTATTCGCCTTGACGAGCGCAAGGTCGCCTTCTGCGGCCGCCTCGGCCTCGCGCGACTGAAGGACCTTGATCGCTTCGGTCAGGACCTCGGGGTTTTCCAGGAGATAGGCGCGGACCTCGGCCCGGAAGGCGGTGCGTTCCGCATCGGACATGGCCGCGACGTCGAAGGCCGTGGCGGGCGAGGCGAGTAGGGCCATGAAGGCGAGCGGGACGAGTTTCATCGGGTGTTCCTGTCGTTGGCGGCGCTGCTGCAAGCGCCTCGGCATCTCGGCGGCCGACCATCGCAGAATTCTCCCGCAGCGCAAGGGTAGGCCGGGTGCGGCCCATTGACCTTCGCCGCCGGGGCTGGAATGAACGGCCCGGGTCTCAGCCGCCACGATAGAGAGGGGAGCATGCGCACTTCAAGCCGCGGGATGGTCGATCCCTTCATTGTGATGGACGTAATGGAGGCCGCGCGCGCCGCCGAAGCCGCCGGGCGCCATATCATCCACATGGAGATCGGCCAGCCCTCGACCCCGGCACCGGCCGGTGCGCGCGCCGCACTTGCGGCCGCGATGGAGACCGAGGCGCTCGGTTACACCGTGGCGCTGGGCCTGCCGGCGCTTCGGCAGGGGATCGCCGACCTCTACAGGCGCTGGTACGGTGTCGAGCTTGATCCGGGCCGGGTGATCGTGACGGCCGGCTCGTCGGCGGCTTTCCTTCTGGCCTTCACCGCACTTTTCGACGCGGGCGAGAGGGTGGCGCTGGGCGAGCCCGGCTACCCGTCCTACCGCCAGATCCTGAAGGCGCTGTCGCTGACGCCGGTCGGCATCCCGACCCGGGCCGGGGATCGCCATCAGCCGCGACCGGACGATATTCCGGCCGGTGTGCAGGGCCTCATCGTCGCCTCGCCGGCGAATCCGTCCGGCACGATGCTCGACCGGCCGGCGCTTGCCGCGCTGATCGGGGCGGCGGCGGCGCGCGGGATCGCCTTCGTGTCGGACGAGATCTACCACGGGCTGCATTACGAACGCCGCGCGGTCTCGGCGCTGGAGATCTCCGACGATGTCTGCGTCATCAACTCGTTTTCCAAGTATTTCTCGATGACCGGATGGCGGGTGGGCTGGATGGTCGTGCCCGAAAGCCATGTGCGCACGGTGGAGCGGCTGGCGCAGAACATGTTCATCTGCCCGCCCCATGCGAGCCAGGTCGCGGCCCTCGCCGCGCTCGGTTGCATAGACGAGCTTGAGGCGCACCGCGCGGTCTATGCCGAGAACCGGCGGCTGATGCTCGACGGGCTGCCAAAGGCCGGGTTTGCCCGGATCGACCCGCCCGACGGCGCGTTCTACATCTATGCCGATGTCTCGGACCTGACCTGCGACAGCCGCGCCTTCGCGGCCGAGATCCTCGACAAGGCCGGGGTCGCGGTCACGCCGGGGCTCGATTTCGATCCGCATCGGGGGGCGGGGACCCTGCGGTTCTCCTATGCCCGCTCGACCGCTGACATCCGCGAGGGGCTGGCGCGGCTTCACGACTTCATGAATGCCAGGGGATAGGAGTTTCGCCAAGGCGCCGACGCGCCTATGATCGGCGGAAACGGGCAGGGACATGGGCATCAGGGCTATCGCGCTTCATCTTCTCGCGGCGCTGTGGATCGGCCACGGGGCGCTTGCGGGCGACCTGAGCGCGCTGGCGCGGCTCGATCCGGCGGCCTCGCGCGTGGTCGACGCGGGCGCCGGCATCGCCATCGACCTCGCGATCAGCCAGGCGGTGCCCTACCGCACCTTCCTTCTCGCCGATCCGCCACGGCTGGTGGCAGACTTCTCCGAGGTCGATTTTGGCCCGTCGCGGCCGGCGGCGCTCGACCGTTCCGAACGCGTTCACTCCCTCGGCTGGGGTCCGGTCCGCGAAGGCTGGTCGCGGCTCGTCGCCGAACTGGACGGCCCCTACCGGATCGAGAGCGCCGAGGAACGCGTGGCCGAGACCGGCGAGGCCGAGATCCGGCTGCGGCTGGTGCCGGAAGAGGCGGATCGTTTCGCCGCCGCCACGGCCGGCGGCGTGCCAGAGGCGGCGCGCTGGGCCTTGCCCGAGCCGGTCGCCTTGGCCGCGCCGAAGCGGCGCCAGACCGGTGCCGCGCCGCTGATCGTCGTACTCGACCCCGGACATGGCGGCATCGATCCCGGCGCAGAGGCGGGGAAGGCGGTCGAGGCAGAGGTGATGCTCGTCTTCGCCCGCGAACTGGCCGAAGTGCTGCGCCGCGGCGGCATGAAAGTCACCCTGACCCGCGACGAGGATGTCTTCGTTCCGCTCGAGGCGCGGATCAGCGTGGCGCGGGCGGCCGGGTCGGATGTGTTCCTTTCGCTGCATGCCGACGCTCTGGCGGAAGGCGAGGCGACCGGGGCGACGGTCTACCTTCTGGCGGACGAGGCGAGCGATACTGCATCTGCGCAATTGGCCGAACGGCATGACCGCGCCGACCTTCTGGCCGGGGTCGATCTTTCGGGCCAGGGCGACCTGGTGGCAGCAGTGATGATGGAGATGGCGCGGACCGAAACCCAGCCGCGCGCCGACCGGCTGGCCGGGGCGCTCGTCGCCGCGATCAAGGCGTCGGGCGGGCGGATGCATCGGCACCCGATCCAGGAGGCGGCCTTCTCGGTGCTGAAATCGCCGGACATTCCGTCGGTCCTGCTCGAAGTCGGGTTCCTGTCGTCCGAGGCCGACCGGCGGCGGCTTGCCGATCCGGTCTGGCGTGCGGGATTTCAGGAGGCGATTCTCGCCGGCCTGCGGGCCTGGGCGATCGCCGATGCGGCCGAGGCGCAGCTGATCCGGCAGTAGCCCCTGGCGGCCCGCCGTCCGGCTCCCCGGTCGTTCCCCGCCGACGCGCGGCAAGTTGTTTTGACCCCTCCGTCCTCGCGCGCTATAGACGCTCCGTTCGCTTGGGAGTCTTTCGTGGTCCGGTTCATCCTCTCGTTCTTCGGCGCCTTCTTCAGCTGGTTCGTCACGGCGGCGGTCTTCGCGGCGCTGACGGTGGGCGCCATCTTCTGGATGTACAGCCGCGATCTGCCCGATCACGAATACCTTGCCCAATACACGCCGAAGACGATCAGCCGCATCTATTCCGGTGAAGGCCGCCTGATGGACGAGTTCGCGACCGAGCGGCGGATCTTCGCCCCGATCGAAGAGATCCCGGACATCGTCAAATCGGCCTTCATCTCGGCCGAGGACAAGAACTTCTATTCGCACAAGGGCTTTGACGCGCGCGGCATGGCCGGCGCGCTCTGGGATGCGGTCCGCACCCGGGGCAAGACCCTGCGCGGCGCCTCGACGATCCCGCAGCAGGTGGCCAAGAACTTCCTCCTTGGCGGCGACCGCACCGCCGAACGCAAGATCAAGGAACTGATCCTCGCCACGCGGCTGGTCGATGCGCTGCCGAAGGAGAAGATCCTGGAGCTGTACCTGAACGAGATCGACCTCGGGTTCCTGTCGTTCGGCGTCGCCTCCGCCGCCCAGACCTATTTCAACAAGACCCTCGCCGCTGCGCGAGATGTTCCAGAACGGCTACATCGACAAGCCGACGCTCGACACGGCGCTCGCCGCGCCGCTGAAGACGGTGCAGGGCGGCGATTATCCGTCGTTCAAGGGCTCGCTGCCGCCGCGCGACTATTTCACCGACGAGATCCGCCGCCAGCTGTCGCGCAGCTTCGGCGAGGACGAGTTCTTCGGCGGCGGCCTGACCATCCGCGCCACCGAAGACCCCGAATTGCAGCTGGCCGCCTCCACCGCGCTGCAGGAGGCGCTCGAGGATTATGACCGCAGCCAGGGCGTCTGGCGCGGAACCCGCCTGGTGATGCCCGCTGAGGCGCTCGGGTCCGAAGATGTCTGGCGGGCAGCCCTGTCTGAAGCCGATGTTCCGCGCGACGTGCCGGGCTGGCTGCCGGCGGTGGTGCTCGAGGTCGGCGAGACATCCGCGCGGATCGGGATCGAGGGTGTGTCGGACGACGAGGACGGCCATTTCATCCCCGCCGAGGATGTGACCTGGGCGCGCAAGCGCCAGGCCGACGGTGGGCTTGGCAAGAAAGCCAAAGTGGCCGGCGATCTGGTTTCGGTCGGTGATATTGTCCTCGTCGCGGCATTGGCGAATGAGGACGGCACGTTCAGGCGCTGGTCGCTTCGGCAGGTGCCGGAAGTGCAGGGCGGTTTCATGGCGATGGACGTGAATACCGGCCGCGTCATCGCGATGCAGGGCGGGTTCTCCTACCAGTCGTCGGTCTTCAACCGGGCGACGCAGGCGAACCGCCAGCCGGGATCGTCCTTCAAGCCCTTCGTCTATGCCGCCGCCCTCGACAGCGGCTTTTCCCCCGCCACCATCGTCGTCGATGCACCGATCGAGGTCGATACCCCCCAGGGCCTCTGGCGGCCGAAGAACGCGTCGAACAAGTTCTACGGGCCGACCCCGCTCAGGACCGGGATCGAACAGTCGCGGAACCTGATGACGGTGCGGGTGGCGCAGGAAATCGGCATGGATGTCGTCGCGGGCTATGCCGAACGCTTCGGCGTCTACGACTACCTCGACCGGTTCCTCGCCAACGCGCTTGGCGCGCAGGAAACCACGCTCTTCAAGATGGTCGCGGCCTACGCGATGTTCGCCAATGGCGGCGAACGGGTGGAGCCGACGCTGGTCGACCGGGTTCAGGACCGCTGGGGCCGCACGGTCTACCGCCACGACCAGCGCGACTGCGCCGACTGCAAGCTCGCCAGCCTCGATCCCGGTTTCGCGCCGCGCATCACCTCCAACCGCGAGCGGGTGATGGATCCGGTGACCGCCTATCAGCTGACCTCGATGCTGCAGGGGGTGGTCAAGCGCGGCTCGGGTTCGGGCGTCGATCTGCCGGTCCCGGTCGCCGGAAAGACCGGAACGACGAACGATGCCAAGGACGTGTGGTTCATCGGCTTCACCTCCAACATCGTCGCGGGCTGCTACATGGGCTACGACCAGCCGCGCACGCTCGGCAAGGGCGCCTATGGCGGCACGCTCTGCGTTCCGGTTTTCAATGCCTTCATGAAGGAAGCCGTCGCGAAATACGGCGGCCGCGACTTCAAGGTTCCCGAAGGCGGGTATTTCATCAAGATCAACCGCTTTACCGGAGAGCGTCTGCCCGACGATGCATCGGGCGATTTCGTTCAGGCGGAGTACTTCCGCGACGGCGAAATCCCGATCTTCGGCATCGGTGCCATGGTCGACGGCGGCTTCGGCATGGGCCAGAACCTGCCGCTTTACGCCTATGGCGAACTTGGCGGCGACGAGGGCGGCACGACGGTCAAGACGGCGACGGGAAAGACCAAGATCATCCCGAAGAAGGCCGATTTCGGGACATTGAGTTCGGGCGGTCTTTATTGAGGCCGCAGAACGGTGTTCCGGTGCCGCCGGTGATGCACCGTCGGATCGGATGGCGCGGTTCCCACGGAATTTTGGCGGCACCCGGCGCGGCTCTCTTGCCCGCAGGGGGCGCCTCCGCTATCACGCCCGGCGACTGACGGAAGGATACGGCCATGCGCGCCGAAATGGAAAACATCGTCGAGGCGGTCGGAAAATCGCTGAAGCTTCTCGGCCAGCGGATGGACTGGGAAACCGCGCCGCACCGGCTTGAAGAAATGAACGCGATGATCGAGGACGGCGACCTCTGGTCCGATCCCGCGCGCGCGCAGAAGCTGATGCGCGAGCGGCAGGTGCTGGTCGACGCGGTCGAGACCTATCGCCGGATCGAGCGCGAGCTGAAGGACAATGTCGAGCTGATCGAGCTGGGCGAGATCGAGGACGACAAGGACATCGTCGAAGAGGCCGAGGCGGCGCTCAGGGCGCTGAAGGAACTGTCCGCCGCGAAGGAGCTGGAGGCGCTTCTCGACGGTGAGGCCGATGGCAACGACACCTTCCTTGAAATCAACGCCGGCGCCGGCGGGACGGAAAGCTGCGACTGGGCCTCGATGCTGGCACGGATGTATGTCCGCTGGGCCGAGAAGAAGGGCTACAAGGTCGAGCTGATGAGCGAGAGCCCCGGCGAAGAGGCCGGCATCCGCTCTGCCACCTACAAGATTTCCGGGCCGAATGCCTATGGCTGGCTGAAATCGGAATCCGGCGTCCACCGGCTGGTTCGGATATCGCCCTACGACAGCGCCGCGCGGCGGCACACCTCGTTCTCCTCGGTCTGGGTCTATCCGGTGGTCGACGAGAATATCGAGATCGTCATCCCCGACAACGAGATCCGCATCGACACCTACCGCTCCTCCGGCGCCGGCGGCCAGCACGTCAACACGACCGATTCGGCGGTGCGGATCACCCACCTGCCGACCAATATCGTCGTCACCTCGTCGATGAAGTCGCAGCACCAGAACCGCGAGATCGCGATGAACGCGCTGCGCTCGCGGCTCTATCAGCTCGAACTCGACAAGCGGAACGCAGCGATCAATGCCCAGCACGACGCCAAGGGCGATGCCGGCTGGGGCAACCAGATCCGCTCCTACGTGCTCCAGCCCTACCAGATGGTAAAGGACCTGCGTACGAGCTACGAGACCTCGGATACGCAAGGGGTGCTCGACGGCGACCTCGACGCCTTCATGGCGGCGACGCTGGCAATGGATGTCGCCGGCAAGAGCCGCGCCGAGGCGCAGGCCGGCGACTGACGGGGGCGGCCAGTTTCCGCGCCCGCCATACTTCCGTGCGTCTGGGGTCAGTCTCGACCCGCGCCGGATTTCCTTCATGCGTTTGGGCACTTGCCAGCGGCCCGGCACCTGCCCTAGCTTTCTCCTCGCGCGCGGGTGAGGAGGAGTCATGACCGACATACGGGCAGAGGCGGATGCCCTGCCGGAGGTACGACACGTGGCCCTGTCCGATATCGGGGCCGTCCTGAGGGCCGGGTTCGCGGATTTCCTGAAGGCGCCGGCCTTCGGTCTGTTTTTCAGCGCGATCTATGTGGCGGGCGGGGTCATCATCTATCTGGTCTATGCCGCAGCGGGTCAGGAATGGTGGCTGATCCCGGTGATCGTCGGATTCCCGATTCTCGCACCCTTCGCGGCCGTCGGGCTTTACGAGGTCAGTCGCAGGATCGAGGCGGGGGAACCGCTCGTCTGGCGCGAGGTTCTCGGCGTGGTCTTTTCCCAGAAGGACCGGCAGATCCCGTCGATGGCGATGGTGATCCTGCTCATGTTCATGTTCTGGGTCTTTGTCGCGCATACGATCTTCGCGCTTTTCATGGGGCTTTCGGCGATGACCAACGTCACCACGTCGCTGATGCTTCTGTTTGAGGGCAACGGGCCGATCATGCTGCTCGTCGGTTCCGCCATCGGCGCCGGTTTCGCGGCGGTGCTCTTTTCGATCACCGTCGCCGGGCTGCCGCTGCTGCTCGACCGGGAGGTCGACTTCGTCTCGGCGATGATCCTGTCGGTGAAGTCGGTGCTGGCCAATGTCGGGCCGATGTTCGTCTGGGGCATCGTCATCGCGGCGCTTCTGTTCCTCGGCATGCTGCCGCTCTTCCTTGGGCTCTTTCTGGTTCTGCCGGTCCTTGGTCACGCGACCTGGCACATGTACCGGAAACTTCTAGAACGGTGAGGGGCGGGGTCGGTCGCTGAAACGAAAATGGGCGCCCATCGGGGCGCCCATTTCCTTCGATCCTTGCCGCCGGCCCTCGTCGGGCCGTCCGGTCACTTGCCCGCGCTGGCGGCCGCCGGCGCATTGGCGGGCTTCGGCGCCCCGCCGGTGGACAGCGGGTCTTCCTGACGCTGCACCGAGCCTTCGAAATGCGCGCCCGACTCGATCGCAATGGTCTTGTGGATGATGTCGCCCTCAACCCGCGCGGTGGAGGTGAGCCGCACCTTGAGGCCGCGCACCCGGCCGATGACCCGGCCGTTTACGACGACGTCGTCGGCGACGATCTCGCCCTTGATCGTGGCGCTTTCGCCCACGGTCAGAAGATGCGCGCGGATATCGCCCTCGACCACACCTTCCACCTGGATATCGCCCGAGGTCTTCACGTTTCCGGTGATCGTCAGGTCGGCAGAGAGGACTGATGCCGGCGGCTTGGCTTTCGGGGTGGAGGGGACATAGTCGAAGGCAGGTTTCGTCGCGGCAGGCTCGGCGGCCTTCGACTGATCGCTCGGTGTACCCGCTTTCGGTCCGGGTTCGTTGATCCTGCTTTTAGAAAACATTGTTGGCCGCCTTGATAAACGTCATCGGGTTGACTGCTGAGTCGTTCACGCGCACCTCGTAGTGCAGATGGGTGCCGGTGGAACGACCGGTATTCCCCATATCACCGATCCGGTCCCCGCGCGAGACCTTTTGACCGACCTCGACGCGCACTTTCGCCATATGGGCGTAGCGGGTCTCGATCCCGAAATCATGCCGGATGCGGACCAGATTGCCATAGCCGGACTGCCAGCCGGCATGCACGACCGTGCCGTCGCCGGTGGCGTAGATGGGCGAGCCGGGCGCGCCGGCAAGATCGGTGCCCTCGTGCATCCGCCCCCAGCGCCGGCCGAAGCCCGACGTGTAGCGGAACGAGGTCTTGAGCGGCATCGCGAAGGGCGCCTTCTCAACCGCCATCCGGTAGAGGTTCATCCGGTCGAGCCCATCAAGGATACGGCCCGCGCGATCCGCGTCCGGATCGTAGCCTTCCGGAAGCATCGGCGCCAGCGGGCCGAGCGGGCCGCCCTGGCCGGAATAGCCGCGCCGGACCTGGTCGATCAGATCGTCGGGATCGAGGCCGGCAGAGGCGAACATCTTGTCGAGCGGCGCCATCGAGATCGTTACCGCTTCTTCGAGGCTGGTGAAGATTTCGTCGTGCCGCTCTTCGAGCAGCTTCATCTCGTAGGCGATCTCGCTCGCCTCGGCCTTGGCGTTGTCGGCCACTTCGGCCATCGCATCGCGTTCGCTCGCCGTGCGTCCCAGCGCCGCTGTGACGAAACCGAGCGTCTCGGCGACATCCTCGGAGGTGGCGCCGTTCGCGCCAAGCTGCGGCCCTTCGGAGGCGGCAGCGGCGAGTTCGGCCACGCGCTTGTTGGACTGGTCGCGCTCGGTCATCGTGCGCCGCAGCGTCGCCTGGATCACGCCGATCCCGGTCTCAAGCTCCTTGCGGCGCTCTTCGGAGGCGAGAAGGGCGGATTGCATCGCCGAAACCTGCCCGAGTGCCAGCGCAAAGCGTTCCTGTGCCGCCAGCGCCTCTTCCGCGCGCTTGTCGCGTTCGACCGAGAGCGCGTCGAGACGTGCCTCGTAGTTCGCCTGTTCGCGCCGCGCCTGTTCGCGGGCGCTGCCCGAACCGATCGAATCCATCATCAGGATCGCGGTGGCGACGATGGTCCAGGCCAGCACCACGGCCGATCCGGCGAGCGCGACCGCCTGTGTCGTGGGCCGGAGCCGGACGAACCGTGTGTCGGTGTCCGATCGCAGGAAGAGTCGTTGTTCCGGAAGTCGGCGTTCGAGCGCCGCGTGAAAACGGCCAATAACACGTGCTGGCAAGCCTGCCCCCGTATCTAGTGATCCAGAGAGCGGGTCCCTATCCCCAAGAACCCGACAGTCAGGGCTTAGCAACCGTGACCCGGGCTCGCAAGACGTTTGCGCCGGGGCGCGGGGGAAGTGGCCGGAACGCGCCGCCGTCGGCAAAATCCCGCCGATGCCTGCGCCGAGCCTGTTAAGAATTATCCCGTGTTTTCGGGGTCTTCAGCGAAAACCGGCAGTTCCGGGTGCCGTTGCCACATCTTCCGCGAGGGGCCAGTAGAAATCGGGGGGAAGCCCGGATTCGGCGCGCTTTTCCTCGTTGAAGGGCGGTTTCAGCGGGCCGTGGAAATACTGGCGGACCAGACGGTGAAAGACCTCCTTAGGGTCAACCCCGTCGCGGCCGCAGAGCCAGTTGAACCATTTCACCCCGTAGGCGACATGGCCGACTTCTTCGGCATAGATCGTCCTGAGGGCGGCGACTGCGCCCGCCTCCCCGGCCTTCTCGAAGACGCCGATCATACCCGGCGTCACGTCTAGTCCGCGCGCCTCCAGCACCATCGGCACCACGGCGAGCCGGCCGAGAAGATCGCCGGCCGTGTCCTCGGCCGCGCGCCACATGAAGGCGTGGGCGGGCAGCGCGCCGTAATGGCTGCCGAGGTTCTCGAGGCAGTCGCAAAGCAAGTTGAAGTGCTTCGATTCCTCGTCCGCCGACTTGACCCAGTCGTCGTAGAAGCCGGGCGGCATCGGTACATCGGTGAAGCGGGCGATGATGTCCCAGTGAAGATCGACGGCATTTAGCTCGATATGGGCGAGGGCGTGCAGGAGCGCGATCCGTCCCTCCGGGCTGCCGGTGCGGCGGCGCGGAACCTCGCGCGGGGGCAGAAGTTCCGGCCGCTCAGGGCGTGCGGGTCTTGGCGGCGGTTCGGCATGGCCGACGCTGATCGGCGCGCCGGCGTCGCGCGCCGCGCGCCAGCGGGCCGCGTGGGCATGCGACAGCGCCGTCTTGGCGCGGCCGTCGGCGGTGGTCAGCACATCGACCGCCATTTCGGCGAGCGTGAGGCTCACAGCGTCCGGGCCGCGTCGAGAACCTCGGTCGCATGGCCGTCAACCCTCACCGAGGGCCAGATGCGGGCGATCTTTCCGGTGCCGTCGATCAGGAAGGTGGTGCGGGTGATACCCATGAAGGTCCGGCCGTACATCTTCTTCTCGCCCCAGACACCGTAGCGCTCGCAGGTTTCGCCGGCCTCGTCCGAGGCGAGGATCACGCCGAGCCCGTGTTTCGCGCAGAACTTTTCATGTGCCTTGACACTGTCCTTCGAGAGGCCGACGACGACGGTCCCGGCCTCGGCGAACTGGTCCGCAAGTCGCGTGAAATCCAGTGCCTCGGTGGTGCAACCTGGGGTGTCGTCCTTCGGATAGAAGTAGAGCACGACCTTCTTCGGCGCGAGGCCGGAGAGCGCGACGGTGCCGCCGCCATCGCGCGGAAGGGTGAAATCTGGGGCCTTGTCGCCGATCCTGAGCATCTCGTTGCCATCCTTTGCCATGAGCTTGCGCTTTGTGTTTTAATCCGCTTTCCGCAAAGATAAAGGGAGGCCCGGAAGCGGCCCGCCATCAGGGCGGCCACGGGGCAGGGCGGCAGGATGACGGAAAAGGACGCGACGACGGGCTCCGGCCCCGCCCCGACGCCGCCGCACAGGCTCCACTGGCGGCATCCGGGGCTGTGGCTGCTCGGGCTTGCCCTCGTCCTGATGGTCCTTCTCAATATCGGGCTCGGCCTGACCGGCAAGGTGATCGCCGCCCCGGCCTGGGTGGTGAGCCGGATCGAGGCGCGGGCGAATGCCGCCCTTGCCGGTGTTGTCTCGGCCAAGGTCGGCGGGGCCGAACTCCTGGTCGACGACCGTTTCGTGCCACATGTCCGGCTCAGGGCGGTCGAACTGTTCGCGCCGGGGGGCACGCGGATCGCGATCCTTCCGGACCTGCGGGCGACGCTGAAGGCGCAGCCGATCCTGCGCGGCAAGCTGGAGCCGCGCTCCCTGTCGATCTACGGCGCGCAGATCGCGCTGCGCCGGTTGCCGGACGGTAGCCTCGACCTGTCGGTCGGGGCCGACATGGCCGGCGCGGCGAAGGCGCTCGGGCCGGTCGAGGTGGTGGAAGCGGTCGATGCGGCCTTTGCCCTGCCGGTCCTCAACGGAGTGGAGAAGATCACGGTCGAGGGTCTCGACCTCAGGCTTCGCGACGACCGCAGCGGTCGGGTCTGGAATGCGGCCGGCGGCTGGCTTGCCCTGACCCAGACCGCCGCCGAGATCACCACCGACCTTGGCTTCACGCTGGAGGAGGCCGGTCGGCGGCAGGCGCGGGCGCAGCTCAGCTTCGTTTCCGACAAGACGACGCCAGAGGCGACGCTGTCGGCGCGGATCACCGATGTCTCGGCGCGCGATCTTGCGACGCAATCGCCGGCGCTGGCCTGGCTCGCCGCGCTCGATGCGCCGATTTCCGGGTCGATCCAGACGGGCATCGCCACTGACGGCAATTTCCGCGACCTGAATGCAACGCTCGAAATCGGCGCCGGTGCGCTGCAACCGACCTCAGGGATCAAGCCGGTGCGGTTCGACCGGGCCAAGCTCGACCTCGGTTACAATCCGGCGACTGCCGAGATCGTCTTTTCCGACATCGCGGTCGACGGTCCCGCCCTGCGGGTCCGCGCCGGGGCCAAGGCCTGGCTGAAGGACGTGAAGAACGGGCTGCCGAGCGCGCTGGTCGGCCAGGTGAAGATCACCGATCTCAAGGTCGATCCCGAGGGCCTTTTCGCCGATCCGGTGACGTTCAGCGGCGGCGTGATCGATTTCCGCCTGGCGCCCGACCCATTCCGGATCGACCTTGGCCAGCTCGTGCTTCTGGACGGCGACCGGCGGATCAGCGCCAAGGGCGATATCTCGACGGCGCCGGAGGGCTGGGCAGTGGCGCTCGACATCGCGATCAACCGGATCGAGAGCGAAAATCTCCTTGCCCTCTGGCCGGTTGTGGCGGTGCCGAAAACTCGTGCCTGGCTGGAACAGAACGTGGCGACGAGCCAGCTTTTCGACGTACGCTCAGCCTTCCGCCTGAGGCCCGGGAGCGAGCCGCATTTTACGCTCGGCTGGGAATTCAGCGATACCGAGGTGCAGATCCTGAAGACCCTGCCACCGGTCGAGAAGGGCGCAGGCTACGCGACGATCAACGATTACACCTACACGCTGGTAGTCGACCGCGGATATGTGACCGCGCCGGAGGGCGGGCGGGTCGAGATGGCGGGGTCGGTGATGGAGATCGCCGATCTCAGGATCAAGCCGGCCCCGGCGCGCTTCACCCTGCGCACCGAGAGCGCCATCACCGCCGCGCTGTCGCTTCTGGATCAGCCGCCGTTTCAGTTCCTGACCAAGTCCGACCGGCCCGTCGACCTCGCCGAGGGCCGCGCGCAGGTGGAGGCGGTGCTCGACTTCGCGCTGGCGCCGAAGATCCAGACCAAGGACGTTGATTACCACGTGACGGCGAAGCTGCTCGACCTGCGGTCCGAGAAAATCGCGCCGGGCCGGCGCCTCACCGCCGGGGAGTTGCGGCTGACCGCGACCCGCTCCGGGATGGAGATCGCCGGTCCCGCCACCCTGTCGGGCGTGCCCATCGACGTGACCTGGCGGCAGGGGTTCACGCCGGAGGAGAAGGGCAAGAGCCGGGTGGACGGGACGATGGAACTCTCGGCGCGGGCGCTTGAAGCCTTCGGCGTCCTGCTGCCGAAAGGCGCGGTGGCGGGGACCGGAAAGGCGACGGTCTCGCTTGACCTTGCGAAGGGCAGGGCGACAGCCTTCTCCATCGGGTCCGACCTTGCCGGCGTGACCTTGCGCATTCCCGAGATCGGTTGGTCGAAAGGCGCCGGCCAGCGCGGCCGTTTCGCGATCCGCGGCCGGCTCGGCCAGCCGGCCGAGATCGACCGGATGGAGCTTGAGGCGGCAGGACTGACCGTGGCCGGCGATATTGCGCTGAAGCCCGATGGCGGGTTCGAGGCCGCGCGGTTCGGCACGGCAAGGCTCGGCGGATGGTTCGACGGCAATGTCACGCTGACCGGGCGCGGCAGGGGGCAGGCGGTCGGCGTCGCGGTCAATAGCGGCATGCTCGACCTCAGGCGCGCGACTTTCGGCAGCGGCGGTGGTGGCGGCGCGCCGATCACCGTCGCGCTCGACCGGCTTCAGGTCTCGGCCGGGGTCCGGCTGACCGGCTTTCGCGGCACCTTCAGCACACAAGGGGGCTTCAAGGGCGATTTCAACGGCCGGATCAATGGCGAGGCGCCGGTCCGGGGGACCGTCACCCCCTCGGGCGCGCGCAGCGCCATCCGCCTGACGGCGGACGACGCCGGTGCCGTCCTGCGGGCCGCCGGCATTTTTACCCGTGGCGTCGGCGGGGCGTTCGACATGGCGTTGCGGCCGCTGGCCGCCGCCGGTGAATACGACGGCAATCTGACGATCCGCCAGATCCGCGTCGTCGATGCGCCGGCGCTCGCCGACCTGCTCGACGCGATTTCGGTCGTCGGGCTTCTGAGCCAGCTCAACGGCCCCGGCATTCTCTTCAGCGATGTAAGCGGGGCATTCCGCCTGACCCCCACGGCAGTGGAGATCCGTGACGGATCGGCCGTCGGTCCCTCGCTCGGCATCTCGGCCGCCGGTACATATCAGGCCGGCAGCGAGCGGATCGACCTGCGAGGCACGATCTCGCCGGTCTACCTCCTGAACGGCATCGGCCAGCTATTCACCAAGAGCCGCGAGGGGCTCTTCGGCTTCAACTACCGCCTCGCCGGGGCGGCCGCCGATCCGAAGGTCTCCGTCAATCCGCTGTCGATCCTCACGCCGGGCATGTTCCGCGAAATCTTCCGCAGCAAACCACCGAAGCTGAGCCAATGAATCTGAGCGACTTCGATTTCGACCTGCCCGAACGGCTGATCGCCACGCGCCCCGTGCGCCCGCGCAGCGCCGCGCGGCTTCTGGTGGCCGAGGGCGATACCCTTCGCGACCTCCGCGTCGCCGACCTGCCCGACCTCCTCGGCCCCGGCGACCGGCTGGTGCTGAACGACACCAAGGTGATCCCGGCCCGGCTTTCGGGAGCGCGGACGCGTGAGACGGGGCAGGGCGAGGTGACCGCGAAGGTCGAGGTGACGCTTCTGGAGCCGCGCCCTGAGGGGCGGTGGGCGGCGCTGGTCAAGCCGCTCCGCAAGCTTCGCGAGGGCGAGGTGATCCGGATGTCCGACCGGCTTTCGGCCACGGTCGAACGGATTGCCGAGGGGCAGGCGGAACTCTCGTTCAACCGTGCCGGCGCCGAGTTCGATGCGGCGCTGGCCGAGGCCGGGCGGATGCCGCTGCCGCCCTATATCGCGGCGCTACGCGCCCCCGACGCGCAGGACGCGGAGGATTACCAGACCGTCTTCGCCCGTGCCGCCGGGGCCGTCGCCGCCCCGACGGCCTCGCTGCATTTCGACGACGCGCTTCTGGCCCGGCTTGCTACGAAGGGCGTCGCCTTCACCCATGTGACGCTTCATGTCGGCGCCGGCACCTTCCTGCCGGTGAAGGTGGAGGATGTGACGACCCACCGGATGCACGCCGAATGGGGCGAAGTGACCGAAACCGCCGCCGCCGAGATCAACGCCACGCGCGCCGCCGGCGGACGGGTGATCCCGGTCGGCACGACCGCCCTGCGCCTGATCGAAAGCGCTGCCGATCCGGAAGGTCGTGTCCATCCCTGGCGGGGGCCGACCGATATCTTCATCTATCCCGGCTATCGCTTTCGCGTGACCGACGCGCTGATGACCAACTTCCACCTGCCGAAATCGACGCTCCTGATGCTTGTCTCGGCCCTGATGGGGGGTGAGCGGATCCGCAAGCTCTATGACCATGCCATCAATTCGGGGTATCGTTTCTTTTCCTATGGCGACGCCTCGCTTCTCCTGCCGGAACGGCGCAATCCGCCGATGCCCGGTCGCACCCAAGACTGAAGTTCCGGTTGATCCGGCCAGACTGGTTCCCTCACGAACCGGCCATCCTGCAAGGAAAGTACCCCGATGCTGACCGTTCTGCGCAACTCCTGGGCCCTTCTCATCGGGATGCTGCTCCTGATGCTCGGCAACGGCATGCAAGGCACGCTGCTCGGCATCCGGGGCGGGATCGAGGGATTTACCACCACCCAGATGTCCTACGTCATGTCGGCCTATTTCCTCGGCTTTCTCTTCGGGTCGCGGATGACCCCGGACATGATCCGGCGGGTGGGGCACGTGCGGGTCTTCGCGGCCCTCGGGTCGATGATCTCGGCGGTCCTCGTGCTCTATGCCGCCGCGCCGGACTGGATGGCCTGGGTGGCGATGCGCGTGGTGATCGGGTTTTCCTTCTCGGGTGTCTACATCACCGCCGAAAGCTGGCTCAACAACTCCTCGACGAACGAGACGCGCGGGCAGGCGCTGTCGCTCTACATGATCATGCAGATGATCGGCATCGTCGCCGCGCAGGCGATGCTGAACATGGGCGATCCGTCGGGCTATATCCTCTTTGTCATCCCGTCGGTGCTCGTCTCGCTCGCCTTCACGCCGATCCTCCTGTCGGTCGCGCCGGCGCCGGCCTTCGAGACGACGAAACGCCTGAGCTTCGTGGCTCTCTACCGCGCCTCGCCGCTTGGCTGCGTCGGCATGTTCCTGCTCGGCGGGGTCTTCTCGGCGCAGTTCGGCATGTCGTCGGTCTGGGGCACCCAGGCGGGGCTGAGCGTGCGCGACATCTCGGTCTTCGTCGCCGCTATCTATGTCGGCGGCATGGTCTTCCAGTATCCGATCGGCTGGGCCTCGGACCGGATCGGGCGGCGGATGCTGGTGCTCGGGCTGTCGGCGCTTGGCGGCGTGGCGATGCTGTCGGCGGCGATTTTCGATCTCGGCTTTGCCAGCCTCCTTGTCGTGGCGGTCCTGATGGGCGGCATCTCGAACCCGCTCTATTCGCTGCTCGTCGCCTATACCAACGACTTTCTCGACAATTCCGACATGGCCGCCGCCTCGGCCGGGCTGATCTTCATCAACGGTCTTGGCGCGATCACCGGCCCGCTGATCACCGGCTGGATGATGGAAAAGATCGGGCCGAACGGCTACTTTCTCTTCATGGGCATCCTCTTTCTCGCGCTCGCGCTTTATGCCGGCTGGAGGATGACGCGCCGTCGGCTGGCGCACGCACCCCATGTCGGCGGCTTCGCCCCGCTGTCGCCGACGGCAAGCGCGATTGCGGTCGAGGCGGTGATGGAGGCGGCGCAGGACAGCAGCCCCGAGAAAGCACCTTAGGGCTGGCATTCGCGCGCCCTTCCTGCAACTCTTGCAGAGATGCAGCGAGGGAGGATGCCGCCATGTCCGAACCTGAAGCCATTCTGCAATTCTGGCTGAAAGACATCGGCCCGTCCGGCTGGTACCGGGCCGATGACGAGGTCGACGCAGAGATCCGCGCCCGGTTCCTGGCCGCCTGGGAGGATGCCCGCGCTGGGCGGCGCGACTACTGGCTGAACGGGCCGCGCGGCACGCTGGCCTTCCTGATCCTCACCGACCAGTTCCCGCGCAACATGTTTCGTGGCGATGCGCGGTCGTTCGCCACCGACGCGCGCGCCCGCGCCGCTGCCGAGGCCGCGATCGCCCATGGCTGGGACATGGCGGTGGCCGAGCCGGAGCGGCAGTTCTTCTACCTGCCGCTGATGCATTCCGAGGACATCGCCGACCAGGACCGCTCGGTCGCGCTCTTCGTCAGCTCGATGCCTGAAACCGGAGCATCCAACCTGACCCACGCAAAGGCGCACCGCGAGATCATCCGTCGCTTCGGCCGCTTTCCCTACCGCAACGACGCGCTCGGCCGCGACACCACGGCCGAGGAGATTGCGTTTCAGGAGGCGGGTGGCTACGGCGCGATGCTGCGCGAGATCGAAAACAAGGGCTGAATACA
Source organism: Rhodobacterales bacterium 32-67-9 (assembly GCA_002280515.1). Taxonomy (GTDB): domain Bacteria; phylum Pseudomonadota; class Alphaproteobacteria; order Rhodobacterales; family Rhodobacteraceae; genus Albidovulum. Next base: position 55,592 of record NCEA01000032.1, read on the forward strand.
GCCATGCACTGGGCGCAAGTCGCTGCGGCGTCGCACGCATTGTGTGGAATCGAAAAGTAGTTTAATGGCAAACTACTTTTTCTGAGGGAGGAAAGACATGGCTGCGAACACATTCGACATGGTCGTGATCGGCGCGGGCCCCGGCGGCTATGTCGCCGCGATCCGGGGCGCGCAACTGGGCCTGAACGTCGCGATCGTCGAACGCGAGCATCTCGGCGGCATCTGCCTGAACTGGGGTTGCATCCCGACGAAGGCGCTCCTGCGCTCGGCCGAGGTCTTTCACCTGATGCACCGCGCCAAGGAATTCGGGCTGAAGGCCGAGGGCATCGGCTATGACCTCGACGCTGTGGTGCAACGCTCGCGCGGCGTGGCCAAGCAGCTGTCGGGCGGCATCGGCCACCTGATGAAGAAGAACAAGATCACCGTCTTCATGGGCGCGGCGACGATCCCGGCGAAGGGCAAGGTCAGCGTCAAGACCGACAAGGGCACGGAAGAGTTGACCTCCAAGTCCATCGTGCTGGCGACCGGCGCGCGGGCGCGCGAATTGCCGGGGCTGGAAGCAGACGGCGATCTCGTCTGGACCTACAAGCACGCGCTTCAACCCAAGCGTATGCCGAAAAAGCTCCTCGTCATCGGCTCTGGCGCGATCGGGATCGAATTCGCCAGCTTCTTCAACACGCTCGGCGCGGATACGACCGTGGTCGAGGTGATGGACCGGGTGCTGCCGGTCGAGGATGCCGAAATTTCCGCCTTCGCCAAGAAGGCCTTCGTCAAGCAGGGCATGAAGATCATGGAGAAATCCACGGTCAAGAAGCTCGACCGCGCGAAGGGAAAGGTCACCGCCCATATCGAGGCGGGCGGCAAGACCGAGACGATGGAATTCGACACGGTGATTTCCGCTGTCGGAATCATCGGCAATGTCGAGAACCTCGGGCTGGAAGGCCTGGGCGTGAAGATCGACCGCACCCATGTCGTGACGGATGAATATTGCCGCACCGGCATCGACGGGCTTTATGCCATCGGTGACATCGCCGGCGCACCCTGGCTTGCCCACAAGGCCAGCCATGAAGGCGTTATGGTGGCAGAGCTGATCGCGGGCCAGCATCCGCATCCGATCAAGCCGAACTCCATCGCCGGCTGCACCTATTGCCACCCCCAGGTGGCCAGCGTCGGCCTGACGGAAGCGAAGGCCAGGGAGGCCGGGCACACGGTCAAGGTCGGCCGCTTCCCCTTCATCGGCAACGGCAAGGCGATTGCGCTTGGCGAGGCCGAGGGCCTGGTCAAGACCGTCTTCGACGCGAAGACCGGCGAACTTCTCGGCGCCCACATGATCGGCGCGGAAGTGACGGAACTGATCCAGGGTTATGTCGTCGGCCGGACGCTTGAGACGACCGAGGCGGAATTGATGGAAACCGTCTTCCCGCACCCGACGCTCAGCGAAATGATGCACGAGGCGGTTCTCGACGCCTACGGGCGCGTCATCCACATGTGATCGGCGCTCGCCTTTCCTTCATCTTGCCCAAAATATCCTCGGGGGGAGCCCCGGATGCAAACCGGGGCCAGGGGGGGGGCAGACAGCCCCCGTCCGAGCCTGATTTCCGGGAGCAACGATGCTTCAGCGCGTGACGGTGCCGCCCGCCGCGTGCCAGTCGTAAAGACCGCCGATATTGTAAACCTCGGCGTATCCCATCGCGCCCAACATCTGCGCCGCCACCTGGCTGCGTGCGCCGGATGCACAATAGAGGGCCACCGGCTTTTCCGGCGACAGCTCGGCCAGGCATTCCGGGCTCGACGGGTCGCATTTCATTTTCAGAAGCGCCAGCGGCACATGCAGCGCGCCCTCGGCGCGGCCGGAGGCGGCAAGCTCGCTGCCGTCGCGCACGTCGATCAGGATCAGCTCGCCCGCCTTCACAAGGCGCACGGCGTCGGTGGCGGAAAAGCGGGGGGCAGACGATTTCAGGAAGGACAACATCGGGTTGGGGCCTTTCGCAACGGTTACTCGCCCATGATCTGACACCCCGCGCTTCGGGTTCAAGACATGCGGCGAAAAAACATTCAAAAAAGTGAATTTAATGCAGCGGAACCACAGTCCGCACCTGCTGGCCCCGGCAGGCGGCGCGGCAAGGGCGGACCTTCTGCGCCCGTCAGTGCGCGGACCGCCGCCCGCTCACGCGCGTTCTGTTAATGTTCTCTTTTTCGGGTTGGAGACTCACCCTTCATGCACTATCTGTTAACCGCTGATCCCGGGGGCAGGCATGGCCGAGCAGAAATTCATCGAGGTGCGCGGCGCGCGCGAGCACAACCTCAAGGACATCGACGTCGACATTCCGCGCGACCAGTTGACGGTGATCACCGGCCTCTCCGGGTCGGGCAAGTCCTCGTTGGCCTTCGATACGATCTATGCCGAGGGGCAGCGGCGCTATGTCGAAAGCCTGTCGGCCTATGCCCGCCAGTTCCTCGACATGATGGGCAAGCCCGACGTCGACCATATCACCGGCCTTTCTCCGGCCATTTCCATCGAGCAGAAGACGACCTCGAAGAACCCGCGCTCGACCGTCGGCACGGTGACGGAGGTCTACGACTACCTGCGCCTCCTCTTCGCCCGCGTCGGCACGCCCTACAGCCCCGCGACCGGCAAGCCGATCGAGGCGCAGCAGGTGCAGGACATGGTCGATGCCGTGATGGCGATGGAGGAGGGGACGCGCGGCTACCTGATGGCCCCCATCGTGCGCGACCGCAAGGGCGAATACCGCAAGGAATTCCTTGAGCTTCGCAAACAGGGCTTCCAGCGCGTGAAGGTCGACGGCCAGTTCTACGAGCTGGAGGAACCGCCAACGCTCGACAAGAAGTTCCGCCATGACATCGACGTGGTGGTCGACCGGATCGTCGTGCGCGAAGGACTGGAGACCCGCCTGGCCGACAGTTTCCGCACCGCGCTGAACCTCGCCGACGGCATCGCCATCCTCGAGACGGCGCCGACAGAGGGCGAGCCGGAGCGGATCACCTTCAGCGAGAAATTCGCCTGTCCGGTCTCGGGCTTCACCATCCCCGAGATCGAGCCGCGGCTCTTCTCCTTCAACGCCCCCTTCGGCGCCTGCCCGGCCTGCGACGGGCTTGGGGTTGAGCTTTTCTTCGACGAACGGCTGGTGGTGCCGGATGTCACGCTGAAGCTCAAGGACGGGGCGCTCGCGCCGTGGAACAAGGGCAAGTCGCCTTATTTCATCCAGACCATCGACGCGCTGGCGAAACATTACGGCTTCGATCCGCGCAAGCCGTGGAAGGACCTGCCGGACAAGGTGCACCAGCTCTTCCTCTACGGGTCGGGCGACGAGGAGATCAAATTCCGTTTCGACGAGGGCGGCCGCGTCTACGAGGTGACGCGGACATTCGAGGGCGTGATCCCCAACATGGAGCGCCGCTACCGCGAAACCGACAGCGCCTGGGTCCGCGAGGAATTCGAGCGCTACCAGAACAACCGCCCCTGCGGCACTTGCGGTGGGCATCGCCTCCGCCCCGAGGCGCTGGCGGTGAAGATCGCGCGCCTGCATGTCGGCGAAGTGGTGCAGATGTCGATCAAGGAGGCCTATGGCTGGATCGACACGGTTCCGGCGAAGCTGACGAAGCAGAAGAACGAGATCGCCCGGCTGATCCTCAAGGAAATTCGCGAACGCCTCGGGTTCCTCAATAACGTGGGCCTCGAATACCTGACCCTGTCGCGGAACGCAGGCACGCTCTCGGGTGGCGAAAGCCAGCGGATCCGGCTGGCGAGCCAGATCGGCTCCGGCCTGACCGGCGTCCTCTACGTTCTCGACGAACCCTCGATCGGGCTCCATCAGCGCGACAACGACCGACTGCTCGGGACGCTGAAAAACCTGCGCGATCAGGGCAATACCGTTCTCGTCGTCGAGCACGACGAAGAGGCGATCCGCGAGGCCGACTATGTCTTCGACATCGGCCCCGGGGCGGGTGTTCACGGCGGTCAGGTCGTGGCGCGCGGCACGCCGCAGGAAATCGCCGCCGATCCGGCCTCGCTGACCGGGCAGTACCTGTCCGGTACCCGCGAGGTCGCGGTGCCGAAGCATCGCCGGTCCGGCAACGGAAAGAAGCTGACCGTTGTCAAGGCGACGGGGAACAACCTCAAGGACATGACGGCGGAGTTTCCGCTCGGCCGCTTCGTCTGCGTCACCGGCGTCTCGGGCGGCGGCAAGTCGACGCTGACGGTCGAGACGCTTTACAAGAACGCCGCCCTGCGCCTCAACGGCGCGCGCGAGACGCCGGCACCCTGCGAGACGATCAAGGGCTTCGAGCATCTCGACAAGGTCATCGACATCGACCAGCGCCCGATCGGCCGCACGCCGCGCTCGAACCCCGCGACCTATACCGGCGCCTTCACCCCGATCCGCGACTGGTTCGCGGGCCTGCCCGAGGCCAAGGCGCGCGGCTACCTGCCGGGGCGGTTTTCCTTCAACGTCAAGGGCGGGCGCTGCGAGGCCTGCCAGGGCGACGGCGTCATCAAGATCGAGATGCACTTCCTGCCCGACGTCTATGTCACCTGCGAGACCTGCAAGGGCCACCGCTACAACCGCGAGACGCTGGAGATCAAGTTCAAGGGCAAGTCGATCGCCGATGTGCTCGACATGACGGTCGAGGACGCGCAGGGCTTCTTTTCCGCCGTACCGGCGATCCGCGAGAAGATGGATGCGCTGGTCAAGGTCGGCCTCGGCTACATCAAGGTCGGCCAGCAGGCGACGACGCTCTCGGGCGGCGAGGCGCAGAGGGTGAAGCTCTCGAAGGAACTGTCACGACGCTCGACAGGTCGGACTTTGTATATTCTCGACGAACCTACGACCGGTCTGCACTTCGAAGACGTCCGAAAATTGCTGGAGGTGCTGCACGAACTGGTGGAGCAGGGCAACACGGTGGTGGTGATCGAACATAACCTCGACGTGATCAAGACCGCCGACTGGCTGATCGACATCGGCCCCGAAGGCGGCGATGGCGGCGGCGAGATCGTCGCCACAGGCACGCCGGAAGATGTCGCCAAGGTGGAGCGCAGCCATACCGGGCGCTACCTCGCGCCGATGCTGAAGCCGCGCCGGGTGGCGGCGGAATAGAACGCCCCCAACGTGATGCGTCCTCGGCGGGCATCGGGCCCGCGCTCGGCCGCGCTGCCGGGACGGCCCTTCTTCTGTTCGAAAATACCTCCGCCGGAGGCACCTCAGCGCCCCTTCGCAAGAAGGGGCGCGAAGCAGGAAACCTGGCCCCGGATACGGGGCCTCCTGCGGATCAGGCCTTCTTCAAGGGGCAGGTGTTGATCCCGAGGATCGAATAGAGCGGGCAGGTGGACATCAGCCCCGTCGCCAGCGCAACGATCCCGAGCACCAGCGGCAGCCAGCGCAGGCCCATGCCGGGGGCGAAATACCACCAGGCGAGAAGGGCGAGGCCGACCAGGATGCGGATCACACGGTCGGTGCTGCCCACATTGGTCTTGAACATCGATAGTCTCCTGTTCTCGCGCCCGGTGCAGTCCGGGCGCAACGGGCATAATCATGGCGCCGATCCGCTGCGATGTCTGTGACCTCGTCACATTACTCCGCCGCTGCGGCGAGCCGTCGCAGGGCCACGGCATCGGTGATCCTCACCGAGCCGCGCTCGGTGGTGACCCAGCCGGCGCGCGCGAAGCCTTCGAGCCGGCGCGACACGACCTCGCGGGCCGAGCCGATGGCTGTCGCGATATCCTGGTGGGTGGCGTGGACGACGCCGTCCGCCGCGCGCTCCAGAAGCGCCGCGGCAAGCCGGCTTTCGACGCGCTGGAAGGCGACGCGCTCAAGCCTCCATCAGCGCCAGGAACATGCCCTTCGGGATCAGCACTATCCGGCAGTCGACCGCCGCCATCGCCTCGCCCGAATAATCCTCGCCGCCAAGCAGGCCGAGCGTGGTCTGCACGCAGGACCCGCCCGGTTCCACCGCGTAGAGCAGGATGTCGCGCCCCGAGGGGCCGGTCAGGAACACATCGACCCGTCCGGCCAGCACGACGACGAAGCCCTTCACCGTGTCGCCGGGATGAAAAAGCGGCGTTCCGCGCGCGATCTCGACCGGGGTCAGCGTGGTGAGCCGCGCACGGGCGCCGGGATCGAGGCTCTGGAGCCCGATGGCCTCCTCCGGCCAGCGCGTCATGGATCGACCGGGGCGTCGCGGTGCCGGACCCCGTGCATGGTCAGTCGAGCAGCGCGGCGGTCGCGCGGATGAAATCGAGAATCTCGTAGGTTTCGGAGTTCACCCGGTAGATCCGGCCATCGACCACGTAATAGCGCTCTCCCGCCCGAAGCGGCGGCAGGTCGTAGCGATCCGGGTAGCGGATGCGGTGATAGTCGTAATCCGTCACGTAATCGCCCGGAGCGGCACGCAGGCCCTTTTTGGCAAGGCCGGGCGGCACGCAGGCGGGGGATTTCTTGGCGAGGCCGGGCGGGCAATGCCCGTTCCCGGCGATGGACGGGCCGGCGCCCAGTGTCAGGGCGAGAGCGACGGCGATGAGGATCGGTTTCACGGCGTCATCCTTTTGTGGCAGATGCTTTGTCTGCCAATATAACCCTCCGGGCCCGGAAATGTGACCCCGAACCGCCGGCGCTTCGGCGGATATCAGCCGCGATGGCGCTTTTCGAAACGCGGCAGCATAGCCGAGAAGTCCATACCCTTGCCGCCCTCGCTTTCGACGAAGGTTTCGTAGAGCAGTGCGGCAAGCTTGCCCATCGGCGTGTCGGCGTCCGCCGCCTCCGCCGCCTGCTGCGAGAGCCGCAAGTCCTTCAGCATCAGTTCCGCCGCGAAACCCGGTTTGTAATCGTTGTCGGCCGGCGATTTCGGCCCGACGCCGGGGGCGGGGCAATAGGCGTTCATCGTCCAGCTGTAGCCCGACGAGGTCGAGACGACGTCGAACATCTTCTGCCGGTCAAGGCCGAGCTTGTCGGCCAGCGCGAAGGCCTCGCAGGTGGCGATCATGGTGACGCCGAGGATCATGTTGTTGCAGATCTTGGCCGCCTGTCCGGCGCCCGAGGCGCCGCAGTGCACCGCCTTCTGGCCCATGATTTCGAAAATCGGCTGGACGATGGCAAAGGCCGCGTCCGACCCGCCGGCCATGAAGGTCAGCGTTCCGGCCGCCGCTCCGCCGACGCCGCCCGAAACCGGCGCATCCACCGCGAGAACGCCGGCTGCCGCAGCCTCTTCGGCCACCGCGCGGGCGCTTTCCACATCGACGGTGGAGCAGTCGCAAAGCACAGTGCCCGTCTTCATTGCCGGGATCACCTCGGCCGCGACGGCGCGCAGGATCGCGCCGTTCGGCAGCATGGTGATGACGACATCGGCGTCCTTCGCGGCGCCGGCGGCGCTGATCGCGCCGTGGACGCCTTCGGGCATCGGCGCATGCAGGTCGTGGCCCCAGACCTCGTGCCCGGCGGCCACGAGGTTCTTCGCCATCGGGGCGCCCATGTTGCCCAAGCCGATAAAACCGATCTTCATGTGCCTTCCTCCTCGAATGTCAGCGCGTTCTGCCCGAGCGGCATCAGCATCCTTGATACGTCGACCGCCGGTACCGCCTCCGGCCCGGAATGGCGCCAGCGCGGGCTGCGGTCCTTGTCGATGATCGCGGCGCGGATGCCTTCGATAAAATCACCGTGTTCCATCGCACGATAGGTGAAACGGTATTCCATCTCCAGCGCGCGGCGCATCGAGGGTGTGGGGCGCAGCCGGTGCAGCATCTCGACCGTAGAGGCGGCGGACAAGGGCGACGACCGGCCGAGCGCCTTCAGCGCTTCGGCTGCGAAAGCACTGTCGGCGTGGGCGAGAGAACGCACGATGTCACCCAGCGTCTCGCCCGCGAAATGCTTGTCGATCTCGGGCCGGAGCGGGCCGAGCCGTCCGTCAGGCGCGGGCACGCTTGCGGCGGCCACTTCGTCGGCGTCGCCGGTCTCCACCAGCCGTACCTTCAGTGCCGCCCAGTCGGCTTCCCGCACGAAGAGGTCGGCAAAGCCGACAAGGATCGCGTCGGCCGGCCCCATGCGCGCCCCGGTCGTGCCGAGGTATTCGCCAAGCCGCCCCGGCGCCCGCGCCAAAAGGAACGAGCCGCCGACATCCGGGACAAGGCCGATGCCGCATTCCGGCATGGCGATCTGCGACGATTCGCCGACGACCCTGTGGCTGCCGTGACAGCCGACACCGACGCCGCCGCCCATGGTGAACCCGTGCAGGAAACTCACGACGGGCTTGGGATATTCGGCGATCCGCGCGTTCATCCGGTATTCGTCGAACCAGAACTTCCGGCCGTAGGAATAATCGCCCCGCGTCCCGGTGGCATACATCTCGGCAATGTCGCCGCCGGCGGAAAAGGCGCGCTCGCCCTCTGCGTCGATCAGGATCAGCGCGACCTCGTCATCGCCGCGCCAGTGCTTCAGCGCGGCGTCGATGGCCATGCACATCTCGTAGGTGATCGCGTTCAGCGCCTTCGGCCGGTTGAGGGTGATCCGCCCGGCGCGGCCCTCCTTGCGGATCGCGATATCGTCCATCAGCCGCGCTCTGCCAGCAGCGCGCGCGCGGTGATCAGGCGCATGATCTCGTTCGTGCCTTCGAGGATCTGGTGGACGCGGAGATCGCGGACGATCTTTTCCACCCCGTAATCGGCAAGGTAGCCGTAGCCGCCATGCAGTTGCAGGCATTGGTTGGCCACGTCGAAGGCATTGTCGGTGACCAGCATCTTGGCCATGGCGCAGAATTTCGTCGCATCCGGCGCCTTCATGTCAAGCTTCCACGCCGCCTGGCGCAGGAAGATGCGCGCCGATTGCAGCTTCACCTCCAGCTCGGCCAGCCGGAATTGCAGCGCCTGGAACTGGTCCAGCGTCTTGCCGAAGGCCTTGCGCTCGCCCATGTAGGCGAGCGTGGCATCGAGCGCGGCCTGCGCGCCGCCAAGCGCCGAAGCGGCGATGTTCAGCCGTCCGCCGTCAAGCCCGGCCATCGCGTAGACGAACCCCTTGCCCTCTTCGCCGATGAGGTTTTCCGCCGGCACGAGGCAGTCGTCGAACTGTACCTGCGCCGTGGGCTGGGCGCGCCAGCCCATCTTGTCCTCGAGCCCGCCGAACGAGAGGCCGGTCGCGCCGTCCTCGACGATCACCGCCGAGATGCCCTTTGGCCCGTCGGCGCCGGTGCGGACCATCGTCACATAGACGTCGGAATAGCCGCCGCCCGAGATGAACGCCTTGGAGCCGTTCAGTTTCCAGCCGTCGTTGGTGCGTTCGGCGCGGGTGCGGAGTGCCGCCGCGTCGGAGCCTGAACCCGGTTCCGTCAGGCAGTAGGAGAAGATCTTTTCCATCGAGGTCAGCGCCGGCAGCCAGGCCGCCTTCGTCTCGGCGCTGCCGAACCGGTCGATCATGCCGCCGCACATGTTGTGGATGGAGAGGAACGATCCGACGGCGGGGCAGGCCATCGCCAGCGCCTCGAAGACAAGCGTCGCATCGAGCCGGGTAAGGCCGGAGCCGCCGTGCTCTTCGCCGACATAGATCCCGCCAAGGCCAAGCTCCGCTACCTTCGGCCAGAGCGATTTCGGGATCGTGCCGGCCTTTTCCCAGTCGCGGGCGAACGGCGCGATATGCTCGGCGCCGAAGGCTTTCGCCATGTCGAAAATGGCCTGTTGTTCTCCACTCAGCGCGAAGTCCATGTGCCCTCCCTTCCGTGCCGGCAGTGTGAATTGAACGCCTGTTAAATTTCAACTGTTGCAAGAGTTTTGCAAGGCCGAAACGCTGGGTAGTCGGCGCCGCGCGGAGTGAGGGCGGTCGGGGGCGGGGCGTCCGCATCGATTCGGATTTCGTTCCGTTTTTGCCCATCTCAAGGTTGAGGAATGCGCAACGAATCCATGCGAATTGATGCAATTGTTGGGGCCTCCGGTGCATAGTTCGCCGATAGGTTGAGAATGACCAATTGGTGTCGAGACATCTGGCAACCCCAGCGCCAAATGTGGTAAAAAAAAGGCGAGAGCGGGTGGCCTCTCTGGTGGAGTACAGGAAAGATGAGTTTGAAAATGTTTTGTCGTGCTGCCGCTGTCGCAATGGCAGCGCTTGTCGGCGGTACCGCCGCTCAGGCAGCGACATGTCAGTTCGGGGATCAGTCCCAGTTCTGGCTTTCGGCGGATGTATGGACCTCGACCGCTTGCGTTGACCAGATTGCGGGCAATGACAGCGATCAGTCCGGCGGCAATGGCGTGGTCAACGTCAATACCGTCGGCGGCACCGGTCTGTTCGGGACGAGCAACTGGACGCTCGACTCGCGCTACGATGCCAACGGGTCCTACGGCCCCAGTGGCATTCTCTCGATCAGCAACGTCAGTTCCGATCTGATGAGCGGCAACTGGTCGGTTTCGAGCTGGGCGGGAATTGGCTCCGCGATGCTGGTGATCAAGGGCGGGAGCGGCTTTGCCTCGTACCTTCTCGACATGACGGCCGGCACGTTCGGCCAGTGGGTGACCAATGCGTTGATGAACAAGGGCGGAAACACGCCGGCCGTCTCGCATATCTCGCTCTACACCACGCCGGCGCCGGCGCCGGTTCCGGTGCCTGCGGCGGGCCTGCTGCTCGTCGGTGGCCTTGGGGCGATTGCCGCGCTGCGCCGTCGCCGCAAGGCCTGATCGGACGCGAATAAACAACGGGAAGGGAGGGCGGCGCCCTCCCTTTTGCTTTGCCCGGTTCCGTGATGCCTGAACGCAGGCCGCCCTAAAGGTCGGCGTGGAACTCCTCGATCAGGTGCGCGACCACGGCCCGCATGGCGGCATGATCGTCATCGCCGGCTTCCAGCGCCCCGATCCGGACCGTGCGCTGACGGTCGGAACTGGTCCCGGTCTCGGGCAATCGCCGCAGGGCCTCGATCTCGGCCGTGCAGCCGAGCATCTCGGCATCCTCGGCGACGAGGTCGATCATATCGTCAAGCAGCGTGGCGAAGTCCACCACCTCAAGCCGGCCGAAGTCGATCAGCCCGCCGCCGATGCCGTAGCGCTGCGCCCGCCAGCGGTTCTCTCCGATCAGGAAGTTGTCGTAGAGCCGCCAGCGCTGGTTGGCCCGCCGCAGCCGCCAGAGCTTGCGGGTCAGGCATTGGATCATCGCCGCCAGCGACAGCGCCGTTTCCAGCCGGGGCGAGACGTCGCAGATCCGGCTCTCGATCGTCGGGAACCGCGCCGAGGGGCGCAGATCCCACCAGATCTTCGTCGAATCCTCGATCAAGCCCATATTGACCAGCGCCGAGACCGCCCGTTCGAACTCTGCCCAGCTCGAGAATTTCGGCGGCAGTCCGGTGCGGGGCAGATTGTCGAAGACGGTGAGGCGGTAGCTGGCAAGTCCGGTATCCTCGCCCTGCCAGAACGGCGAGGAGGCCGACATTGCGAGCAGGTGCGGCAGGAAATACGAGAGCTGGTTGACGAGGTCGATGCGCATGTCCTCGTCGGGGATGCCGACATGGACATGCATGCCGCAGATCAGCATCCGCCGCGCCACGCCGCCAAGGTCGCGGCGCAGGTCGTTGTAACGCTCCTTGTCCGTGTGGTGCTGGTCCTTCCAGTCGGCGAAGGGATGGCAGGAGGCGGCGATCGGTGCCAGCCCGTGGTTGGCGGCGTGGTGCGAAACGCAGGCGCGCAGGCGGCGCAGGTCGTCGCGTGCAGCACCGATATCGGCGCAGACCCGTGTGCCGACCTCGATCTGGCATTGCAGGAACTCCGGGCTGACCTGGCCTTCCAGCTCGGCCCGGCAGGCTGCCATCAGCGCGTCCGGCGCCACGGCGAGCGCGAGGCTGTCGCGGTCGACGAGAAGGTATTCCTCCTCGATCCCGATGGTGAAGTCCGGGTCCGTCATCGCGTGGCCTCCGCGCGACCGTGGTTTCCGGCAGTTGAGCAGAGCGGAAGGGGGCAGGCAAGCGGGCGGCGCGGGCGCACGTCAGGGAACGGGGTGGAAAAAAGGGCGGCCGCCGGGCCGCCCTTTATCGTCGCAAAGGAGGGATGGTCAGTCCATCGCCTTGAAGTGGAACTCCCCGCCTTCCTTGAGACCCGAGGGCCAGCGCGCGGTCACCGTCTTGGTCCGCGTGTAGAACTTGAACGAGTCCGGCCCGTGCTGGTTCAGGTCGCCAAACATCGACTTTTTCCAGCCGCCGAACGTGTGATAGGCCAAGGGCACCGGGATCGGCACGTTGATGCCGACCATGCCAATATTGATCCGGTGGGCGAAGTCACGGGCAGTGTCGCCGTCACGGGTGAAGATCGCGGTGCCGTTGCCGTATTCGTGGTCCATCGCAAGGCCGAGCGCCTCTTCGTAGGAACCGGCGCGCACCACCGACAGGACGGGGCCGAAGATTTCGGTCTTGTAGATGTCCATGTCCGGCGTCACGTGGTCGAAAAGGTGCGGACCGACGAAGAAGCCGTTCTCGTAGCCCTGGAGCGAGAAATCGCGGTTGTCGATGACGAGTTTCGCGCCCTGCTCGACGCCCGAGTTGATCAGGCCGAGGATCCGCTCTTTCGCCGCGCGGGTGACGACAGGGCCGAAATCCACGTCGTTGCCGTCGGTATAGGGCGCCACGCGCAGCTTCTCGACCCTCGGCACCAGCTTCTCGATCAGACGGTCAGCGGTTTCATTGCCGACCGGAACGGCGACCGAGACCGCCATGCAGCGTTCGCCGGCCGCGCCGAACCCGGCGCCGATCAGCGCGTCGGCGGCCTGGTCCATGTCGGCATCCGGCATCACGATCATGTGGTTCTTGGCGCCACCGAAGCATTGGGCACGCTTGCCGTTCGCGGTGGCGCGGCTGTAGATGTAGTGCGCGATCGGGGTTGATCCGACGAAGGACACGCCCTGGATCACCGGGCTGTCAAGCAGCGTATCCACCGCTTCCTTGTCGCCGTTGACGACCTGGAACACGCCCTTGGGAAGGCCTGCCTCGACAAACAGTTCGGCAAGCATCATCGGCACCGAGGGGTCGCGTTCGGACGGTTTCAACACCACCGCGTTGCCGCAGGCGAGCGCCGGCCCGACATGCCAGAGCGGCATCATCGCCGGGAAATTGAACGGCATGATCGAGGCCACGACGCCCAGCGGCTGGCGCATCGAGTACATGTCGATGCCCGGGCCCGCGTCATCGGTGAACTCGCCCTTCAGCATCTGCGGCGCGCCGATACAGTATTCGATCACCTCGAGCCCGCGCTGCAGGTCACCCTTGGCGTCCGGCAGGGTCTTGCCGTGCTCGCGGCTCAGTGCCACGGCCAGCTTGTCCATGTCGCGGTTCATGAGTCCGACCATGGCCATCATGACCCGGGCGCGGCGCTGCGGGTTCATGGCACCCCATTTCGGTTGGGCCGCGGCGGCCCGGGCGATGGCGGCCTCGGTTTCGGCGGCCGATGCCATCGGGCATTTGGCCTGCACTTCGCCCGTGGCCGGGTTGAAGACATCGGCGAAACGGCCCGACGTGCCCTTGACGTGTTCGCCGTCGATCCAGTGAGTCAGTTCTTTCATGAAAGCCTCCCGCAATTTCCGGGGCAGAATAGCCTTGCAGAATTGCCGGGAAAAGAGGCAGTTTCCCAAAGAGATTTTGCAATTTTGCAAAGGAGGCGACATGGCGGACTGGGATGACCTGCGTATTTTCCTTGCCGTCGCGCGGGCCGAGAGCCTGTCTGGGGCCGGCCGGGTCCTGAAACTGGACCCCGCGACGGTTGGCCGGCGGATCGGCAAGCTGGAAGACGCGATGGCGCTCCGGCTTTTCAGCCGGGCGCCGCAAGGCTACACGCTGACCGTCGAGGGGCAGCGCCTCCTTGCCCATGCGATCCGCGCCGAACAGGCGGTGGCCGAGGCGATGGACGAGGCGGGCGGCGGCGGCGGCCTGACCGGGCAGATCCGGGTCGGCGCGCCGGACGGAAGCGCCAATTACCTGCTGCCGCAGATCGTGGCGCAGATCTGCGACGACCATCCGGGTCTCGACGTGCAGATCCTCGCCCAGCCGCGCGTCGTCAACCTCTCGAAACGCGAGGCGGACATGGCCATAGCAGTAAGCCGCCCGGCTTCGGGCCGCCTGACGGTGCAGAAGCTGACCGACTACAGGCTCCACCTCGTCGCCTCGCGCGACTATCTCGACCGGCACCCGCCGATCATGTCGCTGGCCGACCTGAAGCAGCACCGCACCATAGGCTATATCTCGGACCTGATCTTCGACAAGGAGCTCGACTACCAGACCGAAGCAGGAATGGAGGCGGTGACGCTCGCCTCGAACTCGGTGTCCGTGCAGTTCAACTGGGTGCGCAGCGGCGCCGGCATCGCCGTGGTCCACGATTTCGCGATGGCGGCGGCACCTGGCTTGGTCAGGGTGCTTCCCGTCGAGGTCTCGCTCACCCGGTCATTCTACCTGATCCGCCATTCCGACGACCGCAGGGTCGACCGGCTCAACCGTTTTGCCGAACTTCTGGCGCAGGGGGTACGCCGCGAAGTCGCCCGGCTCGAAGCCTTGGCTTGACAGGAGGGGGGGAAGGAACGACGCTGCACAAAAGGCCCGTGTCCTCAGGAGGTTGCCATGCAGGTGCATCAGATTCTGCGCTCCAGACCGACGTCCGACGTCATCACCGTTGTGCCGGGATCGAGTATCGCCGATGCCGCGCGGCTGCTGGCCGAACGTCGGATCGGCGCGGTCGTTGTGTCGAAGGACGGCAAGGTGCCGCTCGGCATCCTGTCGGAGCGTGACATCGTGCGTGATCTCGGCCGTCGTGGCGCGGTCTGCCTAGGCGAGACGGTCGATGCGCTGATGACCCGCAACCTGATCGCCTGCACGCCACACGATACCACCGATTCCGTGCTGGAGAAGATGACCGCCGGCCGGTTCCGCCACATGCCGGTGATGGAGGGCGGGGTGATGGTCGGCATCATCTCCATCGGCGACGTGGTTGCCGCGCGCATCTCCGAGCTTGCGATGGAGAAGGACGCGCTCGAAGGCATGATCATGGGCAACTGAGCTCTTCGCCGCGGTGCAGCAGGAAAAGCTTGCATTCGCCAGCGCAATATTGTTGCGTGGCCGCGCATGTCTCAGATCGAAAGGGCAGGACTCATGCGCATCGGCCTATATCCCGGCACTTTCGATCCGATCACGCTTGGCCACACCGATATCATCAAGCGGGCGATGGCGCTTGTCGACCGGCTGGTTATCGGCGTGGCGATCAACCGCGACAAGGGGCCGCTCTTTTCACTGGAGGAACGGGTTGCGATGGTCGAGGCCGAATGCGCCGGCATCGTCGCCAGGACCGGGGGCGAGATCGTCGTCCATCCGTTCGAGAACTTGCTGATCGACTGTGCCCGCGATGTCGGCGCGACGGTGATCCTGCGCGGGCTGCGGGCGGTTGCCGACTTTGAGTACGAATTCCAGATGGTCGGCATGAATAGGGCGATGGACGACAGCGTCGAGACAGTGTTTCTCATGGCCGACGCGCGGCGTCAGGCGATTGCCTCGAAGCTGGTGAAGGAAATCGCCCGGCTCGGTGGCGACGTGTCGAAATTCGTGCCGCCCGCCGTCAACACCGCGCTGCTGGCCCGGTTCGCCTGAGCAGGGATCCGGCGCCGGGGGCGTAGGAAGGGCTCGAACTCGCCTTGCCTCAATGGTGGTGGGGCACGGCGAGGCAATTTCCCTTAAACGTCCCCGCCGATCCTCAGATCAGTTTTCCCATCGCGACGGCGGTATCGGCCATGCGGTTGGAGAAGCCCCATTCGTTGTCGTACCAGGAGAGGATGCGGGCCATGCGGCCGTCCATGACCTTGGTCTGGTCCATGTGAAAGATCGACGAATGCGGGTCGTGGTTGAAGTCCGAGGAGACATTGGGCCGGTCGGTATAGCCGAGGATGCCCTTGAGCTTGCCGTCGGCGGCCTTGCGGATCGCGGCGTTGATCTCTTCGACCGTGGTGTCGCGTGCGGCCTCGAAGACGAGGTCGACAACCGATACGTTCGGTGTCGGCACCCGGATCGCCACGCCGTCGAGCTTGCCGTTCAGCTCCGGCAGCACGAGGCCCACCGCCTTCGCTGCCCCGGTCGAGGTCGGGATCATCGACAAGGCTGCCGCGCGGGCGCGGTAGAGGTCTTTGTGCATCGTGTCGAGCGTCGGCTGGTCGCCGGTGTAGCTGTGGATCGTGGTCATGAAGCCCCGGGCGATGCCAATGGCGTCGTTGAGTACGTAGGCCACCGGCGAAAGGCAGTTCGTCGTGCACGACGCGTTCGAGACGATGAGGTCGTCCTTCGTTAGCGAGGTGTGGTTGACGCCGAAGACGATGGTCTTGTCGGCGCCCTTCGACGGCGCCGAGACGAGCACGCGAGAGGCGCCGTTCTCGAGATGGATCGAGGCCTTGTCTCGGTCGGTGAAGATGCCGGTGCATTCCATCACCACGTCGATATGGGCCCAGGGCAGCTCGGCCGGGTTGCGGATCGCGGAGACCTCGATCGGGCCGCGGCCGACGTCGATCGTGGTCTCGGTCGTCGTCACCTCGGCCGGGAAGCGGCCGTGGACGCTGTCGAAGCGCAGGAGATGGGCGTTGGTCTCGACCGGGCCGAGGTCGTTGATCGCCACCACCTCGATGTCGGTGCGCCCCGACTCGATGATCGCCCTCAGAACGTTCCGGCCGATCCGGCCAAATCCGTTGATCGCCACCTTCACCGTCATCGCAATCCTCCTCTGCCGTTGCGGGCCGTTTCCGTTACCGCTAACATCAAATTCCGCCGCGTGCGTCAACCGCAGACTAGCGGCGTCATCGCCAGAAGGCGAGATATTCGACGAAATCGACGAATTTGCGCCCGAGGAAGACCGGCGCATCGAGGTGGAGCCAGAAATGGTCGGCCAGGAAGAAGCCGGCGATCAGGACGACGAGCGTCAGGGCGATCCGGTTGGTCATGGGCGGGGGCGGCGCCCCCGAAGCTCCTTATTGCAGGAGCCGCCCCATCGCGCCGGCCACGTCGGCCATCCGGCAGGAGAAACCCCATTCGTTGTCGTACCAGGCGAGGACCCGCACGGTGCGCTTGCCCACGACCTTGGTCTGGTCCGGCGCGAAGATAGAGGAATAGGGCGTGTGGTTGAAGTCGATCGAGACCTTCGGTTCCGGATCATAGGCAAGGACCATGCCCATGTATCCTGCCGCAGCTTCCCTTACCACTTCGTTGACATCGGCAACCGTCACGTCGCGGGAGGCGACGAAGGTCAGGTCTACCGCCGAGACGTTCGGCGTCGGCACCCGGATCGCGGTGCCGTCAAGCTTGCCCGAAAGCTCCGGCAGCACCTCACCCAGCGCTTTTGCGGCGCCGGTCGAGGTCGGGATCATCGCCATTGCCGCGGCACGTGCGCGGTAGAGGTCCTTGTGGCGGCGATCCAGCGTCGGCTGGTCGCCGGTATAGGAATGGATCGTCGTCATGATCCCGCTCTCGATGCCGATCTTGTCGTTCAGCACCTTGGCGAGCGGGGCAAGGCAGTTCGTGGTGCAGGACCCGTTCGAGACGACGAGGTGATCTGTCTTCAACTCGCGGTGGTTGACGCCGTAGACCACGGTCTTGTCGGCATTCTTTGCCGGCGCTGAGACGAGGACGCGTTTGGCGCCGCGCCCCAGATGCACCGCCGCCTTGGCGCGGTCGTTGAACTTGCCGGTGCATTCGAGAACGACGTCGACACCGTCCCAGTCGAGCTCGTCCGGGTTGTACGTGGACATCACCTCGATCGGGCCGCGCCCGAGGTCGAGCGTGTTGCCCGCGATCTTCACCGGCCCGCCGAAACGGCCGTGCACGCTGTCGTATTTCAGCAGATGCGCATTGGTTTCGATCGGCCCGGTGGCATTGATCTTCACCACCTGCACGTCGTTGCGCGCGGCTTCCGCGATATGCGCCAGCGTGCAGCGCCCGATCCGGCCAAAGCCGTTGATGCCGATGGTGACGGTCATGTCATGGTCTCCTGTTGTCGGGCGCGGGAGACGTGACTGTCCGCGCATGCCGGTTTCCCATAGCAAAGAGTCAAGGCCCGGAAAACCCGTTCTTTCAATATGTTAGCGGAAACGGCGACGTGTTAGCGAAAACAGGTTCGACAATCGCGCGCAGGCGACGGGACTGTGCCCGGAATCGGCATCGGCTTGCCTCCGCCCGGCGATCGGGTAGGGTGCCCACGGCCTATAGGATGCGGACCGATCATGAGTGGACTTCTTGCACTTCTCGACGATGTGGCGGCGATTGCCAAGGTGGCGGCGGCGAGTGTCGACGACGTGGCCGGCATGGCCGCGAAGGCCGGGTCCAAGGCGGCCGGCGTCGTCATCGACGACGCGGCGGTGACGCCGAAATACGTCCACGGCTTCGAGGCCAGGCGCGAGCTTCCGATCATCTGGAAGATCACCAAGGGGTCGCTTTTCAACAAGCTGGTGATCCTCTTGCCGGCGGCGATGCTGCTGAACGCCTTCGCACCCTGGCTGATCACGCCGCTCCTGATGCTCGGCGGCGCCTATCTCTGTTTCGAGGGGGCGGAAAAGATCTTTCACAGGCTCTTTCCCCATGCTGATCAAGAGGTCGAGGCGGATATGGATGTAGGCGATCCCGTCCATCTGGAACTGACCCGGGTGAAGGGCGCGATCAAGACCGACTTTATCCTTTCGGCCGAGATCATGACCATCGCTCTCGCCGCGATCCCCGAGGGCGTGCTCTGGATGGAGGCGCTGACCCTTGCCGTCGTGGCGGTCGGGATCACACTGGCGGTCTACGGGACCGTCGCGCTGATCGTGAAGATGGACGACATCGGGCTATACATGGTCGCGACCGCGCGGACGGGGTTCGGGCGAGCCATCGGCTCGGGCCTCGTGAAGGGGATGCCGAAGCTCATGGCGTTCCTCTCGACCGTGGGGACGGCGGCGATGCTCTGGGTCGGTGGGTCGATCATCCTCCACGGGCTCGGGGTTCTGGGCTGGCCGCTCCTTTACGACACGATCCACCAGTGGGCCGAGGTCGTGGCGCATGGCGTGCCGGAGCGCTTCGCCGGGTTCGCCGCCTGGGCGGTGACGGCCTTCTGCGACGGCGTCTTCGGGCTGGCGCTGGGGATGCTGCTGATCCCGGTCGTGACGCGCGGCATCGGCCCCCTCTGGGCGGCACTCACCGGCGGCAAAACGCCGGCCGCGCATTGAAGCGGTGGCCGGCGGAGGGGTGAGGGTCCGCGAAGAGGCTGATCCGGAAGCGCGGCGCGCCGGCGCTCAGAGACGCGACTTGACGGCGGCCACGACCGCTTCGGCGGTGATCCCGAATTCGGCATAGAGCCGCTCTGCCGGGGCCGAGGCGCCGAAGCTGTCCATGCCGACGAAACCGGCCTTGGCCTCGCGCCCGCGCTCGCCCAGAAGCCAGCGGTCCCAGGGCTGCCGCACCGCCGCCTCGATGGCGACGCGAACCGGCCCGGCGGGCAGGATCCGCTTGCGGTAGGCCTCGTCCTGCGCCGCGAACAGCTCCATGCAGGGCATGGAGACGACGCGGGTGCCGATGCCCTCGGCCTGGAGCAGATCGCGCGCCTTCAGCGCGATCTCGACCTCGGACCCAGTGGCCATCAGGATCGCCTGCCGCTTTCCCTCCGCCTCGCGGAGGACATAGGCGCCCTGCGCGCTGAGGTTCTTCGCGGTATGCAATGTGCGCACCGTCGGCAGGTTCTGCCGCGAAAGCGCGAGGACCGAGGGCGTCCGCTCGGAGCTCAGCGCCAGTTCCCAGGCTTCCGCCGTCTCGATCAGGTCGGCGGGGCGGAAGGTCCAGGTGTTCGGCGTGGCGCGGCAGATGGCGAGGTGTTCGACCGGCTGGTGGGTCGGGCCATCCTCGCCAAGGCCGATGGAATCGTGCGTCATGACATAGACCGTCGGCACCCCCATCAGTGCCGAAAGCCGCATCGCGCCGCGCGCGTAGTCGGTGAAGCAGAGGAACGTGCCACCGTAAGGCCTCACCCCGCCATGCAGCACCATGCCGTTCATCGCTGCCGCCATGCCGTGTTCGCGGATGCCGTAGTGGACATAGCGGCCCTTGCGGTTCTCGGCGTTGAAGATGCCAAGATCGCCGGTCCTGGTGTTGTTCGATCCGGTCAGGTCGGCCGAACCGCCGATGGTTTCGGGCATGATCGGGTTGACGACTTCCAGCACCATCTCGCTGGCCTTGCGGGTCGCGACCTTGGGCTGGATTTCGGAATTCTGCTTCTTCAACGCGCGGATCGTTGCGGCCAGACGCTTCGGCGCGCCGAGCGTCATCTGACGGTCGAACTCCGCCTGCCGCGCGTCGGACAGTTTCGCTCGCCGCGTTTCCCACGCCGCGCGGGCTGCGGACCCCCGCGACCCGATGGCGCGCCAGGCCTTGAGGATGTCGGCGGGAATCTCGAAGGGGCCGTGGTTCCAGCCGTAGACCGCCTTCGTCGCGGCGATCTCGTCAGGGCCGAGGGGCGAGCCGTGGGCGCCGGCGCTGTCCTGCTTCTTCGGGCTGCCGAAGCCGATATGGGTCTTGCAGTCGACGAGCACCGGCCGGTCGGAGGTCCGGGCCTCGGTCAGGGCGCGGTCGATGTCGACGGGATCGTGGCCGTCGCAGGCGAGAACCTTCCAGCCCGCAGCGGCGAAGCGGGCGCGCTGGTCGGTCACGTCGGAAAGGCTGATCTTGCCATCGATGGAGATGTTGTTGTTGTCCCAGAGCACGACGAGCTTCGAGAGCTTCTGCATGCCGGCAAGGCCAATCGCCTCGTGGCCGATGCCTTCCATGAGGCAGCCGTCGCCGGCGATCACCCAGGTGCGGTGATCGACGATCGCGGCGCCGAAGCGGGCGCGCAGCGATTCCTCGGCCATCGCGAAGCCGACGGCATTGGAGATGCCCTGGCCGAGCGGGCCGGTCGTGGTCTCGACCCCGGCGACATGGCCGTATTCAGGGTGGCCGGCGGTGATGGCCCCCCACTGGCGGAAGTTCTTCACCTGGTCGAGCGTCATGTCCTCGAACCCGGTGAGGTGGAGAAGCGCGTAGATCAGCATCGACCCGTGCCCGGCCGAGAGGATGAAGCGGTCGCGGTCGGCCCATTTCGGGGCCGAGGCATCGAACTTCAGGTGTTTCTCGAACAGGACCGTCGCCACATCGGCCATGCCCATCGGCATCCCCGGATGGCCGGAATTCGCGGCCTGGACCGCGTCCATGGCAAGCGCGCGGATGGCGCAGGCGCGCGTCCAGTGATCGGCATGTTTTTCGCGAAGGGTGGCGATGTCCACGGGGGCGGTCCTTCCGTTATGGGGTGCGAAGTCGCGGGCTTGATAGCAGGCTCGCGGGCGAGATCAAGCGCGCCCGCTAAGGCTCTGGCGCGAAAGGGGGAGAAATCGGCGCCAGCTTTGGTCTAAACTCGGGACCGGTGGGGGCCGGTCCGATTCGCCGCGTTGGCAGACGTGTCCAAAGCCCCGGGTATTCGAGAAACGTGACCGTAAAGAAACGTCAGGGGGTTGAGGGTATGAGCGACATAACCGAGCTGGAGCGCCGGATTTCGGCGGCCTTGGAGCGGATTGGCACCGGATTGGACCTGCTCGGGCAGGGGACGGGGGCGACACCGGGTGACGACGACGGTGAACTGACCGCCCTGCGCGATGCACTCGACGCCGAACGGACCGCAAATGCGCAATTGACCGAGCGGGTGCGCGCTATCAGGGAAAAGCAGGAAACCATGGTCGAGGCGCTTGAGAAAAAGGTCGGCCGGCTGACCGAACAGCTCAATGCCGCCGGTCTGGAGTTGCAGCGGCAAAAGCAGCTCAACACCCAACTGACTGATGCAAATCGCGCGCTGAGCGAGGCGGCGCAGGAAGGCGTGGCGGAGCCACACCTGATCAACCGGTCGATGATGACCGAGCTTGAGGCCTTGCGCGTGGCGCGCGCCGCCGAGATGGCGGAGATGGAGGAGATCCTCTCCGAACTCAAACCCCTGATCGGCGAGGTGGCCTGATGCCGGACGTCACGATTTCCATCGGTGGCCGCGATTTCGACGTGTCCTGCCAGGACGGCGAGGAGCATTTCCTGCGCGCCGCCGCCAAGATGCTCGACAATGAGGCGACCGCGCTGGTCGGGCAGATCGGCCGGATGCCGGAGGCGCGGATGCTCTTGATGGCGGGGCTGATGCTGGCCGACAAGGCAGCGGGGCTCGAGGATCAGCTGCGCGCGGCCGAGGAGCGTGCCGTGGTAGCCGAGCGAGTCGCGGCGAACGCCCGCGCCAATCCCGAGCGGGTCGAGGTGCCGGTGATTCCCGAGATCATCACCGAGACCTTCGCCGAGATCGCGGCGCGGACCGAGGCGCTCGCAGCAAAGGTCGAGGAAAGACTGGCCTCATGACCCGTCCCCTCGGGCGGGCGATGACGCTGGTCGCCCTCTGCCTGCCGACTGGAGCGGCGGCGGAGCTGTCGGTGAGCACGGTGCGCTACGGCTGCGAGCGCGGGGTCGAGATCGCGGCAAGCTATGTGAATGCCGACACCGGGGGGGCTGCTGTGCTCCAGGTGGAGGGGCGGCAGGTCGCGCTTCTGCTCGCGCCCTCTGCCTCTGGCGCACGTTATGCCTGGCCCTCGGACGGGTCAGGCTATGTCTGGTGGACCAAGGGCAACGAGGCGACGCTGCTCTGGCGCGAGGCGGGCGGCGCGGAAACGATCCTCTACGCCGCCTGCGTGCCGTTGGACTGAGCGATCAGGCGTTCGCGGCGCGGATCTTGTCGGCGGCGTCCTTGTCGTAGGCCACCCCCTTCGCGTCGAAGAGCTGGTCAAGCTCGCCCGACAAGGTCATTTCGGTGACGATGTCGCAGCCGCCGACGAATTCGCCCTTGACGTAGAGCTGCGGGATCGTCGGCCAGTCGGAGAAGTCCTTGATGCCCTGGCGGATATCGGCGTTCTCGAGCACGTTGACGTCGGCATAGTCGATGCCCATGAAATTCAGGACCCCAGCGACCCGGCTGGAAAAGCCGCATTGCGGCATGGTCTTGGTGCCCTTCATGAAAAGCACGACGTCGTTCTTCTCGACGGTTTCGCGGATCTGGTCCTGTGCGGTCGTTGTGGTCATGTCGCTTACTCCGGTGCCTTGGTGGTCAGGGCGAGCGCATGCAATTCGCCCTGCGCGCCGTCCATCTTGCCTTTGAGCGCGGCATAGACCGCGCGCTGCTGCTGGACGCGGTTCATGCCGCGGAAGCTTTCGTCGATGACCTCGGCAGCAAAGTGATTCCCGTCGCCGGCGAGATCGGTGATCGTGATCTCGGCCTTCGGGAACGTCGCCCGGATGAGGGTTTCGATGTCTCGCGCTTCCATCGCCATGAGGCGTCCTTCCGTTCTGGTCTTGGCCAATATGTAAGCCGGGCGCGGGTGCGCCGCAAGGTTCCGCGCGTGACGAAGGTCCGCCTCCGGCGGGAGTATTTGGGCCAAGAAGAAACCCGGATGCGGTCAGGCGATGGCGGCGGCGAAGGCGGTGCGGTAGAGGTGCGAGAGGTCGGCAAGCGGGGCGGAGGCCGCGCCGAGCGTGACCGTATCGCCGCCGAACCGGCCGACCAGCGCCAGCGGTACGCCCGCCGCCTGTGCCGCCGCGGTCAGGGCGGCAATGTCGGACTGGCGGAGCGCGACGAGGTAGCGGGCCTGATCCTCGCCAAAGAGGAAGGCGGTTTCGCCCGGGTCGAGCGTCACGCCAATCCCCGCGCCCTCGGCCATCTCGAAGGCGGCGAGCGCGAGGCCACCGTCGGAGAGGTCGGTCGCGGCGCGGACCGCCTTGCGGTTGGCGCGCAGGAAATCGCCGTTCCGCTTTTCGGCGGCGAGGTCCACATGCGGGGCGTCGCCTTCCTCACGCCCGAAGGCTTCGGCCAGAAGGGCGGACTGGCCGAGATGGCCCTCGGTCCGGCCGATCACCACGGCGGCGTCGCCCTCTTGCGGCTGGCCGGCGATCAACTCGTCGAGCGATTTCAGCAGGCCAACCGCGCCGATGGTCGGGGTCGGCAGGATGCCCTTGCCGTCGGTTTCGTTGTAAAGCGAGACGTTGCCGGAGACGATGGGCATGTCGAGCGCCGCGCAGGCAGCGCCGATGCCTTTGATGGCGCCAACGAACTGGCCCATGATCTCGGGCTTTTCGGGGTTGCCGAAATTCATGTTGTCGGTGGTGGCCAGCGGCACGGCGCCGACGGCGGTCAGGTTGCGGTAGGCTTCCGCGACGGCCTGCTTGCCGCCCTCGACCGGGTTCGCCTTGACATAGCGCGGCGTCACGTCGGAGGTGAAGGCCAGCGCCTTGCCCGAGCCGTGGACGCGCACCACGCCCGCGCCAAGGCCCGGCGTGCGGATCGTGTCGGCCATGACCTGCGTGTCGTACTGTTCCCAGACCCAGGCCTTGTGGGCGTAGTTGGGTGAGCCGATCAGCGCCTTCAGCCCTTCAATCGGGTCGATCTGCGGCACGTCGCTCAACGGCGCGGCGGCGGGCGTCGGCACATGAGGACGGTCGTATTCGGGAGCCGACGAGGAGAGTTTCGACAGCGGCAGGTCGGCCTTCACCTCATTGCCATGCAGGATCAGGAAGCGGTCCTCGGCGATGGTTTCGCCGACGATGGCGAAGTCGAGGTCCCATTTCTCAAAGATGGCGCGGGCGACGGCCTCTTTTTCGGGCTTCAGGACCATGAGCATCCGCTCCTGGCTTTCCGAAAGCATCATCTCGTAGGCGTTCATGTTGGTTTCGCGCTGCGGCACGTCGTCGAGTTGCAGCTTGATGCCGAGCCCGCCCTTGTCGCCCATCTCTACGGCCGAGCAGGTCAGGCCCGCCGCGCCCATGTCCTGAATCGAGATGACGGAGTCCGAGGCCATGAGTTCCAGACAGGCTTCCAGCAGCCGCTTTTCGGTGAAGGGGTCGCCCACCTGAACCGTGGGGCGCTTTTCCTCGATCGTATCGTCGAATTCGGCCGAGGCCATCGTCGCGCCGCCGACGCCGTCACGTCCGGTTTTCGCGCCGAGATAGACGACGGGCATGCCGACACCGCTCGCGGCGGAGTAAAAGATCTTGTCGGCATCGGCCAAACCGGCCGCGAATGCGTTGACGAGGCAGTTGCCGTTGTAGCTGCTGTGGAACCGCACCTCGCCGCCGACATTCGGCACGCCGAAGCAGTTGCCGTAGGAACCGACGCCTTCCACCACGCCCTTCACAAGATGCGCGGTTTTTGGGTGCGAGGGCAGGCCGAAGCTGAGCGAATCCATCGCGGCGATGGGGCGCGCACCCATGGTGAAGACGTCGCGCAGGATGCCGCCGACGCCGGTCGCGGCGCCCTGATGCGGTTCGATATACGAAGGGTGGTTGTGGCTTTCCATCTTGAAGATTACCGCCTGGTTGTCGCCGATATCGACGACGCCCGCGTTCTCGCCCGGCCCGCAGATCACCTGCGGCCCCGTTGTCGGCAGGGTGCGGAGCCATTTCTTCGAGGACTTGTAGGAACAATGCTCGTTCCACATCGCCGAGAAGATGCCAAGCTCGGTGAAGCTCGGCGCGCGCCCGATGATCTCCAGTATGCGCTGATACTCGTCGGGCTTGAGCCCGTGCGCGGCAATCAGATCCTCGGTGATCGCTGGTTCCTGCATGGCTGACCTGTCCTGATGCGGTTTGCGCGTTTCTTTAGGGCAAGGTGCGGGCGGTGGAAAGGGCTCTCACCCCGTGATGCGCGGACGAGCGGCGTCGCGTTCCGCAAGTGTCAGGGTTCTAGGCGCGACGGTCGGGGTGCCGTCCGACGCAAAGAACGGGTTCGGCCGGTTGCGGCCGGTCAGCTTTGCCGCCGCCGCCCGCCACATCACGCCGATGATGGCGCGCAAGACGCCGGATTGCCGGATGGGTCCGCGCGCCGACGTGACATTGGCGTGGGTGATGACCGGTCCGAAGCCGATCTGTCCAGGTCGCAAGACGGCGCCGACGAAGGGCAGCGCAGGCGAGGTCAGCGTGTTCGCAATCGGTGTGCCGCAGCAGCCGGCATACCAGCGCATCAAACCCTTGGGGCTCAGCCTCAGAAGCCGCAGGTTTTCGTCTCCGGCGGTGAAGCGGATCGCGTGGGGCAGGGTCTGGAACAGTTCCGTCCCCCCCGCAGCGTCAAGATATTCTGGCGCTTTCAGGTGGTTGAGGAATGTCTGGCAGTCGGCGCAGTAGCATTCGACATGGGTGCCCGGCACATCTGTAGCGATGGTCCACCGCGTTGCGCCGCAACGGCAGCCAAGGTTCCGGTCGGCTGACATCGGCATTTGCCTTTCGCGGTTGACTGGCCGAAGCCTAGACGAAGTGCAGCCCAGGTCAAAAGGGGCCAAGGCAAAAAAAAGGCCGAGACAAGCTCGGCCTAAGTCCAACAGGGAGGTAGAAGGTGCCAAGAGTTGCCTCGACTGTCACCTTCAAGCCTGATTTATGTGCGGGTTGCGAACGGTTCAAGGAAAATCATGCCGCAGGCGCAACATGGCCGCTATGCGTTGCAGACATGTCTCACCGCAACTTCAGGTTGCGCCATCGTCAACCCTCCGTTTGCGGTATGCGATGATCTCCTCCATCACGAAATCCCGGAACGCCGAGATCCGCTTGGAATGGCGCAATTCCTCAGGGTAGGCGAGAAAGACCGGGACTTCGCTCGATTCCACCTCAGGCAAGACCCGCACGAGATTGGGGAAATCCTCTGTCAGGTAGTCCGGCAGGACGCCGATGCCGAGGTTATAGAGTACCGCCTGCAGCACTCCGTAATAATTGTTCACCGTCAGCGTCGAGCGGATGTCCTGTGCCAGGAGGCTCTGCACCAGCGTGGCCCCCGCGGCGACCTGAGCGGTCGCCGGGTTCTGGCTGATCAGCCGGTGTTCGGCAATATCCTCGAGCCCGCTTGGCGTACCTTCCGTCGCAAGGTACTCGGGCGTCGCGTAAAGCCGCATCCGGACGCTCATCAGCCGGCGGCGGATCAGATCGGCCTGGCTCGGCTCCTTCATCCGGATCGCCACGTCGGCCTCGCGCATCGGCAGGTCGAGCACCCGTTCCTCCAACATCAGGTCGATCTTGAGGTCGGGGTACTTCTCATAAAGCTTGCCAAGGCGCGGGGCGAGCCAGAGCGTGCCGAAGCCAGTCGTCGTGGTGACCCGCAACTCGCCAAAGACCTCGTCCTCGCTGTCGCGGATCCGCGCCGCCGCGGTCTCCAGCCGGCGGTTCATCGACGAGGTCGCGTCGAACAGAAGCTCTCCCTGCTCGGTGAGAATCAGTCCCCGCGCGTGACGGTGGAAAAGCGTGGTATCGAGGCTCTCCTCAAGCGCACGGATCTGCCGGCTGACGGCAGATTGCGACAGGTGCAGCGCCTCGCCCGCATGGGTGAGGGAGCCCGCATCCGCGACCGCATGAAATATTCTGAGCTTGTCCCAATCCATTCCGTCTCTTTCTGTCGTTTTCCGACCGCGGCCTTATCGCGCAATTACGCCGACCGGGAAAGTGAAACAAAAGCGACGGTGTAAAAATTGCCGGATCCGTGGCGGGAAAAGATGCTTTGTAGGTCAGCGTTTTTGACCTATAATGACCGTGTTCGGACAGCGGGGAGGGCTAGATGGGCAAGTCTCAGATTTCCTTGGACGACCGCTATGATCTGACCCGGACGCCGGTGCTGTTGAACGGCACGCAGGCGCTGGTGCGGCTGATGCTGACGCAAAGGGAACGTGACCGCAAAGCGGGGCTGGCGACCGCCGGCTACGTGACCGGCTATCGCGGTTCTCCCCTTGGCGGGGTCGACCTCAACATGTCGCGGGCGCGGAAACTGCTTGAGGCGAACGATATCCGCTTCCAGCCGGGGCTGAACGAGGATCTGGCGGCAACGGCGGTCTGGGGCACCCAGCAGGCCGAACTGAGGGGCGAGGGGCGCTATGATGGTGTCTTCGCGCTCTGGTACGGCAAGGGGCCGGGGGTGGACCGCTCCGGCGACGTGATGCGGCACGCCAATATGGCCGGCACCTCGCCCAAGGGCGGCGTGCTGATGGCAATGGGCGACGACCATACCGGCGAAAGCTCCACCACGCTCCATCAGTCCGACTGGGCGATGGTCGATGCCTACATGCCAGTGCTGAGCCCCGCCGGTGTACAGGAAATCCTCGATTTCGGGCTATATGGCTGGGCGCTGAGCCGCTTTGCCGGGGTCTGGGTCGGGCTCAAGACCATGAAGGACACGGTCGAGGCGACGGCGGTCGTCGACGGAAATCCGTTCCGCCAGTCTTTTGTCACGCCCGATTTCCAGATGCCGGACGGTGGGCCCAACATCCGCCTTCAAGATACGCCGGTGGCGCAGGAAGCGCGAATGATCGACTACAAGCGCTTCGCGGCCGAGGCGTTTTCCCATGCGAACCGCATGGACCGGCGGGTCTGGGGCAAGCCCGGCGCCAAGATCGGCCTCGTTGCCGCCGGCAAGAACTGGCTCGACCTCGTTCACGCGCTGACCCTGCTCGGCATCGACGCGGCCGAGGCGGAGCGGTTGGGCCTGACCACCTACAAGATCGGCCAGACCTTCCCGCTCGACATGAAGGGGTTCCACGACTGGGCCGAGGGGCTCGACCTCATCGTCGTGGTCGAGGAGAAGCGCAAGCTGATCGAGGTGCAGGTCAAGGAGGCAATCTTCGACGACCGGCAGGGCCGCCGGGTCTACGGCTGGAAACACGCGCTGACCGGAGAGGAACTGTTCCCGACCCGCTACGCGCTCGACCCCGCCTGGATCGCCGAGAAACTGGGCGCGATCCTGATCGAGGAGGGGCGCGGGACCGACGGGATCAAGGCGGGCCTTGCCGCGGTGCGCGAGGCGAAGAAGGCCGACAACGCGCCCGAGATCGCCGCACGGCTGCCCTACTACTGCTCGGGTTGCCCGCATAACACCTCGACCAAGGTGCCGGAGGGCAGCCGTGCCTATGCCGGGATCGGCTGCCACTACATGGTGCAATGGATGGACCGCTCCACCCTCGGCTTCACCCAGATGGGCGGCGAGGGGGCGAACTGGGTCGGCGAGGCGCCGTTCTCGAAGACCGGCCATGTCTTCCAGAACCTCGGCGACGGCACCTACAACCATTCCGGCATTCTGGCGATCCGGGCCGCGCTGGCGGCGGGGACGACCATCACCTACAAGATCCTCTTCAACGATGCCGTGGCGATGACCGGCGGACAGGCCAACGAGGGCGGGCTGACCGCCGCCCGCATCGCCCGCGAGGTGCAGGCGATGGGGGTAGACCATATCGCCGTCGTCTATGACGACAAGGAAGACGTGGAGCGCGGCGCCTTTCCGGCGGGCATGGAATTCCACGAGCGGCACGAGCTTGATCTGATCCAGAAGAAGTTCCGCGAGATCAAGGGTGTGTCGGTCATTCTTTACATCCAGACCTGCGCCGCCGAAAAGCGCCGGCGCAGGAAGCGCGGGCTTTTCCCTGATCCCGACCGGCGGGTCTTCATCAACACCGACATCTGCGAGGGCTGCGGCGATTGCGGGGTGCAGTCGAACTGCGTCTCCATCGTGCCGGTCGAGACCGAGTTCGGGCGCAAGCGCGCCATCGACCAGTCGTCCTGCAACAAGGATTTCTCCTGCCTCGACGGCTTCTGCCCCTCGTTCGTGACGCTTCAGGGTGCGAAGGTGAAGAAGGCCGGCGCGGCGGAGTTCGCGCTGCCGGACCTGCCCGAGCCGGTGCTGCCAAAGATCGACGGCACCTTCAACGTGCTGATCACCGGTGTCGGCGGCACCGGCGTCGTGACCATCGGCGCGGTTCTGGCGCAGGCGGCGCAGATCGACGGCAAGGGGGCCGGCATGATGGAGATGGCCGGGCTTGCCCAGAAGGGCGGCGCGGTCAACATCCATCTGCGGCTGGCCGAGAAACCCGGCGATATCAGCGCGATCCGCGTCGCGGTGGGCGAGGCCGACTGCGTCATCGGCGGCGATCTGGTGGTGACCGGCGGCGCCAAGACGCTCGGGCTGATGAAGACCGGCCGCACCGGCGGCGTCGTCAACGCGCATGAGATCATCACCGGCGCCTTCACCCGCGACCGAGAATTCCGCTTACCGTCCGGTGCCTTGCGGCTGTCTCTTGAAGCACGGCTGCGGGACCGGGTGTGGTTCCTCGACGCCACGGACCTGGCCCGGCGGCTGATGGGCGATTCAATCTTTTCCAACATGCTGATGCTGGGGGCAGCCTGGCAGAAGGGCCTCGTCCCACTCTCGGCCGACGCGATCCGCCAGGCCATCGAGTTGAACGGCGCCGCCGTCGCCGGTAACCTTCGCGCCTTCGAGATCGGCCGCTGGGCCGCTGCCTTCCCCGAAGAGGCGGCGAAAACGGATGAGGATCACCCTGCAACAGCACTGTCATTGCAGGAAAAGATCGACACCCGTGCCGCGCATCTCCGGGTCTACCAGAACCCCGCCTACGCCGACCGCTACTGCCGCCTCGTCGCGTCCGCGCCCGAGGATCTGCGCGAAGCCGTGGCCGAGGGCTACCACAAGCTCCTCACCTACAAGGACGAATACGAGGTCGCGCGGATGCATCTGGAAACGGCGGAGAAGGCGCGGGCAGAGTTCGACGGCGACTTCCGCATGAGTTTCCACCTCGCGCCGCCGGTCCTTGGCCGGAAAGGCCCGAAAGGGCGGCCGAAGAAGCGGGAATTCGGGCCGTGGATTGTGCCGGTCTTCCGTCTTCTTGCCGCGATGAAACCTCTTCGCGGCACCGCGTTCGACCCCTTCGGCCACGCCGCCGAACGTCGCATGGAACGCGCCCTGATCGCAGAGTACGAGGCCGACATGGCCGAGGTGCTGCCGAAAGTAACGCCCGCGACCCGCGATGCCGCCGAGGCGCTCGCGCGGTTGCCGCTCGACATCCGCGGCTTCGGTCCGGTCAAGGAAGCTGCACAACGGCAGGCTGCGAAGCGGCGCGAGGAACTTCTGACGCTGATCCGAGCCGGCGGCGCACCGATGAGGAAGGCGGCGGAATAGCGCCGTCACATCCCCGTCATATCCGGGCGCGACACTCCCGCTTCAGGAGTGTGGACGGCCTCGGGGGCATCGGATCATGCGGCGGGATTTCGCGCGCGATATTACCTACGCGTCGTCGGCGCGGTCGCGGGGCGCACGCGCCATCGTGCGGGTTCTGGAAAACGCCACCGGACGGATCGACCTCATCCGGCGCGCGCGGGGCTATGACGCCGAGGTGGCCGCCGGCCGCAACTTCTGGCAGGTCATCGTGGAGCGCTACGGGCTCAGCCTCGAGGTGATCGGCGGCACCCTCGCGAACATTCCGGCGAACGGGCCGCTGGTCCTTGTCGCCAACCATCCCTACGGCATCCTCGACGGGCTGATGATGGGGCATATCCTGTCGCGGTTGCGCGGCGATTTCCGCATCGTCGCCCACAATGTCTTCCGCAAGGCGGAGGAGTTGAACCGGGTGATCCTGCCGATCAATTTCGACGAGACGAAAGAGGCCGCCCGGCAGAATATCGAAGTGCGTGCTGAGGCGCTCCGTTATCTCGGGGCGGGCGGCGCGATCGGGATATTCCCCGGCGGCGGCGTGGCGACCGCAGCGCGGCCTTTCGGCCGGCCGATGGACCCCCTGTGGCGCAACTTCACCGCCAAGATGATCGCGCGTTCGGGCGCAACGGTGGTGCCGATCTACTTCGAGGGCCAGAATTCGCGGCTCTTCCAGGTGGCGAGCCATCTGCACTACACGTTGCGCCTCGCGCTCCTCATCAAGGAGTTCCGGGCACGGATCGACACGCCGGTGCGCATCGTGGTCGGCGCGCCGATCCCGCGCGCCCGGCTTCAAGCTTTCGGTTCGGATGCGAAACAGATGATGGATTTCCTGCGCCGGGCGACGTATGACTTGTCGCCAAAGCCGCTGCCGTCATATGACTACGGCTTTGAATTCGAAGAGAAATATCGCGCCTGAGCCGCTTCGGCCCCAGTCGCGGGGAAGGGTGGCGCGCATGGCGGTCGGCATTTTCGATTCTGGTCTTGGCGGGCTCACGGTCTATGATGCGGTGGCGAGGGCGATGCCCGCGGTGCCCTTCGTCTATTTCGGCGACAACGCCCATGCGCCCTACGGCGTCCGCGATGCCGATGACATTTTCAACCTGACCTGCGCCGGGGTCGAGCGGCTCTGGGCCGAAGGCTGCGACCTCGTGGTTCTCGCCTGCAACACCGCCTCGGCCGTGGCGCTGAAGAGAATGCAGGAACACTGGGTGCCGAAGGACAAGCGCGTCCTTGGCGTCTTCGTGCCGCTGATCGAGGCGCTGACCGAACGGCAATGGGGCGACAACTCGCCCCCGCGCGAGGTGGCGGTAAAGCATGTCGCGCTCTTCGCCACGCCGGCGACGGTGGCGAGCCGGGCGTTCCAGCGCGAGCTTGCCTTCCGCGCCATCGGTGTCGATGTCGAGGCGCAGCCCTGTGGCGGCGTCGTCGACGCGATCGAGCAGGGCGACGAGATGCTGGCCGAGGCGCTCGTGCGCTCCCATGTCGAGGCGCTGATGCGGCGGATGCCGAAGCCCGAGGCGGCAATGCTCGGCTGCACACATTATCCCCTAATGCAGGCGGTGTTCCAGGATGCGCTCGGGGCGGGGGTGAAGGTCTATTCGCAGGCCGATCTGGTGGCGCCAAGCCTCAAGGACTACCTCGCCCGGCGCCCGGAATTCGCCGGCTCCGGCACGGTATCGAAATTCCTCACCACCGGCGATCCGACCCGCGTCTCGTCGAAGGCGACGCAGTTCCTGCGCCGGCGGATCGCGTTCGAGGCGGCCTGAGGCGGCGGCGATGCGCGCCTTCGTCGCGATCCCGGTCCCCGAGGACATTCGCGAACGGCTGGAAGATATCCAAGCCGACCTGCCGGTCGGCCGCCTCGCCGACCCCGAGACCTTCCACGTCACGCTCTCCTTTCTCGGCGAGGAACCGGTGGAGCGGATCGAGGCCGCCCACGAGGCGCTGGAAGGGCTCGCTTCGGCCCCGTTCAGCCTGCGGCTCGACGGGCTTGGCACCTTCGGCGGCGCCACGCCCAAGACGCTCTTTGCCGCTGTCGCGCCTTCCGGCCCGCTCGACACTCTCCAGCGCAAGGTCAGGAGCCTTCTGCACGGCGCCGGCATCATGCCCGACCGGGCGCGGTTCCGCCCGCACGTGACGCTCGCCCGGTTTCGGCCGGGGTCGGGAACCGAGGCGACGTTGGCGCGGTTCCTGACCCGCCACGCGGCGTTCGGCACAGCGCCTTTCTCGGTGACCGAGGTGGTGCTTTACCGGTCGCACCTGACCGGCGACGGCGCGATCCACGACATCCTGGCCGAATATCCACTGGTCTAACCCGCCCCGCGCACGAAGAATTCAGTTGAATCCGACGCGCCGCTCGCCCATCAAGCGGCGAGTTTTGCCAAGCGAGGCCCGCCATGACCCACAAGATCGCCATTCTCGGCGCGTCCGGCTACACCGGGGCCGAGCTTGTCCGCCTGATCGCCACCCATCCGGCGATGGAGATCGTCGCGCTCTCCGGCGACCGCAAGGCCGGCATGGCGATGGCCGATGTCTTCCCGCATCTGCGCCACCTGAAGCTGCCGGTGCTGGAAAAGATCGAGGACATGGACTTTTCCGGCGTCGACCTCGCCTTCTGCGCGCTGCCGCACGCGACCTCGCAGGCGGTGATCAAGGACCTGCCCTCCGATCTGAAGGTCGTCGACCTCTCGGCCGATTTCCGGCTGCGCGATCCGGCGGAATACGAGAAATGGTACGGCAAGCCCCATGCGGCCACCGAGTTGCAGAAGACCGCCGTCTACGGCCTGACCGAGTTCTACCGGGACGAGATCCGCGCCGCCCGGCTTTGCGCCGGCACCGGCTGCAACGCCGCGACCGGGCAATACGCGATCCGGCCGCTGATCGAGGCTGGCGTCATCGACCTTGACGAGATCATCCTCGACCTCAAGGCCGGGGTCAGCGGGGCAGGGCGGTCGTTGAAGGAGAACCTCCTTCACGCCGAGCTTTCGGGCGGCACCCATCCCTATTCGGCGGGCGGTGCCCACCGGCATCTCGGCGAGTTCGACCAGGAGTTTTCGAAAGTGGCGGGCCGGCCGTTGCGGATCCAGTTCACCCCGCATTTGATGCCCTTCAACCGCGGCATCCTCGCCACCGTCTATGTGAAGGGCGACGCGCAGGCGGTCCATGCCGCCCTTGTCGCGCGCTACGCCGACGAAGTGTTCATCGAGGTGCTACCCTTTGGCGCACTCCCATCGACAAGGTCGATCGCCGGGTCCAACTTCGTCCATATCGGTGTGATGGCCGACCGGCTGCCGGGACGTGTGCTTGTCGTCGCGACGCTCGACAACCTCGCCAAGGGGTCGTCGGGGCAGGCGATCCAGAACGCCAACCTGATGCTTGGGATTGAGGAGACGGCGGGGCTGATGCTGGCGCCGGTCTTCCCGTGAGGGTGCGATGAAGGGACTGAAGAAACAACGCCGGATCCAGGTCATCGTTCTGGCCGCCGTCGCCATGGCCGCCAGCTTCGGGGCGTTCTACCTCGCCGCGCCGGACGCGCTGCAATACTTCCGCTCGCCCACCGAGGTCGCCGAGAAGGCGCCCGGCCCAAACGAGACCTTCCGCATCGGCGGGCTGGTGGAAGAGGGTAGCCTCGTCCGCGGGCAAGGTGCGACGATCACCTTCCGGGTGACCGACACCAACGAGGCGATCCCGGTGCGCTACGAAGGCGTTCTGCCGGATCTTTTTGGCGAGAACGAAGGCGTGGTGGCGACCGGCAAGCTCGTCGACGGCACCTTCGAGGCGACCGAGATCCTCGCCAAGCATGACGAGACCTACATGCCGAAGGAAGTGGTCGATGCCCTCAAGGAACAGGGCGTCTACGTCGATCCGAACGCTGATCCGAACGCTGGAGCTGCGACGAATTAACCATTTCGTCCGAGCCTTCTCCCGACCTCCGGGGGAAAGCCCATGCAGACCGTTGCCGACATTGCCCGCGAAATCGTCGCCCGCGAGGGCGGCTATGTAAATGATCCCGACGATCCCGGCGGGGCAACCAAATACGGCGTGACCATCGGAACGATGCGCCGCCTCGGGCTGGATCTGACCGGCGACGGCGAGCAGGCCCCGGTCTTCGACATGTATGTGAATGCCGGTTCGAACGCGGTGCGCATTCTCCAGCGGCTCCTGAACGAGATGGGCCATGATCTTGCAGTCGACGGCGTCCTCGGCCCGGTCACCGTTGCCGCAGCCCATCGCGCCGCCGGAACCGCGCCCGTCCTTGTCGCCGACGCCTACGGGATCGCGCGGCGGAACTACTACTACGCGCTAGCCGATGTCCGTCCGGCCAGCCGCAAGTATGCCCGCCGCCGCGACGGCGGCAAGGGCGGCTGGATCACCCGGGCCGAGGCTTTCCTCTCGCCCCGCTTCCACCTGAGCGAGGCCGAGCACAGGGCGAGGACCGCGGCATGGGTGTGATCGGACGGATCCTCGGGGCGCCCGCCGCCACGACGGCCATCGGCCAGACCGTGACCGCGGTGGCCGAGGTCTTCACCCCGAACGCGACGAAGAAGATGGCGGCGACGCACGAGGCCTATCTCGCCGCACTCGACGAGTTCGGGGCGGAGTTCCAATATGTCCGGCCCGGCTTCTTCGACCGCATGGTGAACGGGCTGAACCGGCTGCCACGGCCGATGCTGGCGCTCGGGACGCTCGGCCTCTTCGCCTACGCGATGGTCGATCCCGACAGTTTCACCCGGCGCATGGTCGGGCTGAACTACGTGCCCGAACCGCTCTGGTGGCTCCTCGCGGCCATCGTCAGCTTCTACTTCGGCGCGCGCGAGGCGCATTATTTCCGCACCCGCCCGCAACGCACGCCACCCGCAGCGCCGGCGGAGCCGCGAGCGGCGGAAGAGGACAACCCCGCCCTCGCCGAATGGCGACGCGGCGACGACCGCTGAGCCGCTTCCGTCTTCTGTTCGGAAATACCTTCGGGGGGTGCGGGGGGCAGACGGCCCCCCGCCTTCACGGCCCCCGCCTTCACGGCCCCCGCCTTCACGCCCCCGCGACATCGGCGCGCAGCCCATTGGCCCGGCGGCGCGAAGCCTCTATGCTCTCCCGCATGTTCGTCGAATTCGGCCATTTCACTCTGAGTCTCGCGCTGATGATCGCGGCCTTTCAGGCCGTCGTCCCGCTCGTCGGTGCCCAGAAGGGCTGGCGCGGCTGGATGGCCGTCGCGGGGCCGGCGGCGACGGCGCAGTTCCTCTGCATCGCGATCTCCTTCGCGGCCCTCACCAATGCCTTCGTCACTTCAGACTTCTCGCTTCGGCTCGTGGTGCAGAACTCGCATACGCTGAAGCCGCTGCTCTACAAGGTCTCGGGCGTCTGGGGCAACCACGAGGGGTCGATGCTGCTCTGGGTACTGATCCTCTCGGGCTTCGGTGCCACCGCCGCGTGGTTCGGGGCCGCGCTGCCGGAGCGGCTGAGGGCGCGGGTGCTGAGCGTCCAGGCGATGATCGGCGTGGCCTTCCTCGCCTTCATCCTCTTCACCTCGAACCCGTTCCTGCGCCTCGTCGAGCCGCCCTTCGACGGGCAGGACCTCAACCCGCTCTTGCAGGACCCCGGCCTGGCCTTCCATCCGCCGTTCCTCTATCTCGGCTATGTCGGCCTCTCGATGGCCTTCTCCTTTGCCGTTGCGGCGCTGATCGAGGGGCGCGTCGACGCCGCCTGGGCGCGCTGGGTCCGGCCCTGGACGCTCGCCGCCTGGATGTTCCTGACCGTCGGCATCGCGCTCGGCTCCTGGTGGGCCTATTACGAGCTTGGCTGGGGCGGCTTCTGGTTCTGGGACCCGGTGGAGAACGCCTCGTTCATGCCCTGGCTCGTTGCCACGGCGCTTCTCCACTCCGCCATCGTCGTCGAAAAGCGCGAGGCGCTGAAAAGCTGGACGATCCTTCTGGCGATCCTCGCCTTCGGCTTCTCGCTGATCGGCACCTTCATCGTGCGCTCGGGCATCATCACCAGCGTCCATGCCTTCGCCAACGACCCCGAGCGCGGGATCTTCATCCTCGCCATCCTCGCGGTCTTCATCGGCGGCGCGCTGACGCTGTTCGCTGCCCGCGCCGGTTCGATGGAGGCGAAGGGCGTCTTCGGCACCGTCAGCCGCGAATCGGCGCTCGTGCTCAACAACGTCCTGTTATCGGTCGCGGCCTTCGTGGTCTTCGTCGGCACGCTCTGGCCACTCATCGCGGAGCTGGCGTTCGGCCGCAAGCTCTCCGTCGGCGCGCCGTTCTTCAACCAGGCGTTCACGCCTTTCATGGTGATGCTGGCGTTGATCCTTCCCCTCGGCGCAATCCTTCCGTGGAAACGCGCGACCCTCGGGCGGAGCGCCCGGCCGCTGCGCGGCGCGCTGGCGCTGGCGATTGCCTTCGCGGCGCTCGCCTTCGCGGTGCAGACGGGACGCTCTGCACTGGCGCCGATCGGCCTCGCACTTGGGGTCTGGATCATAGCCGGGGCGGCGGCCGAACTCTGGCAGCGCGCTGGTCGGCAGGTGCCGCGCCTGACACGGTTGCCGCGCGCCGACTGGGGCAAGGCCGCGGCGCATTCCGGGCTTGGCATCACCTTCATCGGCATCGCCTGCCTGACCGCCTGGGATATCGAGGATATCCGCGTGGCGAAGATCGGCGAGAGCTTCGATGTCGGCGGCTACGAGATTACGCTCGACGGGGTCGAGCGGGTCGAGGGGCCGAACTTCATCTCCACCACCGCGACGATGCGGGTCACGAAGGACGGGCGCGAAGTGGCGCTCCTCCACCCCGAAAAGCGGGTCTATCCGGTGGCGGCGATGCCGACGACGGAGGCCGCGATCGACAATGGCGTCTGGCGCGATCTCTACCTCGTCATCGGCGATCCGCAGGCCGATGGCGGCTGGGCGGTCCGGACCTATGTGAAGCCTTTCGCGAACTGGATCTGGGCCGGGGCGATCCTCATGGCCTTCGGCGGTATCCTCAGCCTTTCCGACCGGCGCTACCGGGTCGCCGCCGGCGCTCGCAAGATGCCGGCGATCGCCGCGCCGGCGGAGTAGTCGATGCGCTGGCTGATCCTTGCGCTCGCGCTTTTCGCCGGCCCGGCGCAGGCGGTGCAGCCCGACGAGGTGCTCGCCGATCCCGTGCTCGAGGCGCGGGCGCGCGAGTTGAGCCAGGGGCTGCGCTGTCTCGTCTGCCGCAACGAGAATATCGACGAATCGAATGCCGACCTCGCGCGCGACCTCCGGCTTCTGGTACGCGAGCGGCTCGTGGCGGGTGACAGCGACCGGGAGGTCATCGCCTATCTGGTCGACCGCTACGGCGAATACGTGCTCCTGAAGCCGACGGCGACGGGCGAGAACCTGGTTCTCTGGATCGCCGGCCCGGCGATGCTGCTTGTGGCCCTTCTCTCGGCGGCGGCCTATCTGCGCCGCAGGCGGTCGGCCCCCGATGCGGCGCCGGCACCGCTCAGCGCCGAGGAGCAGGCCCGGCTCGACGAAATCCTGAAGGAGTGACGCGGGGTTTCGCTTTGTCTTCCGCCGCCCGTCGCTAATCTGGCGCGGTACCGGGACCGGAGGAGGCGCGCGTGAGCTACGAGACGATCCGCTACGAGGAAACCGGCGGCATCGCCGTCATCACCCTGGACCGCGAAGCGGTGATGAATGCGCTGAACCGCGCGATGCGGGCCGAGATCACCGAGGCCGTGACCCGCGCGGCGGCGACGGCGCGGGTGATCGTGCTGACCGGCCTTGGCCGCGCCTTCTGCTCGGGCCAGGACCTCAGCGATCCGGCGGTCGCTGGCGGGTTCGACGTGGCCCGCGTCCTCGCCGAGGAATACGAGCCGATGTTGCGGGCGATCGTCTCCGCGCCGGTGCCGGTCATCGCCGCGGTGAACGGGACCGCCGCCGGGGCGGGCGCCAATCTCGCGCTCGCCGCCGACGTGGTGATCGCTGCCGAGAGTGCGAGCTTCATCCAGGCCTTCACCCGGATCGGCCTCATCCCCGATGCCGGCGGCACCCATGTGCTGCCGCGCACGATCGGCATGGCGCGGGCGATGGGGGCGGCGCTTTTCGCCGAGAAGGTCAGTGCCCGGCAGGCGGCCGACTGGGGCATGATCTGGGAGGCGGTGTCGGACGAGGGTTTCGAGGCGCATTGGCGGGCACGGGCGGCGGCGCTCGCTGGCGGCCCGACCGCAGCCTTCGTCCGGATCAAGACGGCGCTCCGCGCCAGCTTTGGCAACGGGCTTGACGCGCAGCTTGCGCTCGAGGCGCGGTTGCAGGGCGAATGCGGGCGGACGGAGGATTTCCGCGAGGGTGTCGCGGCCTTCCTCGAAAAGCGCCCGGCGCGGTTTCAGGGGCGCTAGGCGTTCAATCCGCCCCTGCCGCGACCAGGACGACAGGTCCGGCAAGCCCGATCTTCTGTTCGAAAATACCTTGGGGGTCCGGGGGTGAAACCCCCGGCGGATCGGATCGCGGAACGCGATCCGAAACCGTACCCCAACCGCGCCCTCCAAGTCGGGTGCCAACCCCGCACCCGCCCGGCACGCTCTTGCGAAAACCCCCGTCAGGGACTATCGCCATTCAGACCCAAGGAAAGCCTGGCCCATGAAGTTCCTCGACCTCGCCAAAGTCTACATCCGCTCCGGCGGCGGCGGCGGCGGCTGCGTCTCGTTCCGGCGCGAGAAGTTCATCGAGTTCGGCGGGCCGGACGGCGGCGACGGCGGCAATGGCGGCTCGGTCTGGGCCGAAGCGGTGGAGGGGCTGAACACGCTCATCGACTTCCGCTACCAGCAGCATTTCTTCGCCAAGAGCGGCCAGCCCGGCATGGGCAGCCAGCGCACCGGCAAGACCGGCGAGGACATCGTCCTCAAGGTGCCGGTCGGCACCGAGATCCTCGACGAGGACGAGGAAACCCTGATCGCCGACCTGACTGAGGTCGGGAGCCGCGTCCTTCTCGCGCAGGGCGGCAATGGCGGCTGGGGCAACCTGCGCTTCAAATCCTCGACCAACCGCGCGCCCTCCCGCGCCAATCCCGGCCAGGAGGGGGTCGAGCGGACAATCTGGCTGCGGCTGAAACTGATCGCCGACGCGGGTCTTCTGGGGCTGCCCAATGCCGGCAAGTCGACCTTTCTCGCCGCCGTCTCCAACGCCAAGCCGAAGATCGCCGATTATCCCTTCACCACGCTGGTGCCCAATCTCGGCGTCGTCGGCGTGGACGGCAAGGAATTCGTCATGGCCGATATTCCCGGCCTGATCGAAGGCGCCTCCGAGGGCCGTGGGCTTGGCGACATGTTCCTTGGCCATGTCGAACGCTGCTCGGTTCTCCTGCATCTCGTTGACGGCACATCCTCAACGATTGCAAAGGATTACAAGACGATCCTGAGAGAGTTGGAAGCCTATTCCGAAACCCTCGCCGACAAGCCGCGGATCACCGCGCTGAACAAGATCGACGCGCTTGACGCGAAGACCATCGCCGCGCGCAAACGCAGCCTCGAAAAGGCCTCGGGCGGTCCGGTCTTTGCCATGTCCGGTGTCTCCGGGCAGGGCATTCAGGAAGTGCTGCGCGCGCTCTGGTCGATCATCGCGAAGACGCGGGCGCTGGACGCCCCCGAGGACGACGAATGGCGCCCCTGACCCCCGCTATCGCCGCCGCGCGGCGGCTTGTCGTCAAGATCGGATCGGCGCTGCTGGTCGACCGGTCGGGCGATCTGCATCGCGGCTGGCTCACGGCGCTCGCCGAGGATGTCGCCGAAGCCAAGGCGCGCGGCACCGATGTGATCCTCGTCTCCTCCGGCTCGATCGCGCTCGGGCGCGCGGTGCTCGGGCTGCCCGTCGGCGCGCTGACGCTCGACCAGAGCCAGGCTGCCGCCGCCGTCGGCCAGATCCGGCTGGCGCGGGCCTACGAGGAGGTACTGGCGCCGCACGGGTTGACGGCGGGGCAGGTGCTCGTCACCCTCGAGGATACCGAGGACCGCCGCCGCTATCTCAACAGCCGGGCGACGATGGAAACGCTGCTTGGCCTCGGGGTCGTGCCGATTGTCAACGAAAACGATACAGTTGCGACGGACGAGATCCGGTTTGGCGACAATGACCGGCTCGCGGCGCAGATCGCCGTGACGATCGGCGCCGATCAACTGGTGCTCCTGAGCGATGTGGACGGCTTCTACTCGGACAATCCGAAGCTCAACAAGGCCGCGCAACGCTTTGATGTGGTTGAGAAGATCACGCCGGAGATCGAGGCGATGGCCGGCGATCCGGTCTCCGGCCTCTCAAAGGGCGGGATGAAGACCAAGCTGATGGCGGCCAAGACCGCTGTCGCCGGGGGCTGCGCGATGGCGATCACCGAAGGTTCGGTGCTGCGACCGCTGGCGGCGCTCGCCGCGGGCGCGGCCGCGACCTGGTTTATCGCAGAAGGCACGCCGCAACTGGCCCGCAAGCGCTGGATCGCGGCGATGAAGCCGCGCGGCGAATTGCGGCTCGACGCCGGGGCGGTCGCGGCGCTCGGGCAGGGCAAATCGCTGCTTGCCGCCGGGGTGACGGCGGTGACGGGCAGTTTCGGGCGCGGCGACCCGGTGGCGATCCTCGGCCCCGGTGGCGCGGCGCTGGCCAAGGGGCTCGCCCGCTATTCCGCCGCAGAGGCGAAGGCGATCGCCGGGCGCCGCTCGGGTGACATCGAGGGCATTCTCGGCTATGCCGGACGCGGACCGATGGTGCATCGCGACGACATGGCTCTCTGACCGGATGCGCCTTCGGCGCAGACCTCCGTCGGGGATATTTGAGGCAAGATGAAGGAGTGCGCGATGAAGGATCTGGAGAGCATTCCCGCGCTGATGGCGGAGATCGGCGCGAAAGCGAAGGCCGCCGCGGCGGAGCTGGCCTTTGCCGCGCCGGAGCGCAAGGAGGCGGCACTTCTTGCCGCGGCCGAGGCGGTCTGGGCGCGCCGGCAGGAGATTGTCGCCGCCAATGCCGAGGATCTCGCCTATGGCGCCGAAAAGGGGTTGTCGCCGGCGATGATGGACCGGCTGATGCTCGACGAGGCCCGTGTTGGCGGGATTGTCGCGGGGCTCCGCGCGGTGGCCGGGCAGACCGATCCGGTGGGCGCGGTCATGGCCGAATGGGACATGCCGTCGGGGCTGCACATCCAGCGGGTGCGCACGCCCCTGGGCGTCATCGGCGTCATCTACGAGAGCCGGCCGAACGTGACGGCGGACGCCGGGGCGCTTTGCCTGAAATCGGGCAATGCGGTGATCCTGCGCGGCGGCTCGGAGAGTTTCCAGTCCTCCCGCGCGATCCACCGATGCCTGGTCGAGGGGCTGAGGCAGGCGGGCCTGCCGGAGGCGGCGATCCAGCTTGTTCCGACCCGCGACCGCGCGGCGGTGAGCGAGATGCTGCGGATGGTCGGCGATATCGATGTGATCGTGCCGAGGGGCGGCAAGGGCCTTGTCGGCCTTGTCCAGAAGGAGGCGCGGGTGCCGGTCTTCGCCCATCTCGAAGGCATCTGCCATGTCTATGCCGATGCCGACGCCGATCTTGCGAAGGCCCGTGCGGTGGTGCTGAACGCCAAGACGCGGCGCACCGGCATCTGCGGTGCGGCGGAATGCCTGCTGATCGACCGGGCGTTCCACGCGAAATACGGCGCGGTGCTGGTCGAGGATCTGGTCCGGGCCGGGGTCGAGGTTCGGACCGAGGGCGACTTGCTGAAAGTGCCCGGTACGGTGGCGGCGACGTCGGAGGATTTCGGCCGCGAATTCCTCGACATGATCATCGCCGCGAAGCTGGTGGACGGCGTGGACGGGGCGATCGCCCATATCCGCCGCTACGGATCGCAGCACACCGAGGCGATCCTGACCGGGAACGATGCCACCGCCCGACGGTTTTTCGAGCGGCTCGACAGCGCCATCCTGATGCGCAACGCCTCCACCCAGTTCGCCGATGGCGGCGAGTTCGGCATGGGGGCGGAGATCGGCATCGCCACCGGCAAGCTTCATGCCCGGGGGCCTGTCGGCGCCGAGCAGCTCACCAGTTTCAAGTACCTCGTTACCGGGGACGGCACGGTCCGCGGGTGAGCATGGGCGCCCGGTCGGCCCGCCCGGCCAACATGCTCAGTAGCGCATCGCGATCTGCTGATCGGCGGTTTGCAGGGTGAGCGTCCGGCCCTGGCGCTGAAGCTCGGCCGGAAAGAGCAGG
This sequence comes from Rhodobacterales bacterium 32-67-9, assembly GCA_002280515.1. Classification (GTDB taxonomy): domain Bacteria; phylum Pseudomonadota; class Alphaproteobacteria; order Rhodobacterales; family Rhodobacteraceae; genus Albidovulum. Next base: position 98,791 of record NCEA01000032.1, read on the forward strand.
AACTGGACATGCGCCGCCGCGACCTCGGTTCCCGCCCCGGGCGTGGTGAGCCGCTCCCAGAGACCCGCGTCCAGCTTCATCTTCGCCGCCTCGGCGCCGATCCGCCAGATGTCGCCATCCGCCGCGATCCGGATCCGGCCGCCATAGGGCAGGGCGGTTTCGAGGCATTGCAGCGCGAGGAAGGCAAGCTTCGCCTCGATCCGCGACACGTCGCCCGGAACCTGCCAGTCGATCGCCAGCCGCCCGCCCCGGGTCATGTCGTCGAGGATCGAGCGGATCTCGGCCCGCGCCACGCTCTGCCCCGGCGCGGCCGAGCCATAGGCGATGCGGAAGTAGCGGATGCGGGCATTGGCATTGGTGACGCTTTCCGAGATCAGCGCGATTTCCGGGCCCGGCACCGCGCCCGACATCATCAGGAGCTCGACCCCGTTGCCGATCGCGCTCAACGGGCTGATAAGGTCATGGCAGATGCGCGATCCGAGAAGGGCGATCAGGTCGGGTCGGTCGGATTGCATCATCTATTCCTGGGTCTGGAGGCGGCATGTGAACGAGATACTGGAACCGGGAATGCTGGTGCGCCACCCCGATGAGGCGGGATGGGGGCTCGGCCAGGTGCAGTCGCGGATCGGGATGAAGATCACGGTGAATTTCGAACATGCTGGCAAGGTCGTCATCGACGGGGCAAGGGTGGAACTGGTGCCGGTCCTCGACCCCGATGCATAACCTTAGCGCGATGAATGGGGGAATGCCACAGCCTATGGGCGTGTAAAGGCAGCGCATCGCCAGCCAATCGGTTGCAAATGGTCGGAACGGCGCCTAAAACCGCCGGGCATTCGATGGGACGCGGATCAGAGCGCCGGAAATGACCCCCGACACCACGCATTTTCAGGTCCGGCTGGCGGCGACGGAGGCCGAATTCCTGGCCGCCCAGCGCTTGCGCTACCGCGTCTTCGTCGAGGAGCTTGGCGGCGACGGGCCGCTGGTCGACCATGCCGGCCGGTTCGAGCGCGACGATTTCGATCCGGTCAACGACCATCTCATCCTGATCGACACCACGCGCGACGCGGCGTCCTTCGATCATGTGGTCGGGGTCTACCGGCTTTTGCGCAGCGATCAGGCGGCGCGGTTCGGGCGGTTCTACTGCGACGGCGAATACGACCTCGGCCCGCTGCGTGCCTCGGGGCGGCGGCTTCTGGAACTGGGCCGCTCCTGCGTCGATGCCGACTATCGCGGCGGCAGCGCGATGTTCCTCTTGTGGAACGCGCTGGCCGATTACGTGCTGGAGCACGGGATCGAGGTTCTCTTCGGTGTGGCGAGCTTCCACGGTACCGATATCGAGGCGTTGAAGGTACCGCTCTCCTGGCTGCACCATCACCATCTCGCGCCCGAGGCGTTGCGCGTGCGGGCTTTGTCGTCGCATTTCCAGTGCATGGACCTGATCGCGGACGCAGCGCTGGACCGGCGCGCGGCCATGACCGCCATGCCGGCGCTGATCAAGGCCTATCTGCGGCTTGGCGGATTTGTCGGCGAGGGCGCCTTTGTCGACCGCGACTTCAACACGACCGATGTCTGCCTCCTGATGGACACTGCGGCGATGAGCGCCCGTCACAAGGGGTTCTATATCCGCAAGCACGAGGCGCGGGCGTGACCACCTGGCGCGCCGACGATCCCGGCGACGCGGTACGGATCGGGCCGGCCGGCTGGCTTCTGGCGCTGGCGCGCGGGGCGGCCCTTGGCACCGTGACCTATGGCGGGCTTATGGTGCTTCTCGCGGTGCGGCTGGTCGAGCGGCCGCTCGCCGGCTCAGACCGGCCGGTCTCGCCCCTTGTCACACGGACGGTCTGCCGGCTGGCCTTCCCGATCATCGGTATGCGCTATGCCGTGAGCGGCGAGCCGATGCGCCAGCACGGAGCGGTGGTGGCGAACCATGCCTCATGGCTCGACATCTTCTCGCTCAATGCCTGCCAGTCGGTCTATTTCGTCTCCAAGTCCGAGGTCGCGGGCTGGCCGCTGATCGGCTGGCTCGCGCGCGCGACCGGCACCGCCTTCATCGCCCGTGACCCGAAGGCCGCGAAGGCGCAGCAGGTGCTCTTCGAGGAGCGGATCCGCGCCGGACACAAGCTCCTTTTCTTCCCCGAGGGCACATCGACCGACGGGCTTCGGGTGCTGCCGTTCAAGTCGACGCTCTTCGCCGCCTTCTACAGCCACGGTCTCGACCGCATCATGCTGATCCAGCCGGTCAGCGTGATCTACCGGGCGCCAGAGGGGCGCGGGCCGCGATTTTACGGATGGTGGGGCGACATGAGCTTCGGCGCCCATCTGGTCAAGACGCTGGCCCAGTGGCGGCAGGGCAGTGTCGAGGTGGTCTTTCACCCGCCGGTACGCGTCGATGCCTTCCCGTCGCGCAAGGAGCTGGCGCGCTTTTGCGAGGAGGCGGTGCGTGGCACGGTCCGCGATACGCTGGGGGACGGTTACCGGGAGTGAGGGCCGCGCTCAGCCGAGCGGTGCCAGAAGCGCCCTCAGCGCCGCCACGGGATCCTCGGCCGACCAGATCTCGGCACCGATGCCGAGAAAATCGCTGACCGGGGCGAGGTCGGTCACCAGCGCGGTTGTCAGGCCGCCTTCGGCGACGACCGGCACCTCGATCATCTCCGACCACCAGGCGAAGAGCTCGTGCTCGGCCCGCGTCCCGGTGCCAAGCGGCAGGTCGCCGACCGGCCCGAAGGCAACGTAATCCGCACCCGCCTCGCCCGCCGTCATGCCTTCGTGCCGCGAGGCGCCGCAGAAGGCGCCGACGATCGCATCGGCGCCGAGTGCCTTGCGCGCCGCGCGGACATTGCGCGCGCCGTCGACAAGATGCACCCCGTCGAGCCCGTGGCGTTCGGCGAGCTGCACATGGGTCTCGATCACCAGCGCCACGTCGCGGTCGTGCGACACCTGCCGGAGAGCATCCGCCGCCCGGCCGATCCGGTCGGCGTCGGACCCCGCCATCGCGAGCCGGATACAGGCGATCTCGACCGCGTCGAGCACGCGCGCGAGCCGGTCGGGAAAGCTCTCCGGATCAAGGTCCGGCGGCGTGATAAGGTAGATCTGCGGGCGGTCGGTGCTGGCCATGTCAGGCTCCGGATGTCTCTGCGCAAGCGGCCTTAACGCAGATTTCCGGGCTTGGCTACGGGCAGGCTCATTTCGGGGGCAGGGCACGCACGACGGCGAGCGCCATCGCCATCAGCCGGCCGCGCCGCGCGTCGTCCGCCGCGGCCTCGTCCGACAGGCCGATCATCGAACGCATCGGCCGCGCGCCCATCATCGTCACCGACGCGCCGGGAACGGCGAGGGCCGCCGCCTCGTTCTCCGTGCCGACCCGGAACATCGTCCCGCCCCGGTGAACGCCGCAGACCATGTGGCCGTTCAGAAGAAAGGCGAGGCCGCCGAACATCTTCTTCTCGGTCACCGGCAGGTGGGCCAGATCGTCGCGCAGCACCTGCGCCAGTCCTTCGTCCCACGGCATCCGGGCCTCCTTGCGATATGGGTTGCATCATCGTATCAGGCCCGGCAGTTCCAGGAAACGCACGGATGCCCGACCTCCAGCCCGCCTTCATCCTCGTCCGCCCGCAGATGGGCGAGAACATCGGCGCCGCCGCGCGGGCGATGCTGAATTTCGGGCTGAGCCACATGCGGCTGGTCGATCCCCGCGACGGCTGGCCCAACCCGCGCGCCGTGGCGATGGCCTCCGGCGCGGCGGGGCGGGTGCTCGACCATGCCGGTGTCTTTCCGACGCTGCCCGAGGCAATCGCCGACTGCGCCTATGTCTTCGCGACGACGGCGCGCGCCCGCGACCTGACCAAGCCGGTGATGACGCCGGAGCGGGCGATGGAGCATGCACGGGCGCTTTCCGCTTCTGGGCAGAAGGTGGCGGTCCTTTTCGGCCCCGAGCGCGCCGGACTTGAAAATGACGACGTGTCGGGGGCGAACGCGATCATCTCGGTGCCGGTCAACCCGGACTTTGCCTCGCTCAACCTCGGGCAGGCGGTGCTGCTTTGCGCCTACGAATGGCGCCGGCAGGGCGACACGACGCCACCCGAGGTGCTGGAACTCGCCGGGACCGAGCTTGCGACCGCGATCGAGGTCGGGAAACTTGGCGACCATTACGAGGAGCGGCTGGAGGAGGCCGGGTATTTCTTCCCCGAAACCCGGGTGGAGAGCATGAAGCTCTCCTTGCGCAATCTCTGGAGCCGGATGCCCCTGACCCGCGCCGATGTGCAGACGCTGCACGGCGTGCTGCGGCAGATCGTGCGCAAGCGGGACGGCTAGGCGAGGGGCGCCGCCCCTCTGCGGCCCCCCGGATTGGGGGCCGCATTCACTCCGAGGTATTTGGAGCAAGGTGAATGGGAGCGCGGCGGTCTTGCAGGTCGCGGGGCGTGGCCCTAGTGTCCGCCCGCGACGACGGAGGGACAGGTGGCAGGCAAACGCAGCATCTTCGAAGAGGTTGGGGCGGAGACGAAACCCGCCGAAGCGCCGAAGGGCGGGATGATCGGCGCGGGACGGGGCGGCGCGCGCGGCGCGATCCGCGCCTGGCTTGCCGTGCTCTTCGTTCTCGTCGTCGCGATGGTCGCTGTTGGAGGCATGACCCGGCTGACCGACAGCGGTCTCTCGATCACCGAATGGCGCCCCGTCACCGGCGCGCTGCCGCCGATGACCGCGGCCGACTGGCAGGCGGAATTCGCGAAGTATCAGGCCAGCCCGGAATTCCAGCTCCAGAATCATCAGATGGAGCTTGAGGACTTCAAGTCGATCTACTGGTGGGAATGGGGGCACCGGCAGCTTGGCCGGATCGTCGGGCTGGTCTGGGCGGCCGGCTTCGTCTTCTTCTGGGCGACGAAGCGCATCCCGACCGGCTGGGTCGGGCGGCTGCTCGGTCTCGGCGCGCTTGGCGGGCTGCAAGGCGCGATCGGCTGGTGGATGGTGTCGTCCGGGCTTGCCGGGCGCATGGTCGATGTCGCCTCCTACCGGCTGGCAATCCATCTCGGCCTCGCCTTCGCGATCCTCGGGCTGATCGCCTGGCACATGCTGTCGCTGTCGCGGACCGAGACGGCACTTCTGCAAGCGCGGCGCGCGCGCGAGCCGAAGCTTTTCGCGCTCGCCACCGGGCTGATGCATTTCGCCTTCCTGCAGATCCTGCTCGGCGCGCTGGTGGCCGGGATCGACGCCGGTCGGGCCTTTCCGACCTGGCCGCTGATGGGGGAAAGCTTCTTTCCGGCGGATGCTTTCTACCTGCCGGGCGGCGGGCCGGCCGTGCTCGCCTTCTTCGAGAATCCGGGGCTGGTGCAGTTCGTCCACCGCATGTCGGGCTACCTCCTCTTCGCCTTTGCCATGGTCGTCTGGCTCAGGGGGCGGCGGTCGGCGCATCCCGTGACCAAGGCCGCCTTCGACTGGATGGCGGTCATGATCTTCGGCCAGGTCGTCCTCGGTATCGTCACCGTCCTCCATGCCGCACCGCTGGCGCTTGGCCTTCTCCACCAGTTGGGCGCGGTCGTCGTCTGGGTGCTGATCCTGCGCGCCCGGCACCGTGCGCAATATCCCGTTGTCCAATCGATCCGGAGTCGTTCGTGACCGCATTCACCGAACTCATGGCCTTCCAGCGCGACACCGAGGCGCTGGCCCAGATCGCCGGGCGGCTCGGCTGGGATCAGGAAACCATGATGCCCGAGGGCGCGGCGGTGCAGCGCGGCGAGGAGATGGCGGCGATCGAAGGCGTCCTGCATGCCCGCCGTACCGATCCGCGTGTCGGCGACTGGCTGGCAAAGGCCGAGGCGCCGGACGCGGCGGGCGCCCGCTCGCTCGCCCTCATCCGGCGCGCCTACGGGCGCAACGCGGTGGTGCCGGCGCGGCTCGCGTCCGAGATCGCGCGGGTGACGAGCGTGGCGCAGGGCGTCTGGGCCGAGGCGCGGGCGAAGAACGATGTGGCACACTTCCTGCCGACGCTGGAAAAGGTCGTGGCGCTGATGCGCGAAAAGGGCCAGGCGCTGGCCGCGGCCGGGTTCGGCGCCGGCGACGCCTACGACGCACTTGTCGACGACTACGAACCCGAGGCGACCGCCGAGGGGCTCGCCGCGATGTTCGGCCGGATGCGCCCCCGCCTTGTCGCCCTGCGCGAGGCGGTGCTGGGCGCGGACAACCCGCCGGCACCGCTGCGGGGGCATTTCCCCGAGGCGCGCCAGCTTGGCCTCGCCCGCGACCTCGCGACGGCCTTCGGCTACGACTGGACCCGCGGGCGGCTCGACCTTGCGGTTCACCCCTTCTCCTCCGGCTCCGGTAACGACGCGCGGATCACCACGCGGGTGGTCGAGAGCGAGCCCTTCAACTGCTTCTACTCGACGATCCACGAGGTCGGCCACGCCACCTACGAATTGGGCATCGACCAGGCCCATCTCTTCACCCCGCTCGGGCAGGGCGTGTCGATGGGGGTGCATGAAAGCCAGAGCCGGATCTACGAGAACCAGCTTGGCCGCAGCCGCGCCTTCACCGGCTGGCTGCACGGACAGATGCACGCGGTCTTCGGCGATCACGGCATCGCCTCGGCCGACGATTTCTACCGGACCGTCAACCGCGTCGCATCCGGTTTCATCCGCACCGAGGCGGACGAGGTGTGCGCTCTTTGGCGGCAAGCTGGAGGTTGCCGACCTAGAAGATGCCTGGAATGTTCGGTTTGTGAAAGATTTCGGCGTTGCGGTTGATAAGCCTGCGCATGGAATGTTGCAGGATGTGCATTGGTCAGTTGGCCTTTTCGGCTACTTCCCGACCTATTCGCTCGGCAATGTCTATGCCGGCTGCCTGCACCGGGCGCTGCGCGCCGAAATCCCCGACCTCGACGCGGCGCTTGCCAAGGGCGATGCGCGGCCCGCGACGGAATGGCTGCGTGCGAAGGTGCAGCGCTTCGGCGGGCTTTACCGACCGGCCGAGGTGATCGAACGCGCCTGCGGCTTCGCGCCGTCCGAGGCGCCGCTTCTCGATTATCTGGAAGAGAAGTTCCGGGCGATCTACAGGCTCTGAGCGAATGTCGCGCGACGAAAGCCTCGGGGTCTGGCTCCTTGCCATCGGCCAGACCGCCGGCTTCGCCGCCCTCGTCTACATGTTCGGCGCGATCATCCTGTCCCTGGAGGATGGCAGCGGCTGGAGCCGGGCGGAACTGGCGCTTGGGCCGACGGTCGCGCTGGTGACGCAGGCGGTGCTGGCGCCGTTTTCCGGCCGGCTCGTCGATCAGGGTTTTGGCGGAACGCTGCTCGGCGGGGCCGCGGTGCTGGGCGGGCTCTGCCTCGCGCTCCTGTCGCAGGTCGAGGCGCTCTGGCTCTGGTATGCGCTCTGGATCGTGATCGGTGTCGCGCAGGCGGCGAGCCTATACGAGACCTGCTTTTCCTTCCTGACCCGCCGCCTCGGCCCCGAGGCGCGGCGCGGAATCATCCGGGTGACGCTGGTCGCGGGTTTCGCCTCCACCTTCGCCTTTCCGCTCGGCGCCTGGACCGGCGCGGCGCTCGGCTGGCGCGGCGCGATCCTCGTGTTCGCGGCGGTGGAGCTGCTGGTGACGCTGCCCGCGAACCTCCTCGGAGTGCGCCTGATGCGGCGCGGCGCGCGGCGCGGCGGGCTGATGGTGGCGACGCCGAGGGGGGCGGTGCGCGCGGTGCTGCGAAAGCCGGAGTTCTGGGCGCTTGCCGGGTTCTTCGGGCTCTTGATGGGCAATCACATGATGCTGACGACCTTCGCGCTGCCGATCCTGGCCGAACGCGGCGCCACCGCGGCGGTGGCGGTGCTTGTCGCCTCGACCGTCGGGCCTATGCAGGTCGCGGGACGGGTGCTTCTGATGCTGGGCGGCGCCCGGATCCAGGCCGGGACCGCGGCCCGCGCGATCGCCATCGGGATGAGCCTTGCGAGCCTCGCGCTCCTGATCGCCACCGGGCAGTCGGGGCTCTTCCTCCTTTATGCGGTCTGTCAGGGCGCCTCGATCGGCGTCCAGTCGATCCTGAGGCCGCTTCTCACCGCCGAGACGCTCGGACAGGAGAATTTCGGCGCGATGAGCGGGGCGCTGGCGATGGCGCCGCTGACCGCCTCGGCGGCGGCGCCGTTCCTTGGCGCACTGCTGATCGGGGCGGGGGGTGTCACGCTTCTTCTCTCGGTGACGCTGGTCTTCGCGCTCGGGGCGTTCGGATTGGCGCTCTGGCTGAGGGCGCGCGGGATCTGAGACCCCGGGGGCGCTGCCCCCGGACCCCCGAGGTATTTTCGAACAGAAGAAGAGGGAGGTCAGGCCCAGTCGGGCTGGCGCTTTTCGAGGAAGGCCGTGATGCCTTCCTCGGTGTCGCGCCAGAGCATGTTCTCCACCATGACCGCTGCCGCGTGGTCGTAGGCCGCGGCCCGGGTCATCTCGATCTGGTCGTAGAAGGCGCGCTTGCCGATCTTGACGGCGGCGGTGAGTTTCTGGGCCACGATTTCGGCCAGCGCGCGGGTTTCGGCGGCGAGTTGGTCGCCGGGGACCGATTTGTTGATCAGCCCGACATCGCGCGCTCGGGTCGTATCGATGAACTGGCCGGTGGTCAGCATCTCGAACGCGACCTTGCGCGGCACGTTGCGGCTAAGCGCCACCATCGGGGTCGAGCAGAAGAGCCCAATATTGACGCCGTTGACGCCGAAGCGCGTGCCTTCGGCCGCGACCGCCATGTCGCAGGAGGCGACGAGCTGGCAGCCGGCGGCAGTGGCGATACCATGCACCTCGGCGATGACCGGCTGCGGCAGCGCCGGGATCAACTGCATCACCTCGGCGCAGCGGGCGAAGAGATCGGCGAAATAGGCGCGGCCCTTGTCGGGCGCTTCGCGGCCGCGCTGCATCTCCTTCAGGTCGTGGCCGGCGCAGAAGGCTTTGCCCTCCCCCTTCAGGATCACGACGCGGACGGACGGGTCCTCGCCGAGCCGCGCGAACTCCGCCTTCAGCGCGGCCAGCATCGCGTCCGAAAGCGCGTTGAGGCTGCCGGGTGCGTTCATGGTCAGCGTGGCGATGCCGCCCTCGTCCTGCCGCAGAAGAATGTCGTCGCTCATCTTGCCAATCCCTCTCTTTGGGGAAACCTTAGAGCCGCGAAGCGGGAGAGTGAAGATGAAGACGGTGATGACAGTGGCGGAGCTTGCCGCTTTTCTGGTGCGAGAGTTCCCGCAGGTGCAGGACGATTTCGCGGTCGAACGCCTGACCGGGGACGGCATCGAGATGCGGCTGAAGGTGGCCGAACGCCACCTCAGGCCGGGGGGGACCGTGTCGGGGCCTAACATCTTCGCGCTGGCCGACGTGGCGGTCTACCTCGCGCTTCTGGCGCGGATCGGGCCGGTGGCGCTGGCCGTCACCACCAACGGGGCGGTCGATTTCCTGCGCAAGCCCGAGGCGGGGCACGACCTGATCGGCACGGCGCGCCTGCTGAAACTCGGTCGTGTGCTCGTCGTCGGAGAGGTGCTGATCCGGTCCGAGGGGCATCAGGCGCCGGTGGCGCGGGCGAACATGACCTATTCTATCCCACCCGCGCGCTAGGCTTTGCGTCAGGTGAAGCCCTCGCCGCCACAGACCGAGCAGCGGGAAGTCTTGACCCCGAAGCAGCCAGAACAGCGGTCGAAGCGCGGTTTGCCCTGGCCGTCCGTTCCCATCATCACCTGACCGGATCCGCCGCAGATCTGGCAGGGCGCGCGTCCCGACCCGTGGCAACGGTGGCAGCGGCGCTTGACGGGCGGGGTGTCGGACTTGTTCGGTGGTGTCATGTAGATTGCGCCGGTCGCCTGATGATATTGAGATTGCCGCGCAGGAGAGCACAGGCAAGTCCGTCTGTCATTACCGGCATTCCGGCGCGGCGCAGAAAGGGAAAAACCGTGGCCGGATCGCCAATTTGTTGGGGTATTTTAATACCTATTTTTTAAGTCATTGAAAAGGCGTTATTATTTGAGGTGAAGCCCTCTTGACCGCCGCGACGGTTTCGGAGAAAAGCCCCCATCTGAACGCGGGCGCCGATGGGCGCCCTCATTCGTTCCCGAATTCAAAGGGCCTGAGATGAAGACCTATACCGCGAAACCGGCGGAGATCGAGAAGAAATGGATCCTGATCGACGCCGAGGGCGTCGTTCTCGGCCGTCTCGCTGTGATCGTCGCCAATCGCCTCCGTGGCAAGCACAAGCCGACCTTCACGCCGCACATGGACATGGGCGACAACGTGATCGTCATCAATGCCGACAAGGTGCAGATGACCGGCAACAAGCGCGCCGACAAGCGCTATTACTGGCACACCGGCCATCCGGGCGGGATCAAGTTCCGCACGGCCGAGCAGGTGCTCGACGGCGCCCATCCCGAGCGGGTGGTGGTCAAGGCGGTCGAACGCATGATCACCCGCAACCGGCTTGGCAAGCAGCAGATGACCAATCTGCGCGTCTACGCCGGGGCCGAGCATCCGCATGAGGCGCAGACGCCCGAAGTCCTCGACGTCAAGTCGATGAACCCGAAGAACACGCGGAGCGCATGAGCATGGCTGACGAAATCAAATCCCTCGACGATCTGAAATCGGCCGTGTCGGGTACCTCCGCCGCCGCCGAGGCGATCGAGGCCCCGCGCACGCCGCAGCGCGACGCGCTCGGCCGGTCCTATGCCACCGGCAAGCGCAAGGACGCGGTCGCCCGCGTCTGGATCAAGCCGGGATCCGGCAAGTTCCTGATCCGCAACAACAAGGGCGAGTTCATCGACTATTCGAAGTACTTCGCGCGCCCGGTGTTGCAGATGATCCTGCGTCAGCCGTTCCAGGTCGCCAATGTCGAAGGCCAGTTCGACGTGATGGCCACGGTCGCCGGTGGCGGGCTTTCGGGCCAGGCCGGTGCGGTGAAGCACGGAATCAGCCGCGCGCTCCAGCTTTACGAGCCGAGCCTGCGGCCTGCGCTGAAAGCCGCCGGTTTCCTGACCCGCGACAGCCGCGTGGTCGAGCGGAAGAAATACGGCAAGGCGAAGGCCCGCCGGTCCTTCCAGTTCTCGAAGCGCTGATCTCGCGCCCGCTTCAGGGCCGAACGCAAGATATGGGGCGCGCCTGCCGGGCGCGCCCTTTTTCGTTGGAAATCGGCCGGTTTTCAACCTGTTGCCTGGCGGACTCGCTCACGCGGAAGTGTGTTGGGCCGGATTGACGCGGCCGCCTCGGGCAGCGCATGGTCGCGCCATTGAGGCAGATAAAAGAGCAGCAAAATGCCCCTCCAGTCCTACCACAGCTCCCACGGGGGCTTCGATTTCCTTGGCTTGCGCAAAGGTCCGTCCGGTGCCGTCGAGATCGTCTACGACGACGGCGTCGCGCGCCGCATGATCTGGCGCGTCCGCACGAAGGCGGCCGATCACACGATCGGCGAGGTGCTTCGTTATGCGGTCGACCAGACCAAGGTTCTGCCGGCGCTCCTGTCGGAGCTGAAACGGCGCTCGATCGCCATCGAGGCCATCGCGGCCTGATCCGGGCGCGGGCGGTTCGCCCTCCCTAGAATCTGCGGCGTCATGACGTCTGACCCCGAGGGCTGCGTCCCGTTGCGGGGTGAAGTTGTGCATTCCGTCAATAAAAAATGGCCGGGCAGAGCCCGGCCAAGGAAGAGGGTCCGTCGGGGATGGTCGGGACCCTGATTCAGCGCCAGAACGGGCGCAGCGCCTCGTCGTCGCACGTCATGCGGTCGAGGCCAATGTCTCGGATCAGCCGCTCGTCGAGGTTGGAGAGGGCGATGCGGCTGCGGCGGCGACCAGCCCAATGACGCACAAGCCGGCCCAGCCGCGCGACCGTCACCAGCGTCAGGACGCCGCGGGCCGGGGCATGGAGTTTCGGGGCTGTTCTTGCGACCTGGGTCATGGCGCACCTTTTGTATTGATACAAATCCGTTCTTTCGGTATCTGTATTCCTACAATGCGCGTTGCGCCGGTTCCAGAGGTACATTGTGGCGGATACAATTTGGCAACCCGACCTCTCCCGCTTCGACGGCCCGAAATACCTGGCGTTGACGCGGGCGCTGCGCGACGCGGTGCGGACTGGCGGGCTCCAAAAAGGCACGCGGCTGCCGCCGGTCCGTGACCTCGCGTGGCGGCTGGGCATGACCCCGGGCACCGTGGCGCGGGCCTACCAGATCGTCACCCAGGAGGGGCTTCTGGAGGCGGCGGTGGGCCGGGGCACTTTCGTCGCCGCGACGCAGCCGAAATTCGGGGCGTCGCAACCCCTTCTCGTTGATTCTGTCGGCATATTCGCCCGCCCGAAAGGCGACGAGCCGGGGCCGGCCGACCTGCGCAGCCCGCAACTGCCGGATGTGGGCCAGAACGACGCGATCGCCGCGATCTACCAGAGGCTCGCCCGCGAGGGCGGCTTCGACTACCTCGGGTATCCGGGCCTGAGGCGCGATCTTGACCTGCGCCTGGCACTGCTGGACTGGCTCGCCGACCGCAATCTCGGGGCGTTCGGGGCGGATGACATTGTATTGACACAAGGCGGCCAGAACGCCATCGGCCTTGCCCTGCAATGCTGCCTGAAGGGCGCGCGGCCGCATGTGATCCTCGAAGAACTGGCCTATCCCGGTTTCCGCCATGCCGCGCGGCTGAACCGGGCCGAGATCGTGCCGGTGATGATCGACGGCGCCGGCCTGTCGGCCGAGGCGCTGGACGAAGCGTGCCGGCGCACCGGCGCCCGCATCGTCTGCGTCACGACCGAGGCGCAGAACCCGACCACCGTGCGGATGCCGGTGGAGCGGCGGGCCGAGATCGTCGCGGTCGCCCGCCACCACGACCTTCAGATCATCGAGGACGACTGCTATTCGGTCGGAGTGGCCACCGCGCCGTCGCTGCGCGCGCTGGCGCCCGAACGCACCTGGCACATCACCTCGATCTCGAAGTCGCTCGCCGCCGGGCTGCGCTTCGGCGGCATCGTCTGCCCCGCCGGGCAGGGCGAACCGGCGCGGCTGGCGGCGCAGCATTCCTATTTCGGCATAGCCCGGCCGATCGTCGACCTGATCACCGGGCTTCTGTCCTCGGGCGAGGCGGACCGCCTGCGCGACCTGACCCAGGCGGTCTTTGCCCGCCGCCTCGAAATGACGCTGAACATCCTCGGCACCTTCGACATCTCGTGGCAGAAGGGCCTCGCCTTTGTCTGGCTCAAGATGCCGGATGGCTGGCGCGCCTCCACCTTCGTGCGCGAGGCCGAGACCGAGGGCGTCCTTGTGCGTTCGGCCGACGAATACGCGCTGATCGACGGCCATTCGCCGAACGCGGTGCGCATCGCGCTCGACGGGGCATCGCCGGAGGCCGACTTCGCCCGCGCGCTCACTGCGATGGCGCGGCTCTTGCGCAGTCCGCCGGGTGATCTGCCGGTCTGAAGGGCGATGTCGGGCCGCATCATCGAGACTGACGCCTGCGTCGCCGAGGGCGCCGACTGGCTGGCCGCGCGCGAGCCGCGCTTCGCCGCTCTCCTCGCCGAGACCGGTCCCTTGCCGCTCCGCCGGCGCCCGGACGGATTCGCGGCGCTTCTCGATGCGATTCTCGGCCAGCAGGTCTCCACCGCCTCGGCCGCCGCGCTCCGGGCGCGGATGGAGACGGCGGGGCTCATGACGGAACCCGCCGTCGCGGCGGCCACCGAAGACGATCTGCGCGCCTGTGGCCTCAGCCGCCAGAAGATCCGCTATGCCCATGCGCTCGCCCGGGCCGGCCTCGACTACGACGGCTTGCGCGGCCGGCCCGATGCGGAAGTGATCGCGACGCTGACCGCGCTGCCCGGCATCGGCCGCTGGACGGCGGAGGTCTATGCGCTGATCTCGCTTGGCCGCGCGGATGTCTTCGCGCCGGGCGATCTTGCCTTGCAGGAGGCGGCGCGGCTTCTTTTCGATCTGCCCGGCCGACCCAGCGAACCCGCGCTCCGCGCGATGGCCGAGGATTGGAGCCCGTGGAGGGCAGTTGCGGCCCGCGCGCTCTGGGCCTACTACCGCGTCAGGCGCAACCGGGAGGGGATAAGGTGACGCGGGAACTGAAATTCGGCCGGAAACCGGCGCGGTCGGGCAAGGCGGGGTCGCTCGTCGTCTTCCTGCATGGATACGGCGCGGATGGCGCTGACCTGCTCGGCCTTGCCGATCCCTTGGCGCCGCATCTGCCCGGCACGGTCTTCGTTGCCCCCGACGCGCCGGAACCCTGCGCCGGCAATCCCTTCGGCCGGCAATGGTTTCCGATCCCGTGGCTCGACGGCTCGTCCGAGGTGGCGGCGGCGGAAGGTCTGCGCGCCTCGTCAGAGGATCTGAACGCCTTCCTCGACGCGCGGCTGGCCGAGGAGGGGCTGACGCCCGATCGCCTCGCCGTCGTCGGCTTTTCGCAAGGCACGATGATGGCGCTGCACGTTCTGCCGCGCCGTCCCGCGCCGGTCGCCGGGATCGTCGCCTTTTCCGGCCGGCTCCTGCAGCCCGAACGGCTCGCCGCCGAGGCAATGTCCAGGCCGCCGGTTCTTCTACTCCACGGCGATCAGGACCCGATGGTGCCCTTCGCCGACATGGGTCTTGCCGGTCAGGCCCTGACCGATGCCGGCTTCGAGACCTACGGCCATGTCATGAAAGGCACCGGTCACGGCATCGCGCCGGACGGATTGTCGGTGGCGCTGGCGTTTCTGAGCGAGCGGCTGCCGGCGGCTTGATCCGGTCAGGCCCAGAGCGCGGGTTCCGCAAATTCCACCGAGTTTCCGGCCGGGTCGCGGACATAGATCGACCGCGCGCCGTTCGGCCAGCGAAAATCCGCCTCGATCGCCACGCCGGCGGCCTCCAGATGGCGGCGCCAGTCGTCGAGTGCTTCGGCCGCGACCGAAAAGCAGTAATGTCCCGCCCCTCTGGCCCCGTGCGGCGGCACCCGGATCGGCGCCTCGGGCCGGGGCGGATGCACGGTGGCGCGCGGGTCGAAGACGAGGAGAATCGAGGCACCGGTGCGAAAGAAGACGTGCCGCCCGGCCTGCCGGGTCACGACCTTGAGCCCCAGCACCCCGGCATAGAACCGTTCGGCCGCGTCAAGGTCGTCGGCATAGAGCGCGCTTTCCAATGTGCCGAGGATCGCGGGCGCTGTCATGGCGTCATCCCCCTGTCACTTTGTCACGATACCAGTCTATCGCAGATAGCGGGGCTTGCCAGCGGCATTACGCCAGATATAGTTGTGGACAAGCTGGGGCGGGTGCTCCCGCCCTTGGTGTCGGTGGACAGGCAGGGCGAGGACGGAGTCTTTCATGCTTGACAGGGTTCATCACGACGATTTCAGGACCGGGTTCGTCCGCGAGCCTTCGGCGCTGAAGCATTACCCGGCCCTTGTCCTGAATGCCGATTTTCGCCCGCTCTCCTACTACCCGCTGTCCCTCTGGCCCTGGCAGGAGGCGATCAAGGCCGCCGTCCTCGACCGGGTGATCGTCGCGGCCGAATATGACGCGGTCGTCCGCTCGCAGCGGGCGGAGTTCCGAATACCGTCGGTGGTCGTGCTCAAGGATTACGTCAAACCCCAGAAGCGCGTGGCCTTCACGCGCTTCAATCTTTTTCTGAGGGATGAATTCTGCTGCCAGTATTGCGGATCGAAGGGCGACCTGACCTTTGATCACGTGCTGCCGCGGTCGCGCGGCGGTGTGACAAGCTGGGACAACGTCGTCGCCGCCTGTTCGCCTTGCAACCTCAGGAAGGCGAACAAGTCGCTGAAACAGTCCGGCATGTCGCTGCGCAAGGCGCCGCGCCCGCCCACCGCCGAGGACATGCAGCGCGCCGGCCGGCGCTTCCCACCGAACTACCTGCACGACAGTTGGGCCGATTTCCTTTACTGGGACGCCGAACTCGAAGCCTGAGCGCGGCCCCGCGCTTTACCTTTCCGCCGCCGCCGTTAAGCTCGCCCGGAAACAGGGGGACCGTGCATGGCCGACGCATTCTTTCAACCGATCTCGGGGATGGAGCTGCCGCGTTTCGCGGGCATCCCGACCTTCATGCGGCTGCCGCATGTGCCGGAGGGCCATCCGCGCGAGCGCGACGTTCAGATCGGGCTTCTTGGCCTGCCCTGGGATGGCGGCACCTCGAACCGGCCCGGTCCCCGTCACGGCCCGCGCCAGATCCGCGATTATTCGACGATGATCCGCGCCCAGCACCCGGTGACCGGGCTTCGACCCTTCGAGGCGGCGAACTGCGCCGATCTCGGCGACGTCGGACCCAATCCGGTGGACGGGCCCGATACCCTCGACCGGTTCGAACGCGCCTTCGCCAGCCTGAAGGCGAAGGGCATCCGGCCCCTGAGTGCCGGCGGCGACCACCTCTGCACCTTTCCGGTTCTGCGCGGCATCGCCCGCGCTGCGCCGCTCGGCCTCGTGCATTTCGACAGCCATACCGACCTCTTCCCGGCCTATTTCGGTGGCAAGACCCTGACCCACGGCAACCCGTTCCGCAACGCGGTGGAGGAAGAGTTGCTGGACCCCAAGCGAATGATCCAGATCGGCATACGGGGCACGATGTACGACAGCGCCGACCGCGACTTCGCCAAGGCGCACGGCATCCGCATCGTCACGATCGAGGAGCTTTTCGCCCGTGGCATCGCCGACGTGATGGCCGAAGCGCGCGAGATCGTCGGCACCAAGCCGGCCTATATGTCCTACGATATCGACTTCGTCGACCCGTCGGTCGCGCCGGGGACGGGGACGCCGGAATGGGGCGGGCCGAATGCCTATCAGGCGATGCAGGTGGTGCGGGAATGCGCCGGGCTGAACATCGTCGGTGCCGACATGGTCGAGGTCTCGCCACCGGTCGATCCGACCGGAGGCACGGCGTGGCTTGCCGCTTCGCTGATGTTCGAGATGCTGTGCGTCATGGTCGCGGCCCTCTGAGATCTGCCGGACCGACGCAGGATCCGAGAAGGGCAGCGCCCGGCCCGAGGGTGGGCGTGAAGCGCCCGCCCTGGGGGGCGGGTCGGGCGCTGCCCGGCGTTGCCGCCGGGCGGGACGATCCCCAAAGCCGGTAGAGCCCGGCCCTTAAGCCTTCGCAGCGGTGATGATGATCTCGACAAGGTATTCCGGCGCGGCGAGCTTTGCCTCGCCGGTCGCGCGGGCCGGGGCATGGCCGGCGGGCACCCAGGCGTCCCATTCGGCGTTCATCGCGGTGAACCCGCTCGCGATATCGGCGAGCCAGATCTGCGCCCTGAGCATCCGGGTCTTGTCGGAGCCGGCCAGCGCCAGCAGCCGGTCGATTTCGGCGAGACAGTCGCGCGTCTGCTGGCCGACATCGCCGCCCGGTTCGCCGACGACGCCGGCAAGATGCACGATACCGTCGTGGATGACGATGTTCGACATGCGTTTGCCGGTCTCTAGGCGGATGATTTCTGACATGGGAGCCTCCTTGCAATCCTCGCCGGATAGCGCAGGTGGGCGGAAATGGAAAGGGCGGCCGAAGCCGCCCTTCATCGGTCGTGTGCGGCCCGCTACATGCCGAGAAGTTTCAGCGCCGCGCCAAGATCGGTTTCGGCCTTGGCGTGGTCGCCGCCCTCGTGGGCGGCCTTGCCGCTTTCATAAAGCGCCATGATCTCGGTCTTGGTCGCCTCGTCGACCGTGGCGGCTGCCATCGCCTCGTCGATCTTCGTCATCAGCGCGGGGCACTGGTTGGCGAAGGCGGGGCCGGACAGCGCAACGAGTCCGGCCAGGGTCATCAGGAGCGTCTTCATGTCAAAGATCCTCACTGGAAGCGCGCCGCCTGTTCACGGCGCATCGGCAACATACCATGAGGGCTGGAGCGGGTGAAGGGAATCGAACCCTCGTCGTAAGCTTGGGAAGCTTCTGCTCTGCCATTGAGCTACACCCGCAATGCCCGTTGATTAGCGCGCGCGACTCCGCCGGAGGGAGGTCGATCCGGATATCGGCCCAGATTGGCAGATGGTCGGACGCGATCCGCGCGGGTGCTGCGCCGTGGACGCCGGCCGAGGTGAGGTGCAGGCCCGGCCCGAGCGCGATCCGGTCAAGGGCGCTAAGCGGCCGCGCGGCGGGAAAGCTCCGGCCAGGCGCATGGAGCCGGAACCCCGGGCCGAGGGCCGTCGCGCCGCCGCGCGCCGACCAGTCGTTGAAATCGCCAAGGATCGCCGTCGGCATCTCCTCGCGCCGGCTCAGCGCCGCGCGGATCGCGGCCAGTTGCATCGAGCGGTAGCGACGGATCAGGCCGAGATGCACGCCGACGACCCGGAAACTGCCGGCCGCTTGCGCGATCTCGGCCAGAACCGCGCCGCGCGGCTCCAGCCCCGGCAGCACGAGGCGGCGAATCCGGGTGACCGACAGGCCCTTGCGCACGAGGATCGTCTGGCCATGCCAGCCCAGGCTCGGGCCATCCGGTGCGAAGGGCAGGATGCCGAAATCGGTCTCGCGCTCGATCAGCGCGCGGGGCAGGGCGGCGGGGCGCGGCGACAGCCGGCGATCGACCTCCTGCAAGGCGACGATGTCGGCGCCAAGCGCGTTGACGACCTCGATCACCCGTTCGGGGATGCGAAGCCGGTCGAGGCCGACGCATTTGTGCACGTTGTAGGAGGCGAGGCGGAGGGTCATGCCGCAGATTTAAACGCCCCGGGCGCGGGGTTGAAGCACCGAATGCGAAGACATAGCTTTGCGCCATGAGGATCAAGCGCCTGCGGAGCCAACCCCTCGTCGTTCAGGCGATCTGGACGGTGCTGGCCGTGGCCTTCGTCGTGGCGCTGGTCAGCGGACGCTGGTCGCTCGCCTTCGTCGCGGCCGCGACCTTCGGCCTGTCGCTGACCCCGGTCCTGTTCCAACGCCGATTCGGCATCCGGCTTCCGGTCCGGTTCTTCGGCTGGATCGTGGTCTTCGTTTTCGCCACGACTTTTCTGGGCGAGGCCTTCGATTTCTACAACCGGCTCTGGTGGTGGGACGTCCTCCTGCACGCCGGCTCGGCCCTGGCCTTCGGCCTTATCGGCTTTCTCTTCGTCTTCATGCTGTTCGAGGGCGACCGCTATGCCGCGCCGGCCTGGGCGATCAGCTTCGTCAGCTTCTGCTTCGCGCTGTCGATCGGAACTATGTGGGAGATCTTCGAGTTCGCCATGGACCAGCTTTTCGGGCTGAACATGCAGAAGTCGGGCCTTGTCGACACGATGTGGGACCTCATCGTCGACACGCTCGGCGCCGGGATCGGTGCTGCGGCGGGGTTCTTTTACCTCAAGGGGCAGGAATTCGGCGGGTTGACAGGCATGTTGCAGGAATTCGTCCAGGCCAACCGCCGGTTCTTCCGCAAGCGCCGCCGCTGATCAGGTGCCGCAGAAGGTGCGGGTGACGATCTCGACCTCGGCGGGCGCCGCATCATAGCCCTCGGCTTCGGCGCGCCGGTCGAACGGGCGGGCGAGAACCGCGTTCAGCCGGTGGAATGGCGCGAGGTCGCCGGCGACGGCGGCCCTGATCGCCTCTTCCACCCGGTGATTGCGGGGAATGTAGACCGGGTTCGCGGCGCGCAAGGTGGCCTTCGGATCGGCCTCGCGGGCGAGCCGTGCCGTCCAGTCCGCCGCCCATCCGTCGAAGAGCGATGGATCAGAGAATTCCGCCGCCGCCGCCCCCTCGGCAAGGCCGCTGAAGGTGCGGGTGAAATCGGCGCGGCCCTCGGCCATCCGGGACAGCAGCGCCTCGATCAGCGCCCGGTCGCCCGGCTCTTCGCTGACAAGCCCGATCTTGGCGCGGAAAAGCCGCAGCCATTCGGCCCCGTAGATCTCCGGCAGGCGGTTGATCGATTCTGTCGCCGCCTCGACCGCCGGGCCTTCCTCGCCCATGAGCGGCAGGAGGCAGGAGGCGAACTGCGCGAGATTCCAGAGCGCGATCTGCGGCTGGTTGCCATAGGCGTAGCGCCCGAACTGGTCGATCGAGGAAAACACCTTCGCGGGGTGATAGGCGTCCATGAAGGCGCAGGGCCCGTAGTCGATGGTCTCGCCCGAGATCGCCATGTTGTCAGTGTTCATCACGCCGTGGATGAAGCCGAGACTCATCCAGCGCGCGATCAGCCGCGCCTGCGCCGCGACGACCCGGTCGAGAAGGTCGAGCGGGGTTTCCGCATCGGGATAGTGGCGGGCGATGACATGGTCGGTGAGGAGGCGCAGCGCTTCGGTATCGTCCCGCGCCGCGAAATACTGGAAGGTGCCGACGCGGATATGGCTTGCCGCGACGCGCGCCAGAACCGCGCCCGGCAGCGCCGTCTCGCGCCAGACGATCTCGCCCGTGGTGACGGCGGCGAGCGCCCGCGTCGTCGGCACGCCAAGGGCGGCCATCGCCTCCGAGACGATGTATTCGCGCAGCACCGGCCCGATCCATGCGCGTCCGTCACCCCGGCGCGAGAACGCCGTCGGGCCGGAGCCCTTGAGCTGGAGGTCGAAGCGGCGCCCGTCCGGTGCAACGATCTCGCCCAGAAGCAGCGCCCGGCCATCGCCAAGCTGCGGCACCCAGCCGCCGAACTGGTGCCCGGCATAGGCCTGGGCGATGGGCGCCGCCCCCTCGGGCAGCGCGTTGCCGGCGAATATGGCGACCCAGTCGGGGCGCGCCAGCAGATCGGGGTCGAGGCCGAGCGCGCGGGCAAGGGGGGCGTTGACGGCGATCAGGCCGGGTTCCGCCACGGCGGCCGGCGTCTGGCGGACGAAGAAACGATCCGGCAGGCGGGCATAGGAATTGTCGAAGGCGATGGTCATGGTGCGGCTCCCGCCCCCAACATAAGGTGCGTCGCGCGCGACGGAAACCACCCGTCGGTCAAAGCCGCGCGAGCCGCTCGGTCAGAAGCGCATAGAACCCCTCGGCATCGACATCGCCAATGAACATCGCGTTCGCCTCGCGCCCCGAGACGCGCCACCAGTCGGCGACGGTCATGCCGGTGGTGAAGCGGCCCTCGGTCTCGATCTCCACGTTGATGTGGCGGCCGGAGAAGAGGTCGGGCTTCACCAGATAGGCGATGGTGCAGGGGTCGTGCAGCGGCGCGCCTTCGGAGCCGTATTTCGCCATGTCGAAGCGTTCGAAGAAGTCGGTCCAGCTCGCCACCGCATGACCGACCCTGGTGCCGAGATTGCGAAACCCCTCGACCCGGGCGCGGGTGGTCAGCGCCTTGTGCGTCACGTCGAGCGGCATGACGACGAGCGGCACGCCGGATCTGAACACGATTTCCGCAGCTTCCGGATCGACGTAGATGTTGAATTCCGCCGCCGGCGTGATGTTGCCCACCGCGAAATAGGCGCCGCCCATCAGCACGATCTCGGCCACGCGCCCGACGATGTCCGGTGCCCGTTCGAATGCCGTGGCGATATTGGTCAGCGGCCCGATCGGGCAGAGTGTCACCGTGCCGGGCGCCTCTTCGCGCAATGTCTCGATCAGGAAGTCCACCGCGTGGCCCTCGGCCAGCGGCATCACCGGGTCGGGAAGCACGATGCCGTCGAGACCGGTCTTGCCGTGCACATGCTCCGCCGTCACCAGCTTGCGCTTCATCGGCCGGTCGCAGCCGGCAAAGACCCTGAGATCGCTGCGTCCGGCCAGTTCGCAGATGATGCGGGCGTTCTTTTCCGTCAGCGCCAGCGGCACGTTGCCGGCGACGGCGGTAATCCCCAGCACCTCCAGCTCCGGCGAGGCCAGCGCCAGGAGAATCGCCACCGCGTCGTCCTGGCCCGGATCGGTGTCGATGATGATCTTGCGCGCCCGCATCCGTCGTCTCCTGTCCCTGTCACGGGCGGAGACTGGCGCGGCCTCTGCGACTTGTCCAGACTGGTCGGAGAGAGCATTTGGCCTGATCTGCAACCAAAAGTTGTCAAATATCCGCCACAATTCGTTGCGAGCTTGGAAACGGTCCGGAAAAGGGCGTTTCCCATGTTTGACGACGCGAGCGAGATCCTTGTTCATGCCGGTGCGCATTGCAGCGGCGCCGAGGTGTTCCAGCGCTTCCTTGGCGCCAACCGCTCGGCGCTCTGGGCCTCCGGCTACGATCTTGCCTATCCCGGCCGTTGCGGCGCCTCTGGCGGCCGCTTCGACTGTGCCTATCCCGAACCGCGCCACCAGGGCGCGGAGATCGACGGCTTCGTCACATCAGTCGCCGCCTGCCTCGCCGAGATTCGGCCGCAGGGGCGCGGGCTGATCCTGTCGGAGCATGACCTTGCCGGCCGCATGGCCAATCTTCTCGGCGGCCGGTTCTATCCCGCCGCCGCGACGCGGGCCGAGGTTCTCGGCCGCGCGCTCGGGCGTCCGGTGGACCGTCTCGTCGTGACGGTAAGATCCTACGACGCGCTCTTTCTCGCCGCCTGGCGGCGCTTCGCGCTCGACCGGCTGATGGAGCCGTTCTCGGAATACGTCCCGGCGATGGCGGGATTTACCGGCGGCTGGGTCGAGGTGGTCGAGGGGCTGCGTAATGGGCTTGGTGCCCGGCAGGTGGTTATCCTCCCCACGCGGACGGAGCCGCTTGAGCTTTTGTCGCATATCGCGCCTCGGGCGCGGCTCTCGGATCCGGTGCTGCCGGGGGCGACGCCGATGATCACCGACAGTGCGATCGCGATGATTCAGCGCCATTACCGGCAGGGCGCCCGCTTCGCGCCGGGCCAACGCGACCGGCTTCTGGCGTTCCATGCGCGCCAGCCTCAGGCGCTGCGCGAACACGGGTTCGCCGGGCTCCAGCTTGCCGACCTTCGCGGCCGCTTCGTTGCCGATCTCGACACACTGGCGCGGATGCCGGGGGTCGAGGTCGTCGGCAGCGTGCTACCGGCGATGGCGGCAGAATAAGCCCAGAGACGAGAACCCCGGCCAGTGGCCGGGGTTTCCTTTGGTCGGTGGTTCAACGGTTTACCCGTCGTAATTCACCTCTTCCATCAGCTTCAGCGCCTCGGGACGCGATCGGGCCACGTCCATCAGGTTCAGGTTGTCCGGCGTGAACTCGCCCCAGCTTGCCACCAGCGCCGACCGCGCCACGCCCGGCTTGACCGGGAATTCGTGGTTGGTCTCGGCATAGATCGCCTGGGCTTCGTCGGAGGACAGGAACTCCATCAGCTTCAGCGCGGCTTCCTTGTTCGGCGCGGCCTTGGTCAGCGCCATGCCCGAGACGTTCATGTGGGTGCCGCCATTCTCGAAGACCGGATAGACGATGCGCACCGAATTGGCCCATTCGACCTGTTCGGGGTCAGCAAGCATCGCGCCCATGTAGTAGGTATTGCCGAGCGAGATGTCGCATTCGCCGGCCCAGATCGACTTGACCTGCGCCCGGTCGCTGCCCTCGGGCGCGTGGGCGAGGTTGGCGCGCAGCCCCTTGGCCCAGTCGCGGGCATAATCGGCATCGTGATGCTCGATCATCGCCGCCATCAGGCCGAGGTTGTAGTCATGGGTGCCGGGGCGGGTGCAGATCCGGCCTTTCCACTTCGGGTCGGCGAGATCCTCGTAGGTCGTGACCTCGCCATCGGCGACACGGTCCTTCGAGGCATAGACGATCCGCGCCCGCGTCGTCAGGCCGAACCACTGGTTGCCGGGGTCGCGGAATTCGGCCGGGATGTTCGCGGCGAGCACATCGGAGGTCACCGGCTGGGTCACGCCAGCCTCCACCACCTGGGCGAGCCGCGCGATATCGACGGTCATCACCAGGTCGGCGGGGCTGCGGTCGCCTTCGCTGACCAGCCGTTCGACCATGCCCTTCTCGACGAAGGCGACGTTGACGGCGATGCCGGTTTCCTTGGTGAAGAGATCGAAGAGCGGCTGCACCAGTTCCGGCTGGCGCAGGGAATAGACGTTGACCTCGTCCGCAAGAAGCGGCGCACCGGCGGCGATTGCCATCAGGGCGTAGAGGGAGGTTCGCGCGAACATAGTTGACTCCTTTGGTCAGATATTTGCCGCTTTATGCGGCCGATCGCGGCAAGCGTCAATACCTGATAGAACTAGTCGCCTATTTATCGCGACCGCTCCGGTTGCCGCCGTCCGGTCACCGTCAGCTGGTCGGCACGCCCTGCTTCTCGGCCCGCTTGGCCGCATCCCAGAGCGCGTCCATCTCGGCAAGGTCGGACTGCTCCGGCCGCCGGCCATTTGCGGCCAGCGCGGCCTCAATCGCGGCAAAGCGCCGGGTGAACTTGGCGTTGGCGGACCTGAGCGCCGCCTCGGGGTCGATCTTCAGATGTCGGGCCAGGTTGGCGACGACGAAGAGAAGATCGCCGAACTCCTCGAAGATCTCGGCCTCGCCCAGCGTCGTCCGCGCCTCGTCGAGCTCGCGCGCCTCCTCGGCGATCTTGTCGATCACCTCGCCGGTCGAGGGCCAGTCGAACCCGACCCGCGCCGCGCGGTTTTGCAGCTTCACCGCCCGGGTCAGCGCCGGAAGCCCGGTTGCCACCCCGTCGAGCGTGCCTTTCTCGGCCTTGCCCGCCCGTTCGGCCGCCTTCATCCGCTCCCAGTCGCGGGTCTGGTCCACGGCGGTCTTTTCGCGGCTCTCGTCGCCGAAGACATGCGGGTGGCGGGCGATCATCTTGTCGGAGATCGCGCGCACCACGTCTTCGAAGGCGAAATGCCCGGCCTCTGCGGCCATCTGCGCGTGATAGACGGCCTGAAACAGCAGATCGCCCAATTCGCCCCTGAGGTCGTCCCAGGCTTGCCGCTCGATTGCGTCGGCAACCTCGTAGGCCTCCTCGATCGTGTAAGGGGCGATGGTCGCGAAATCCTGTTCGATGTCCCAGGGGCAGCCGGTCGCCGGATCGCGCAGCCGCGCCATGATCTCGACCAGCCGGTCGATGCCACCCTCGGGATCGTGGATCATTCGGTCCGAGGCGGCGCGGTCGAGTGTCATTGCAAGTGTCCGGCGTTTGAGGTTCTGTCGGCAGTATCCCGACCCAGCCCCGAGAGTCCACATGCCCGTCCTGAACCGCATCGCCGATTTCGCCCCCGAGATGAAGGAATGGCGGCGCCACCTGCACCAGCACCCGGAACTGAGCTTCGCGTGCCACAAGACGGCCGCCTTCGTCGCCGAAAAGCTGCGCGAATTCGGGGTGGACGAGATCCACGAGGGCATCGCCGAAACCGGCATCGTGGCGATCATCGCGGGGCAGGGCGAGGGGCCGACCATCGGCCTTCGCGCCGACATGGACGCGCTGCCCATCGCCGAGGAGACGGGGGCCGACCACGCCTCGACCGTGCCCGGCGTGATGCATGCCTGCGGCCATGACGGGCATACGACGATGCTGCTCGGCGCCGCGAAATACCTGGCCGAGACGCGACGGTTCAAGGGCCGCGTCGCGCTGATCTTCCAGCCGGCGGAGGAAGAGGGCGGCGGTGGCGAGGCGATGGTGCGCGAGGGCATCCTCGACCGCTTCGGGATCGGCGAGGTCTATGCGATCCACAACACGCCGCAGGCCCCGCTAGGACGCTTCGTGACGACGCCCGGCCCGATCATGGCTGCCGTAGATACCGCCTGGGTGACGCTGACCGGGCGAGGCGGCCACGGTGCCTATCCGCACGACTGTATCGACCCGATCCCGGCCGTGGTTGCGATCGCGGGAAGCCTTCAGACCATCGTCAGCCGCAACGTGAACCCCTTGAAGGAAGCCGTTGTTTCGGTGACGGAAATCCACTCCGGAACCGCCTCGAACATCATCCCAGAAGTGGCGTGCCTGACGGCAACCATCCGCTCCTTCGACCCCGAGGTGCGCGCGCTCCTGAAGCGCCGCTTTCACGAGATTGTCGAAGGCACCGCCGCCGCCCATAACGTAACGGCGACGATCGACTACGACTGGGGCTATCCCGCCACGGTGAACGAGCCGGGCAAGACCGTCTTCGCCGCCGAAGTGGCCCGCGAGGTCGCGGGCGCGGCCGCGGTCGACGACGCGGCCGGGCGCGAGATGGGGGCGGAGGATTTCTCCTACCTGCTCGAACAGCGCCCCGGCTGCTACCTCTTCCTCGGGCAGGGCAAGGGTGCCGGCCTGCACCACGCGGCCTATGATTTCAACGACGAGGCGGCACCCTACGGGGCCACCTTCTTCGCGCGGCTGGTGGAGCGGGCGCAGCCCCTGTGACCCGGATGGCGGAGCTGTCGGTGTCGCGCAATTTTCGGAATTTGATCAAATTCTCTTGACGAATCGCCCCGCGTCGCTTGGGTTGGGGCATCCGGATCGTCGACATCTCCGGTCCCGAACGATGTCCTGAAATCATTCATGGAGATTGTTCCGATGGCACTGGAAGATGCAAAGACCGAGGTCGATCTGGCCTTCACGGCAACCAAGCGGCGCGGGCTGGCGTTCGAGAACGCCTTTGGCGGGGCGACCAGCTTCCTCCGGCGGCGCTACACGAAAGACCTCGCCGGCGTCGATCTGGCGATCACCGGCGTCCCGTTCGACCAGGCGGTGACGCACCGCACCGGCACCCGCTTCGGCCCCCGCGCGGTGCGCGAGGCCTCGGCGCTGCAACCCTATGACCCGCCCTATGGCTGGGGGTTTTCGCCGCTCGACGAGATGGACATCGTCGACTACGGCGACCTCGCCTTCGATTATGCCAGGGTCTCCGACTTCCCCGACACACTCACCGCCCACATCCGCGGCATCCTTGCCGCCGGGCCGGGCACGGTGACGCTCGGCGGCGATCACTACATCACCTTTCCGATCCTCAAGGCCTATGCGGAGAAGTTCGGGCCTATCAGCCTTCTCCATTTCGATGCCCATTCCGACACCTGGGTCGATGACGACTTTTCCCGCATCGACCACGGCACGATGTTCTACAAGGCGATCAAGTCGGGGATCGTCGATCCGAAAACCTCCGTCCAGGTCGGCATCCGCACCCACAATGACGACTTCATGGGGGTGAACGTGATCGACGCGCGCGAGGTGCACGAAACTGGCGCGGCCGCCGTCACCGCGAAGATCAAGGGCATCGTCGGCAACCGGCCGACCTATCTCACCTTCGATATCGACTGCCTCGACCCGGCCTTCGCGCCCGGCACCGGCACTCCGGTCTGGGGCGGGCTGGCAAGCTGGCAGGTCGCCGCGATCCTGCGCGATCTGGCAGGCATCAACCTTGTCGGCGGCGACGTGGTCGAGGTCTCGCCGGCCTATGACACCACCGGCGCCACGGCCATCGCGGGCGCTCATGTCGCGCATGAGCTGATCAGTCTTTACGGCTGGAAGCGGCGCAAGGGATGAAACCCGCACTCCTCCTCCTCCTCGCGCTGATCGTTCTCGGGGGCATGGCCTGGATCCGCCTTGCCCCCTCCGACCCGGCAAGGTGGCATGTGCGGCCCACGGGGACACCGTCGCCCGGCGGGCCCCTCGTGCCGGTTGAAGGCGGCGCGAAGGCCGCGTTGGCGCTGCCCGGTGAGACGACGGAAGCTGTCCTGACCCGCCTCGATGCCATAGCGCGGGCGACCCCGCGCACCACCCGTCTCGCCGGCAGCCCGGAGGAGGGGATGATCACCTGGATCACCCGCTCCGCGATTTTCGGCTTTCCCGACTACACCACCGCCGCCGCACGGATGGACGGGACCGCCACGATCCTCGCCCTCCACGCCCGCCAGCGCTTCGGCCGCCGCGACTTCGGCGTCAACGCAGCGCGGCTCCACGACTGGCTCGCCCGACTCGCGCCCTGATCTTCATCTTGCCCGAAATACCTCACGGGGGTCCGGGGGTGTGAAACCCCCGGCCGCCCGCCCCCTTGACCGCGCCCCGGACAAAGGCGAAACCCCGACCATGGTACCCTTGGACAAGCTCGCGCAGATCACCCGCCGCTTCGAGTTCCTCGAAGCGAAGCTTTCCGCCGGGGCGCCGCCGGCCGAGATCGCCGCCCTCAGCCGGGAATATTCCGAGCTGAAGCCGGTCGTCGCGGAAATCGCCGCCTACCGGCAGGCGCTGGCCGATCTTGACGAGGCCGAGGCGATGCTCGCCGACCCCGAGATGCGGGCGCTTGCCGAAGATGAGCTGCCGCGCCTGAAGGAACGCATCCCCGAGATGGAAGGCCGGCTCAGGATCGCGCTTCTTCCGAAGGACGCCGCCGATGCCCGCCCCGCGATCCTCGAGATCCGCCCCGGCACCGGGGGCGAGGAAGCAGCACTCTTTGCCGGCGCCCTCCTGCGCATGTACCAGAAACACGCCGAAAGCCAGGGCTGGCGGTTCGAACTCATGGAGCTCAGCGAGACCGAGCTTGGCGGGGTCAAGGAAGCGATGGCGCGGATCGAGGGCGAGGGGGTCTTCGCCCGGCTCAAGTTCGAAAGCGGCGTCCACCGGGTCCAGCGGGTGCCGGAGACCGAGGCCGGCGGGCGCATCCACACCTCCGCCGCCACCGTCGCCGTCCTGCCCGAGGCCGAGGAGGTGGAGATCGACGTGACCTCGTCGGAAAAGTCCCAGCACCAGAACCGCGCCAACGCGATGGCCGTGCTGCGCGCCCGGCTTTATGACCTCGAACGCTCCAAAGCCGACGATGCCCGCGCCGCCGACCGCAAGGCGCAGGTGGGGTCCGGCGACCGGTCCGAACGGATCCGCACCTACAACTTCCCGCAAGGGCGGATGACCGATCACCGGATCAACCTGACGCTCTACCGGCTCGACCAGATCATGGCCGGCGACCTCACCGAGGTGATCGACGCGCTGGTCGCGGATGATCAGGCGTCGCGGCTCGCGGAACTCGACGCGTGACCGGAGCCGAGGCGCTGCGCCGGGCGGTCCGGACGCTCTCCGATGCCGGCATCGAGGGCGCGGCGCGCGATGCGCGCCGGCTTCTCGCCCATGCGCTCGGGGTGGCTGCGGACCGGATCACGCTGGTGGCCGGGGACGAACTGGCGCCGGCGGAAGAGGCCGCGTTCCTGGAGGCCGTGACCGCGCGGGCGGCGCGCCAGCCGGTGAGCCAGATCACCGGTAGACGCGACTTCTACGGGCTGACCTTCCGCGTCACGCCCGATACGCTCGATCCCCGCCCCGAGACCGAGCTGCTGGTCGCGGCGGCGCTGGAACGCCCCTTCGTCCGGATGCTCGACCTCGGCACCGGCACCGGCTGCATCCTTCTCACCTGTCTCCACAACATGCCGTTCGCGACCGGCGTCGGCACCGACGTCTCGCAGGCCGCCCTCGACGTCGCCGCCGGGAACGCCCGGGCGCTCGACCTCGCCGGGCGGGCGCGGTTCCGCCGCTCGGACTGGTTCACCGGGGTGCCGGGGCGCTTCGACCTCATCGCGTCCAATCCGCCCTATATCGCCGAGGCCGAGATGGCCGACCTTGCCCCCGAGGTCCGCGACTGGGAACCGCGCGGCGCGCTGACGCCGGGCGGCGATGGTCTTGACGCCTACCGGGCGATCGCCGCCGGGGCGCCGGCCCGGCTGATGGCGGGTGGCCGGCTCCTCCTCGAGATCGGGCCGAGCCAGGACGCCGCTGTCTCGGCGCTTCTTGTCGCCCAGGGCTTTCCCGCGCCCGAGATCCGCCGCGACCTCGATGGGCGCGACCGGGTGGTGATCGCGACGATGCCGGGCGATCCCGACACCTGCGGCGCCGCCTGAGCCCCGGCGGAACCCCGCCACAGTCGTTGCAGATCGGCCGTATCGCGCCGGAAACGTGGCAAATCGCGCCATTCACGCAGAATCCGCTTGTCATGCGGGTCCTGTCATGCGTTAAGGGGGCTGTGACGGGTGGGGCGTTTGGCGCCGCCCGGACCGCTCGCCCAGCAAGATCAGGAACCGCGACCGCTGCCGATACTTCCGGCGCAGGGCGTGGAACCGGGCAAGCTCCACTAAAGCCCATAGGCTCGGATAGACAAAAACACATGAGATCATCCAAATCCCGTTCGCGTTCGAAATCGAACCGGCAGCGTTCGCTTGGCAACATCGTCAACCGCGTCTTCGACAGCTCCGGTCCCGAAGGCAAGGTGCGCGGCACGCCGCAGCAGATCATCGACAAGTACCTGATGCTGGCGCGCGACGCGCAATTGTCGAACGACCGCGTTGCCGAGCAGAACTTCCTCCAGCATGCGGAGCACTACACCCGGATGCTCGGCGAGGCGCAGCGCGAGATGACGCGCGAACAGGAACAGCGCCAGGCCCAGGGCGAGGGCGGCCCGCAGGGCGGCCAGAACCACCACAACGGCGGCGGCGGCCAGCCGGGCGGAAACGGCAACAACGGCGGCCAAGGCGGCGACCGGTCGCACCAGCGCCCGCGCTATGACGACCGGGGCGAGCGCGAACAGCCCGACTTGCCGCGCGCCGCCATGGCGCCGCTGCGCGAGGATGATGCCGACGACGGCCCCGGCCTCGTCGAGACGCCCGAGGCCCGGCAGCGCCCGGCGCCGAAAGCGTCGATGATGCCGGACCTGCCGCAACCCGATGTGCCCGACGACGCGACGGCCAAATCGGCGGCGGCGAAGAAGCCCGGCCGCGCCCCGCGCAAGCCGCGCGAAAAGCGCGAGAAGACCGAGGCGAAGGACACGTCCGACAAGACGCCCGGCGAACCCTCCGCCAGCGCGGCGGAATAGGTCGTCCCGACCGCTCCCTCAGCCCGCGGCGACGATCCGGGCGAGGGCGCAGAACGCTTCCAGCGAGATTTCCTCGGCCCGGGCCGTCGGCGCGATGCCGGCGGCTTCGAGCTTTGCCTCGATCCCCGGCGCGACGCCTTTCAGGCTGGCGCGAAGCATCTTGCGGCGCTGGTTGAACCCGGCGGCGACGATGCGGTTCAAGACCTTCGGATCCGCCGGATAGCGCGGCTCCGGCAGGGCGGTCAGATGAACAACGGCGGAATGGATTTTCGGCGGCGGGGTGAAGGCCTCGGGCGGCAAGGTCATGACGATGCGGGCCTCCGCGCGCCACTGCGCCAAGAGCGCCAGCCGCCCGTAGGCCTTCGATCCCGGCCTGGCCACGATCCGCTCGGCGACCTCCTTCTGGAACATCAGCGTGAGGCTCTGCCAGAAGGGCGGCCAGACCGGCGGCGTCAGCCAGCGCACCAGAAGTTCGGTCCCGACATTGTAGGGCAGGTTGGCCACGACGCGGATCGGCGGCGTCAGCCGCACCGCGGCGTCGACCTCGAGCGCATCGCCGTTCACCACGTCGAGCCGGCCGGGCCAGGCCGCGGCGATCTCGGCCAGCGCCGGCAGGCAGCGCGCATCCTTCTCGACCGCGAGCACGTGGCGCGCGCCTTCGGCCAGCAGCGCCCGCGTCAGTCCGCCGGGGCCGGGCCCGACCTCGAGCACGTCGCACGCGGAAAGATCACCCGCCGACCGCGCGATCTTCGCCGTCAGGTTCAGGTCGAGCAGGAAATTCTGGCCAAGCGCCTTCTTCGCCGCGATCCCGTGCGCCGCGATCACCTCGCGGAGCGGCGGCAGCCCGTCTATCGCCGCCATGCGCCGCCTCCCCATTTCATCTTGCCCAAATATCCCCGGGGGACGCCCGCAGGGCGCGGGGGCAGGCAGCCCCCGTCCAAGGCTGGGCACTGGCAGGGACGGCGCCGCTCATTTCCCCCGGTGAAATCCATCAGCCGGCCCGGTTCTGCGCCATGTCGCGCGCCAGTTTCAGCGCGGCAATCAGGCTCGACGGATCGGCGCGGTCCTCTCCCGCGATGTCGAAGGCAGTGCCGTGATCGGGCGAGGTGCGGATGAAGGGCAGGCCGAGCGTCACGTTCACGCCGCCGGCGAAGTCGAGCGTCTTGATCGGGATCAGCGCCTGATCGTGATACATGCAGATCGCCGCGTCGTAGCGCGCCCGCGCGGCCGGGTGGAACATCGTGTCGGCGGGCAAGGGGCCGGCAATCGCCATGCCCTCGGCCTTGAGCCGCTCGAGGAGGGGCGCGATCATCGCGATTTCCTCCCCGCCCATCGCGCCACCTTCGCCGGCATGGGGGTTGAGGCCCGCCACTGCGAGGCGCGGCTCCTCAAGCCCGAAATCGCGGATGAGGCCGGTCCGGGTGATGCGGATGGTGTCCTCCAGAAGCCCCGCGGTCAGGGCGGCGGGCACCTCCGCGACCGGGATATGGATCGTCACCGGCACGACGCGGAGGGCGTCGCAGGCGAGCATCATAACCACCCGCTCCACCCCGGCAAGATGGGCGAGGTATTCGGTATGGCCGGGAAAGGCGAAGCCGGCGCCGTCCTTCAGAGCCTTCTTGTGGATCGGCGCGGTGCAAAGCGCCGCCGCCTCGCCCTTCTGGACGAGCGTCACCGCGCGCGCGATGACGGCGATCACCGAGGCGGCATTCGCGGGGTCGGGGCGGCCCGGCAGGGCGGCGGCGGGGAAGTCGTGGCGCAAGACCGGCAGGACGCGGGCCGGGACGGTCAACGCCTCGGCCGGCCGCGAAATTTCGTGCCACGCGGTGCCCTGCGGCAGGTGAGAGGGGGCGCCAATCCAGAAGAACGGCAGCCCGGCGCCAAGTTGCGCACGGGCCTTGGCGGCGATCTCGGGGCCGATGCCGGAAGGTTCGCCGCAACTGACCGCGATCGGAAGCGTGTTCATCCCGCGCCCCTCACGGGGTGCGGATGATGGCGTTGGCGCGCAATTCCGCGAGATAGCCGTCGGCCTGGCTGGCAAGGCGCTGGTTGATCAGTTCCTCGCGCACCTGCGCGCGGCTCGGACCCTGGCCGAAGCCGAGCGTCGGGTCGATTGCCGGCACGCCGTCGCCGGTCGGCGCCGAGACATCGGTCACGGCCGGCACGCCGCCCGCGGCGAGCGTCGCGGAGCGCTTGCAGAGCATCAGGAATACCAGCGCTTCGCCGCGGGTCAGGGCGGTCGAACTTTCGTTATCGTCGAGCCGCGCCAGTTCGGCGGCGATTTCCGCCGGAACCTGGCTCATCGGCCGGGTTTCGCGCAGGAGTTCGTTGGCCGGCCGGCCCTTGGCGACGCGGTAGAGGTCGTCGCAGGTATCGACCTCGCCGCGCACCCGTTCGGCCATGTTCAGCGCCTCGGCCGAGCGTCCGCCGGCGATCATGAGTTGCGCGTAGTCGACCGAGATGTTGGCCGCCGCGATCTCACCGCCCTGTTCGAGGCCGCGCAGGCGGAAGAGGCCCATCGCAGAACCAAGCGGCACCGGCGGGCTGACCTGGCCATTGGCGAGGCCGGCAATGACCTGGCGCAGCTGCGGCGGCAGGTTGGTGAGGGGAATCCAGCCGATCTGGCCGCCTTCGGCGCGCGAGGGCGCGGCGGAATACTGCCGCGCGGCGGCGGCGAACGCTGCTTCGGAGCGGATCGATTCAGAGAGCGCGGTCGCGAGGTCGTTGACCTCGATGGCAGTGCCGGGGGACATCGGGATCAGGATTTCCGACAAGAGCACCCGCGGCCCCGCGCCGCGCTGTGCGACGACCGACATCGCGCGGTCGATCTCGGCCTCGGTGATGCTGATGCGCTGGCCGAAGCGGGCGCGCACGACCTCGCGCCAGGCAAGGCCGGCCGAGACGAAATCGCGGAAGGTTTCGGGCACGACGCCAGCCTGACCGATCGCCTGCAGGAACTGCTCGGTATCGAGATTGGCGCGGCCGGCGAACTCGGCCATGCCGGCCGCGATCTGCTGTTCGTTGGGCACGATGCCGGCGGCCTTGGCCGCATGGCTGCGCAGCCGGTCCTCGGTCAGCCCCTTCTCGGCCTCGGCCACCGGATCGCCGGGCGCGCGCAAGAGCGTGAGGAAGCGGATGCGCTGGTCAAGCTCGTATTGCGTGATGACGCTGTCGTTGACGATGATCGCCGGCGAGAATTTCCCCGACTGCGCCTGGGCGGGCGTCATCAGGGCCATCAGCGCCGCGAGGGCGAGAGAAAGATAGGTCTTCATGCGCATCGTCCGTCGTCCGTCTGCTCTGTTCTTCGTTTCCGGTCTTCGCTGCCCTGTACGGCTCTTCCCATCGGTTTATCGGGCGCAACCGCGTCTGTAGCTCCGCCCGTCCGTCCCCGAACCGAAACCGTGCAGGATGACCGACAGGGTGATGTCCGTGTCGGCTTTCACACTAGTCGAGGACGTGAACCGACGCGAGAGGGAAAGATCGACCGTCGCGCATTCAGTAAGGTAGGCGAGCCCGAGCCTGGCCCGGGTGGCGCGCGCCGCCTCGAAATCGTAGCGCCCGGCGAGCGAGCCGCGCCAGTTCTGTCCCATGTCCCAGCCGGCATCGAAATTCAGCTCGGAACTCGACACGGCGCGTCCCTCGGTCGGGTCGGCGACGAGCCAC
>NCEA01000033.1 GCA_002280515.1 Rhodobacterales bacterium 32-67-9
TTGGAAGCAGAAAATTGATTTAAAGCTCAATGAAGGACAAGGATTGAAACCGCTCCGCATCCAGCCCTTCGGCCTGGTGGAAGACCTCATGCCGTACTTCGACGAGTCCCGCGGGGATAGGATTATCGATCTAGGTGACATGCCAGACTTCACGATGCCGGTGCGTGAGGACGACAATAAGGTTTCTGAAGAGAGGCGCCAGGAAATTCAGATTGGTTTGCTCTTCGGCTCGAACAAACCCTTCGGCCAGGTGGTGGAGCGATATCAGAAGTCCGTGGCCGAAAAACGTCTCAAGAATGCAAAGTTCATCAAGATTAATTTGCTGGCCGCGCAGGATGCGTTCGATCGGGCTCGTTGTCAGCATGATGGCCTCCTTACGCCTCGCCGCGCTGCTTTTCGCGCAGGCGGAGCCAGTTCTTGATGAAGACGTTCGACAGCGCGTAGGTGATGGCCCAGAGGATCATCAGCAGGGCGGCCGAACGGCCCACGTTGGTCGACTGGAAGAAGTTGAGATAGGCCTCGACCTGAAAGACCGTCAGCCGGTCGCCAGGCCCGCCCTGGGTCATCGCGTAGATGATGTCGAACTGCTGGATCGACTCGATCACCCGGAAGAGCGTCGCGGTCAGCAGGAACGGCGTCAGCATCGGCAGCGTGATGCGCCAGAAGACGAAGAGGCGAGGCACCCCGTCGAGTGCGGCCGCCTCGAACGGCTGCTGCGGCAGCGACCTGAGGCCGGCCAGCAGCAGGATCATGATGAAGGGGGTGTAGACCCAGACATCGACGATCACCACGGTCAGCATCGCGGTCTGCGGATCGGACGCCCAGTTGAAATTCTCAAGCCCGATCAGCGACGCGAAATAGGACAGGATGCCGAAGCCGGGATTGGTCATCAGCTTCCACATCAGCGAGGCGAGCGCCGGCGCGGTCATCAGCGGCATCAGCAGCATGATCGAGACGAAGTTGTTCAGCCGGCTGCGTTTTTGCAGGAGAAGCGCTATGCCGAGGCCGAGCAGAAGCTCCAGCACCACGGTCAGGCCGGCATAGACGACCGAGACCTTGAGGGTGTTCCAGAATGCCGAATCCGACAGGAAATTCAGGTAGTTCTCGCCCCAGTTGAACTTGCGCGCCCAAGGCTGCGAGAGCCGGTAGCGTTGCAGCGAATAGATCACCGCCGTGGCGAAGGGGATCAGGATACCGATACAGGTCAGGAGCGCCGGCAAGCTCAGAAGATAGGGCAATACTCGGCGGCTGACGCGAAAACGTCGGGGGCGCGGCTGGCCGGTCATAGCGGTTGTCATGGAATGGTCCTCCGGCCCTCCCCGGCGCAGCGGCGCACCGGGCGGTCGATTGTCGGATGATGGTCGGTTCGAATGTCGGGATGGGTCCGCCCGCGGGAGCGGTCGGGCGGACCCGGTCAGGTCAGAGGCCGGCGTCCTGCAGCTGGCTGTTGACGCTTTCGGCCAGCTGGTCGAGACCCTCGTCCACCGGAACTTCCTTGGCGACCATCTTCTGCAGCGTCGCCGCCCATTCGGTGGTCAGATCGAAGAACAGCGGCTGGGCCGTGAACTTGATCGACGCGCCGGGCGCCGAGGCGTCGTGCATCTCGACATAGCCGGAGTACTTGCCCGACAGCTTGTCGCGGAAGGCGCCGTCGGCCCAGACGCTGGCGCGCGCCGGGTTGACGAGGTCCATCTTCTGCGCGCCGAACAGGTCATGCTCGGGGCCCGTGACCCACTGCAGGAAGTACCAGGTCGCGTCCTTGTTCTGCGAGAACGAGGACATTGCCATGGCCCAGATCCAGATATTCGGCGTCGGGGCGGTTGCCGCCGGGTTCGCGGCGAAGGCCGCGAAGGCGAGGTTGCCGGCTTCCTTGTTGTCGCCGCCGTTCATGAAGTAGCCGAGGATGTCGGCGTCGAACATCATCGCCGACTTGCCCGCGCCGACATCGGTGCCGACCTGGTACCAGGTGTGGGTCGACCAGTCGGGCGCCCCCGATTCCTGGATCATCTGGACCCACTTCTTGTGGTATTCCTTCGACACGTCGGTGTTCATCGCCGCCGTCAGCTTGCCGTCGGCGTCGATGTTCAGGTCCTTCTGGTCGAAGTTCGCGTAGCCCGACAGGAAGCCCGGATGGATCGTCGCCCACGACCGCGAGCCGCGCACGCCGACGCCGTAGCCGCCGTCCATCACCGCCTTGGCCGCCTTCGCGGTGTCGAGCAGTTCGTCGATATTGGTCGGCACGTTCAGGCCGTTGGCCTCGAAGATGCGCTTGTTGTAGGTCAGGTTGTTCTGCTCGTAGGCCAGCGGGATGCACCACTGCTTGGCATCGTCCGAGCCGAGCGCGCCACCCGGCTGTCCGTTCCAGGCGCAGGACTTGATGACGCCCGGAAGGAAGTCGTCGAACGCGTACATCGGGTTGGTCTTGGCGGGGTCCTGGATATACTCGTTGAGGTCGTCGATCCAGCCGGCCGGACCATAGGTCCAGGTCATGTAGGCGCCGGTCATGAAGGCGTCGTATTCGGACGAGCCGGAGGACAGCGCCGCCGTGACCTTGTCGAAATACACATCCTCGGGGAAGACGTCGTACTGGACGTCCATGCCGGTCAGTTCCTTGAAGTTGTCAAGGTCGGCGATCAGCGCATCCGCGTAGGGATGCTTGTTGAGAAGAAGCTTGACGGTCGTGCCGGAATGCTTCTTCCAGTCGAACTCCGCCGCGAGCGCACGCGTGCCGGCGAGGTTCAGCAGCGTTTCCGCCGTCGCCGCCGTCACCCCGAGAGAGCCGAGGCCGCGGATCAGACTCCGGCGACTCATCTGGCCGCGCATATACGCGTCGATCAGGCCCTTTTCTTTATCGTACATCTAGTTTCCTCCCTTATGCCCTGGTCCCAGGACGTTGGTGGTTTGCGAGCGCAATGGCCGTGCGCTCATCGGTGATGAGGCCGCTGAGACAGCCGCTCATCAGGACAGACCTGATCGCACAGGTCTTTTCGGTGCCGCCCGCGATGGCGACGATCTTGCGTCCCTTCAGGGTGTCGAGCCCGAGAGACAGCGTGCGCGCGGCAAGCGAGGTTTCGATGGGCTTGCCCTCGGCGTCGAAGAAATGCCCGAGGATCTCGCCCACCCCGCCGCGCACCTTCACTTCCTGGATTTCCGCCGCCTCGATCATCTGCGACGAGACGATCTGGGTGTCCGGCTCGACCGTACCGATGCCGACGATCATCAGGTCGGCCCCGGCGGCGAGGCGGACGACGTCCGACACGCCGCGCTGCGCCAGCAGGACCTCGCGGTCCTCGACCGTGTTGGCGAAGAACGGAACCGGCATGACATAGGCGGTCGCCCCGGTCTTTTCGGCCAGCCGGTGCATCACGTCATGAGGGTTCGCCGCGTAATTTCGCGTCAGGCCGCCCAGCAGCGACACGAACCTGACCCTGCCCGCCTGAAGCCGGTGCATGTCGTCGACGGCGGCCGCGAGCGTCCGGCCATGCCCGATGCCGATCACCCCGTCCTGATGGTTCTCGATCTCGCGCTGGAGGAACCCCGCCCCGGCGACGCCGAGCGCCCGGAGCGGCAGCCCGTCCTCGTGCAGGTCGGGAACCACCTCGCAATAGCTCAGCCCGTAGGCGCCGGCGATCTCCTGCTCCAGCAGGATGCAATCGGCGACATCGCCGTCGATCGTCACCTTCACCGCGCCCTTTTCGTTGGCCCGGCCGATGAGCCTGTGCGCCTTCACGGATGTCACGCCGAGACGCGACGCCACCTCGGCCTGGGTCAGGCCGCCGGCATAATGCAGCCACGCCGCCCGGATGGCGAGGCTGTCATCGCTGTCGCGCTTGGCCTTGGGCCGTGCCATGGGTCCTCCCGAGATACCGTGGCGTCTGCAATCGCAGGTCAGTGAAATTTTTTGCACTCTTTGTAATTATTTGCATTTAACCGCTGACCTGTCAACCGACTGGCTCAACCGAGCACCCCTCCGACGGGGCGCGTTTTTTCCGTGCAGAAACAACGCCCTGCCGCACATTTCCAAACCCGGCGGTGCTGGAACCGTTGCGAATTTCGGGGCGGAGCCGTCGAATCGCGACGGCGAGACCCGGCGCCCGCCCGGCCCGAGATCGGCGGCGCGACACCGTCGCCGGCCGGGCGCGATCCGCTTGACCCAAGTCAAGGACGCCGCGTCGCGCAAGGACGATGGTCCCGCCCGAACAGGACCCGCGCATTCGGCGGTCAAGCGACGACGAGATGGCAAAGATCGACACGATCAAGAACAGGGTGACCGCGAAGGCCCGCCGCGCGGACCTTGGCCGCTTGGCCGGGCGCCTCGTCGTGATCCTGTTCATGTTGGCCCTGGGCCTCGCCGGCGGGCCGCGCGTTCACGCGATGGGCACGTCGTCAGACGTCACCGCAACGGTGATCTGCTCGGAAGGCGGGGCGCGGACGCTTTACCTCAAGGCCGACGGAACACCGGCCCGACCGGCGCAGGACTGCGCGGAATGCCCGCTCTGCATTGCGCTGTCAGTGCAGGGTCTGACGCCGCCCGAACATGCGCTGCCGCTCCGCCTCGCCCGGAGATCTTCTGCCCGGCGCCGGGAGGGCGCCGTCATGCCGGCCACGCGCAACCGGCGCCCGAAATCGAGAGCCCCCCCGGCCATTGCAACCCTGAATGGAATAATGCAAAGCCATACGCTGGATACGATCAAAAAAAGTTCCTCCACGGCCGACTCGACAAAAGTCAAGTCTGCCGGCCCCGAAGTATGTCACCGCACGGCGCGTCACCACGAGGACGTCCAGAGATGACATACCGCCGACTGCTCCTTTCCCTGATCTCCCTGCTGATCTTTGCCCTGCCCGCCCCGGCGGAGCCGGTACTGTCGAAATTCCTGACCGAAGTCGCGGCCGACGACCTCGTCGCGGGAGCCGATGGGTTCGGCCCGATCCGAGAGGATGCCGCCGTCGCGCCGATCCTCAAGGCCGGCGACACGATCGGCTGGGCCTTCGTCACCAGCGACTTCGTCGGCACGACCGGCTATTCCGGCAAGCCGATCCACACGATGGTCGCGGTCGACAAGGACGCGAGGATCATCGGCGTCTCGCTCGTCAAGCATTCCGAACCGATCGTGCTGATCGGCATTCCGGATGCGAAGATGAAGGCGATGGCGGCGGGCTATGTCGGCCTCAACCTCGTCGAGGAGGCGAATTCCGGCGGCACGGCGCACGAGGTGGACATCATCTCGGGCGCGACCGTCACGGTGATGGTGATCGACGATTCCATCGTCCGGTCCGGCCTCAAGGTGGCGCGCGCGCTCGGACTAGGCGGGCTGCGCCCCGAGGAGAAGGCCACCGGCCCCGCCTTCGAGGTCAACCCCGAGGCCGCCGCCCCTACCAACTGGATGGCAATGGAAGGCGACGGCACGCTCAGGCGCCTCTCGCTCGACGTCGGGCAGATCAACGCGGCCTTCGCGGCGATGGAGGATCAGCGGGCCGCCGAACGTCCGCTGACCGAAGCGCCCGAGACGACTTTCATCGAGATGCAGACGGCGCTCGTCTCGGTCCCCGCGATCGGCAAGGCGATCCTCGGCGAGGCGGAATACGGCAATCTTGCGGGCTGGCTGCAACCGGGGGACCACGCCATCGTCATCGCCGGGCGCGGGCTTTACAGCTTCAAGGGCTCGGGCTACGTGCGCGGCGGCATCTTCGACCGCATCGTTCTCATTCAGGGCGATGTCTCGGTCCGCTTCCGTGACCGGATGCACAAGCGCCTCGTCGCGGTGGCCGCCGAAGGCGCGCCGCAGTTCACCGAGACCGACCTTTTCAAGATCCCCGCCGATGTCGGCTTCGACCCGACGCAGCCCTTCCGCATCCAGCTTCTGGTGCAGCGCGAGGTCGGGCCGATCGAAAAGCTCTTCACCACCTTCGACCTCGGCTACCAGGTGCCGCAAGCCTACCTCCGCCCCGTCGCCACCGCCCCCGCGGCCACGCCGACCGAGGCCGAGGTAGCCGCCGCGCGGGACGAGGACGCAGCACAGGCTGAGCTCTGGAAGAAGATCTGGCTCGGCTCCTCGACCGAGATCGCGGTGCTCGGCGTGATGCTCTTCGTGCTGACCGCCGCCTTCTTCTTCCAGGCCTGGGTCACGCGGAACGAACGGGTCTTCTTCTGGTTCCGCATCGGTTATCTGAGCGTCACGCTGGTGTTCCTCGGCTGGTACGCCAATGCCCAGCTTTCCGTCGTCAACCTGATGGCGCTGTTCGGGGCGCTGGTGTCGGGGTTCAGCTGGCAGGCGTTCCTCCTCGATCCCCTGACCTTCATCCTGTGGTTTGCCGTCGCCGCGTCGCTGATCTTCTGGGGCCGGGGCGCCTATTGCGGATGGCTCTGCCCCTTCGGCGCGTTGCAGGAACTGCTGAACCGGGTCGCCAAGGCGCTGCACATCCCGCAATGGACCCTGCCCTGGGGACTGCACGAACGGCTCTGGCCAGTCAAATACATGATCTTCCTCGGCCTCTTCGGCGTCTCGCTGATGAGCATCGAACAGGCCGAGCACCTGGCCGAGGTCGAACCCTTCAAGACCGCGATCATCCTGAAATTCGTCCGCGCCTGGCCTTTCGTCGCCTATGCCGCGGCACTGCTGATGGCGGGGCTCTTCGTCGAGCGGTTCTACTGCCGCTACCTCTGCCCACTTGGCGCCGCCCTCGCCATCCCCGCGCGGCTGCGCATGTTCGACTGGCTGAAGCGCTATCACGAATGCGGCCACCCCTGCCAGAGCTGCGCCAACCAATGTCCCGTTCAGGCGATCCATCCGACCGGAGAGATCAACCCGAACGAATGCGTCAACTGCCTGCATTGCCAGGTGCTTTACCAGTCCAAGACCGTCTGCCCGGTCGTCATCAAGAAGGCCAAGCGCCGCGAGACCGTGGGCACGGCCGCGCCGCGCGACCTGACCGGGCATCCGAACTCACCGAAATCCCAACCAGCAGAATGAAAGGACAGACCATGTCTGACAAACCCAAGACCGGTATAACGAGACGCGGGATGATCGGCGCCACAGCCAGCGGCGCCGCCCTTGCCGGCGCTCTCGGCGGACGTGCCCTTGTGACCGGAGGCGCGGTCGGCGCGGCCACGCTGATCGGAACGGGCGCCGCGAATGCGGCCGAGGCAACGAATGTCGCGCCGGGCCAGCTTGACGAATATTACGGCTTCTGGTCTTCGGGCCAGACCGGCGAGATGCGCATTCTCGGCATCCCGTCGATGCGCGAACTGATGCGCGTGCCGGTGTTCAACACCTGTTCGGCCACCGGCTGGGGCATCACCAACGAATCGAAGAAGATCCTGACCGAGGGCCTGACCGAGAAGACGAAGAAGTACCTCGCGGCCAACGGCCTCGAATTTCCGAAGAACGGCGACCTGCACCACGTCCACATGTCCTTTACGGAAGGAAAGTACGACGGCCGCTTCCTCTTCATGAACGACAAGGCCAACACGCGTGTTGCCCGGGTGCGCTGCGACGTGATGAAGACCGACAAGATCATCGAGATCCCGAATGCCAAGGGCATCCACGGCCTGCGTCCGCAGAAATGGCCGCGCACCAACTATGTCTTCGCCAACGGCGAGGATGAGGTGCCGATGGTCAACGACGGCAAGATCCTCGACGATCCGTCGCAATACGTGAACTTCTACACCGCGATCAACGCCGACGACATGACCATCGCCTGGCAGGTCATGGTGACCGGCAACCTCGACAACACCGATGCGGATTATGAGGGCAAGTATGCCTTCTCGACCTCGTACAACTCCGAGATGGGGATGAACCTCGCCGACATGACGGCGGCCGAGATGGACCATGTCGTGGTCTACAACCTCGCCGAGATCGAAAAGGGCATCGAAGCCGGCGACTTCATCGAGCTGAACGGCGTCAAGGTGATCGACGGGCGCAAGGGTCAGAACAAGAACTACACCCGGTACATCCCGATCCCCAACAACCCGCACGGCTGCAACATGGCGCCCGACAAGATCCACCTCTGCATCGGCGGCAAGCTCTCGCCGACGGTGTCGGTGATCGACGTCAGGAAGCTCGACGACGTGTTCTACAACGGCGCCGATCCGCGCTCCGTCGTGGTGGCGGAACCGGAGCTTGGCCTCGGGCCCCTACACACGGCCTTCGACGGTCAGGGCCGCGCCTACACGACGCTCTTCCTCGACAGCCAGGTCGTGGTCTGGGACATCGAGAAGGCGGTGAAGGGCGAAGACCCGATCGTCACCAAGGCGGACGTGCACTACCAGCCCGGCCACAACTCGACGGCCGAGGGCGAGACGCTCGACGCGTCGCCGAAGTTCTACATCTCGATGAACAAGTTCTCGAAGGACCGGTTCCTGAACGTCGGCCCGCTCAAGCCCGAGAACGAGCAGGTGTTCGTCATCGAAGGCGACAAGCTGACGCTGGTGCATGACGGCCCGACCTTCGCCGAGCCGCACGACTCGATTCTCGTCCATGCCTCCAAGGTCAATCCGCTCAGCGTCTGGAACCGTCAGGACCCGATGTGGGCCGAGACCCGCAAGCAGGCCGAGGCCGACGGCGTCAACCTCGACGATTACCAGGACACGGTGATCCGCGACGGCAACAAGGTGCGGGTCTACATGTCGAGCCAGGCGCCGCAGTTCGCCATCGAGACCTTCACCGTGAAGGAAGGTGATGAGGTCACGGTCTGTGTGACCAACCTCGACGACATCGACGACCTGACCCACGGCTTTACCATGGGCAACCACGGCGTCGCGATGGAGATCGGGCCCCAAGCCACGAGTTCGGTCACCT
Source organism: Rhodobacterales bacterium 32-67-9 (assembly GCA_002280515.1). Classification (GTDB taxonomy): domain Bacteria; phylum Pseudomonadota; class Alphaproteobacteria; order Rhodobacterales; family Rhodobacteraceae; genus Albidovulum. Next base: position 8,799 of record NCEA01000033.1, read on the forward strand.
TCATCGCCGGGCAGCCGGGCGTCTACTGGTACTATTGCCAGTGGTTCTGCCACGCGCTGCACATGGAGATGCGCGGCCGGATGTTCGTCGAGCCGAAAGCGAGCTGACCATGATCCTGCGCCTGCTCTCGCTTCTGATCCTGCTCGCCGCGCCCCTCCGGGCCGCGGAGGTGCAGGTCATGCCGGGCGCGGGCACGTTGACGGAAGCCATCGCCGGGGCAGCCCCCGGCGATGTGCTGGTGCTGCGGGACGGGGCCTACACCGGCCCCGTCACCATTGACCGGCCGCTGACCCTGACCGGCCCCGCCGGGGCCGTCGTGGATGGCGAGGGTAAGGGAACGGTGATCACCGTCGCGGCCGCCGACGTCGCGGTGCGCGGCATCACCGTAACCGGCTCGGGCCGGCTGAATGCCGATCTCGACGCCGGGATCAAGATCCTGAAGGGCGCCGACAGGGCGCTGATCGAGGGCAACACGATCACCGGCAACCTACACGGCATCGACGTGCACGGGGGCCACGACGCCGTGGTGCGCGGCAACAGCATCATCGGCCTCAGGCTCGACAAGATGAACGACCGGGGCAACGGCGTCTACATCTGGAACGCGCCGGGCACCGTGATCGACGGCAACGACATCCGCTATGGCCGCGACGGCATCTTCTCCAACGCCTCGCGCAAGGGCAGCTACCGCAACAATCTTTTCCGCGACCTGCGCTTCGCGGTCCACTACATGTACACCGACGACAGCGAGATCAGCGGCAACATCTCGATCGGCAACCACCTCGGCTTCGCCATCATGTTCTCGAACCGGGTCGTGGTGAAGGACAACCTGTCGCTCGGCGACCGCGAACATGGCGTCATGCTGAACTACGCCAACAACGCGGATGTGAGCGGCAATCTCGTCCGGGGCGGCACCAAGAAGTGCCTCTTCATCTACAACGCCCACAAGAACCTGATCTTCGACAACCGCTTCGAAGGCTGCGGCATCGGCATCCACTTTACCGCAGGATCGGAGCGCAACGTCCTGACCGGAAACGGGTTTATCGGCAACCGCGAGCAGGTGAAATACGTCGGCACCAAGCATGTGGAGTGGAGCTTCGAGGGGCGCGGCAATTACTGGTCGGACCACCCGGCCTTCGACCTGAACGGCGACGGCATCGCCGATGCGGTGTTCCGTCCGAACGACCTGATGGACCATATCCTCTGGTCGCAACCCGCCGCTGCCCTTCTGACCGGCTCTCCGGCCGTGCAGCTCGTGCGGTGGAGCCAGAAGAGCTTTCCCGCCACCCTGCCCGGCGGCGTTCTCGATTCTCACCCGTTGATGGCCGCACCGGCCATTGCCGTCCCCGCCGCGACCGAAGCCATGGAAGCCGAAGTCGCGGGACGCTGGGCGGAAGGAACCTATGATGACCTCGACGCTGAACATCTCGGAACTCACTAAGACCTACGCCGGGATCGCGGCGCTCGACCGCGTGTCGCTGACGGTCGAGCCGGGCAGCCGCGTGGCGCTTCTTGGCCACAACGGCGCCGGCAAGTCGACGATGATGAAGATCATCCTCGGGCTGATCCCCTACGATGCCGGCCGGGTCGAAGTCTGCGGCGCCCTGCCCGGCTCGGCGGCAGCGCGGACGCAGGTCGCCTACCTGCCGGAGAACGCGGCCTTCCACCCGGCCCTGACCGGCGAGGAACAGATCCGCCATTTCCTTGCCCTGCGCGGCGAAAGCCCGAAACAGGCGCTGGACCTGCTGGACCGCGTCGGCCTTCACGCCGCCGCAAAGCGCCGGATCGGCACCTATTCCAAGGGCATGCGCCAGCGGGTCGGGCTGGCACAGGCGCTGATCGGCAGGCCGAAGCTTCTGGTGCTCGACGAGCCGACATCGGGCCTCGACCCGGTGTCGCGCCGCGATTTCTACGCGCTGCTCGACGGGCTGGCGGCCGAGGGCGCGTCCGTCCTGCTGTCCTCGCACGCGCTGACCGAGGTCGAGGCGCGGACCGACCGTATCCTGATCCTGTCGCAGGGCCGCATGGTCGCCACCGGAACCCTTCCCGACCTGCGCCGGCTCGCCGCCCTTCCGGTGACGATGCATGTCACCGCGAGAAACGGCTATGCGACGGACATTGCCGCCGCGCTGCCGGGCGCGATCCGGGTCGGGGCGGACCTGCGCCTGTCCTGCGCACAGGAAGACAAGCTGAGGCTCCTCTCCCGCCTCACCGGGCTTGGTGAAAAGGTGGCCGATATCGAGGTCGTGCCGCCGAGCCTTGAGGACGTCTACAGCCATTTCAGCCGGAGGGACGGGCAATGAACCGCATCCTCGCCACCGCCAGGACCGAATTCCGCATCGCGCTGCGCAATCGCTGGGTCGCCATCGCCATTGGCCTCATGGCGCTCTTCGCGCTGGTGCTGTCGGCGGCGGGGTCGGCGCCGACCGGCGGGCTCGGCGTCGACCGGCTGTCGGTCACGGTCGCCTCGCTCACCTCTCTGGCGGTCTACCTCGTGCCGCTCGTCGCGCTCCTCATGTCCTTCGACGCCGTCGCGGGCGAGGTCGAGCGCGGCACCCTGCCGCTTCTGCTGACCTATCCGGGCGCGCGGGTGGAGATCCTTGTCGGCAAGCTTCTCGCCCATCTCGCGGTCCTCGCCGTCGCGGTCGTGGTAGGCTACGGCCTCGCCGCCGGTGCCGCGTTCTGGGTGGACCCGGCCTCTGCCTCCGGCCTCGGCCCGCTTTTGCGCCTGACCTGGACGTCGATCCTGCTTGGCGCAACCTTCCTCGGCGCCGGCTATGCGCTGTCATCGCTGGCCCGGCGGCCCTCGGGGGCGGCGGGGCTGGCGATCGGGCTCTGGCTCGGCGCCGTCGTGCTTTACGATCTCGGGCTTCTCGCCGCCGTCGTCGCCGACAATGGCGGCTGGTTCACCACCGAGGCGTTTCCCCTGGCGCTTCTTGCCAACCCGGCCGATGCGTTTCGCCTGTTCAACCTTGCCGCCTCCGAGGCATCTGCCGCCGGCGCCGGCGTCTCCGGCGCCGCCGGTGCGATCCCGCTCTGGCAATCGGCGCTCTCTGTAACCGCATGGCCCCTGCTCGCCCTCACCCTTGCGACCGTGGCCTTTCGCAAGGTGACCCCATGAAACGCGCGCTTCTCGTTCTTCTGCTCCTCGCGGCCTGCAAGGAAGAGGCGCAGGACCTGTCGCCCGTCAACCTGACCGAAGCCGCCGTCGGCCATTACTGCCAGATGAACATCCTCGAACATCCCGGCCCCAAGGCGCAGGTCCATCTCGAGGGCTTCCCCGGCAAGCCGCTTTTCTTCAGCCAGGTGCGCGACGCCGTCGCCTATTCCCGCCTGCCCGAACAGGACGGCGTCATCCTCGCCGTCTACGTGAATGACATGGGCGCGACCGGCGCCACATGGGAGGAGCCGGGCATCGCCAACTGGATCCCGGCCTCCGACGCCCATTATGTCGTGGGATCGAGTGTCGAGGGCGGCATGGGGGCGCCGGAACTCGTGCCCTTCGCCGACCTCGCGTCGGCGACCGCCTTCGCCGATCAGCGCGGCGGCAGGGTGGTGACCCTCTCCGACATTCCCGATGCCGCCGTCATGGCGCCCGTTGCGCTTGACGGCGAGACCGGCGCCGACGGGGACGCCGATTTCAATGCCCGCCTCAAGCGCCTGTCCGACAAGATCGAGGGATAATCCAATGCTGACCCGACGCCGCTTCCTCAGCCTGTCCGCCGCCACCCTCGCCCTCGCGCCGGCCGCACGTGCCGGCACCGTGCCGGTCCACACCTGGAAGGGCATCGCGCTCGGCGCACGGGCGACGATCCGCATCGCCCATCCCGATGCGGCCGCCATCTGCGACCGCGCCGCCGCCGAGATCGGGCGGCTGGAGGACGTGTTCAGCCTTTACCGGCGAGAGAGCGTGCTGATGCGCCTGAACGCCACCGGCGCGGTGGAGGCGCCACCCGCCGAGCTTCTGGAATGCCTGACGATTGCCGGATCGGTGCACCGCGCCACCGGGGGGGCCTTCGACCCGACGATCCAGCCGCTCTGGGCGCTCTGGGCCGAACACGCGGCACGGGGCACCCGCCCCGGCGTGCAGGAGCTTGCCAAGGCGCGCGCCCTCGGCGGCTGGGGCGACCTGCGCTTCGACACGACCCGCGCCGCGCTCCCCTCCGGAATGGCGCTGACCCTGAACGGCATCGCCCAGGGTTATATCGCCGACCGGGTGGCCGGCCTTCTCGAAGCCGAGGGGCTGACCGATATCCTGATCGACACCGGCGAGCATCGCGCGATCGGTGGCCACCCCGGTGGCGGCGACTGGCCGGTCCAACTGGCGACCGGCGGCCGGGTGCCGCTCCGGAACCGCGCGCTCGCCACCTCCGCCCCGCTCGGCACCACGTTCGACGCGGCCGGACAGAGCGGCCACATCCTCGACCCGAGGACCGGGGCGCCGGCCGCCCCGATCTGGCGCGCCGTCTCGATCTCGGCCCCCTCGGCGGCCCTTGCCGACGCGCTTTCGACAGCGGCCTGCCTTGCCGGCGACGCGGCGGTGATCGACCGCTGGCTTTCCGGCTTCGACGGGGTCCGCCGGGAAGCATCGCTTTAGCAGGTGGTGTCAGACGAATTCGAACTCGTCTCAGCAAGAGCAGTGTCGCTGTCCTTTATGGCGCGCAGAGACCGCGCCACACTGCGAGAGCGGCGGCGCGGTTCTGCTTGAAGAGGGGTCGGCTGGAGAGGCTGCGCTCAATGTTGAAGTGGTTCGAGACGGAGGCGTGGACGGAGGCGAACTTCTGCAAACTTCGTATGCGCCGAAAGCGGAGCATGGCTCGTTCCCGTCGTCGGAATGGGAGGTGCGAGTTTTCAGTTCGATTGTTGACCCAGCGACCCGTTTCCTGACGACCGCCTGCACCGATCTCCCTCAATGCGGCACCGTAGGACCGGAGTTTGTCGGTGACGATGACCTCGGGGCGACCGTACTTGCGCATTGCTTTCTTGAGGAATTTCAGCGCCGCCTTCTTGTCTCGGGTCTTGGTGACGAAGCTCTCGAGGACTTCGCCCTCGTGATCGACGGCGCGCCAAAGGTAATGCCGCTCGCCGTTGATCTTCACGAAGACCTCGTCGAGGTGCCACCGCCAGCGGCTGGACTTCATTCCCTCAATCCGGCGCTTGCGGATCTCGGCCGCAAACATCGGTCCGAAGCGATGCCACCAGAACCGCACCGTTTCATGGCTGATTTCAACGCCTCGCTCATGCAGGAGATCCTCCGCGTTCCGCAGCGACAGGGGAAATCGGACGTACAGCATCACCGCCAGGCGGATGATCTCGGGACTGGTCTTGAAGTACTTGAATGGGTCGCGCTTGGTCATGCCGGAAGGCTACGAGACCGCCCTGCCCCAGATCAACCTAAGTTCTTCTGACGACACCCATCGCCGCAAGAGACCCGGACCGACAAACCGCCGAAACCCAAATCCGCATCGCCCTCATCAACCGTTTCAATGCGCTCGGCACCGCTGAAATCGTCCGCGTGCCATGACGTCGAAGGGGAAAGGGGCCATCATGCCTCAGGCATGAGTTGCGCAACAACACCCAACGAATGTGAGATGGCGCACCCGACAGGATTCGAACCTGTGACCTCTGCCTTCGGAGGGCAGCACTCTATCCAGCTGAGCTACGGGTGCAGCGCCCCCGCTCTATAACCGCAGGTTTCGGGTATCGCAACGGGCTTTAGCGGCATTCGGTCAGGCGAAAAGTTCGTGGCATAGCTCCAGCGCCTCGACCAGTTTGTCGACCTCGGCGTGGGTGTTGTAGAGGCCGAAGGAGGCGCGGCAGGTCGCGGTCTCGCCGAGATGGTCGAGGAGCGGCATGGCGCAATGGGTGCCGGCGCGGACCGCCACACCCTTCTTGTCGAGCACGGTAGAAATGTCGTGCGCATGGGCCGGCCCCTGCAGGGTGAAGGAAAAGATCGCCCCCTTGCCCGGCGCCCTGCCCTGCAGGTTCAGCCAGTTGAGGCCCTTGAACCGCTCTGTCGCGTAGTCGCGCAGATCCGCTTCGTGGGCGGCGACATTCTCCATGCCAAGCGCCATGAGATATTCCAGCGCCACGCCCATGCCGATCTGCTGGACGATGCCGGGCGTGCCGGCCTCGAACTTCATCGGCGGAACGTTGTAGGTGACCGCGTCGCGGCCGACCTCGCGGATCATGTCGCCGCCGCCGAGGAAGGGGCGCATTTCGGCCATCCGCGCCTTCGAGATCCAGATGGCACCGGAACCGGAGGGGCCATAGAGCTTGTGGCCGGTGATGGCGTAGAAATCGCAGCCGATTTCGGCAAGGTTCACCGGCCGGTGGACCGCGCCTTGCGAGCCGTCGACCAGAACCGGCACGCCGCGCGCCTTCGCGCCGCGACAGATCGCGGCGACATCGACGAGCGTGCCGGTCACGTTCGACATCTGGGTCACGGCGACGAGCTTGGTCCTCGGACCGATCGCGTCGATCACCTTCTCGGGGTCGAGCGCGCCGTCCGGTTCCGGCTCAACCCACTTCAGCACCACGCCCTGCCGTTCGCGCAGGAAGTGCCAGGGCACGATATTGGCGTGGTGTTCCAGCACGCTCAGCACGATCTCGTCGCCGGCCTGCATCCGGGGCGCCGCCCAGGCGTAGGAGACGAGGTTGATGCCCTCGGTCGTGCCGGTGGTGAAGACGATCTCCTGCGCGTCGGGCGCGCCGAGGAAGCGGGCGACGATGCCGCGCACCGCCTCGTATTTCTCGGTGGCGATGTTCGACAGGTAATGGAGGCCCCGGTGCACATTGGCGTATTCGTCTTCGTACATCCGCGTCATCGCGTCGATCACCACGCGCGGCTTCTGCGCAGAGGCGCCGTTGTCAAGGTAGACCAGCGGCTTGCCGTTCACCTCGCGCGCCAATATCGGAAAATCGGACCGGATCCGTTCGACGTCGTACATGATCTGCCTTTCTAGACCGGTGGGGTGATCCCGAGCACCCCGAAGACGAGGGCAAGGGCCGTCACGATGGCGATGAAGCCCGCCACCATGCCAAGGAACACCTTGAAGAGGTTGCTGAACCCGTGCAGCGCCGCGGTGAACTGCACCATCAGCCAGATGAATCCCAAAAGCACCGCGATCGCAAAAAGGGCGCCGACCGGTGGCAGGGTCAGCATCACCACCATCTGCACCGCCTGCGCGACCGTCAGCAGGAACTCGAGCCAGACGACCAACAAGAGCGCGTCATTGAAGCTGCCCCGGCCGCCGAACATCCCGCCGATCACCGCCATCGCCCCAGCAATCAGAACCAGCGATCCGACCTGCGCCGGCACGCCGAGCCAGGGATTGGCAAGGACCGCGAAGACCCCGCCCACCTCGCCCACCGGCATCAGCAGAAGCGCGAGCCGGGTTTCCAGCACCGCCAGCACCGCCACGAGCAGGAGCGCGAGCCAGCGCGCCTCGGTCGGCGGATCGAAGGCGATCAGCCGCCCCGCCGCACCACGCGGGCTCTGCAACGTCTCACGCGCAAGATCGACGACAAGATCGCGCCAGCCGTTCATTCCCTGCCCCCGAATTCGGCGGCACGAAGGCCGGTGATCCAGAACCACAGGAAGACCGCGAAGACCAGCACTCCGAGCAGCGTCAGCCCCGCCCCCGGCCCGACGAAGCCCGCCACCAGCCCTTGCAGGAGCATCAGCGGCGCCACCGCGAGAAGCGCCCAGAACAGCGCGATCCGGGCGCCGAAATAGCTGCCCGTGCCACCGAAGGTCCGGGCGGCGATATGGCCGAACGCCGCGAGAAGGTAGAAGGCCGGGATCGTCGCCAGCACCGCCAGAAGGGCCGCGACCATCCGCTGCGTCATCGGAACCGAGGGGTCGAGAAAGGCATCCCGCGACAGCCCCGGCCATTGCGAGACATAGATCACCGACAGCGCGGCAATCAGATACGCCAGCGCCCGCGCCTCGTGCCGCTCGCCCGCCAGAAGCCGGCGCATTACCGCGCCGGGCCGCCTGTAGGTGGCGACGATATCGTCGGTGACCGCCATCACCCCTTCCTGCGTGCCAGCCAGGCTTCGAGCCGCGACACGATGTCGTCCGCCAGCCGCTCGTCCTCGATTTCGGCGATCGCATCGGCGAGGAAGGAGAGGATCAGCAAGGCCGTCGCCTCTTCCCTCGGTACGCCGCGCGAGCGGAGATAGAAGAGCGCGGTCTCGTCGATCGCCCCGGTGGTCGACCCATGCGAACACTGCACGTCGTCGGCATAGATCTCCAGTTCCGGCTTGGCGAGGAACTGGCTGTCCTCGTCCAAGAGCAGCGCCTGGCTGATCTGGTAACCGTCGGTCTTTTGCGCACCCGGCTTCACCAGGATCTTGCCCTGGAAGACCCCGGTCGCGCCGTTCTTCAGCACCTTCTTGAAGACCTGCCGGCTTTCGCAGCCGACCGCGTCATGGGTGATGAAGATGGTGTCGTCGTGGTGAAACCGCCCCGTCGCCCCGTCGCCGAGTGCGGCACCCGCGACATGGGCCACCGCGTCGTCGCCGACGATCTCCATGACGCATTCGTTGCGCGTCATCTGGCCGTTCACCGTGAGGGTGAAGGATTTGAAGAGAGCGCCGCCCGCGATGCGGGCGAAGATATGGGTGATCGCCCGGCGCTCGTGGTCGCGGCCCTGGGCGCGGACGTGATGGAACTTCCCGCCTTCGGCGATGTCCACCTCCAGCACCTTGTTGAACCGCGCCGCCGCCGGCCCGGTTTCGAGCAGCGTCAGTTCGGCCCCCGGCTCCACCTTCACGCAGTGATGCAGGATCGCGTCCGACAGGGGCGAGCCGTGGCGGTAGACGAGGTGAACCGGCTTTGCCGCCTTGCCCGAGACACGGATCAGCACCCCGTCCGAGGCCGCAGCCGTGTTGAGCGCCGCGAAGGGCCGCGCGACCGGCGTCTGGCCACGCGCCTCAAGCACGCCGTACAGGTCCTGCGCCCAATGGATATCGGTGCGCGCCGTTTCGGCCAGCCGGGTGATCTCCACCCCGGCGAGGGTTAGATCATCCGAGGCGGCCGCGTCGAAGACGCCGTCCTGAAACACCAGCGTCAGCCGGTCCACCGCGCCGAAGACCTGCGCCTCGTCCGTGGCGAACACCGCAGCCTCCGGCGCCTCGTTTGCGGCGAGCGCGGACGGATCGGTGTATTTCCAGTATTCGTCGCGCCGGCCCGGCAGGCCCATCGCCCTCAGGCGCTTCAGCGCCTCCGCCCGCGCGGCGGCGGAAAACCCGCCCTTCGGCAGGTCGAGCGCGGCGATCCGCGCCTCGGTGGCCGCCAGCCGGCCGTCGTCCTTTCGCATCGGCGCCGCCATCACGCCGTCTCCGCCAGAATATCGGCATAGCCGTTCTTCTCGACCTCGAGCGCAAGGTCCGGCCCGCCGGTCTTGATGATGCGGCCATCGGCCATGATGTGGACCACGTCCGGCTTGATATGATCGAGCAGGCGCTGGTAATGCGTGATGACGAGGAACCCGCGGCCCTCGTCGCGCAGCGAATTTACCCCGTCCGCCACCAGCCGCATCGCATCGACGTCAAGACCGCTGTCGGTCTCGTCGAGGATGCACATCGTGGGCTCCAGCACCGCCATCTGCAGGATTTCGTTGCGCTTCTTCTCGCCGCCCGAAAAGCCGACATTGACCGGGCGCTTCAGCATTTCGGCGTCGATCTTCAGGGTCTTGGCCTTTTCGCGCACCAGCTTCAGGAACTCGCCCGCGCTCACCTCGTCCAGCCCGCGCGCCTTGCGCTGTGCGTTGAGCGCTGTCCTGAGGAAGGTCATGTTGCCGACGCCGGGGATTTCGACCGGATACTGGAAGGCGAGGAAGAGACCGGCCGCCGCCCGCTCCTCCGGCTCCATGTCCAGAAGGTCGTGGCCATCGAGCGAGGCGGTCCCGCCGGTGACGGTATAGCCGTCACGACCGGAGAGCACATAGGAGAGCGTCGATTTGCCCGACCCGTTCGGCCCCATGATCGCATGGACGCGACCCGGTTCGACCGTGAGGTCCACCCCCTTGAGGATCTGCTTGTCCTCGTCTTCAAGCTTGACCTGCAGATTCTTGATTTCCAGCATATTGTCCTCGTTCAAACGCAACGGGCGGCCAGCGGGCGCAAGGCCCGGGCCGCTCGGATTTCGGATAGGGGTGGGATCAGCCGGCCGGGGTCAGCCGATAGTCTCGGCCCTCTTCGGCCATCGCGGCCGCGTAGTCGGCCGAGAAGAGTTGGGACCAGAATTCCGGCGCGTTCGACGCTACAGCCGCTTCGCCGTAGTGCATCACAACGGCGCCGATCAGCAGCGCCTGGAACCGCGAGCGGCTCGACAGGTGGAAGATCAGGATCAGGATCATCGCCAGCACGAAGGAAAAGAGCACCATGCCGCGGTTGCCGAGATCGTAGAAGGCCGGCGGCAACCCGTCGAGCTTCGAGAGGTGGAAATAGGCGACCCGGCCGACCAGAACCGCCGACATGCCGCAAAGGAACGCGATCAGCACCATCAGCTTGTCGGCGAAGGTCCGCTTGGGCTTCTGGTTCTTCTTGCCGAAGATCTTGTTGTAGCGCTTCTGGGTCGAGTGTCCGATCACGTCGACATGTTCGAACTGCTTGCCCGACTGAATGCGCTTCAGTCGCTCTGAAAATATCGACTTCTGATCGACCCTCACGGTCATGACACGGCCCCGGTAAATTTCCCTTCGCCGTGCAACCTGATGTGGAACTGAGGCGGAATTCGGGAAGGGATTGGGGGTTTTTCACGGCCACACGGCCAAGGTTCCGCCGCAAATCGCGCGGCAGGTGGCGCGCTAACGCATGGCGATGGTCAGGAAGAACCCCAGGAACGCGTAGGTGTAGTCCTGAAAGAGGATGTGCACCGCCGACACCCACTCGCGCGAGAAGATCAGCGCGGCGGGACCTGGGGCGACAAACGCGATATTGTGCACCAGCCCAAGGCCGACAAAGACACCCGGAATCTGAACCGAATTCAGGTCGCGCCGCGTCAGGCGAAACAGCTGCGACAGGATGAAGGCGACGATGAAGCCAAGGATGATCTCCGCATAGGCCTGCGCCCCGCCCCCGACGCTCACCACCGCGAGCCGCGGTGCTGCGGTATGCGCAGTCGAGGCGCCCCAGACGACTTGAAATGCGACGAAGCGGGAAAACATGCCGGCGAGGACCGCCAGCAAAAAGGCGCAGGGAATCGCCAGCACATAACGAAGATTCTCCAGAACCTCCCGCCGGCGCGATCGTTCGCGGGGCGCCCGGCGCGGGGCCTCGCCCGCGTCCGGCCCGATCCGCGACAGACGCTCCGCAAAGGATTTTCGCTGATCCGACGCCATGAACCCCCGGCAATCTGCGCTCCGGATCCGAGTGAACCCCATCATCCTGGCAATTCTGTGACCCCGCCCCGCAGACGGCGCCGCGCCCCGCGCCCTGTCCGGACGCAGTTGCGGTCATCGCGGCACGATGCGCTGCACAGGTCATCCCAGCGTCACCGCCGTACCGGAGGCCGAGACCATCAGCATGTTGTTGATCACCTCGTAATCGAGGTCGACGCCGACGATGGCATTTGCGCCCAGCATCGCCGCTCGCTCCTCCATCTCGCTAAGCGCCGTCTCCCGCGCCCGGCCCAGTTCCTGCTCGTAGGCGGCAGAACGGCCGCCGACGATGTCACGGACCGAGGCGAAGAGATCGCGGAAGATGTTCGCGCCAAGGATCGCCTCGCCGGTCACGATCCCGTGGTAGCGGCCGATCTTCTGGCCTTCGATGGATGGGGTAGTGGTGACGATCATGGCTGTCAGTTCCAAACCTTCAGGGTCAAAATTCCCGCCGCGAGAGCGATGAAAGCGCCCGTCAGGAATGGGCCCGGAAGCTCAAACCCTCGCATCGCCCGAGCGGAGCGCAAGACGCTTCGTGTAAACAGAATGGGGATGATCCCGAACCAGGCGATGCTGAGGAGTGCAATCGGCGCCCCCATGGCCCCCGGCATGCTGCTGTTGCGGATCGCATCGGGTGCGGCGTCCGATATTGCCTGAATGTTCGCGAAGAGCGTCACAACGACAGCGGAGGCAAATCCGCCCCAGATCGCCCTGCCCCAGCCGCGCCCCACCGGTGTGGCGGCGGGGCGAGTTGACGCAGGCGCGGGCCGCTCTTGGGAACGAATGCGCGCTAACCGCGCTTCGAATTCGTCTTGCGCCATCACCCAACCGACCCCTCAAGCGAGATCGCGACAAGGCTCTGCGCCTCCATGGCGAACTCCATCGGCAGCGCCTGCAAGACCTCGCGGCAAAAGCCGTTGACGACCAGCGCCACCGCCTCCTCCTCATCCATCCCGCGCGAGCGGCAGTAGAAAAGCTGATCGTCATCCACCTTGGACGTCGTCGCCTCATGCTCGACCCGCGAGGAGTTGTTCTTGACCTCGATGTAGGGGACCGTATGCGCCCCGCACTTGTCGCCGATCAGCAGGCTGTCACACTGGGTGTAGTTGCGGCAGTTCTTCGCCTTCGGATGCATCGACACGAGGCCACGATAGGTGTTCTGCGCCCTGCCCGCCGAAATCCCTTTTGAAACAATGCGGGAGCGGCTGTTCTTGCCAAGATGGATCATCTTGGTTCCGGTATCGGCCTGCTGGAAATTGTTGGCGATGGCGATCGAGTAGAACTCGCCCGAACTGTCGTCGCCGCGCAGGATGCAGGAGGGGTATTTCCAGGTGATCGCCGATCCGGTCTCCACCTGCGTCCACATCACTTTCGCCCGGTCGCCCCGGCAATCGGCGCGTTTGGTGACGAAGTTGTAGATGCCGCCCTTGCCTTCCTCGTCGCCGGGATACCAGTTCTGGACGGTGGAATACTTCACCTCGGCATCCTCGAGGATCACGATCTCCACCACCGCCGCATGAAGCTGCGCCACGTCGCGCTTCGGCGCCGTGCAGCCTTCGAGGTAGCTGACATAAGAGCCCTTGTCGGCGATGATCAGCGTGCGTTCGAACTGGCCGGTGTTCTCGGCGTTGATGCGGAAATAGGTGGAAAGCTCCATCGGGCAGCGGGTGTTCGGCGGGATGTAGACGAAGGAGCCGTCGGAAAAGACTGCCGAATTGAGCGTCGCGAAGAAGTTGTCGGACTGCGGCACGACAGAGCCGAGATATTTCTTCACCAGGTCTGGGTGTTCGCGGATCGCCTCCGAGATCGAGCAGAAGATGACCCCCGCCTTCGCCAGCTCCGCCTTGAAGGTCGTGCCCACGCTGACGCTGTCGAACACAGCGTCCACGGCCACCTTGCGGGCATCTGCCGGGGCCTCGTCAGCCCCTTCGACGCCCGCAAGAATCATCTGTTCCTTCAGGGGGATACCGAGCTTTTCGTAAGTCGCCAGAAGCTTCGGATCGACCTCGTCCAGCGACTTCGGCTTTTCCGTCATGCTCTTCGGCTTGGCGTAGTAATACTGCGACTGGTAGTCGATCTCGGGATAATGAAGCATCGCCCAGCGGGGCTCCTCCATCTCCTTCCAGCGGGCGAAGGCCTTGAGCCGCCACTCGGTCATCCACTCCGGCTCGCCGTTCTTGGCCGAGATCAGCCGCACGATGTCCTCGTTGACGCCAAGCGGCGCGTATTCCATCTCGATCTCGGTTTCCCAGCCGTATTTGTAGGCGCCCATGTTCTGGACGGTTTCGACCGTCTCGCGGTCCACGCCTTCGCGGATCTCAAGCTCGGCGGCTTCACTCATCTTTTGCGCCATGTTCTTTCCTATCTTTCAATCTCTTGCCGGCCAGCCTTCACGCGGCCCGCGCGGCGAACCGCGCCTGCGCGCCAAGCCAGGCATCGGCAAAACGGTCCAGTTCGTCTTCCGTCGTCGCGGGCCCGATGGAGACGCGGACCGCCGAGGCCGCCGCGACATCGTCGAACCCCATCGCCTTCAGCACCCGGCTCGTCTTTACCTTACCCGAGGAACAGGCCGACCCCGCCGAAATCGCGAACCCGGCAAGGTCCATCTGCATCACCTGCGTCTCGCCCTTCCAGCCGGGCGTCATCAGGCAGGAGGTATTGGGCAAACGCGACAACTCCCTCCCTACAAAGATAGTGCCCGGAGCGCCCGCTTCAACGCGCGCCTCCAGCCGGTCGCGCCGCGCCGCGACATTGGTCCAGACGCCGGCCTCCTGTTCGGCCAGCGCCGCCCGCGCGGCAGCACCGAATCCGGCGATCCCGGCGACGTTCTCGGTTCCCGACCGCCGCCCCATCTCCTGCCCGCCGCCCGGTTGCAACGTCCCGATGTCGAACCCGTCGCGCACGATCAGCGCGCCGACACCTTTCGGCCCGCCGATCTTGTGGGCCGAGACCACGGCCAGATCGGCACCCGACCAGCCGAAGGCGAAGGGTACGCGCCCGACCGCCTGCACGATATCGAGCATAAGCCAATCCGCTCGCCGCGCGCCCCAGGGATAGCCGTCGGCGCCCTTCTCGGGCGAGGCACTGATCACCCCGGTTTCCGAATTCGCGAGCCCGAGGGCGAGCGTATGCCCGCCGGCGGCGTTGCCGCCGGCGCGCAGGTGCGCGAACAGGCAATCATGCGCCGTCTCATCGACGTAGACGTCGTGCCCCTCCGGCCCGCCCGCCAGCACCCGCGCCGCTTCCGTCGCTCCGCTCGTGAAGACCACCTCGCGCGGCTGACAGCCGACCAGCGCCGCCACGTCCTCGCGGGCGCGTTCCACCAGCGCCTTCGCCGCCCGCCCCTCGGCATGGACCGAGGACGGGTTGCCGACGACATCCAGCGCCGCGACCATCGCCGCGCGCGCCTCAGCCCGGAGCGGCGCCGTCGCGTTCCAGTCGAGGTAGACCCGGCCGCTCATTCGTCCACCAGCTGGAAGAGGGCCGGCACCGCCGGACAGGGCTTCAGCGTGTTGCCGATCACGTCCGAAAGCCGGGTCTGGTGCAGGAACACGTAGACCTGTGCCGACAAGCCTTCCCAGAGCCGGTTTGTCATCGACTGCGCCCGGCTGCCCGACACGCCGCCATGCGCCCCCGCCCCGGTGTGAAGGGCGCTCACCGTCTCGTCGACCGCCTCCAGGACCTCGCTGACCCGTATCTCCGACGGATCGCGGGCGAGCTTGTATCCGCCACCCGGGCCGCGCACCGATTCCACCAGTTCGGCCCGGCGCAACTTGACGAAAAGCTGCTCCAGATAGGGCAGCGAAATATCCTGGCGCTTCGAGATTTCCGCCAGCGAGGTCAACTGGTCATCCCGCACCGTCGCCAGATCGGCAAGCGCCACCATCGCATAGCGTCCCTTGGTCGAGAGTTTCATGGCCCAAAGCCCCGCAAAGACATTGACGCCGGGCGGAAGGCCGCTTAACTCCTTTCCACCCGGTCACCGGCACCCGCCGGTATTTAGAACAGTTCTAGGGTGCCTGAGCAAAATCGTCAAGAATGGCTTGGCCATAATTGATGAAAGCGGCGCCCGCAACGAGAAGACAGGCGATGCCCGAAGTCATTTTCGCCGGCCCAGAGGGCCGTCTCGAAGGCCGCTACCATCCGCAAAAACAGCCCGACGCGCCGATCGCGATCATCCTGCATCCGCATCCGCAGTTTGGCGGCACGATGAACAACCGCGTCGTGCACCGGTTGCACTACGCGTTCCACGAGCTCGGCTTCACCGTGCTGCGCTTCAACTTCCGCGGCGTCGGCCGCAGCCAGGGCGAGTATGACCAGGGCATCGGTGAATTGTCCGATGCTGCCTCGGCGCTCGACTACCTTCAGGCGATGAACCCCAATTCCAAGCATTGCTGGGTCGCTGGCTTTTCCTTCGGCGCCTGGATCGGGATGCAGCTTCTGATGCGGCGGCCGGAGATCACCGGCTTCATCAGCGTCGCCCCGCCCGCCAACATGTACGACTTCTCCTTCCTTGCCCCCTGCCCCTCTTCGGGGCTGATCATCAACGGCACCGCCGACCGGGTGGCGCCGCCGAAGGACACCGCCACGCTGGTCTCCAAGCTGCGTGAGCAGAAGGGGATCACCGTCTCGCACCAGCAGATCGAGGGCGCCGGCCATTTCTTCGAGAACGAGGAAGAGCACATGGCCCCGATGATCGCGACGGTCCAGGACTATGTCCGCCGGCGCCTCGGCGAACAGACCCGGTAGCATCATGCCAACGACGGAAGAACTCGCCATAGCGCTGGCCGCCGACGTGCTGAAGGCGGTGGAAGAGACCGGGGACGAGGCGCTCGTCAACGATATCAACAAGATCATCGAGGCCTCATCCTCCGCCCTGCAGGAGGCCTACATGGCCGCGATCCGCGCGCAAAGGTCGGAAGCCAAGGCGCGTGAAATGCTCGAGGCGCGGCTAAGGCGGGCGCGCGCCGCAAAGGCTGCCAAGGCCGGATGAGCGACCGGCTCGACGCCCAGTTCGCCTTCCTGATGGAGGCCGACAAGCTCAAGCAGGTCCTGCGCGCAACCACCCTCGCCGATGGCTCGCGGCCGGAGAATTCCGGCGAACATAGCTGGCACCTCGCGCTCTATGCGCTGGTACTGGCCGACCAGGCCGGGCCGGGCGTGTCGATCGACCGGGTGATCCGCATGCTGATCCTGCACGACCTTGTCGAGATCGACGTCGGCGACGTGCCGATCCATTCGGCGAACGGCGCCGCCCATGGCTCGGACGAGACCCGGGCCGCCGAGGCGGCGGCCGCGGAACGGATCTTCGGCCTTTTGCCTGACGACATCGGCCACGATCTCCGCGCCCTCTGGGAGGAGTTCGAGGCGGCCGAGACCCCCGACGCCATCTTCGCCAAGTCGCTCGACCGGGTGCAGCCGGTCCTGCACAACCTCGCCTCCGGCGGCGGCAGTTGGACAGATTACAACGTCACCGCAGACCAGATCGAGGCGCGTGTCGGCCAGAAGGTCGCGCGGGGCGCGCCGCGTCTATGGGACTTCGTCCGGACCCGCCTGCGCGCCTACTTTCCCGACATCTGAGCAAGCCTCAGGGCAGCCTACGACCCGCCCGCAACCGGCCAATCGCCTCCGCCGGCGTCCGCCCGGTGTCGAGCCAGTCCAGCACCGCGCAGGCTGCGGCGCGATAGACCGGCCCCGCCCCCTTCCCGTTCGATTTCGACAGAGCGACGAAGGCCTTGCGCGTCTCCGGCAGGGTCCAGCCGGCGACGGCCCGGCACTCCGCCTGCTTCGCCGGGTAACCGACGGAGCGCGAGATGACTGTCGCCAGCCCCTCGTCGAACCAGGTCGGCAGCAGGCCCTTCCTGCGACCGGAAAACCCCTCGGCCCGGTGCAACTCGGCATGGACGCGTTCGTGCACATAGGTGGCCGGATCGTTCACCGCCTTGGTCGAGACGGTGATCACCAGGCCACCCAGCGTCATTGCCCTGCTCGTCATCGCGTTCCGCCGGTCGCAGGCCTTCGTCACGCAGACCTGCCAGAGCGGCGCGGCGCGAAGCCCGCCGAACTCCGCGCCGACCTTCGCCTCGGCCTTCGCGATCAGGGTTCGGATCGCCTTCACCTGCCCCGGCCCGGCCGCGCGGTCGACCCAAAGCACCGGCGTCACCCGCGTCATCCCGACCGCGAGCCCCGGCAGCGCCAGCCCCTCGGCCCCGACCGACAGCGGCACGAGCCACAGAACCAGCACAAGCCGGACAAGAGAGATCCTCAATCGCATGTCCGCCTTTTACCACGACCCAGCCGGCCGGACATGGGCTTCCTACAGTATACAATTGCATACCATCTTTCCACGCGTCGCATATTCAGCTAAGAGGCCGCCAGCGAGTCAGCCCCAACCGGAGTAGATCATGGCGAAGATCAAGGTAGCCAACCCAGTCGTCGAACTCGACGGCGACGAGATGACACGGATCATCTGGGACTTCATCAAGAAGAAGCTGATCCTGCCCTATCTCGACATCGACCTGAAATACTACGACCTCGGCATCGAGGAGCGCGACCGCACCGAGGACCAGATCACCGTCGATGCGGCCGAGGCGATCAAGAAATACGGCGTCGGCGTCAAATGCGCGACGATCACCCCGGACGAGCAGCGGGTCGAGGAATTCGGCCTGAAGCAGATGTGGCGTTCGCCCAACGGCACGATCCGCAACATCCTCGGCGGCGTGATCTTCCGCGAGCCGATCATCTGCCAGAACGTGCCGCGCCTCGTTCCGGGCTGGACCAAGCCCGTCGTCGTCGGCCGCCACGCCTTCGGCGACCAGTACCGCGCCACCGACTTCCGCTTTCCCGGCAAGGGCAAGCTGACGATCAAGTTCGTCGGCGAGGACGGCACCGTGATCGAACGCGACGTCTTCGACGCTCCGGGCGCCGGCGTCACCATGGCGATGTACAACCTCGACGCGTCGATCATCGACTTCGCGCGGGCCTCGATGAATTACGGCCTCGTCAAGGGCTGGCCGGTCTATCTCTCGACCAAGAACACCATCCTCAAGGCCTATGACGGCCGCTTCAAGGACCTCTTCCAGCAGGTCTTCGACGAGGAATTCGCCGACAGGTTCAAGAAGGCGGGTATCACATACGAACACCGGCTGATCGACGACATGGTGGCCTCGGCGCTGAAATGGTCGGGCGGCTATGTCTGGGCCTGCAAGAACTACGACGGCGACGTGCAGTCCGACACGGTGGCGCAGGGCTTCGGCTCGCTCGGGCTGATGACCAGCGTCCTGATGACGCCCGACGGCAAGGTGGTGGAAGCCGAGGCCGCGCATGGCACGGTAACCCGCCACTTCCGCCAGCACCAGGCCGGCAAGGCGACCTCCACGAACTCCATCGCCTCGATCTACGCCTGGACCGGCGGTCTCAAGCACCGCGCCAAGCTCGACGGCAACGCGGCACTCGCGACCTTCGCCGCGACGCTGGAGAAGGTGACGGTCCAGTGCGTCGAGGACGGGTTCATGACCAAGGACCTCGCGCTTCTCGTCGGGCCGAACCAGAAGTGGCTGACCACGATGGGCTATCTGGAAAAGGTCGACGCGTATCTGAACAAGGCGCTGGCCTGAACCCATCCCGATTTTCAGGCTCTCGAAGGCCGGGTAACGACCCGGCCTTCGTGCTTTCGGTGCAGTCGGATGCCTCCGGCGGAGGTATTTCAGAACAGAAGAATCCGGGCGCCTGACCTTTCTTCTGTTCCGAAATACCTTCAGGGGGTCCGGGGGCAGACTGCCCCCGGCCGCCGTGGTCTCGCGGTTCGCTCTGGCCTTTCCACCGATGCTTGTGTATCGGGGCGCCAACCTCAGGAATTGGCGGACCCCATGGACCTTCGCAATATCGCGATCATCGCACACGTTGACCACGGCAAGACCACGCTCGTGGACGAGCTTCTCAAGCAATCCGGCACCTACCGGGAAAACCAGCAGGTGTCCGAACGAGCGATGGATTCGAACGATATCGAGCGCGAGCGCGGAATCACCATCCTCGCGAAATGCACCAGCGTCGAGCATGACGGCATCCGCATCAACATCGTCGACACGCCCGGCCACGCCGATTTCGGCGGCGAGGTGGAGCGGATCCTCAACATGGTCGACGGCGTGGTGCTGCTGGTCGACGCGGCCGAGGGGCCGATGCCGCAGACGAAGTTCGTGACATCGAAGGCGCTGGCGCTTGGCCTCCGTCCCATCGTCGTGCTCAACAAGGTCGACAAGCCCGACGCGGAGCCGGACCGTGCGCTGAACGAGGTCTTTGACCTCTTCGCCAACCTCGGCGCCGACGATGACCAGCTCGACTTCCCGCATCTTTATGCCTCGGGCCGGTCCGGCTGGGCCGATGCGGAGCTGGACGGGCCGCGCCAGAACCTCGACGCGCTGTTCGACCTGATCGTGAAGCATGTCCCGGCGCCCCGGCAGATCGCCGATGCGGCGAAACCCTTCCGGATGCTCGCGACCACCCTTTCCGCCGATCCCTTCATCGGCCGCATCCTCACCGGGCGGGTGGAATCCGGCACGCTGAAGGTCGGCGAGACGATCAAGGCGCTCAGCCGCAAGGGCGAGCGGGTCGAGCAGTTCCGAGTGACCAAGATCCTCGCCTTCCGCGGTCTCGGCCAGCAGCCGATCGACGAGGCGCAGGCGGGCGACATTGTCACCCTCGCCGGCATGACCAAGGCCACGGTGGCCGACACGCTCTGCGATCTGTCCATCGACGTGCCGCTGCCGGCGCAGCCAATCGACCCGCCGACGATCTCCGTCACTTTCGGCATCAACGACTCGCCCCTCGCGGGCAAGGACGGCACCAAGGTGCAAAGCCGCGTCATCCGCGAACGGCTGATGAAGGAGGCGGAATCGAACGTCGCCATCAAGATCGAGGACACGCCGGGCGGCGAGGCCTTCGTCGTCTCGGGACGCGGCGAATTGCAGATCGCGTGATCTTCCGCGAGGAGAACGGCCAGCGGCTGGAGCCGGTCGAGGAAGTCATCGTCGATGTCGACGACGAGTATTCCGGTGTGGTGATCGACAAGCTGACCGGCCAGCGCAAGGGCGACCTTGTCGAGATGAAGCCCGCCGGCGTCGGCAAGACACGGATCGTCGCCCATGTGCCCTCGCGGGGCCTGATCGGCTATCACGGCCAGTTCCTGACGGATACGCGCGGCACCGGTGTCCTGAACCGGATCTTCCACGGCTGGACACCGCACAAGGGCCCGATCGAGGGGCGGCGCGTCGGCGTCCTTATCTCGATGGAGAACGGGGTTTCCGTGGCCTATGCGCTCTGGAATCTCGAGGAGCGCGGCAAGCTCTTCATTGGTGCGCAGGAGCAGGTCTACGAGGGGATGATCATCGGCGAGCACAGCCGCGACAACGACCTCGAGGTGAACCCCTTGAAGGGCAAGAAGCTGACCAACGTCCGCGCCTCCGGCACCGACGAGGCCGTGCGCCTGACGCCGCCGGTGCGGATGAGCCTGGAGGAAGCCATCGCCTATGTGCAGGACGATGAGCTCGTGGAGGTCACGCCGAAGATCGTGCGGATGAGGAAACGCTTCCTCGACCCGCACGAGCGCAAGCGCCAGGCACGGGCGGGGTAAGGCAGGAGCAGGTGAGCAACCGCGCCCGGCAGAAACCGAGCGCGTCTCACCGGCCCGGGCGCAGCTGTCTCCGCTAGGCCGTGTTGACAAAAGGGATTCACGTAAGCGTCGCCTGAACCCCACCTTTCAGCCTTGGTCGTAATCGGCTGATTGGAGCCTGATGTTGATCAGGACGGAGTTTCTCCATGGAGTCTGGAAT
>NCEA01000034.1 GCA_002280515.1 Rhodobacterales bacterium 32-67-9
TTTGGATTTAGCGAATTACATCTGACAAAGTGTCAATTTCGTATCGTCATCTTTCCGCTTCTATGGTTGTTCAAAAACAACGTACCTTGGCGAGCGATTCTGCGGGCTCCATCTGCACGCGGTCCGGCAGCGGCAAAGGGCAGTATTCCAGATCGTCGGTCGAATACATGCTCGCAGTCTCTCCATGTCTCTTTTGTGGGTCCATGGTGCGATCAAGAATGCACCAAAGCAATGTTTATTGGAGCCGCGTCGCTCTTCGCAAGAGACCGTTTGGGAAGCGATCATATTCAACTGTTTCGTATCTACCTTCTGGAGAACCGCTGGACCAACGCCTGAGCGCGAGGGACTTCGACCGCCAGGGTTGTCAAACTCCAGACCCGTATCGCCGCACTGAACGGCTACACCGCGCTCGGCATACTTGTCACAGAAGCTTTAGGATAAGTCGGCCCGGGGATAGGGAAAGCTCGGCTATCAGCCGATTTGTACAACAGAGCCCCGGCACCCGCTCAGAAGTCGAGGTTCTCCACGTTCAGCGCGTTTTGCTGGATGAACTCCCGCCGGGGTTCGACGACGTCGCCCATCAGCTTGGTGAAGATGTCGTCCGCTTCGGCCACGTCATCTACCTTTACCTGGTTCAGGACGCGCGCCGAGGGGTCGAGCGTGGTTTCCCAGAGCTGTTCGGGGTTCATCTCGCCCAGGCCCTTGTAGCGTTGCAGGGTCAGGCCCTTCTCGCCTTCCTGAAGGATCGCCTCCAGAAGTTCCAGCGGCCCGTGGATCAACTGCTCCCTGTCCTTGCGGACCAGCTTCGCGAGCGATCCGTAGGCCTCCTGCAAGCTTTTGGTGTGAGTGGCGAGCCGTCGCGCCTCGCCCGAGCGCAGCACCCCGCCATCGAGTGTCCGGACCTCCTCGACCCCGCGCAAGCTCCGCGAGAACCGCAGGCCGTGATCCTGCGTCGGCCGGCCCTGCCAGCCGCGCTCATACTCGACCGCGACGTCGTCGAGGCGCTTGGCGACCTCGTTCGCCACGCCCTGCGCGTCGGCATCGACCCGGCCGGGCAAGAGCGCGCCGGCGATAGCCGATTGTTCGAGAATCCGGGTTGGGTAATGGGTCGGAAAGGCCATCAGGCTGCGGCGCACCACGCGCGCCTCCTCGACCACGCGGGCGAGGTCGGCGCCGGTGATCTCCTCTCCGGAGCCGAGGCGCAGGATCGCCCCGTCCACACCCTGCTGGATCAGGTAATCCTCAAGCGCGGCCTGGTCCTTCAGGTAGACCTCGGACTTGCCCCGCGCGACCTTGTACAGCGGCGGTTCGGCGATGAAGAGGTGTCCCTGTTCGATCAGCTCCGGCATCTGCCGGAAGAAGAACGTCAGCAGGAGCGTCCGGATATGCGCGCCGTCCACGTCGGCGTCGGTCATGATGATGATCTTGTGGTAGCGCAGCTTGTCGAGGTTGAACTCGTCGCGCCCGATCCCGGTGCCGAGCGCGGTGATCAGCGTGCCGATCTGATCCGAGCCGAGCATCCGGTCGAACCGCGCCCGCTCCACGTTGAGGATCTTGCCGCGCAAGGGCAGCACCGCCTGGTTCTTGCGCTCGCGGCCCTGCTTCGCGGACCCGCCGGCACTGTCACCCTCGACCAGAAACAGTTCCGACAGCGCCGGATCCTTCTCCTGGCAGTCGGCGAGCTTGCCGGGCAGCGAGGCGACATCCATCGCGGTCTTCCGCCGCGTCAGTTCGCGCGCCTTGCGCGCTGCTTCGCGGGCCAGCGCCGCCTCGATGATCTTGCCGACGATCACCTTGGCCTGGGCCGGGTTCTCCTCAAACCATTCGCCGAGCTTTTCGTTCACCAGACCCTCGACCGCAGGGCGGACCTCTGAACTGACCAGCTTGTCCTTGGTCTGGGACGAGAATTTCGGGTCCGGCACCTTTACCGACAACACACAGGTCAACCCCTCGCGGGCGTCGTCGCCGGTGAAATCCACCTTTTCCTTCTTCGCGATGCCCGAGGTTTGGGCATAGGTGTTGATCGTCCGCGTCAGCGCGCCCCGGAAGCCTGCGAGGTGGGTGCCGCCATCGCGCTGCGGGATGTTGTTGGTGAAGGGCAGCACCATCTCGTTGTAGCTGTCGTTCCACCACATCGCGACCTCGACGCCAATGCCGCCGCGGTCGCCGGTGATGAAGATCGGCTCATCGAGGGCGGAGGTCTTGTGGCGGTCGAGGTACTTGACGAATTCCCGTACCCCGCCTTCGTAGAACAGTTCGGTGCGCTGCAATTCCGCGCCGCGATTGTCCTCAAGGATGATCTTCACCCCGGAATTCAGGAAGGCCAGTTCGCGCAGCCGTGCCTCGAGTGTCTTGAAGACATATTCGAGGTTGGAGAATGTCCCGTCGGGGTGGTTGGTCTTGGCCGAGGCGAGGAACCGCACCTCCGTGCCCTTCTCGCCCGGCTGCGCGTCGCCGACGACGCGCAGCGATTCCACCGTGTCGCCATGTTCGAACCGGGCGAAATGCTCTTTGCCACCGCGCCAGACGCGCAGTTCCAGCCAGTCGCTGAGCGCGTTGACGACCGAGACGCCGACGCCGTGCAGACCGCCCGACACCTTGTAGCTGTTCTGGTCGAATTTCCCGCCGGCATGAAGCTGGGTCATGATGACCTCGGCGGCCGACACGCCCTCTTCGGAGTGGATATCCGTCGGAATGCCCCGCCCGTTATCGCGGACTGAAACCGAGTTGTCGGCGTGAATGCGCACACGGACAAAGTCGGCGTGACCCGCCAGCGCCTCGTCGATGCCGTTGTCGACAACCTCGTATACCATGTGGTGCAGGCCCGAGCCGTCATCGGTATCACCGATATACATGCCAGGCCGCTTGCGGACGGCCTCCAACCCTTTGAGAACCTTGATGGAATCCGCGCCGTATTCGGCCGGTTGCTGCGCGTCGTCGGTCATGCAAGCCTGTCCTTGTTCTTATGTGCATTTTATAGTCGTTTGGCAGGGGATTGTCACGCGACTGGCACAATATTTGGTGGGAAGGTGCGGCCCGTCGGAGCCAGGTGCGCGCCGGCAGATCCGACTTATGGGAAACCCGGCAAGATCGAAGCGCGCGGGCCTCCGCCCTCCGCTCAGATCGGCGCGAAGATCCCGCCCGCCGCCTGTATCGCCCTGCGGTTTTTCCTGTGGCGCCGCATGATTTCCCGCGCCTTGACCCCCTGCACGAACGGCAGCGCCGGCACGGGGTCGGCGAACGCGGCCAAAGGTTTCGACAATCGCCGGGAAAGCTCCGCCCTCGCGTCCGGTGCCAGTACCGAAAGTGCGCCTCGTCCCAAGTACATGGTCTCTGCTGCGACGCCTTCCGCAAATGCCACTTCGTGCCGGTTCGTCACTATGTGAAAGAAGCCGATGCGCCGCTGCGGTACTATCGCGTCGACGCCGGGAAGCTCAACAAAGTGGATCGCGGGAACCAGAACCGCCTCGACGCCCGTCATGCGCTCTACGATCCTGCCCTGCACGAGGAGCCGGTGCTGCCGGGACACGCAGAGATTGCGCTTCGGCAAGCCCGGCCCGAGCGCGCCTTGCGCAAACCGGATGGGACGCAGCCTCGGGTTGCGCGCCATCTCGTCGACACTTCGGTAAGAGCGGCCAATCCACAGAATGGTCTGATAGCCGGAGGTGCGCGTCGCGATGCGGTCGCCGATCGCCAGGTCTTCAACCCGACGCGGCCCAAGGTCGGTGTCGATCAGCGTCCGGTCGCAAAAGCAGACATTGGCGGTTCCCGCGGTTGGTGTCTGGTTGCTGGTGAAAGTGCTGCCCCCGTCACCAACGCGCTGGATCGAGTAGCCATCGACGTCGGTACCGAAATTCTCACCCGATCCGACAAGCGTCGCCGACGTGGAAAACTGCCCCCCATCGTCGATGAACGTGCCGCCAGGATACCCGTTGAAGGTGGCCTGGATATACTCGTCGTTCATGGGGTCGTAGACGACGACGGCGTCGCCGGTGTTGTTGATCAGCGCGCCGTAGTGATCGGCATCGAAGACATAGTCATCGGGGCCGACCACAGGCCCTGTCCCGCCAAGCGCGTCGGTGATGACCACCGCGTGCGCACCGGGTTGCAGGATCGTGCCGGACGGAAACGTGAACCAGTTCCCGGCGGTCTGATCCCAAAGCTCCAGCCCGCTGATGTCGATCGCGGTCGTGGCGGAATTGTAAAGCTCGACAAATTCATCCGCGGCGCCGGCAGTGCCATCGCCATCTGTATCGTAGTTTGCCGTCGTGGAATTGGGATCAATGAGAATTTCATTGATGACAATTCCGCCAAGGAGAGAATCCGCCATGGCCCGATCCCTTTGCCTGGCCGAACGCTAGGCAAAGGGGGTTACTTTTTGGCTAAAGCCATTCAAGCGGCGGGTATGGCCGACGCGGCGGGTGCGCGCGATCAGTTCCGTCAGATCTCGACCGCCGCGATCAACAGGCCGACCGCGATCAGCAATCCGCCGGCCACAACATTGATCCGCCAAAGTGCGCTCGGCGATTTCAGCACCCCGCGTGCCTGGCTGACCAGCGCGGCAAGGAACAGGTTCCCGACCAAAGGCACGGTCATCGAGGCTGCCGCGATCACCGCGATATCCGGGCCGGTCACATGACGCAGGTCGAAGAACCCCGGCAAAACTCCCATGTAGAAAAGGATCGCCTTGGGATTGCCGAGGATCGCCGCCACTCCGGCCGAAAATCCCGCCCAGCGACCCGGCCGCGTCAACCGCCCGTCGGTCGAGACCGGCTGCCCGGCATGGCGGATCAGCAGCCCACCCATCAGGACGAAGATCGCCGCCGCGACATAACGCATCGCGGTCATGAAGAGGCCCCACTGGTCGACGATCCAGCTCAGCCCGAAGATCGCGACCAGCGGCCAGACCAGATCCCCGAGCGTGACGCCGAGCGCCAGCGGCCAGGCACCGGCAAACCCGCCGGTCAGCGCCCGCGCGGTGATCGCCACCCAGACAGGGCCGGGGGTGACCCAGAGAATGCCGAGCGCCCCGAGATAGAGCAGCACCGCCCCCATCGAGAGTGTCATGGTTGGTCTTACCGATCTTGATCTGGGAGGGTGAGGCTGCCATCCTCCCCAAGCGGCCAGAAGGGGTTCATCGCAACCTCCCAGACATGGCCGTCCGGGTCGGCGTAATACCCCGAATAGCCGCCCCAAAAGACCTTTTCCGGCACCTTCAGCGGCGTCGCCCCGGCGGTTCGCGCCGCCTCGAAGGCCGCGTCCACCTCCGCCTCGGTCGTGAAATTCTGCGCGAGCGTCATCGCCCCGGTTCCAAGTGTCGCCCCGGGACGCCCCTGATCGGCCGCGAGCGCCGCCTTGTCGAAAAGCCCCAGCACCGCGCCGTGCATCTGATAGAAGGCGACCTCGTCCATCGCCTGCGCCGGCACCCAGCCGAGCGCCTCGTAGAAGGCCCGCGCCCGGACGATATCCGCCACTCCGAGGGTGATCAGCGTCACGCGTTGCGGTGTCATGATCCGGTCCTTTCGCTGACGGTGGAGAGGCCCCCCGCCTCGGTGACCTCGAAGACCTGGGCGCGCGGTCCGAGCGTGTTGAAAAGCTCCACCCCGGTCCCGGTCATGAAGGCCTGCGCCCCGAGCGCGCTGATCTCGTCATAGAGCGCCGCGCGCCGGCCTGCGTCAAGATGGGCGGCGACCTCGTCAAGAAGGAGGATCGGTGGCGCACCGAAATCCTCGGCCAGAGCGCGCGCGTTGGCCAGGATGAGCGAGATCAGGAGCGCCTTCTGCTCACCGGTCGAGGCTTGCGCCGCCGGAACCCCCTTTGCCGCATAGACCGCGCCCAGATCGGAGCGGTGCGGCCCCGCCAGGGTCCGCCCCGCCGCCATGTCGCGGCCCCTTCCCGCCGCGAAAGCCGCCGACAGTGCCTCCGCGCCCTCCGTCACTGCTTCGCCCTCCGGTCCGAGAATGGTCAGGTCGGCCACCGGGAACGCCGTCTCCTCCCCCACCTGCGCCGACGCGACCCGCGCCACCGCGCTGGCCCGGTTGGCCGCGATCGTGGCGCCCGCATCGGCCATCTGCGCCTCGAGCGCGCCATACCAGCCGGCATCGCGGACCTCGTCGCGCAAGAGCCGGTTACGCTCCCGCATCGCCTTTTCATAGATCAGGACCGCCTCGGCATGACCCGGCTCGAAGCTCAGCGTCATCCGATCGAGAAACCGCCGCCGCCCCTCGGCCCCTTCGATCCAGAGCCGGTCCATCGCCGGCACCAGCCACAGCATCCGCGCGATCCGCCCGAGCGCCGCCTGCGCCGCCGCCTTGCCGTCGATCACCACGGCGCGCGCCGCGCCCGGCTCGGCAAGGGTCACCACCTCATGGGTCTGGTGCAGGCTCAACATCCCGGCACTGAGCTTCCATCCCAGCGCCTCCGGCCGCCGCGCGATCTCGTCCGGTCCGGCCCGGCGCAGACCCCGGCCCGGCGACAGCAGCGACACCGCTTCGAGCACATTGGTCTTGCCCGCCCCGTTCGGTCCGAAGATCGCCACGGGGCGGCCGTCGAACGCCATCTCCGTCCGCCGGTGCGAGCGGAAATGCGACAGGAGAAGCGATGTGACGGCAAGCGCTGGCAAGACCCCAAAGTCCTTCATCTTGCCGGAAATATCCCCGCCGGAGGCTCCGGCGAAGCCGGATCAGACCCGCATCGGCATCACGACATAGACCGCCGAGGTGTCATTGCCCTCGCGCATCAGCGTCGGATCGCCCGAGGAATTGAAGAGGAAGACCGCGTTCTCGCGGTCGACCTGGCTGGCGATCTCCAGGAGGTATTTCGCGTTGAACCCGATCTCCAGCCGCTCGTCGCCGTAGGCCACCGCAAGCTCTTCCTCGGCCGCCCCGGCATCGGGTGCGTTGACCGACAAGACCAGCCGGTCCTCGTCAAGCTGCAGCTTCACCGCGCGCGATCGTTCCGACGACACGGTGGCCACGCGGTCGACCGCCTTGGCAAATTCCGATGCATCGACCTCCAGCCGCTTGGTGTTGCCGACCGGGATCACCCGCGTGTAATCGGGGAAGGTGCCGTCGATGACCTTCGAGGTCAGCGTGATCGCCGGCGTCGCGAACCGCACCTTAGTTTCGGAGACCGACACCGCGATCTGTGCCTCGTCGTCGTCGAGAAGCTTCCTGAGTTCGCCCACCGTCTTGCGCGGCACGATCACCCCCGGCATGTTCGCCGCACCATCGGGCAGCCGCGCGTCGATCCGTGCCAGGCGGTGGCCGTCGGTCGCCACGCAGCGCAGCACCGCGCCGTCCTCGGACTGCGCGACATGCATGTAGACGCCGTTCAGGTAGTACCGCGTCTCTTCGGTCGAAATCGCGAATTTCGACTTGTCGAAGAGCCGGCGCAGAACTGGCGCTGGGGCCGAGAAATTCGCCGTGTATTCCGACGATGCCATGACCGGGAAGTCTTCCTTCGGCAGCGTCGCGAGCGAGAACATCGAGCGGCCCGCCTGCACCGTCAGCCGGCCCGCCGCGCTGTCGTCGGCAAGCTGCACCAGCGCGCCGTCGGGCAGCTTGCGCACGATCTCGTGCAGCATCACCGCCGAAACCGTCGTCGCGCCCGCGCGTTCGACCTGGGCCTCAGCCTTGTCCACCACCTCGATATCGAGATCCGTGGCGCGGAAGCTGACCGTATCGCCCTCGGCCTCGATCAGCACGTTGGCGAGGATCGGGATCGTGTTGCGCCGTTCGACGACCGATTGCGCCTGGCCGACCGCTTTCAGGAGCGTCGCGCGTTCGATGCTGATCTTCATATCCGTCCCCTTGAGGTCGCCGGGAGGGGAAAGTTAGCAACTTTCCCCTCAGGCTCAAGAATTTTCGGGAATGTCCAATGGATTGGACAGAGGGTCAAGGCCGCTTGAGCGGATCAGGCTTCCAGAAGACGGCGCAAGAGGTCGATATCTTCGGCCAACTGACTGTCGGTCGCCTTCAACTCCTCGACCTTGCGGATGCCGTGCATGATCGTGGTGTGATCCCGGCCCCCGAAGCGGCGCCCGATTTCGGGCAGCGAGCGCGTCGTCATGTTCTTGGCGAGGTACATCGCGACCTGACGCGGCCGGGCGATGGTGCGGACCCGCTTCGGGCCGATCATGTCCGACAGCCGGATGTTGTAATGCTCCGAGACTTTCCGCTGGATCTCCTCGATCGTGACCTTGCGGTCCGAGGCGCGCAGGATGTCGGCGAGGCAATCCTGCGCCAAATCGAGCGTGATCTCGCGGCCGACCAGCGACGCGAAAGCGAAAAGCCGGGTCAGCGCGCCTTCGAGGACGCGGACATTGGTGGTGATCCGGTGGGCGAGGAATTCCAGAACCCCGTTGGCGAGCTTCAGGCCCGGATATTGGCCCCGGTAATGTTCCGCCTTCTGCTGAAGGATGCCGAGGCGCAGTTCGTAGTCGGTCGGATGCAGGTCGACGACCAAACCGCATTGCAGCCGGCTCTTGATCCGGTCCTCCAGATCCTTGATCTCGCCTGGCGCCCGGTCGGCAGAGATGACGATCTGCTTGTTCTGGTCGACGAGCGCGTTGAACGTGTGGAAGAACTCCTCCTGCGTCGATTCCTTTCCGGCGATGAACTGGACGTCGTCGACCATCAGGACGTCGACCGAGCGGAACATCTCCTTGAAGCCCATGATCTCCTTTTCGCGCAAGGCCTGAACGAAGCGGTACATGAACTGTTCGGCCGAGACGTAGAGAACGCGCAGGTCGGGGCTGCGGGTCTGCAATTCATGCGCGATGGCATGCATCAGGTGCGTCTTGCCGAGGCCGACGCCGCCGTAGAGGAACAGCGGGTTGAACGTGACCGGCCCGCCTTCGGCCACGCGGCGGGCGGCGGCATGGGCGAGTTCGTTCGGCTTGCCGACGACGAAACTGTCGAAGGTGAAGCGCGCGTCGAGCGGTGCGCCGGGAAGCTCCGGGTCGTCGCCTTTGCGGGCGCCGGATCGGTCGGCCGGACGCGTGCGCGGGCCGGCCACCTTGTCGATCGGCGTCGGTCGCGGCGCCGCGACATGGAATTCCACCCGCTCGACCACGTGGCCTGCCTTGGCGAGGTGCTGGCGAATATGTTCGGCAAAGTTTCGCGACACCCAGTCGCGCATGAATTTCGTCGGGGCCTCGAACCGGGCGATCCCGTCCTGAAGACGGTCGAGCGTCAGCGGCTCGATCCAGGTCGTGAAGTTGTTCTTTCCAAGCGTCTTGAGAAGTTCATGCCGTACCCGCCCCCAGGAGTCTTCTGTCATTTGTGTTTGCCCACGTCTTCTATCACTGTCCCGCACATGCAGCTTGTGCCGATATAATTTTCCGTGGCGAATCCGTCGGTCCTGCTTCCGCGCAGAAACGGCCAAGTAGCCGGAGCAAAGTGCCGGCCCTTACCGCTTCCACAGGAAGCGCGGGTGTTCTGGACATGGCAGCGACCGGATGACCGATCCCGCGTCCGGGCCGCGCGGCAGCATGCCGGCGTCCGAACCAAACCCCGCACGCCGAAATGTCCGGCGCGCGTTTCAGGTCTTGGCAGAGTGCAGCTCCTGCTTCGACCTGTGGTTACCGCATGTCCCCCCAAGACGATGTGAATCGCAAATGGACGCTAGCAAGGGCCGGGACGGGGCCGCAACAGAACTTCGCGCTTGACTCACCCTTTGTCGCAGCGAATCCGGAGAGCCTGTGCAAATGGGGCACAGGGGGCACACAGGGGGCATGAAATGCGAAAAGGCGCAACCTGGGGTTGCGCCTTGCCATTAGTCGCCGGATCGGTCGGATCAGGCGGAGATCGCCTTCACTCGCGAGGCGAGGCGCGACATCTTCCGCGCGAAGGTGTTCTTGTGCAGAACGCCTTTGGACACGCCGCGCGCCATTTCCGGCTGCGCTGCCTTCAGCGCCGCGGCTGCGGTTTCCTGGTTGCCCGAAGAAATCGCTTCTTCGACCTTGCGCAGGAAGGTGCGGATCCGCGAACGGCGCGCCTTGTTCACGTCCTGACGACGCTCGTTCTGGCGTGCGCGCTTCTTGGATTGGGGCGTATTGGCCATATGCAATCTTCCGATTTCGGTGCGGGTAAATCTGAAGCCGCGCTTCTAGGCCCGACTCGGGGATAAGTCAACAGGGTGGTACCGAGGTTTTCGGCCTATTTGTCGCGGAACTGCGGCTGGCGTTTTTCGAGGAAAGCGCTCATGCCTTCCTTCTGATCCTCGGTGGCAAAGAGCGCGTGGAAAAGCCGGCGTTCGAAGAGGAGACCCTCGCGCAGCGTCGTCTCGTAGCTGCGGTTCACCGCCTCCTTGACCGCAAGCGTCGCGAGGGCCGATTTCTCGGCGATCTTGCGGGCTGCCGCCATCGCCTCGGCGATCAGCTTGTCGACCGGGACCACGCGGCTGACAAGGCCGGAGCGTTCCGCCTCGGCCGCGTCCATGAAGCGACCGGTCAGATGCATGTCCATCGACTTCGACTTCCCGACGAAGCGGGTCAGGCGCTGCGTCCCGCCGATTCCGGCGACGACGCCGAGGTTGATCTCGGGCTGGCCGAATTTCGCTGTGTCGGCGGCGATGATGAAATCGCACATCATTGCCAGTTCGCAGCCGCCACCCAGAGCATAGCCCGACACCGCGGCGATAATCGGCTTCCGGCAGCGCAGCAGCGCCTCGGTGTTCGCGCCGAAAAGGTCGTCGGTGAAGACCTCGACAAAGCTCTTTTCCGACATCTCCTTGATATCGGCTCCGGCGGCGAAGGCTTTTTCCGATCCGGTCAGCACGATGCAGCGGACCTTGTCGTTGGCGTCGGCCCCGGTCACGGCATCGCCGAGTTCGGCCATCAGCTTCGCGTTCAGGGCATTCAGCGCATCGGGGCGGTTCAGCCGGATCAGCGCGACATTGTCTTCGATCTCGACGATCAGGGTCTCGTAAGCCATGGATCGGAGCCTTTCTGCATATGCGGGGCCGAGTCCTACCAGCACGGCCACAGGGATCAAGTCATCTTTGACAGCGCGGGCAGAAGAAGGTGGAGCGGCCGGACTGGACGATTCGGCCCACGGTGCCGGCGCAGCCGGGGGTGGGACAGGGCGCGCCTTCGCGGTCGTAGACGCGGAAGGTGTGCTGGAAATAGCCCAGCTCGCCATCGGCCTGACGGTAGTCGCGCAAGGACGATCCGCCCGCCTCGATCGCCTCTCCCAGCACCTCGCGGATGATCGGCACCAGCGCCGCGATCCGCGCCGCGGCGACCTGGCCGGCCTTTCGGCGAGGGTCGAGCCGGGCCCGGTGCAGGACTTCGCAGACATAGATATTGCCGAGCCCCGCGACGACCCTTTGATCCAGAAGGGCCGCCTTGACCGGCATTGCCCGGCCCTTCAGCCGCCCGACGAGATAATCTTCGCTGAACTCATTGCCGAGGGGTTCCGGCCCGATCTCACGCAAGAGCCAGTGTTCGTCGGCTGTGACAGTCGCCATCAGGTCCATAGCACCGAAACGGCGGGCGTCGTTGAACGTCACCCGCGCGCCGCCCTCCATGTCGAAGACGACGTGATCGTGCTTCGCCGGCGCCGGATGATCGTGGTGGAACGCGCCCGGCATGGCCCCGGAAATCAGCATACGTCCCGACATTCCGAGATGGACGAGAAGGGTTTCGCCCGTCGACAGGTCGGCGAGGATGTATTTCGACCGCCGGCGCAGGCCCAATACCCGTGCGCAGGCCAGCCGCTCGGCCATCCGCTCGGGGAAGGGAAAGCGCAGATCGGGCCGGCGGATATCGGCGGCAAGGATGGTCCTGCCCTCCATCGCCGGGAGAAGTCCGCGGCGCACGGTTTCCACTTCGGGCAGTTCGGGCATGGTTCGTCCGATGCGTGAACGCCGCATTGTCTCTGCGGCCAAGGCTTCTATAAGAAGGACGAGTTCCACCGGACGGCAAGGGCCAATGACCGAAAGCGATACCCGCACCACCCATTTCGGGTTCAAGGATGTGCCCGAGGCCGAAAAGGCCGGCATGGTCCACGGCGTCTTCACCCGCGTGGCGAACAAGTACGACATCATGAACGACGTGATGTCGGTTGGCATTCACCGGCTCTGGAAGGACGCGATGATGGACTGGCTGGCGCCGCGTCCGGGCCAGAAGCTTCTCGACGTGGCCGGCGGCACCGGCGACATCGCCTTCCGCTTTCTCAAGCGCGCGCCGGGGGCCAGGGCGACCGTGCTCGACATGACGGAATCGATGCTGGTCGAGGGTCAGAAACGCGCCGAGGCCGAGAACATGGCAGACCGGCTGTCCTGGGTTGTCGGCGACGCGATGGCGCTGCCCTTCGCCGATAACAGCTTTGACGTCTACACGATCAGTTTTGGCATCCGGAACGTGACGCGCATCGCCGATGCGCTCTCTCAGGCCTTCCGTGTCCTGAAGCCCGGCGGGCGACTCATGGTGCTGGAGTTCAGCCAGCTGCCGAACCCGGCGATGCAATGGGCCTATGACCGCTATTCCTTCAACGTAATCCCTCTGATGGGCCAGATCGTCGCGAACGATCGCGACAGCTACCAGTACCTCGTCGAATCGATCCGCAAGTTCCCCGATCAGGAGGCGTTTGCCGCGATGATCCGGCAGGCCGGCTTCGCCCAGGTGAAGTACCGCAACCTCACCATGGGGGTCGCGGCCCTCCACTCCGGCTGGAAGATCTGAGCTTTGCGCGGACCGCACAACATCTGGCGGCTGATCCGTACCGGCGCGACGTTCGAGCGCACCGGTGCCATGAAGGTCGCGCTCGAGGCGATGGACGTGCCGCCGCGACTGCGCCTTGCCGCGCGCATCTTCGGCTGGCCATTCAAGTGGCTCGGCTATCGCGGCGACCCGGGCCAGCCGCCGGTGACGCGGGCGCTGACCGCGCTTGGCCCCGCCTATATCAAGTTCGGCCAGGTGCTTTCGACCCGTCCCGACGTCGTCGGGGAGGAGCTGTCGGACCAGCTTCGCGTCCTGCAGGACAAGCTGCCACCCTTTGCGACCAAGGTGGCCAAGCAGACCGTCGCCGACGAACTTGGCCAGAGCGTCGAGGCGCTCTTCAGCGAGTTTTCCGAACCCGTGGCTGCCGCCTCTATCGCGCAGGTCCACCGCGCGCGGATGGCGGCGTCGGGCGAGGAGGTCGCGGTCAAGGTCCTG
This sequence comes from Rhodobacterales bacterium 32-67-9, assembly GCA_002280515.1. Taxonomy (GTDB): domain Bacteria; phylum Pseudomonadota; class Alphaproteobacteria; order Rhodobacterales; family Rhodobacteraceae; genus Albidovulum. The sequence goes on from NCEA01000034.1 coordinate 13,163, forward strand.
CGGCCGGGGATCGAGCGCGCCTTCCAGCGCGACATCGACGCCTTCCACTTTGCCGCCGGCCTCATCGAGGCGCTTTCGCCGGCCTCGCGCCGGCTGCGGCCTTCCGACGTCATCAGCCACTTCGAAAGCGTGGTGACGGGGGAACTTGATCTTCGTCTGGAAAGCTCATCGGCCTCGGAATTCGCGGCGAACACCGAGAAGGACGAAGGCTTTCAGGTCCCGAAGCCGATCTGGCAGCTCTCCTCGCGCCGGGTGATGACGCTCGGCTGGGCCGAGGGGATTCCACTGGGCGATGTCGCGGCGATCCGGGCGGCGGGGCACGATTGCGTGGCCTTGTCCGAACGGGTGCTGCAGCTCTTCCTCAGCCATGCGCTTCGCGACGGCTATTTCCACGCCGACATGCATCAGGGCAACCTCAAGGTCGCGGCAAACGGCGATATCATCGCCTATGACTTCGGCATCATGGGCTCGATCGACGAATATACCCGCCGGGTCTATGCCGAGATCCTGATCGGCTTCATCCGCAAGGACTACCGCCGCGTCGCCGAGGTGCATTTCGAGGCGGGCTATGTCCCCCGCGACCGCGATGTCGACGAATTCGCCCGCGCGCTCCGCGCGGTGGGGGAGCCGATCTTCGGCATGGATGCGACGGGCATCTCTATGGCCCGGCTTCTCGCCTATCTCTTCGAAGTGACTGAACGCTTCGGGATGGAGACGCGGACCGAGCTGATCCTGCTCCAGCGCACTATGGTGGTGGTCGAAGGTGTCGCCCGCTCGCTCAACCCCAACATCAACATGTGGCAGGTCGCGCGCCCGGTGGTCGAACGCTACATCCGCGAGAATGTCGGGCCACAGGCCCTTGTCCGCGACCTCGTGCGCACCCTGCGGGTGCTCGGCCGCTTCGGCCCGCGCCTGCCGCAGATCGCCGAGGCGCTGCTTTCCCGGCAGACCGAGGCGCCGCCGCCGCCGCCGCGACGGGGGCTGGCGGGGTCCGTGCTGCTGGTCATCCTTGGCGCCGCGATCGCCGGCGGCGGGTCCGTTCTGGCCAGCCTGTTCTAGGCGCCGTCAGCCCCGCGCGTCAGGGGGCCGCCGGATCGCGAACCGCCTTGACGTCGGACGGGGCGACCGTGCCGCCCCCCTCCATGACCAGGACCGCGCCGCCGGTGCCGTTGCGGACCTCCTCGATGCGGCCATAGGCTTCGACCGCCGTCGTCTCGACCAGCTTGCCTTCGCTGTAGTTCTCCAACCGGAAGGTATAGACGCCCGACGGCAGCGGAGCCCCGTTCGCATCGGTCCCGGCCCAGGTCACCGGATCGGTCGAGACCGGGATCTGCGCACTCGTGACTTCCTGCCCGTCGGCGTTCCGGACCACGAGCGCCGCCTGGTCGGCACCGCTCGACGGATCGGGGTAGAGCGTCAGCGGCGTCCCGTCGAACGTCACCGGGGCGGCCGTCCGCGCCTCCATCCCGACCCAGGAGGCCATCTGCGCCATGCCGGACAGCCCCATCTGCGTCGCCATCGATTCGATCAGCGCATTGGTCCGAACCTGCTGCTCGACCCCAGAGAAGGTGGCAAGCTGGACCGCGTAATCCGAGGATTCGATCGGATTCAGCGGATCCTGATTCTGCATCTGGGTCGTCAGCATCAGGAGGAAAGTCTGGAAATCGCTGTTGATCAGCGTTCCCTGTTGGGCCTGGCCCTGCGCACTTGTCGCGCCCGGTTGGGTCGTGCTTGTCTGGGTCGCGGCCGATGTCACGGAGTCCATTGTCGGTTCCTTTCACATTCTGAGGTCGAGACCGCCCGCCGCGGAATTCCGCGGCCGGTCGTCGGCGGGCTTATCGGTGGCGGCCTGAACGGGATCGGGTTCGGAAAACGCGATCAGGCCATCCGGGGCGGGAGGCTGGCGCGGGTCGCGCTCCTGCCCGAAACTGAAGGTCAGGTCCTGATACCCGAGATCGCGGAAATCCTGCGCCAGCGAGTCGATGTTCCGCCGCAGAAGGTCGAGCGTATCGGGCCGGTCAGCTTGAACCATCATCGTCAACGCCCCGTCATGGGTGGCGAGCGTCAGCCGCACCCGTCCAAGCTCTTCCGGCGAGAGCGTGATTTCGACCGGGCGATCCGGAAAGTGGCTGACCGCCTCGGCCAATCGGTGACCGAGGCCCGCCGGCAACGGCCCGGTCGCCGGATGGTTCGCGGCTGCGCGGTCGAGGCCGCGCAGGGGCGAAGGACCATCCGCCGGTGATGCGACCGGGTCGCCGCTGTCGATCGGTACCTCATTGGTTTCGCCCCCGCCCACGAGGGCGGTGTCTTTGAATTGAGTCGGCTCCTGAGTGGCTGAAGCGCTCCGGGTTTCCGGGGCGGTCGCTTCCGCCAGTTGGGCGCTTTCCTCCGCCGATACGACGGTGGCTCCGAGGTTCGGAGCGTCCGTCGCCCCGCCTGCACCCGGTGTTGGAATCTGCGGGGGTGTCATACCGGGTGGAACCGCGGTGGCGCGTGCCGTCTCCTGGCGGGCTTGCTGGATCACCGTCAGGTCTTGCCGGTTGTGGGGTCCGTCGCCTGATGTCTCGCGCGTGACGAAGGGCCGATGCGTCGCTGCGGCACTGTCGGGCGCGGCGGAACTGGCCGGGACCACGACCGGGCGCTGGCCCGGCGGTGCCGGATCGCCATTGTCGGCGGTCGACCCGCCGGCCATTTCGGCCGGCGCCGGCGTGAGCGCGGCCTTGCCCGACACGCCCCGGTTCCGTGGTGCCGCAGCCTGCGTGCGATCAGCCCGGGCCGCGTCGTGGCCCGGCGCCATCGGATTCGCGGCTTGTGGCGCGGCGCTCTCCGGTGGTCGAGGACGATCGCCGCTCGGTTCCCCCGGCGCAGTCGCCACTGGCAAAGCGCCCGTGCCGTGCCGGTCTGGGGGAATGGTCCAATCCGGCTTCGGGACAGCAGCGACTTCGACGCCGGCCTCACGTATGGCCGACCGCGTGGCATTGGTCAGCGGGATCTGGATGAGCCCCTCCGGCGACGTGGCGGTCTTGTCGATGAACGTGGGCTGAGGAGCTTCCGTCGTTGCGGCCCGGGTTGCCGGGGGCGTTGCCGCCATGTCAATGGCCGCGGCGTCGGCGCCGGTATTCTCCACCGGCGGCCTTCCCGGTTCCGCCAAAACTGCCGCCGCGGCGGCGCCCAACGTTGCGGCGGATGCGTCCCCGGCGTCCGGCACTGGCCGCGCGGAGGCCCCGGGGAGTGGAATCTGCACCCCCGAGGCGCCGGCCGCCGTTTCGCGCACCTCCTTCAACTGCGGGCCTCGATCGGGTCTCGGTGTGGCGCCAGAGGCGTCCCCGAGAACGGAGAGGAAGGCCGCCAGCGCGCCGGCCATCCCGGTCTCGGCCGACGGATCGTCGCGCGGATTCGTCTTGATCCGGGCGGGTTCTGCGATGGGAATCAGGTCCATATGCTCACGACTTCTGTCTGTGTGCGGCGGACTATTTCAGCTTGAGGTTACCGATCCTTTACTCCGATCCCCCCATGCTCGCTCAAATGTCCGCAATTGGAGGGATCGCCGATGAACGGCCTGTCCGCCGTGACGTCCGCCCCGCTTCGCGCCGATGCCGCGAAAGATCAGCAACTTCACGCCGCCGCCGAGGCGCTCGAGGCGCAGTTCCTGACGGAGATGCTGAAATCCGCCGGCCTCGGCGAAGCACGCGAGAGCTTCGGCGGTGGCGTGGGCGAAGAGCAGTTCGCATCGTTCCTGAGGCGGGAGCAGGCGACGGCAATGGCCAGTGCGGGCGGCGTCGGCCTTGCCGAGAGCATTTTTGAGGCGCTGAAGCGGAGGGCGGGCAATGCCGGATGACGCGAAGACCGTGATCGGATCTCTCGACGAAACTTTCCGGGCCGAAGCGCAGGCGATCCGCCGCGGCGATTTCTCCGCAATCGGGACGTTGGCAGAGCGCAAGGCGACCCTTGTCGATCGCCTGATGGGACTTCCCAGAGGAGAAGTCGGCTCGGCGCTTGCGCGAATCAGAGCGCGTGCCTCGGAAAATCAACACCTGCTGACGGCATCCCTTCAGGGCGTCAGGGCGGCGCGCGCCCGCATCGACGCGATACGGCAGGCGGGAATCCGGCTCGACACCTATGACAGCAGCGGCCGCGCGCGGACCGTGAGCTTTGGCGGTGGCGCCATCGAAAAGCGCGCCTGACTCTGCCGGATTTGATTCAAGTTGCGGGAATCGAATGGCCCACTTTAGCGAACTATTAGGTTTTGGGGCCGCATGGTCGGCCCTGCATCCGTAACCCGGATGGCGCGGAAGGGGGCGGTCCCCGGAATCCGCATCGGTCAGAACGCCACCGGCGCCGTCAATCGACGGCATGTGAAACCCGGCGCAAAGCGCCGATCCATGAAGGACGTAACTATGTCGAGCATTCTGACGAATTCCAGTTCGATGGTGGCCCTCCAGACGCTCAAGGGCATCAACGCCAACCTCTCGAAAACCCAGGACGAGATTTCGACCGGCAAAGCCGTGGCCTCGGCCAAGGACAATGCGGCGGTCTGGGCGATCTCGAAGGTGATGGAGGCGGATGTGAAAGGCTTCAAGGGGATTTCGGACAGCCTTGCGCTGGGCGAGTCCACGGTGGCGGTCGCGCGCCAGGCGGCCGAAACGATCACCGATCTTCTGACCGAGGTGAAGGGCAAGATCGTCGCCGCGCAGGAAGACAACGTCGACCGGGTGAAGATCCAGACCGATATCGACGCGCTGGTCGACCAGATCAACACGGTCGTCGGTGCGGCGCAGTTCAACGGTCTGAACCTCGTGGACGGATCGCATGCGACCGTGGACATCCTTGCGTCTCTCGACCGCCAGTCGAACGGCGCGGTATCGACCTCTTCGATCACCGTCAACGCGCAGGATCTGTCGACCGGCGGCTACACGGCCAAGGCCGCATTCACCGGCACGACCGGTGCCTCGACCGACGCGGACAGCGCGGTGACCGCACTGGCCAAGGCGGATACCACCGGTGTGTCGCTCGTCCTCGACGACGCGGTGACCTATGCGGCGGGCGACCGGATCTCGGTCACTCTCGGCGACAAGGAAATCAGCTATACCGTCACGGCCGAGGACGCCGCGCAGAGTGCGGGCGCGGTCACGAACATCATCGGTGCCGGTCTGAAATCGGCCGCCGATGCCTTGGGGATCACCGACCTTCGGGTGGATTTCGCGGCGAACAACGGGACCACTGACGCCGCGCTGACCTTCAAGGTGGCCGATACCAACGGCGATACGACGACCGCGCTCGCCCAGGACATGACGATCACGGCACAATTCAAGAACGCCGGCTCCGGCGGTCTTGGCCTGCTCTCGACCGTCGACGTGTCCACCGCAAACGGCGCCTCGTCGGCCCTCGGCAACATCGAGGCGCTGATCCAGACCGCGATCGACGCCTCGGCCGAATTCGGTTCGGCCGAAAGCCGGATCGACATCCAGAACACGTTCGTCGGCAAGCTGTCGGATGCGCTCAAGGCCGGGATCGGCTCCATGGTCGATGCCGACATGGAGGAGGCGTCGGCGCGACTTCAGGCGCTTCAGGTGCAGCAGCAGCTTGGCATCCAGTCGCTGTCGATCGCCAACCAGGCGCCGCAGAACATTTTGTCGCTCTTCCGGTAAGAGATTGGCCGGGGCGCCCGAATGGCGCCCCGGTGCGCCACGGAAAATCCGTGTACTGACGAAAACCGTCATCGGAAGGTATCCAAGTGAACGCTCAACTTCTAGCCAGATCGGCCTATTCCGGCGCCGCGGTTCCCACCCGAACGGGGCGCGGAACGGAATACGAACTCTTCGCCCGCGTGACGCGCCGGCTGCGGGAGGCGCAGAGCGGCAATGGCGACTTCAATGCGCTGGTCCGCGCGCTGCACGATAACCGCAGCCTCTGGACGGTTTTGGCCACCGACGTTGCGGTCGAGACCAACGAACTGCCGAAGCCTCTCAGGGCGCAGATATTCTACCTTTCCGAATTCACCGCGGTTCATACCCGGCGGGTTCTGGCGGGTGAAGCCGCCGTCGACATCCTGATCGACATCAATACGGCTATCATGCGTGGCCTGCGCGGTGAGGGAGAGGTCGAATGACCGGTCTCGTCCTGAAGCTCGCCCCGCACGAACGGGTACTGATCAACGGCGCGGTGATAGAGAACGGCGACAAGCGGTCGCGCCTCGCCATCATGACGCCTAACGCCAATATCCTGCGCCTGCGCGATGCGATCCATCCCGAAGAGGTGAACACGCCGGTGCGCCGGGTCTGCTACATCGCCCAGCTCGTCCTGTCCGGCGACGCCGAACCGAAGGACGCGCGCCACCAGATGATGCGCGGCATAGAGCAATTGAGCCAGGTCCTGACCGACCACGACAGCCGCGCCCAGTTGACGACCGCGACCGAGGCGGTGCTGGACGAGCAGTTCTATCAGGCGATGAAGGCACTTCGGTCACTGCTGCCGAGGGAGGCCCGGCTTCTGGCCGCCGCGGGGTCATGAGCTTCACGCCGGTTGTGCCGTTCGGCGGTTATGCCGGCTGGAAGTTCCTCGCCCGGACGCGGGAAGCGCAGAAGGAGGCGTTCCTCGAAAATGCCACCCTGCAGCGGGACGAGGCGTATTTCCGCGAGAAGATCGGCGGCATCGCAACGGCCGAGGATCTGGTGGCTGACCGGCGGCTCCTCTCGGTCGCGCTCGGCGCCTTCGGCCTCGGCGACGATATCGACAACAGGTATTTCATCCGCAAGGTGCTTGAGGACGGTACGCTGCGGCCCGATGCCCTGGCCAACAAGCTCGCCGACAAGCGCTACCAGGAATTTTCAAAGGCCTTCGGCTTCGGTGACTTCGACGTGCCGAGAACCCGGCTGTCGGATTTCGCCGACGGAATCCTCGCCAGTTACGAGACGCGCCGGTTCGAGGAGGCGGTGGGCGAGCAGAGCGAAGCGATGCGGCTTGGCCTGAACGCCGAACGCGAGCTTGCGCGGCTGGCGGACCGCAATATTTCCGGCGACGCGAAGTGGTTCTCGGTGCTGGGATCCGCGCCTTTGCGCGAAGTCTTCCAGACCGCGCTGGGCCTGCCCGCCGCGTTCGCGTCGATCGACCTCGACCAGCAGCTCGGCACACTGAAGAACCGGGCGGAGCAGATGCTCGGATCTTCCGACATCGCCCAATTCTCGGATCCCCGAAAGGTCGAGGATCTGGTGCGGCTCTATCTTCTGAGGGCCGAGGCACAGGGGGCGAGGAGCGTCTATTCGGCCCAGTCGGCAGCGCTGACATTGCTGCAATCGGCAACCACGGGCGGCGGGCTCCTGTCGCGTCTGGTCTGATGCGGTTGAGACAACCGCCGAAGGATGGAACCCACCCTGACCCCTGATCAGGGTCGTTTCCCCCGGCCACATTGGCCCGAAACCGTGTTCCGGCCAGACGCCGCCGTCGGGCGCGCGCCCAATCGGCTGGCGCGATACGCGGCCCGGTTGTGGGGTTTTCGCCGCCGCCCTGTCCTCATGTTTCGCCGGCCCGGTCGAGAATGCGGCGCAACCGCTCGAAACTCGTAGCGGTGTCGTCCGGCTCGTCCTCGGAGAGGTAGGCGTCGAGCGCCGGCCAGACCCGGATGGCCGCATCGACGAGCGGGTCGGAGCCTTGCGCGTAGAGCCCCGCCTGGATCATCAACTCCACCCTGTCGTAGGCACCGAGCAACCGCCGCGCCCGTGCGATCAGCCGGTTCTCGGTCTCGTTCGCCGCCTGCGGCAAGGAACGGGAGACAGAACGGAGGAGATTGATCGCCGGATAGCGCCCGCGCTCGGCGATCTCGCGTTCCATCACCACGTGACCGTCGAGTACTCCGCGCAGGATGTCGGCGACCGGTTCGTCCATATCTGACCCCGCCACCAGCACCGAAAAGACCGCTGTTATGTCGCCCGCCGCCTCAGGTCCCGGCCCCGCGCGTTCCGCCAGCGACATGATCAGATGCGAGGTCGAGGGCGGGAAGCCGCGCAAGCTGGGCGGCTCGCCCGCAGCCAGCGCTACCTCGCGATGTGCCTCGGCAAAGCGGGTGATCGAATCGGCGAGGAACAGCACCTGCCTGCCCTGGTCGCGGAAATGCTCGGCCACCGCCATCGCGGCCCAGGCACAGCGCCGCCGCACCAACGGGGACTGGTCGGAGGTGGCCGCGACGATCACGCTGCGCGCCATTCCTTCGCGTCCAAGAACGCTTTCGACGAATTCTCGAAGTTCGCGCCCGCGTTCGCCAATCAGGGCAATCACCGTGATGTCGGCCTCCACCCCGCGCGCGAACTTCGCCAAGAGCGACGACTTTCCGACGCCGGAGCCGGCGAACAACCCGATGCGCTGGCCCCGCACCAGCGGCAGGAGCGTGTTGAAGACCGTGACGCCGGTTTCGAGCCGCGCGCCAAGCCGCTTGCGCTGCGACGGCGCCGGCGGTGCCGCGCGTAACGGCCGTTCCCGCGCGCCGCGCATGAGCGGCATTCCGTCGATCGCATGGCCGAAGGGATCGACGATGCGCCCGATCCAGCTGTCGTCCGGCGCGATCCCGCCGGCGCCGAGAAGTTCCATCCCGTCGCCCAGCCGCACGCCGTCGACCGGGCCGTCCGACAGTATTGTCGCCTGGCCGGCGCGGAGCGCCACAACCTCCCCGCCCAAATGCGCGCCGTCAGCCAGACGCACCCGGTCGCCGAGCCGCCAGTCGGGGCCGATGCCGCTTACCGTGAGAACGCCGCGGCCGACCTCGACCACGCGGGCGAGGCGGCGCAGCGCCTCGCATCCGCCGATCTCTGCCCTGAGCATGTCCAGTCCGATCCGAGCCATTCTGGCCCCCTTCCGTTCCGCATTACTCTTTCTAAAGGAATCGGGGTTAAGGCTTGATTGAAAGCTCGGAGGAGAAGCCCCGATGTTCGAGAAACCAGAGGTTCTGACGCTCGCCTCGTCGCTCGCGGCCCATGCGGCGACGCGCCAGTCGGCAATCGCCCGGAACGTGGCGAACGCCGACACGCCCGGCTACAGGGCGCAAGACCTTCCCGACTTCGCCGAGACCTATCGCGCCGAGGCTGGCGGAGCCCTGCGCCAGACGCGTGCAGGGCATCTCCCCTCCCTCGGCGGAACGCAAGATCTGACCCTTTCGGACCGCGCCGGCGCCGGCACGCTCTCGCCCAACGGCAATGGCGTCTCGCTGGAAACCGAGATGGTGAAGGCCGCCGACGTGAAGCGCGAACACGACATGGCCCTTGCCATCTACAGCAAGTCGCTCTCGATTCTCCGCGCCTCTCTCGGGCGCCGATAAGGGAGGGCGGTCAGGATGAGAGATTTCAGCAATTCCCTGTCGATCGCGGCCAGCGGGATGGAGGCGCAGGCCATGCGGCTGCGCCACGTCTCCGAAAATATCGCCAATGCCGACACCCCCGGCTACCACCGCAAGACCACCGCCTTCGAGGCGGTCGTCGAAGGGGGCGAGGCCACCGGCGCGGTGCGGCTTGGCAAGGTGGAACTCGACCGGAGCGAGCTGACCCGGATCCTCGATCCGGGCAATCCGCTCGCCGATCAGAATGGCTACTACGACGGCTCGAATGTCGATCTGGTGGTCGAAATCGCTGACGCGCGCGAAGCGCAGCGCAGCTACGAGGCGAACCTCAGGATGTTCGATCAGGCGCGGCAAATGTCGCAAAGCCTGCTCGACCTTCTGCGCCGTTAACCCGAGAGGAGGTCCAGAATGGACGTCAGAACCTCTTTCGCCGCGCAGACCTACGCGCAGGCCCGGCCGGCCACCCAACCGTCGTCGAATGCGACGGGGTCGTCCGGCGCCACGGGCGGTTTCGCCACCCTGGCGGGAAGTTTCGCCGACACGCTGAAGGCGGGCGAGGAAACCGCGAAGGCGGCGATGACCGGCGGCGCCGATCCGCACGCGCTGGTCGAGGCACTGGCGGCGAGCGAACTGGCGGTCGAGACAGCGGTCACGCTGCGCGACAAGGTCGTCGAGGCCTATCAGGAAATCCTGCGGATGCCGGTGTGACGATGGAAGAGGCGGTCTTTTTCGACACGATGCGGCAGGGTCTCTGGGTCGCGGTGCTCATCTCGGCGCCGCTGCTCAGTGCGGCACTCGTCATGGGTGTCGTGATCGGCCTCTTCCAGGCGCTGACCTCGGTGCAGGAAATGACGCTGACCTTCGTGCCGAAGGTCGGCGCGATGATCGTGGTCTTCTGGGTCTCCATGACCTTCATGTCGGGCATGCTGGTCGCGTTCTTCACCGACCGCATCGTGCCCCTGATCGCGGGGATCTGAGCGATGGACAACGCCGGCTACACGACGCTGAACCGCCAGTCGGGCCTCATGGCCGAGATGCGGGCGGTCGCCAACAACATCGCCAACCTTTCGACCACCGGCTTTCGCAAGGAAGGGGTGATCTTCGCCGAACACGTCGCCGACCTCGAAGGGGCGGAGCCGTCGCTGTCGATGGCCACGGCCGAGGGGCGGCTCATCAACCTCGCGCAGGGAACGCTGGTCCAGACCGGCGGTGCCTTTGACCTCGCCATCGAGGGCGAAGGGTTTTTTCAGATCGAGACGCCGGAGGGCAACCGCCTGACCCGTGCGGGATCTTTCACCCCCTCGCCCGAAGGGGAGCTTGTGACGCCGGACGGCTACCGGCTGCTCGACCTTGGCGGGGCGCCGGTCTTCGTCCCGACCGATGCCGGGCCCATTGCGGTCGCCAATGATGGCACGGTCTCGGTCGGGGGCAATCCGGTCGCACAGATTGGGCTTTTCCTGCCGTCCGATCCGAACGACCTCATCCATAGCGGCGGCACACGCTTTGCCGCCGATGGCGGGGTGGAGCCCTACGACGGCGGAACCATGTTCCAGGGATTTCTGGAGAACTCGAACGTCAACGCGGTGACCGAGATTGCCCGCATGATCGAGGTGCAGCGCGCCTACGAGATGGGCCAGGGCTTCCTCGACAGCGAAGACGCCCGCATCCGCGCCGTGATCCAGACCCTCGGCCGCACATAAGGAGACTGATCCATGCGTGCCCTCCAGATCGCCGCCACCGGCATGAGCGCCCAGCAGATGCGGGTCGAGGTCATTTCGAACAACCTCGCCAACATGTCGACGACCGGTTACAACGCCCGGCGGGCCGAGTTTGCTGACCTGCATTACCAGCAATTGACGCGGCCCGGCACGATCAACGCCAATGACGGGACCATCGTTCCGACCGGGGTGCAACTTGGCCTCGGCGTGCGGCCGGCGGCCGTCACGGTGCACGTCTCGCAAGGCCCGCTCTCGGCCACCGGTGGCGATCTCGACCTCGCGGTCGAAGGCCTTGGCTATATCGAGGTCGCAATGCCCTCGGGCATCTCGGCCTATACCCGCGACGGGGCGCTGAAGCGGTCCGCGGACGGGCTGATCGTGACCTCAGACGGCTACGAGGTTGCCCCCGGCATCACGATCCCGTCCGATGCGAGATCGATATCGGTCAACGCGGCCGGGGAGGTCTACGCCTATTTCGCCGACCGGGTGCAACCGCAACTCCTGGGGCAGTTCACGCTCGCCGGGTTCGTCAACGAAAAGGGGCTGGAGGCGATCGGCTCCAACCTCTTTCTCGAAACCGCGGCCTCGGGTCCGGCGACGATCTCCGCGCCGGGCGAGGACGGTCTCGGTACGCTGCGCCAGGGATTTCTCGAGGAAAGCTCCGTTGATGCCGTGCGCGAAATCACCGACCTGATCGAGGCGCAGCGCGGCTACGAGCTGAACGCCAAGGTCATCACCGCCGCCGACCAGATGCTCGGCGCGACGACGCAGGTGCGGTGATGCGGCTGGCGCTGACCCTGCTTTTTGCGGCCCTTGCGTCGCCGGTTTCGGCCGAAACGCTGGTCGCGGTCCGGACGCTTCGGGCGCAGACGATCCTCGCACCCGATGACCTGACCGTCATCGCCGGCATCGTGCCGGGAACCGCATCGGACCCGACCGAGGCGATCGGGCTTGAAACCCGGGTCGCGATCTACCAGGGGCGACCGATCCGTCTGGCCGATCTCGGCCCGCCGGCGATCGTCGACCGCAACCAGAGCGTTGTGCTGAGCTATGTCGCCGGCCCGCTGACCATCACCGCCGAGGGCCGCGCCCTCGGCCGGGGCGGAGTCGGCGACCGGATCAAGGTAATGAACGTCGCCTCCCGCACGACAGTCACCGGCATCGTCGCCGCCGATGGCTCGGTTCGGGTCACGGCGGGCGGCTGATTGGGAGAATTTCGAATGCGTTATCAGGTCCTCATGCTTCTGGTGGTCGCCCTCGCGGGGTGCCAGAGGCTCGAAAGCGTCGGCAAGGCGCCGGCCTTTACGCCCGTCGAAGGCGGCAACGAATATTACGCGATGAGCACGCCGGGTCTTCCGGCGGCCTCCGACCGCCGCTACGCGACCGGCGATGCGTCGCTCTGGACCGGCGCGCGCGGCTCGCTGCTTGGCGACCGCCGGGCGGGTCAACGCGGCGATATCCTGACGGTCGTGATCGAAATCGACGACAAGGCTGAGATATCGAACTCCACCGGCCGGTCGCGCTCCGGCTCGGACAGCATGGGCACCCCCGATCTTCTCGGCATCCCGCAAAGGATCGACCGGAACCTTCCCGCCGGCGCCAGCATGGCCAACGCCATCGGAACAAATTCGTCGTCGAGCTACCAGGGCGACGGCTCCGTCGCGCGGAAGGAAAAGCTCACGCTGCGGGTCGCGGCGACCATCGTCGAGACCTTGCCCAACGGCGTCCTGCGCATCAACGGGTCGCAGGAGGTGCGGGTCAACTTCGAGGTGCGCGAACTCATCGTGCAGGGCTTCGTGCGGCCCGAGGACATCTCGCGCCAGAACGAGATCACCTATGACAAGATCGCCGGTGCCCGCATCTCCTACGGTGGCCGCGGCCAGATCACCGACGTGCAGCAGCCGCGCTATGGCCAGCAGGTCGCCGATATCGTCCTGCCATTCTGAGGGTCCCCATGCGCAAGCTTCTGCCGCTCCTTCTCGCGCTGATCGGACTTGGCGCCGGCGGCGGTGCCGGGTTCCTCCTGCGCCCGCCGCCGGCCGAGACGGTGGAGATCGACCGCTGCGGCGATGCCACGGCAGAGGCGGTGGCGGCCGACGGGCACGGATCCGCCGCGGCGGAGACCGATCCCGACGCCCCGCCGGCGCACGACTATGTCAAGCTGAACAACCAGTTCGTCGTGCCCGTCGTCGAGGATGGAGAGGTCGCGGCGCTCGTCATCCTGTCGATCAGTCTCGAGGTGAATACCGGCTCCACCGAGCAGGTCTACGCAAGGGAGCCGAAGTTGCGCGATGCCTTCCTGCAGGTCCTCTTCGATCACGCCAACGCCGGTGGATTTCGCGGCGCTTTCACCCAGTCGAACAACATGTACGTCCTGCGCAACGGGTTGCTGGAAACCGCCCGGAAGGTGATGGGTGCGGCGGTCTCCGATGTCCTGATCGTCGATATCGTCCGGCAGGACACCTAGGCGCCCACCGGGCACCGGGCCGCTGGGTCAGGTCGCGCCGCCGTCCCGGCGATGCGATCGCCGGGCCATCTCTTCGGCGAGACGTGTCCGCGTGGCGTCGAGCGCCTGGCACCGGCCGAACGACCGGGCCGCCCTGGCGCGTTCCACCGCGACACGCGAGGTTGCGATGTCGAGATCCTGCGTCAGCACCGAACGCCGCGCCGCGACCCAGCGCGCGAAGCCTTCCTGGGCCGCCAGAAACGCCGGGTCGGTGTTTCCCTCGGCAGCGCTGCGGGCCACCACCGCGGCGGTATCGAGTGCCCGGAGCCGGTCGTCCGCGGCCGTCCGGCGGACGGTCTCCGCGGCGAGGGCCATCAGGTCGGCATCCTTCCTGAGCGCGGCCATCCGGGCGAGGCCGGCAAGACGTTTCGGGTCGATCATCTGCCCCTCCGTTCGCGGGCCCGACGCCGCATCTTCTCGGCGAAGCGTATGGCGGCTGCCACCGGGCCGTAATGTTCGGGCAGGATCTCGCGCCCGATCTCGACACTGGCGTGCAGCGCCCGTGCCGTCGCCGGGTCCGAGCGGATCGGGACGCCGGCGGTGGCCGCCGCCTCGCGGATGCGGGCGGCGATTTCGTCCACGCCCTTGGCCACGCAAAGGGGGGCCCGGCCGCTCATCCGGTCCCAGCGCAGGGCCACGGCGTAATGCGTCGGGTTGACGATCACGACATCGGCCTTCGGGACATCGGCGAGCATCCGGTTCATCGCGATCGCCTCGGCCCGCTGCCGGCGCTGGCCGCGCATGTGCGGGTCGCCTTCGGACTGCTTCAGCTCGTCCATCAGTTCCTGCCGCGACATCCGGTTCCTGCGCAGGTGTTCGCTCCGCTGCCAGAGGTAATCCAGCGCGCCGGTGCCGCCGCTGAGAAGGAATACCAGAAAGAGGAACTCGACGATCATCCGGACCAGATCCGCCACGACAAGCCCCGGATCGAGCCCCTGGCTCATCAGCGTGCGAGGCAGCCGGGTGGCCAGAAAACTGCCGAGCAGAAGCGAGATCACCACGAGTTTCACCGTGCTCTTGGCGAATTCGAAGAGCCCGCCGCGGCCGAACTTTTGTCTGGCGTTGGCGATCGGGTTGATCCGTGACAGGCGCGGGCCGAGCTTTTCGGGGGCGAAGATCAGCGCCCTCTGGGCGATGATCACACCGAGGACGGCGACGGCAGGGACGGCGAAGAAGGGCATCACCGGCAGGATCGCCGAAAGCAGGACACCGCCCGCCGCCGCGCTGCCGCCGCCGAGAAACAGCGCGGCGAGAGAATCGGCCCGGTCGATCATCGCCGCACCATGATCGCCAAGCCGTCGCAGCGCCACCGCACCGCCGGCCATCGCGGCGAGGAGAAGCCCTCCGTAGGCGGCCGCGACCGCGATCTCGGCCGAGCGGATGACTTCGCCGCGCTGCCGCGCATCGTCGAGCTTCTTCTGTGTTGCCTCGTGTTCCTTCTCCGCGCCGTCGTCCTCGCTCATGCCGGCGCTCCGAACGGATTGCCGAGCAGCGCCACCGCAAGCAGCATGAGCGCGCCGAGGGTCAGGGCAGGCGCGCCTACGAAGGCGACCATCAGCTGCGGCATCGCCCGGTTGATGGCGCCGAGCGCGATGTTGTAGATGACCGACGCGATGACGAACGGGGCCGCGAGGCTGAAGGCCAGTGCAAAGGCCCGCGCGATATGCGCGATGCCCCAGCCGCGCACCGTCCCCGCGTCCGGGAAGGCGCCGGGCGGCAGGACGTCATAGGAGAGGATCAGCACCTCCGCCACCTGGACATGCAGCCCGGCCATCATGGCGAGCGCGAGGCCGCCCGCGACGAAGAGATGCGACATCGTCGGCATCGGCTCCCCTCCGGCGCCGAACAGCTGCGAGAGCGAAGTCGACTGGGCCGCCATCGTCCCGGCCATCTCCAGCGCGAGGACCGCGAGCCGCAGCACGAGGCCGAGCGACAATCCGATCAGAGTTTCTGTCGCGAGGCTGATGAGGACCGACGCTGCGCCGCTGGTCAGCGGACCCAGCACCGGCGCGACGGACGGGGCGACGATCGCGGTGAAGGCAATCGCGAGACCGAGTTTCACTCGGACAGGCACCGTGTGTTCGCCAAAACCCGGCAGCACCGCCATCACCGCGCCGATCCGCAGGAAGGTGAGAAACCCGGTGATGGCCCCCTGGCCGGCCATGTCGAGAAGTGTCTGCGCCAACGCGATCATGCCGGAACCAGCCCGACGATCGACGGTTTCGCGTCAAACCCGATCTCGTCGAACGAGAGGACCGGGGCGCCGATCCCTCTCGCGCCGAGCACCGTCCGGAGGAACCGGCGCCGTCGGGCGGAGGTGATCACCGCGGGGAAAAGACCCTTCTCCCCGGCCTTCGCGATCTTGTCGGCGACATTCGTGGCCAGCCTGTTGAACTTGTCGGGCGGCAGCGCGACATCGGTCTGGCCCCGGTCCCCCTCGACCTGATGGGTGGCGAACATATCCTCCCACTCCGGCGCGAGTTGCAGCAGGGGCACGGTCCCGTCCTCGCGCCGGACCTCGGCGACAAGCTGGAAGCCGAGACGGCGGCGGACATGTTCGCAGATCGCCTCTGGGCTGCCGGAGCCGCGCCCCTCGGCGATCGCCTCGAGGATCAGCGGCAGGTTGCGGATCGACACCCGCTCGTCGAGCAGAAGCCGCAACACCGACAGCAGCAAGTCGACCGGCACCTTGTCCGGGATGAGCTCGTCGAGCAGCTTGCGGTTGGCTTCGCCCCGCGCCGGGTCGGAAAGGTTGGTGCATTCGTCAAGAAGCCGCCGAACGGATTTCAACGACAGAAGCCGGGCAAAATTGCGCTTGATCACTTCCAGAAGGTGCGTGGCAAGCACTTCGGTCGGGCCGACCACGGTCACCCCGGAAAGTGCGGCCGTTTCCTGCCCGCTTTGCGGCACCCAGCGCGCCGGGGCGCCGTAGACCGGCTCCTTCACGTCGCGCCCGGCCGGCACACCTTCGTTGCCGCCGGCAAGCAGCGCGAGGACATGATCCGGGATGAGTCGGTCGCGTGCCTGTTCGACGCCCTGAATGCGGATGCGATACTGCCCCGGCTCCAGAAGGGCATCGTCGGTCAGCCGGATCTCCGGCAGGATCAGCCCGTAGACCGAGGCGACATGGTTGCGCATGTTCACGATCCGCGCATCGAGGCCGGTCGCCGGGTCGAGCACCATCGCCACCAGATTCGGCGCGAATTCGACGTGGATCTCGTCGAGGTCGAGGATGTCGCCCATCGACTTCCGCCGCGGCGCCTCGGACTTCGGCGCCTCGGCCCGCGCGTCGTCCGCGGCGCGCTTCGCCGCCGCGCGGCGGACGTATTCGGCGGCTCCGCCAAGGGCGATCGCGCCGGCAAGGAAGGGCAGGAACGGCAACCCTGGCACCAGCGCGAAAAGCGCCATCAGGAAGGCCACCGTCGCCAGCGCCGGCGGGTATTTGCCGAGCTGGCGGAAGAGCTCCAGGTCGGCCGCCCCCTTGGCGCCGCCGCGCGACAAGAGAAGGGCTGATGCGATGGAGATGATCACCGCCGGGATCTGGCTCACCAGCCCGTCGCCGACGGTCAGGATCGCATAAGTCTCCACGGCGCGGGCGAGCGGCATGCCGTGGATCGTGACGCCGATGATCAGCCCCATGACGAGATTCAGAAGCGTGATCAGGAGGCCCGCCACGGCATCGCCCTTGACGAATTTCGACGCACCGTCGAGCGAGCCGAAAAACGTCGTCTCGGCCTGTTCGCGTTCGCGCCGGGCCTTGGCCTCGGCGTGGTCGATCGCGCCGGCGTTCATGTCGCTGTCGATCGCAAGCTGCTTGCCCGGCATCCCGTCGAGGGCGAAGCGGGCGCCAACCTCGGCCATCCGGCCGGCGCCCTTGGTAATGACGATGAAGTTGACGATCAGCAGCACGCCGAAGACCACGAGTCCGATCAGGACCGAGCCCGACATGATGAACATGGCGAAACCTTCGATCACGTCGCCGGCTGCGTCGGTGCCGGTGTGACCCTGGCCGATGATCAGCTTCGTCGAAGAGACGTTGAGCGACAGCCGCAGCATCAGCGAGGCCAGAAGGATCGTCGGAAAGGCCGAGAAGTCGAGCGGCCGTTCGATGAAGAGCGTGATGGTGAAGATCAGGATCGCGATCGCGAAGGACGCGGCAAGGCCGACGTCGAGCACCCAGGCCGGCATCGGCAGGATCATCATCACAATCACCGCCATCAGCGCCAGCGCCAGAAGCACGGTGGGGCGAAAGAGGCTGGCGATCATCGGGGCCCGCATCAGTTGACCTTGACCGCAGGCGCATCACCGAAGAGCCGCCCGCCAAGGCCGTTGCCGAGAGGCACGAGCGATCCGAGACCCGCGGTGCCACCTGTCTGGAGCAGCGGGTAGAGGTTGACCCGGGCCGCGTCGGGGCGTGCGCCGGATCCGCCGATCCCGTCCGTGTCGCCGGCGGCGGCAAGAATGATGTCCGGTATCTCCGGGATTTCGCGCCCGTCCTCGTTTCGCAGTCCGTTGCGGAGCTTTTCAAACCGGGCCTGGTAGCGGTTCGCGAACTCGGGGGTGCGGGAATGATAGGCCCCGGCGGCGCGGCCCCAGTCGCCCTGCTCCGCATGAAGCGATTTCAGGAAGCGCGCGGCGTAGAGCGCGTTGGCGAGCGGGTCGAACATGTCGTCGATCGACCGGAACGCCTCGCCGTGCCATTTGTAGTTGATCTGGAAGCACCCGACATCGAAGCTGCGGGCGCCGCGCTTGTACTCCTTGTAGACATAGGCCCGCGCCTCGTCCTCGCTGTCGAACCAGAGGCCCTTGCCTTCCATGTTCACGGTCCAGGGCCACGGCCGGAAGGCGCCGCCGCGCTTGCGCCCGGTCTCGGTCAGCGAGATCGCCTTGAGGACCGACACCGGCACGCCGGTCTGCCGTGCTGCCTCGGTCGCCACCTCGTCACAGACGAGCGAAAGGTCCGGTACGGCACGCGCCGGAAGGGGAAGAAATAGAACGCACAGGACGGCGAGAAACGCGCAAGCGTGGCGCAGGCGCCGGACGGCCGCGGCTGAACGAGGGAGGGGTGCCATTCTGGCCTTTCCGATGCAGTTCTTGCGTCAACGGTCACGCTAGGGTCAGGTCGTTGAGATTCGGTAACCGCGTCTCGTCTCAGCCGCCGTCGTCGGTCGCGGCCAGCAATGTGTCGAGCGCGGAGCGCACGGACCGGCTCTCCTCGATGAGGATGCGGCTTTTTGCCAGCGGGCCGGCCGGCTCCGCCTTGGTCTCAGCAACAGCAATGGCCGTCCCTGGTGCGACGCTCAACGCCTCGAGCGCAGACCGCATCGTCTCGGGGCCGCTTTTCGCGGCCAGGGTCCAGTCGCCGCCGCGCCAGGCCTCGCGCCCGGCCTTCTCGGTCTCGCCGACCCCGGCATAGCGTGTAGCGGCGGCCGCATGATCGCCTGCCATGGCAGAGGCCTCGGCACGAAGCTCTTCGGCCTCACGGTCTCCGAGCCCGGCGAGCTGTTCAAGCGCTCCAGCCGGGTCAAATTCGCTCAGGGCCGCGTGTGCCAGAAGGCGACGGCCGCGATCCGAATAGCCGGCCTCGCCTTTCAGGAGGCGCTGGGCCTCGCCGGTAAAACCATTGTCGGCCAGCCGCTCGGCCAGGTCGAGGCTGAGGATGAGATCGGGACCTGCGGCATCAAGAATGTCCCGGTTGCGGAAATACTGGACCAGAAAGGCATTGTCCTCACTCTCCCGCTCGCCGAGCATCGCAAAGAGGCGCCGCCCGGTGTCGGCCCGGACGATGTCGGGTGCCGGACCGGCCCAGTGGCGGTAGGCGTCGAATGCCTGATCGAAGTCCCGTCCGGAGCCGCGCGCCAGGATGTGAAGCTGGTTGAGGACCGGCCCCTCGGGCCCGTCCTGAAGCTCGAAGGCAAGGGCGGCGGCACTGTCTGCCAGATCCGGCTCGACCGCTTGGCCGCGGGCGAGGCGCGACTCTATCGCCATGATCAATGCGTCGACCGACAAGGGGTCATTGCTCCGCGCCAGCAAATCGAGAGCTTGCTCACCCGTGTCTGCCCGTCCACCTGCAAGGTCGATCTGCGCATCGACGAGGTCCAGCGCAGCGCCGGCATCGCCCGGGGCGCGGGCGATGGCATCGCGGACCGCACGGGCGGCCGCTTCGTGGCCGACCGACAGGAACCGATCCGAGAGTTCCGGCCCGAGAGACCGCCTCAGATGGACGGGAAGCGCGGAATAGGCGCGCAGGACGGCACCTTCGTCGATCTCCGCATCCGGTGGCAGATCCGGCCAGGCCAGGACTGCCCAAAGGGCGGCGGCGGTGTCGCAGCCGGTCATCGCCGCGATCGTCGCCCCGGCGCCGGGCGTTCCGCCGTCAAGGATCTCGGACAGCTCGTGCAAGGCGCTGATGTCCTCGGACTCGACCCCGAAAGAGGCGAGAACCGCACGTGCCTCGGCACCGAAGCCAAAGAAGAGATATAGACGCGCCAGCGCCAGGACCGCGTCCTGGGACGGGCGGTCGAACTCACCGACCAGAGGCGCGCGCCGCTCCGCGATCTGGATCGTTGCCGGCCTGTCGTCGCCCCAATGCGCGAGGTCGAAGGTCGAATCCGGGTAGCACCTGCCGCCTTCGGCAGTCACGGGTTGCCGGGTGATCGTCGACAGCGTATCCCGGTCGATGCTGGTTTCGGCATGGATCGAGGACTGTTGCGACGCTGCGGGTTCCGCCGGCGATAGCGCTTCGGCGACGGCAGCCTCATGCGGAGGCTCATCCATCCGATCCGTCACGGCCGGCCGGTTCACCTCGACAAGCCCCTGCGCGGCGGCACGGCTGAGTTGGTGAAGAAGCTCGGCCTGCGCTTCGGTGACACGAGGGTCGGGAAGCGCCGGCAGGATCGGATCGGCCTCTGTCATCACATCGGTTGTTTCGGCCGGGCCGAATGTGTTCGGGGCGACGGCTGCCTGCGGCGTCTCTTGCGGCGCAGGAACCGGCGCTCTTTCTTCAGTCGGAGCCCGCGCGGGCGGGACATCCGTGCCGCGCCAGAAAATCGCCAGGCGCGGGTCGGCCGCCAGTGGCCTTTGGCCGCTTTCCGGCCCCTTCCAGAAGAACAGGTCCGATGCCGCGCCCTCCACAGGCGTCGCCGACGCCTCAACTGGTGTTGTGGTCGGAGTTTCTTCCGGTACCTCGGTATTGCCGGCCGCCGGATCAACACGCCGCTCGAATACCGACCCATTCGGCGCGGCCCCGTCGGCGATGTCGATCACCAGCGCGCCCGATCCGGTCACGAATGCCGTCGCGTGGCAGTCGCAAGGCACGGTCAACGCGAGCCTGCCGGGCGCGCTTCCCTCGGAGATGGCGTCAAGCCGGTTGCGAGAAATCTGCCGGAAAACGGCGGAGAGGTCGAAGTCGACATCGTCGCGCGCCAGGCGCAGCTCGTAGCCCGTCCCGGTCCGCCCCAGCGTCCAGCCGGGCGACGTTCCGGTATCTATGACGAGCCGGGTAAACCCCTCATGATCGCCCGATCGCACCCGCAAGGTGTCCGCAACCACCGGCGTCGCGACGCTTCCCGCCCAGAGCCAGACGAGCGACACGAGGGTCAGCGATGTCGCCCGAGCCATCATGCGGCGTCCGACTTCACGGCCTTCAACGCCTCTTCGAGCGCCGAGTAGCTCGGCCGGATATGGTGCGGCGTATTCTGGCGACCGACCTCGATGCAGATATTGGCGGCGTGGTTGTAGAGATTGGCGACCAGCACTTCCCTGATGAGCTTGTAAAAGTGACTGTCCTCCTCGACGACCGCCTTCACTTTCACCGCGAAGGGGCCGACGAGGCCGTAGGCGAGAAACACGCCGAGGAACGTACCCACCAGCGCGCCGCCAATCATCTTGCCGAGGATTTCTGGCGGTTGGTCGATCGAACCCATCGTCTTGATGACGCCGAGAACGGCGGCGACAATGCCGAGCGCCGGCAGGCCGTCGGCAATGGTTTGCAGGGCATGGGTCGAGTGCAGCGCGTGGTTCAGATTGGATTCGAGCTGCTTTTCCAGCACCTCCTCCACCTGATGCGGATCGTCGTAGTTCATCGAGGCAGAGCGCATCGTGTCGCAGATCAGTTCCACCGCTTCGTGGTCGTGCTGGATCTTGGGATACTTGCCGAAGATCGAGGACGCCTCCGGGTCCTCGATATGCGCTTCGACGGCGACCGGGTTCTGCCGCGCCAGCCGGATCAGTTCGAAGAGGAGGCAGAGGAGGTCGCGGTAATCGTTCGGTTTCCAATGCGCGCCCTTGAACACCTTCTTGATGTCCTTCAGTGTGTGCTTGATCGACGCTCCATCATTCGACAGGACGAAGGCCCCGGCCGCCGCGCCGCCGATCATGATCATCTCGAACGGCAGGGATTTGAGGATGATGCCGAGCTTGCCGCCGGCCGCCATGTAGCCGCCGAAGACCATGATGAAGATGATCGCGATACCGATGATGCCGACCATGAAGTCATCCTTTCCGCCGTCCGAAGACCGGTGCCGCGTCCGTGGCGCGAGCTTCGCAGGGGCGCGTTAAAATTCTGTCTTTGTCCTAATTCTTTGGCGCGTTCGCATTGCGCCCCGCCAGCAGGACGCTGATCGTGTAGGCCGCCTTCGGGTCCAGCCCCGCCATCACCGCCGCTGCCGTGTCGGGACGCATCCGGGCAAGGAATCCGGCGGCGAAATCGGGATCCATCTCGGCAAAGAGCGGGGCGGCCTCCTTCGGCTTCATCTTCTCGTAGACGGCGACAAGGCGGGCGACATCCTGATCGGCGGCCTGGTCGGCAAGCGCCAGGGTCGCGGCCAGCTTGTCCTCGGCCGCGACAAGAGCCGCGAGCTTTTCGTCGATTTCCGTCTTGGCGAGCGTCAGGGCCTGCGACCGGTCCTCGACCTGTGCCTCGCGGGCGGCGAGGCGCGCTTCGCGTGCCCGCAGATCCTCCAGCATCGCGAGCGCCCCGGCATCGGGTTCACAGACCGGGCCGTCTGGTGCCGCCTCGACCGTCTCGGCAACGGTGGCATTGGCAAGGGCATGACCCGCGCCGGTGCCGATCCGGATCAGCCCCGAACTGCCGAGCAGAACCGCGATGACGAACAGGGCGCCGCGATTGCCGCGCCGCGGTCGCCTGGGCCCGGCCCGGCCCGGCACTTCGCGCGTGCCGGTCATTCTGCCACCTCCAGCCTGTCCTCGCCGCGGCCGCGGCGGCGGACGACGCGCATCCGCCGGCCCGGTGCGTCGGGCGCTTCGGGAAGGTCATGCAGCGTTGCCAGCATCAACTCGAGCTTGACGGCCGCCGTTTCTGCCCTTTCGGTCATCTCCTTGAGAGAGGCGGCGGAGTCTCCCGCCGCCCCGCGCGCCGTGGCCAACGCCTTCGTCATGTCGTCGACCTGTGCCGAAAGAACCGCGATGGCGCCGCCCATGCCGCCTTCGAGCGCGTTGAACGCCTTCAGCCGCCGCGACAGCACGAGGCAGTAGACCCCCGCGCCGATCGCCCCGGCCCCGAGCAGGATGTCGGCTATCAGCTCCATCGCGCGTCTCCTAGTTGATCACGAATTCGGTGACGAGAAGGTCGCGCACGCGCCCTTCGCCCGAAACCATCTGCACCCGACGAAGCATCTGGGCGCGCAGCCGCACCAGCGCCGTCGGATCCTCAAGCTCCTTCACCTCGACGGCGCGCAGGTAGCTGTTCAGCACGTCGACGATGCGCGGCAGGATCAGCAGCACGTCCGGCTGGCTGAGCTTTGCGACCTCGAGTTGGGCGGTAAAGTGCAGGTAGCGGCCAGAGGGGTCCGTGCCGAGCGAGACGACGATCGGGTCGATCGGCACGAAGGCGATGTCGGGCAGCGCCTCGACCGGGGCGGCCGCCTCGGCATGCGCACTGTCGCCGTTGCCGAGAATCAGCCCCGAATAGACTGCATAGAACCCGCCACCGCCGAGCGCGAGCATCAGGACGAGTCCCAGAATCAGCGGCAGCTTCGATTTCTTCTTTGGCGCCTCTTCGGCAACCGCTTCCGGTTCGGACATGGCAATCCCGCGATTTGATGCCTCACCGGTATAGGCCGGGGGAAACTAACCGATTGTTAAGCGCGATCGGTGAAGCATCGGAAAGACGAGGGGCAGAAGCCCGCAACCGGGAGAAATGTCGTGCAGCCGCTGACAGCCGTCTGGCAGAACATAGATCCCCGCCGGCGCATGATCGTCGTCGCGGCGACCGTCGCGATGTTCGCGGCGGTGATGGCGCTGGCCAATCTTGCGACGAAACCCTCGATGTCGCTGCTCTACGCCGGTCTCGACGGGAATCGGTCCGGAGAGGTCCTGGCCGCCCTCGACCAGCGCAGCGCCGTCTACGAGGTGCGCGGCACCGCGATCTATGTGGAGACGGCCCGGCGCGACGAATTGCGGATGACGCTGGCGGCGGAGGGGCTGCCGGCCAACAGCGGCTCGGGCTACGAGCTGCTCGATTCGCTTACCGGCTTCGGCACCACGTCGCAGATGTTCGACGCAGCCTATCTGCGGGCGAAGGAAGGCGAGCTTGCGCGCACCATCTCGGCGCTGCCCCAGGTCCGGTCCGCGCGGGTCCATATCGCCGACACGCGGGCGCAGGGACTGCGGGCGCAGGCCCGTCCCTCCGCGTCGGTCGCCGTCACGACAAACAACGGCGCGATCACCCCGTCGCATGCCAAGGCGCTGAAGTATCTCGTCTCGTCCGCCGTCGCCGGGATGTCCCCTGACGATGTGTCGGTCATCGACGGCGAGGGCGCGCTGGTCGATGCCGGTGACGAGGTGACGGGCCCCGCCGGCGAAGACCGGGCCGAAGCGCTCAGGCGCAATGTCGAGCGGCTGCTCGAGGCGCGCGTCGGCTACGGCAATGCCGTGGTCGAGGTCGCAGTTGAAACGGTGACCGAACGCGAGGCGATCACCGAGCGCAAGTTCGACCCGGAGGGGCGGGTAGCGATCTCCACCGACACCGAGGAGCGGACAACCTCGGCGAACGATACCGGGTCGAGCGCGGTGACGGTCGCCTCGAACCTGCCCACCGGCGATGCCGGCGGCAGCGGCGGCTCGTCGCAAAGCCAGAACAACGAAACGCGGGAGCGGACGAATTTCGAGGTTTCGGAAACCACGCGCGAGGTGCTGCGCACGCCGGGTGCGATCCGCCGTCTGACGGTCGCGGTTCTGGTCGACGGCGTCAGCACCGTCGGCACGGACGGCGCCACCACGACAGAGCCGCGCAGCGATGAGGAGCTTGCCGCGCTCCATGATCTGGTCGCGGCCGCCGTCGGCTTCGATGCGGAACGTGGCGACGTCATCACGCTGAAGTCAATGAGTTTCGAGCCGATTGTCCCGGCCGCCGAAGGCGCATCCGGATCCTTCCTGGCCGGCCTTGATGTGATGAGCATCGCGCAGCTCTCCGTCCTTGCGGTCGTGAGCCTGGTGCTCGGGCTTTTCGTGGTTCGGCCGATCCTGACCTCGCGCGCCGCACGGGTGCCCGAACTCGCACCGCCCGCCGCCGCGGCACGCACCGATGCATCCGGCGCCCTGACCGGCGAGATCGACGACGGCGACTATGTGCCGGGGAATCTTGCCCTCGTCCCCGACCGGGGTCGGACCGGAGCGCCGGGCGGAGCGGAGGCCGATCCGGTTGAACGGCTGCGGCGGATGATTGCCGACCGGCAGGAAGAAACGGTCGAGATCCTGCGCGGATGGATGGAAGATCCTGAAGAGGAGAAGGCCTGATGGTCAAGCGCGTCCAGTTGGAGGTCTTCGAACTCGGCGACAGGACCGACGACAGGGTGGACCTCGATCAGTCGGAATTCGAGGAATGCCGGCTCGCCGCCTACGAACAGGGCTACACGGCCGGCTGGGACGATGCGATCGCGGCCCAGGACGGAGAGATTGCCCGGCTGCGGGCCGATCTCGGGCGCAACCTCGGCGACCTTTCCTTCACCTATCACGAGGCGCACAGCCATGTGCTGCGAACGCTGGAGCCTTTGCTGCACGATATGGTGACGAAGGTCCTGCCGGCGATTGCTCGGGAATCGCTTGGTCAGATGGTGCTCGACCAACTCAGGCCGATGGCGCGGGAACTGGCCGGCCAGCCGGTCACCCTCGTTGCCAATCCCGCCAACCGCGCGCTTCTCGAAAGCCTCGTCATCGAACAGGCCTCGTTCCCGCTGGCCTTTTGCGAAGAGCCGTCGCTTGGCGACGGCCAGGTCTATCTTCGCCTCGGCGAGGCTGAGTCGCGCGTCGACCTCGACGGCGTGATCTCCGCGATCTCGGCGGCGGTCTCCGCCTTCTTCCGGATCGAGAAACAAGAGGAACGACATCATGGATGATCCCGCGAAACCGGGTCTCGGCGACGGCAATCCCTTTACCCAGGTGCCGATCGAGATCACGATCTCGGTCGGTCGCGCGCGACCTCTCGTGCGCGAGCTTTTGCGGCTCAAGCGCGATGCGGTGTTGCCGCTTGACCGCAAGGTCGATGACCCGGTGGAGCTTTACGTGGGCGACCGCCTGATCGCGAGGGGAGAGCTGACCGAGCTTGACGGCGACCAGGCGGGCCAGCTCGCGGTCCGGCTGACGGAGGTCGCCGACCTCCAGAACGGGATCTGAGCCGTGCGCAGACCGGTCGCGGCCGCAATCATCGCCCTGGCCCTCTTTGCGGGCGCGGCCGGGGCGCAGGATCTGTCGCTGAACCTTGGCGGGCAGACGCTGACCGGCCAAACTCTGACTGGACAGTCGCTGCTCCTGATCGCGCTCGTCACCGTGCTCAGCCTCGCGCCGGGCCTAGCGGTCATGGTGACCTGCTTTCCTTTCATCGTCACGGTCCTTTCGATCTTGCGGCAGGCGATCGGATTGCAGCAGTCGCCGCCGAACATGCTCATCGTGTCGCTGGCCCTGTTCCTGACCTGGTTCATCATGGAGCCGGTCTTCTCGCAGGCGTGGCTGACCGGGGTGCAACCCCTCATTTCGGGTGCGATCGAGCTTCCCGAAGCGTTCGAACGTGGCATCGCCCCCTTCCGGACATTCATGGCCGGGCGGATCGATGCCGATACGTTCCTGTCGCTCGCCGCCCTGCGCCCCGAAACCGCGACCCTGTCTTCACCCGGATCGGCGCCATTGTCGCTCCTGGTGCCGTCGTTCATGCTCTCGGAAGTCGCCCGTGCGTTCGAGATCGGCTTTCTCATCTATCTACCCTTTCTGATCATCGACCTCGTCGTCTCGGCCGTGCTGATGTCGATGGGCATGTTGATGGTGCCGCCGGCGGTGGTCGCACTGCCGTTCAAGCTTGCCTTCTTCGTGGTCGCCGACGGATGGTCGCTGATTTCTGGCGCCCTGGTGCGCAGCTACTTCTAGTTGCGGATGCTGCGGCGGATGACCTTGAGCCGGTTCGTGGCCGGCACCGGTACCACGCTGGGGTTGGCAGACGAGAAACGCGCAGCCAATCGCGTCATACCTCGGAACTTATCGTGTGACCGGAGACGCCCATGCGCCCCGCCCCTTGTAAGCGTCGAAGCGCAGTTCCCTCGCAGGTGAGGGTACCTTCGGCCTGTCAGATGACGCGTCAGACTGGGGTGTTTCTCCGTGATCGTCGCGCATCTCGCGTCCGTGCCGGCAGAACGGAAACCGAATGCCGGGCAGGGCTCAGCGCACAAGGAATTCCGCATGCAAGGCACCAGCGGAGTTGATGCTTTTCAGGATGTCGATCATGTCGCGAGGGCTGACACCGAGCGCGTTCAGCCCGGCGACGACCTCGGACAAGGACGATGCCTCGTCGATCTCGGCCATGCCGATCCCCGGTTCCTCCTCGATCGTGGCGGAAGAGCGCGGAACGACGACGGTGTCGCCCTCTGCGAAGGGGTTGGGCTGCACGACGACCGGCGCCTCCTCGATCCTCAGGGTCAGGTTGCCCTGGCTCACCGCGACCCGGCTGATCCGGACATCCGCGCCCATGACGATGGTGCCCGACCGCTGATCGACCACGACCCGCGCACGGCGCTCGGGCTCCACCAGAAGGTTCTCCACCCGGCCGAGCACATGCGCCGGCGATCCCATCCGCGTTGCCGCGATATCGAGCGCGACGGTTCCGGAGTCCGTCATCACTGCGACCTGACGCCCGAATTCCTCGTTGATGACCGCCTCGATCCGGCCGGCAGTGGTGAAATCGGGGCTGCGCAACGCCAGTCTCACCGCGCTGAGGCCGCCGAAATCAAAGGCGATCTCCCGCTCGACCCGCGCGCCGGCGGGGATGGTTCCGGCCGTCGGAACACCCTGCACGACGCTTGCCGCCGCCCCTTCGGCAGAAGCGCCTCCTGCAATGATTGTGCCTTGCGCCACGGCATAGATCTCTCCGTCGGCGGCGTTGAGCGGCGTCATCACGAGGGTGCCGCCCAGCAGGCTCTTCGCGTCGCCGATGGCCGAGACCGACACGTCGATCTGGCTGCCGGCGCGGGCGAAGGGCGGCAGGGTCGCGGTAACGAAGACGGCTGCGACGTTCTTCGGCCGAAAGCTTTCGCCGGTCACGTTGACACCAAGGCGTTCGAGGATGTTTGACATGATCTCCTCGGTGAAGGGGGCATTGCGGATTCCGTCACCGGTGCCGTTAAGACCGACGACAAGACCGTATCCCACGAGGTCGTTGCCGCGAACCCCGTCGAATTCCACCAGGTCCTTGATCCGGATCGGTGCGGCGGCGGCCGAGAAGGCGACCATGGAGAACAGGAAGAGGGCAAGAAATCTCATCTCAGGAAGTCCGCCAATGACAGGCGCGACAGCCGCGCGGTGAGGGTGTAGAGCGTCTCGACCTGGGTCTGCACCGCTTCGAGCGCGCTCGCCGTATCATAGGGATCGGCGGAGATGAGCGCGTTGCGCGCGATCTCCAGCGCCGAGGATTCGGCCGCGTTGCGGGTGGCGGTATCGTTGATATGCGCCTCGACCGTGCCGACCCGCGCGCGCAGCGCCGCCATCTGGTTGCCTGAGGCGATCATGGCCTCCCCCGACCGTTGTGCGAGATAGGCTCGCCCCGTCGCATCGCCCGGCAGGGCGCCTTCGGCGACGAGCGCGCCGAGGGCCATGCCCTTGAGAAGGTCGCGCAGGTCGGGGTCCGCTGCGGTGAGATCCATCGTGACCTCGTCACCGGGGCCGATCTGGAAGGGCGCCAGCGCCGTCGCCGCGCCGTCATAAACCGTGTCGAGATAGCCGCCGCCGCCCGGTGGCGCGTCGAACCAGACCGCGACCGCAGTCTCGACCCCGGAAGCGGTGACCTGCCCGGCCACGGCTAGCGCCAGCGCGTCAAGAACGTCCTGCGCGCCGCTTATCGGCTTCCGGTCGGTCGCGGTGCCCGACAGCAAAAATCGGTCCGCGACCCCGGTATTCAGCGCCGAGACCACCGCATGGAATTTCTGCCGTGCGTCGCCCGCGGCCGTGTCGAAGAGGGTCGTCGAGGTGCTCGTCGCCGCCATCAGGAGGCCGGGCGCCAGATCTGTCGCGATATCCTGCGCGGTCTCCAGCGCGGTTTGCACCGCCTCGGTGAAGAGCGCAGCCTCGTTCGTCGCAGTCTTGTAGGCGTCGAGCGTTTTCAGCGACCGGTCGATTCCGGCCAATACCTTGAAGTCGCCCGAGACTGCCTCCGCAAGATCGGCCCGCACACCGGTCGTCATCTCTTCAGTCAGTCGGCCGAGATGTTTTTGCAGCTCGACATTATGGCGGCGCATCTGGAACGCCTGGGCCATGTCGCCGATGGAGACGTAGTTCATCGCTTATAGCCTGACCAGTTGCTGGAGGAGGTCGTCGATGACCTGGATGACCCGCGCGTTGGCGGAATAGGCCTGCTCGACCAGAAGAAGGTTCTGCATCTCGGCATCGGTATCCACCCCGTCGGCAAGGTGCAGTTCGGTTAGCGCCTCCTGGCGCGAGACGGAATAGCTTTCGCGGAATTCGGCCTGCTGGCGGGCGCTCGCGATGCCCGAGAGAACGTCAGCGGCGAGCCCGGAGGCGGAGCGCGCCGCGCCGATGAAATCGCCCGAGGACGGTACCCGCCCGGTCGACAGCGCCGCGCCGAGCGATGTCAGCAGCGTCGCGTCGCCGACGTTGCCGGGCGCCGCCGCGCCAAGCCCGTCGCGCAAGCGCCAGAGCTGGCCGCCGGCCGCCGGATCGACCAGCGCGTTGAGGCGGATGCGTCCGGCCAGCCCCTCCTCGCGCAGCGGATCGACGACCGCGCCGGCATCGGTGAAAAGCCCCGGCTGTCCTGGTGCCAGCGTCGGATCGACACCCGGCGCCTCGAACCGTTCGATCAGGTCGCGGGCGAGGGCGTCGAGCTGCCGTTGTGCGCGGGGCGCCAGATTGTCGCGGATCGCCAGGTTCGCACCCAGCGTTCCGCCGCCGAGCACGCCGTCATCGGTCGACGGCACCGGCATGCCGTTGATCGTCAGACCCGACAAGGCGCCCGAACCAATTGTCATGTCCGCGGTGATGACCCCGGCAGGGGTAAAGCCGATCTCTGCCGGGTTACCCTCCAGTAGGATCGCGCCGCCGGTGGTGAAAAGCGCGATCTGATCGCGGTCGCGCGGGACTTCCCGCACCGGCACGATCTCCGCCACGCGGTCGACCAGAAGCTGGCGCTGATCCATCAGCGCTGTCGCGTCGCGACCGGCGGCGCGCTGCGCGAGGATTTCGGCGTTCAGCCTGTCGATCTGGACCAGCGATGTGTTCAGCGTCTCGACCTGCCGCGCAATGCCGGCATCGGCGTCCATCCGCGCCTGCTGCACGTCATCGGTCAGCGCGCCGAGATGATCCGTCAGGGCGTTGGCCGCATCGACCACGCCTTGCAATCGCGCCTGACTGTCGGGCCGGCTCGCCGCCTGGACGAGCGCGGCTTCGACCTCGGCGACCCGCGCGGCAAGCGAACCGGCGTCTTCCGGGTTGCCGAGCAGCGTCTCGACCCGAGATAGAAAGCCGGTCTTGAGGCCGGCATTGCCGGCGTCGGCATCGGCGAGCCTCCTGTCGGCAAGGACCGCGACATTGACCGACCTCGTGATCCCATCAACCTGAACGCCTGCTCCGATGCCGCCCAGGGACTGCGACGACAGATGCAGGTCGCGCCGCGCATATCCTTCCGTCAACGCATTCGCTACGTTCGAGGATATGACACCCGCCGCGCGTGACGACGCGGTGAGGCCCGACAGGGCATTCGCGAGGGAGGTCGACAAACTCATGGCTCAGCCTTCGGATATTGGCCCGACCCGTCCGGGTCAGCGTTTGATATTGGTAGTTTCCTGCAACATTTCGTCCACGGTCTGGATCACCTTGGCGTTCGAGGAATAGGCGCGCTGGGTCTGGATCAGCGCCGTGAGTTCCGCCGCGACATCGGTGGCCGAGCCCTCGCGGGCATAGCCGACGACCGACCCGGTCGGTCCGGCACCGGCATCCCAGAGGAAGAACGACCCCGAATCCGGTGACACCTGGAAGGCCTGACTGTTGAGTGTGGTCAACCCGTTCGGATTCGGCACGTCGACGACCGGGATCTGGTAGATGCGCCGGGTGAACCCGGTATCGTAGGTCGCAGTGACATAACCGTTCTCGTCGACCTCGACCGTGGTGAGGTTTCCGACGGGGGAGCCGTCCTTGGTGATCGAGGTCGGCGCGAAGCTGTCCGAAAGCTGGGTCAGCCCGTTCGGATCGCCGAGCTTGCCGATTGTCATGGTGATCGGCCCACCGAAAACCGTCAACGCCAGCGACCCCGTGACCGGATCGTAGGCGCCGCCCGATACCGTCGTGACCGAGGCGATCGAGCCGCCATTGGCGCGGGTATTGTCGAAGACGATCGTATACTCTCCGATCACGGCGCCGTTCTGGGCGGAGTCGCGGATCTCCATCGTCCAGGTATTGGAAGCGCCAGTGGCGGGCACGGTCGGCGTGAAGGTGATGTCGAGCGTGTCCGACGTGCCGAGATTGCCGAAATACTCCACCGACAGCGGCAGCACGTCGCCCGCCGCCCCGGCTTCGGTCGCGACGGCCGGAAGGTTGACGCCGAGGTTCATCGTGGTCGTCGGATCGCCGGCCGTCTGGTTGGAATTGATCACGACCGGCTGGAGCCCCGCGATCGTGTCGCGCGGCAGAACCGGGATCGAACCGTCGGCATTGGCGGGCCAACCCAGGAGCACCAGCCCGGATTCGGTGCGCAACACCCCGTCGGCATCGGGCCGGAACGACCCGGTCGTCGTCATCATCAGAGGTTGCGCGCCGACGGAG
Organism: Rhodobacterales bacterium 32-67-9; assembly: GCA_002280515.1. Lineage (GTDB taxonomy): Bacteria > Pseudomonadota > Alphaproteobacteria > Rhodobacterales > Rhodobacteraceae > Albidovulum. Next base: position 44,979 of record NCEA01000034.1, read on the forward strand.
AACGATCCGAGCGACACTGCAGAGGTCACCGGCAGCATGCCGCGCCCCGATATCGCGAGATCGAGCGCGTTCGATGTGGAGACCAGTGCCCCGTGTTCGTCGATCAGCCGCGTCGTCGAGGCGCGCACGCCGCCGGCCGAATAGGTGCCCGCACCCCGCGCCTGGTTGATCACGAAGTTTTCGAAATCGGTCGAGGCACGCTTGTAACCGTAGGTGGCCGAATTGGCGATGTTGTCGGAAATCGTCGCAAGCCGCGTCGCGTTGGCGCTGAGGCCAGCCACGCCGGCATTGAGCGAGGACGAGATGGACATGAGTTGCGCCTTTCTGATGCTGTTTCCGTCAATCCGGCCGATCCTGTGCCGCGGTGCCTTAACATCGCGCTAACGGCGGACCGCCGGATGTTTTCAATTGTCGGAACGAAGCAGGATGACCTCGATCCGGTTGTTGCGGGGCGCCATCGGGTTGCGCAGCGCAGGCTTCCGGTCGGCATATCCGGTGACTCGCTGGATGCGTTCGGCCGCAAGCCCGTCGCCCTCCAGCATGGTTCTGAGCCGCATCGCCCGTGCGGTCGACAGATCCCATGCCGGGTTCTCACGCAGCACCTCCGGCAGGGCGCGGATATGGCCGTTCACCGCGATTCCGTTGCCGACGAGATCGAAGACGCGGGCCAGCATCACGGTTAGCTGCTCCAGAATCGGCGCGGGGCGGTCGCTTTCGCCCTGAAAGAGCGGCACATCGTCGAGGTCGAAAAGCTCGACGATCAGGCCTTCGTCGGTGACGCGGGTGACGATGTGGCGGGCCGCCTCTTCGCTCACCATGCTTTCGCCGCCGATTCCCATCAGGGCTTCCTCGATCCGCCGCACCTCTTCGGCGAAGGCCGCGGCATCGGCGGACGTGCTGTCATTGGTATCGGTGCCGGTCTGGCCCATCGCCTGACGTTCTTTGCTGGGCTTCAGGCTTGACGCGCCGGTACCATTCTGGGCGATCTGGTCTTCGGAAAAGACGCTGTCGCCGCCGAAGGACCCGTCGCCGCCACCCGAAACGCGGCTCAGCGGAATCGTCGGACTGAAATAGTCCGCGATGCCCTTGCGTTGTTTTTCCGTCGTCGCGTTCAGCAGCCACATCAGCATGAAGAAGGCCATCATGGCGGTGACGAAGTCGGCATAGGCAACCTTCCACGCCCCCCCGTGGTGCCCGCCGCCGCCGACGACCTTCTTGCGCTTGATGATGACTGGTGCCGCGTTCGATTGCGCACCCATCCCACCAACCTTTTCTTTCACCCGAGGTCAGACTTAGCAGCCACGGCTTAATGCTTTCCTAATTCCACCGCGCATCACGAAGATGGGGGTAGCGGCGCGATTCCGACGCGGGTGAACGCGTTCCGCCTCGACGGCCTCGGTTCCGTCCGCGCCGTCACCAACGAGGCCGGGCTTGCCACCGGACGCACCGCCTACCGCCCCTTGGGGCCGAGGAGCCCCCCCTGACCCCGGTCAGCTCGCTCGGCCTGCCCGAGACCAAGGGGTGAGGCAGGACCGTAGCCCCTGCGGGGCCGCGAAAGCCTGCCGAACGCGGCGAACGCTTCGACGACCAGTCGGGGCTACAGTACCTCAACGCCAGGTACTACGACCCCAAACTCGCCATGTTCATCCAGCCGGACTGGTGGGAGGTGATGCAGCCGGGCGTCGGGACGAATAGGTACTCCTACAGCTTCAATGATCCCGTGAATGGTCTCGACAAGTCAGGCAACAAAAGAATAAAATTGCCATGGGGGGAGTGTTTCCGGAGATCTATATGACGCGGCAAGAGTAGGCATTTCCAAACGCAACGTTAAGCTTGCCGGTTCAACGCATCCTGAAACTAAAGTGCCGTTTGACAAAGAAGGCTTTCCCGACTTTTCAAAGCACCTGTACGAAGGTGTCGATGGGGCAGGGAAGAAGATCGATAGCGATGTGAATATCGGGAAGTTAACAGGTAGTAGAGAGCTTGATGCACAATTGGCCAATGTACGTGCTGGCCTAGAGTCAGGACCCATAAATCCGCTTGAGTGCGGTCTTGCTGCGTGATGGCGTTGTTGCGAAATTCACGCTCGAGGCGTGCCTTCCCCCTTTCCCCGTTGATGTCAGACGACGCGGACGATTTCGGCGGTGCCGAGGGCGTTGAA
>NCEA01000058.1 GCA_002280515.1 Rhodobacterales bacterium 32-67-9
CTGCCGGATCTTGCGCAGTGGGTGACGCGGCGGGATGCGCTCTTCCAGATCGACATAGCTGAACAACGACCCGCTCGTCTCTTCCGTCCCGCGCATCTTTCAGACCTTCCTCTCGAAGCATTTGGTCCGCAGTGTTGCCATACCAAGTACGTAACCCGTCGGGGGCGGCCTCAATCCGTTCATGCATGGCTATCATCTCTTGCCAGATGCCCGGCTCTCCCGGCTCGTCATCCCGAAGTTCCACGAGTTCCCGGTAGTAATTCCCCGCCAAGGCTACCAGTTGCTTGTGGGGCACAACGGTAGGAGAGGAGCGGAGCGCTGCCCACTCGTTCTGCTTCAGCTGATAGGCTTCGGCGAACCGCAGTCGTGCTTCGGCCGGGTCCTTGGTGCCAAGCGACTTTTTTTGTGATGCCCTTGCCGACAATCGCCTGCAGGTCGGCCGGAACGCGAAGCCTGCAGTAGTACATCCCGGTCTTCGGGTCCTTCCACGGACGGGCCATATGCAGCACTATTGTTACCACCTCTGTGTACCACCGAGGAGCTTCTAACCGTCTGCTAACAGCTAACTTTCTGGGATGAAACCGGAAAAGATGGTGCTGCGAGAGAGGATTGAACTCTCGACCTCTCCCTTACCAAGGGAGTGCTCTACCACTGAGCTACCGCAGCGCTTTTTCGTGGGCCGCGTGTTAGACGCAATCTTTCGACCGCGCAAGGGCAATCTGGACGCTATCGGGCATCCGGGGTAGAGAGGGCGCCATGGACAGGAAACCTCCGAAAACCGGGCCTGCAAAGGACGGGGAGACGCGTGAGGCGCGGCTCAAGGCGGCGCTGAAGGCCAATCTGGCACGGCGTAAGGCTCAGGCCCGGGCGCGCGGGGCGAAGCCGGGCGCGGACAGGAAAGAAAGCTGAGGCAGCATGGATTCGATCATCGTGACGGGCGGCGTGGAACTTGACGGGCAGATCCCGATCGCCGGCGCCAAGAATGCCTGTCTGGCGCTGATGCCCGCGACGCTTCTGAGCGACGAGCCGCTGACCCTGACCAATGCGCCCCGGCTTTCGGACATCAAGACGATGACGGTGCTGCTGCAATCGCTCGGCGCCGAAGTCACCTCGATGCAGGGCGGTCGGGTGCTGGCACTGTCGAGCCATGATCTGAACAACCTGACGGCGGACTACGACATCGTGCGCAAGATGCGCGCCTCCAACCTGGTGCTCGGCCCCCTGCTGGCGCGGGCGGGGCGGGCCGTGGTGTCGCTACCCGGCGGCTGCGCCATCGGCGCCCGGCCGATGGACCTGCATATCGACGGGCTGACCGCGCTTGGCGCCGAGATCGAGCTGCGCGACGGCTACCTTCATGCCGTGGCCCCGAAAGGGCTGAAAGGGGCGGTGATCGAGCAGCGCTTCGCCAGTGTCGGCGCGACCGAGAACATCGTGATGGCCGCGACGCTGGCCAAGGGCACGACGGTCCTGCGCAATGCGGCGCGCGAACCCGAGATCGTCGATCTGGTGAAATGCCTCAGCGCGATGGGCGCGCGGATCGAGGGCGAGGGGACCGGGGAGATCCGGATCGAGGGCGTCGACAGGCTACATGGCGCCACCCATGCCGTAGTCGCCGACCGGATCGAGCTTGGCACCTACATGATCGCGCCGGCGATCGCCGGCGGGTCGCTGGAACTGCTCGGCGGTCGCCGCGACCTTCTGCCGGCCTTCTGTGAGAAGCTGGAGGCGACCGGAGTGACGATCACCGAGACCAACAGCGGCCTCAAGGTCGCGCGGGCCAATGGCCGGGTCCACGCGGTCGATGTGAAGACCGAGGTCTTCCCCGGTTTCCCGACCGACCTTCAGGCCCAGATGATGGCGCTCCTCTGCACCGCCGACGGCGTCAGTGTGCTGGAAGAGACGATCTTCGAGAACCGTTTCATGCACGCGCCCGAACTGATGCGGATGGGCGCGGCGATCGAGGTGCATGGCGGTCATGCGACCGTGACCGGAGTCGACCGCCTGCGCGGCGCGCCGGTGATGGCGACCGATCTAAGGGCCTCGGTTTCCCTGATCCTCGCCGGGCTCGGCGCGGAGGGCGAGACGGTGGTGAACCGGGTCTACCACCTCGACCGGGGCTACGAGCGGGTCGAGGAGAAGCTTTCGGCCTGCGGCGCGCGGATCGAGCGGGTGAGGGGGGAGTGATGGTCGAGGACGCACGCTTCGAGGACGGTGGCGAGCGGCCGCTCCATCTCAAGGCCGAGACGGCCGAGGATGTGCCGGTCATCGCGGCCCTCGTGCAGGACGCTGTCCTGTCGATCGCGGACATGAGCTGGCAGCCGAAGCTGCGCCGGCTGGCTTTCCTGATCAACCGCTTCCGCTGGGAGGATCGTGCCGCCGCCGAGGCGCGCGGCCGGGGTTACGAGCGGGTCCGCGCGCTTCTTGTGATCGACGGGGTGGCCGGGGTCGCCTCGCAGGGCATCGACCGCAGCGACACGGCGGAGATCCTGTCGATCCTCTCGATCGAGTGGCAACCGGGCGCCGATGCGGCGGGGCGGGTCGAACTGGTGTTGGCCGGCGACGGCGCCATCGCGGCCGAGGTCGAGTGCCTCGACCTCACGCTCAAGGACGTGACGCGCCCCTATCTCGCGCCCTCGCACAAGGCGCCCGCGCATCCCGAGTGACCGGCCTGGCGCGGGTTCGCCCGCGCCCGGATTGGGTGCCTTGCCCCCAAACCCCCAGGATATTTGATCCAAGTGGAATGGGGGAGTTGTGCCCCTTGGGCGACGGTCGCGTCCGGCAGCGGCGGGACGGCTTGAGGCGGGCAGCGGTCGATTGTATGGGAGGCGGAACTGGGAGTGCCGCCGATGCCTGTTTTCCTCTCGACCTCCGATACCGGGTTCGACGCCGGCTTCTCGGCGCTCCTCTCGGCCAAGCGCGAGGATGCGCCGGACGTGGACGCGGCGGTGGCGGCGATCATCGCCGATGTGCGGGCGCGCGGCGATACGGCGGTTATCGAACTGACCGCGACATTCGACCGGCTCGACCTGACGCCGGAGACGCTCGCCTTTTCCGCGGCCGAGATCGAAGCGGAATGCGCGAAAGTCTCCGCAGCGGACCGGGCGGCGCTGGATCTGGCGGCAGACCGTATCCGCGCCTATCACCTACGCCAGATGCCGCAGGATGCGCGCTGGACCGATGCGGCGGGGGCTGAGCTTGGCTGGCGCTGGGGTCCGGTCTCGGCGGCGGGACTTTACGTGCCGGGGGGCCTCGCCTCCTATCCCTCGTCGGTGCTGATGAACGCCATTCCGGCGAAGGTGGCGGGGGTGGAGCGGCTGGTGATCGCCTGCCCGACGCCGGGGGGCGTGGTCAATCCGCTGGTACTTCTGGCTGCACGGCTCGCGGGGGTCGATACGGTTTACCGGATCGGCGGCGCACAGGCGATCGCGGCCCTTGCCTACGGGACCGAGACGATCCGCCCGGTCGATAAGATCACCGGGCCGGGCAATGCCTATGTCGCCGCCGCCAAGCGCCGGGTCTTTGGCCGGGTCGGCATCGACATGATCGCCGGGCCGTCGGAGATCCTCGTGATCGCCGACAGCGACAACGATCCCGACTGGATTGCGCTCGACCTGCTCAGCCAGGCCGAGCATGACGAAAGTGCCCAGTCGATCCTCGTCACCGACGATGCCGCCTTCGGGCGGGCCGTCGCGGCGGCGGTCGACCGGCGCCTGGAAACGCTGGAGCGCCGGGCCATCGCCGGGGCGTCGTGGCGCGATTACGGCGCGATCGTCACGGTGCGCGATCTGGCCGAGGCGGCGGCCATTTCGAACCGGGTCGCGCCGGAGCATCTGGAGCTTTGCGTCGCCGATCCCGAGGCGCTGGCCGCGCGGATCACCCATGCCGGGGCGATCTTTCTCGGTCACTGGACACCGGAAGCGATCGGCGATTACGTGGGCGGGCCGAACCATGTGCTGCCGACGGCGCGTTCGGCGCGGTTTTCGAGTGGGCTGAGTGTCATGGATTTCCTCAAGCGGACGACGATTGCCCGGATGACCCCGGCGGCGCTGGCGGCGATCGGTCCCGCAGCCGAACGGCTGGCGATCTCGGAAAGCCTTCAGGCGCACGGGCTTTCGGTGCGCGCCCGGCTTGACCGGCTGAACCGGGAGGGGGGCGCATGAGCCGCATCTGCCATATCGAGATCGACGATACCGGCCTGCCGGCCCCGACGGCAGAGATCGAGCAGGAGCGCAAGGTCGCGATCTTCGACCTGCTGGAGGACAATTGCTTCGCGCTGCCGGCAAAGGACGGCATGGCGACACCCGAAGGGCCGTTCCGGCTTGGCCTCGCGATCCGGGAAAAGCGGCTGGTCTTCGACATCGGCGCCGAAGCCGGCGACAAGGTGGCGGAGTTCCACCTCTCGCTCGGGCCGTTCCGGCAGGTGGTGAAGGATTATTTCCAGATCTGCGAAAGCTATTTCGAGGCGGTCAAGCGGCTGCCCCCGGCGCAGATCGAGGCGATCGACATGGCGCGGCGCGGCATTCACAACGAGGGCGCCCGGGTCTTGCAGGAGCGGCTCGAAGGCAAGGCCGACCTCGATATCGACACCGCGCGGCGGCTCTTCACCCTCATCTGCGTCCTGCATTTCGGGGGCTGATTGTTGGGCCGCACTCTGCCGCATTCGGTGCTCTTCTGCTGCGATCACAACGCGGTCCGGTCGCCGATGGCGGAAGGGTTGATGAAGCAGCTCTACGGCCGCGACTGCTATGTGCAGTCGGCCGGCGTGAAGAACGATCTGGAGGTCGACGGTTTTGCCGTCGCGGTCTGTCAGGAGATGGGGATCGAGCTTGCGCGCCACCGCTCGCGCAGCTTCGAGGAGATGCAGCAATGGGGCGACGACCTGTCGGGCTTCGACCTCGTCGTCGCCCTGTCGCCGGCGAGCCAGCGCCAGGCGCTGGAATTCACCCGGTTCTTCCATCTCGACGTGGAATACTGGCCGGTAATGGACCCCAGCGGGATCGGTGAGACGCGCGAGGCGAAGCTGGCCGCGTACAGGCAGGCGCGCGACCAGATCCGTGCGCGGATGATCGAACGCTTCGGGCCGCCGTCCGAGGCCGGCAGCGACGGGAAGAAGGCATGACGAAGGCGGAGATCGCGGCGTAGTTTGTGGCGTTCAACAGCGGCGACATCGACGCGATGCTGGCGCTTCTCGACAGCGACATCGAACTCCACGTCAACGAGGGCTGCATCCGCCGTGGCGAAGCTCGCCTTCGCCGAGTTTTACGCGCACATGAACCACGCCTACAAGGAAACGCTGACCGATATCGTCGTCTTCGCGGCCGATGACGGGACGCGCGGCGCGGCGGAGTTCGTGGTCAACGGCCGCTATCTCAAGACCGATCCCGGCCTGCCGGAGGCGCGCGGGCAGACCTATGTCCTGCCGGCGGGGTCGTTCTTCTCGCTGAAGGATGGCAAGATCTCCCGCGTCACCACCTGTTACAACCTTCAGGACTGGATACGGCAGGTCTCTGCATGGCGTTGTTGCGAAATTCACGCTCGAGGCGTGCCTTCCCCCTTTCCCCGTTGATGTCAGACGACGCGGACGATTTCGGCGGTGCCGAGGGCGTTGAA
>NCEA01000035.1 GCA_002280515.1 Rhodobacterales bacterium 32-67-9
TCTTTGGTTCGTGAACGTGCGCAATTATCACAAAACACAAATCAACCTTTGCATAAAAAGAGAAGTGGTAATAATTTCTTACAAAAAAACAGAAATCACTATTCCAAACACTTCCTCAGCGCTGCTTCCACAAAGACCATGTCCAAATTCTTGCCAATAATCACCAGCACACTGTCTCCTCGGGTCAAATCTCCTTCCTGTCCTACGGTATACACCGACGGCTGCAAATCAAAGATGTTGTGGACGGCCTGGAGTACGTACAAAACGTCGCTTTCGGTTGTGTGGACAATGCCCTTCATACGAAAGATGGCCATGGTACTGGTGGTGTTGGTTGCATTGGTAGTAGTGGTGGTGTCACTTGTGATAGTATGGGAGCTAGCTGTATTTGCATCTAGTGTGCTAATATCAGTTTCGCTGTTCTTCTCGTTCACCCCATACGACGTGACGACGCTCTTGCTCAGTGTAGTACCACTGCTGTGATTGGCACTGTTGCCACCACCGTTGCTACCTCCATACAACAGTTCGTCTAGCAATACTTCCAGCTTTTTCAACTGAAATCGCTCTTTGAACCGCAAATAATGTGTTTTCATGTCGCTGATGCTGTGCGGATTGGTTGCCGCAGAAGACTCCAACATTGTGAACAACCGACGCTTATTGTCGCTGACGGTTAGATCGGGTTCGCAAGGCATGCACTGCAGGAAATCAAACGCCGAGCTTGCGGTTGCATCAGAGGTAGCATTGGCGGTGTAGCTGTGGGTGTTCAGGACGAAGTCCAGGTTGACGTTGGAGTAAGTGGAAGTGGCGATCTGGGCATAGGAGTTGATGCTTTGCACGACCTCTTTCACGGTTGCCATCTGCAGTTACATACAATTGGCACAATAAGATCAGTAAGATACGAGATACACTTGGTATATAGGGGGAGAACACAAGTGACATACCTGTTCTGGAGAGACGAGGTCGGATTTGTTGAGCAGAATGCGGTCCGCGAAACACACTTGTGTTTTCACATCGGCCGCGACATCCTCTGTGTTCAAGTACATTTCAAAGTTCACGCTGTCCACCACACACACCACGCCATCGAGACACAGCATGTTGCCCAGGTGATCATCGGTCCACAATGCAGAGACAACCGGTCCTGGATTGGCAAGTCCGGTGGTCTCAATGAGAATGTAGTCAAATCGGTCTTTGTGAATAATCAACTGCTCCAAAGTGGTCACCAGGTCGTCTTTTACGGTACAGCAGATCTAATCAAACAAGGGTTTGAGTTTAGTGAAGAATACCGGAAAACACAACTGAGTTGGTGACTTAGCAAACTTACACATCCGTTTGACAACTCAAAGAAATCCGAGATATTGTCTCCATCAACTCCACTCTTAGCGATCATGCTCTCAATACCCAGACCTTCACCAAACTCGTTTTCAATGACAGCAATCCGTTTCCCGTGATTGCTCGTGAGAATATGATTGAGCAACGTCGTTTTGCCTGACCCAAGAAATCCAGCCAAAATTGTCACCGGAATAACCCGATCACTATCTTGGGGAACTTCAATAAGCTGAGGAGCCTCGTCATCATCACTATCAGTGTCACTCATTTCTTCCTAACAATCTAACGCAGCAACAGCTCAAGCGGTTTGAAGAATGAAGTGAGCCACAAATAAAACCCAAACAACTTAATGGATCATTGATAGGGTTTAAATCGATATTTACGATAAAATCCCATCCTTTTCAAATTCGGTGATCACAGGCGCCCCTGCCGGGCGCTCCGCCGGGTTCACACCGGCGATCACCGGTTCCTCTGCGCGGGCCATACCCGCCGCAGACAGAAACACGATCGTGACAATCCCCTGAATAGCAGTTCGCATAGTTGCCCCTGGCTTCAGATTTCCCGCGCCCGCCCTTCACGAGCCGGCCGGCCCGTCGTGGGTTTCTTAACAAAGCTAGAGCTTTTTATCTTTGATTATCATATGGATAGTGACCAAGCCGGCGACCGCGCGTCTGCCAGATTGTCAGGATTGGCCCGGTCGAGGACATAAGCCGATGCGATTTCGCGCCCGGGACATGACAACTTGTCAGACCCCTGCCGCCGCCCTGTCATGCGACCGTTTGGCGCAGGGGGCCGGCAACCGGCAGGCACCGCTCTCAAGGACAAGAATTCTGCCGAGACCGGCGTGGATGCGTATCGCCGATCCGCTTGCAGGGATGGTGATGCCGACGAATCAAAGGCTCTGCGGCCGGGCAGGCGAACGAAACGCCCGCTTGCCCGTGATCCGGACCGCCCCGGGGTGCCGCGGCGGGCGCATACCCTCCGTCACGATCCGTGCCCCGTTGGGATGACGGTTTCAAAGCCTGGGCCAGAAACCGAGGAGCGGCCTTTTCGCAATCGACCGCCATGCCTATGTGATGGGAGCGGGCCGGTTTCACGACAGCCCGGCAGGGGGACGGATTCTTGCGACCCCGAAAGTTGATCTTCATCAAGGCCGAAGGCAACCGTCGGGCTTATGCGCGGTACCGACGCAGTATTTCAGTCACGGAGGGTCGAAATGGCTCGCCTCGCTCCATCCGGCACGATCACGAAGCTCAGCTCACGCCGCAGCATGGTCAGGACGGACGTACCGCAAGCAGAGGCGACGAGCACACGTGGCGGCGCGGACACTCAACTCGAGGATTTCGACAAGGGGTTAAAGGCGCTCGCCGCGCGCTTCACCTCGGGCGTGTCACCGATCGCGATGGCCGATGCCTGGGCGGACTGGGCGCTGCATCTGGCCACGTCGCCCGGCAAGCAGGTTCACCTGACGGAGAAGGCGGCGCGTAAGGCACAGCGGCTTGCCGGCTTCCTCGCAGCCTGCGCGAGGCAAAAGGGTCAGGGCGAGTGTTGCATCGAGCCCCTGCCACAGGACCGCCGGTTCCGCGATCCTGCCTGGCAGAAATGGCCCTACAACGCGATGTCGCAGGCGTTCCTCCTGAGCCAGCAATGGTGGCACAATGCCACTACGGGCGTGCGCGGCGTCACGAAACAGCACGAGAACGTGGTGGAATTCGCGGCGCGCCAGATGCTCGATGTGTTCTCGCCGGCCAACTATCCGTGGACCAATCCCGAAGTCGTGGAGCGGACGCGCGAGACGGCCGGGATGAATATCGTTCTCGGCTGGCAGAACTTCCTCTCGGACTGGCAGCACTTCGCCAGTGGCGAAAAGTCCGCCGGCACCGAGGCATTCGAAGTCGGAAAGACCGTTGCCGCGACGCCGGGAAAAGTGGTCTACTGCAACCGGCTGATCGAATTGATCCAGTACGCGCCGACAACCGCCAAGGTCCGGCCCGAGCCGGTGTTGATCGTTCCGGCCTGGATCATGAAATACTACATTCTCGACCTGTCGCCGGAAAATTCTCTGGTGCGCTATCTGACGGGGCAGGGCTTCACGGTCTTCATGATCTCGTGGCGGAACCCCGACGCAGAAGACCGCAACCTCGGGATGGAGGATTACCGCGCCCTCGGCATCATGGCCGCGCTCGATCAGGTCGCCGGGATCTGCGACACCGAAAAGGTCCATGCCGTCGGTTACTGCCTCGGCGGCACGCTTCTTTCCATAGCGGCGGCGGCGATGGCGCGGGAAGGCGACGACAGGCTGCAAAGCCTGACCCTTCTGGCCACCCAGGCCGATTTCACCGAGGCGGGCGAACTGATGCTCTTCATAAATGAAAGCCAGATCGCCTTTCTCGAGGACATGATGTGGGACAAGGGCTATCTCGACACGCAGCAAATGGCCGGGGCGTTCCAGATCCTGCGGTCGAACGACCTCGTCTGGTCGCGCATGGTGCGGCAATACCTCATGGGTGAGCCGGAACGAATGAACGACCTGATGGCCTGGAACGCCGATGCGACGCGGATGCCCTACCGGATGCATTCGGAATATCTGCGCCGGCTGTTTCTCGACAACGATCTGGCGGAAGGCAGGTACATGGCCGGCAATGAGCCGGTGGCGATCAGCGATATAAGGGTTCCCGTCTTCCTCGTCGGCACCGAGCGCGACCATGTCGCGCCCTGGCGCTCGGTCTACAAGTTCCACCTTCTCTCGGATACCGAGGTGACGTTCGTTCTGACCAGCGGCGGGCACAATGCCGGCATCGTCGCGGAACCCGGTCATCCGGGCCGGCGTTACCGGATCCATGTCCGGGCACATGACGGGAAATACATCGACCCCGAGCGCTGGGTGGAACAGACACCGGCCGGGGACGGTTCCTGGTGGGTGGCACTCTCCAACTGGCTGGCAACGCGGTCTCGGAACCCGGTCGCACCGCCGCCCATGGGTAAAGCGCTGTGCGATGCCCCGGGTACTTACGTCTTCCAGCAATAGAGGCGATGATCGGCCACACCCTTTCCGGCGCCGCACCCGAACAGGAACCGCGCATGCAGTTTATAGAGAACCGGACGTTCGACGAGATCAGGGTCGGCGACACAGCGCAGATAGTGCGCACGCTGAAGTCCGAGGATATCGAGCTGTTCGCGGCGATGTCGGGCGAGGTGAACCCCGCCCATGTCGATGCGGAATTTGCCCGCTCCGACGTGTTCCACACGGTCATCGCCCACGGCATGTGGGGCGGCGCGCTGATTTCAGCCGTGCTCGGGACGGAGCTGCCGGGACCGGGAACGATCTATCTCGATCAGAAGCTGACGTTCCTGGGGCCGGTCGGGATCGGCGACACGGTGGCGGTGCAGGTCACCGTCGCGGCCAAGGACCCGGCGCGCAACGCGCTCAAGCTCGATTGCCGTTGCACCAACCAGAACGGAGAGGTGGTGATCGAGGGCCAGGCCGAAGTCATCGCGCCGACCGAGAAGGTGCGCCGCCCGCGCGCCGTACTACCGGAGGCGCATCTTCACGAAAGAGGCGCCCGCTACCGCGACCTTATCGCGGCAACGCACAACCTGCCGTCGGTGCGCATGGCGGTCGTGCATCCTTGCGACGAACTGTCTCTGGCCGGCGCACTGGAAGCGTCATCACAGGGGATGATTGTGCCCGTCCTCGTCGGGTCGCGCGCGAAGATCGAGGTGGTGGCGGCTGAGGCTGGCCTAAGCCTCGACGGGATCGAGATCATCGACACCCCGCATAGCCATGCGGCTGCGGAACGCGCCGTCGCACTGGTGCGCGAGGGCAAGGCCGAGGCCCTGATGAAGGGCAAGCTGCACACCGACGAACTGATGGCGCCTGTCGTCGACCGTGACACCGGCCTCAGGACCGAGCGGCGGATGAGCCACATCTTCGCGCTCGACGTGCCGCATTACCCCAAGACGCTTTTCATCACCGATGCGGCGATCAACATCTTTCCCGACCTCGATACCAAGCGCGACATCGTGCAGAACGCCATCGACCTTGCCCGCGCGCTCGGCAATGACCGGCCCAAGGTCGCGGTCCTCTCGGCGGTCGAGACGGTCTATCCCAAGATCCCCTCGACGATCGAGGCGGCGGCGCTCTGCAAGATGCTCGACCGCGGGCAGATCACCGGCGGGATCATCGACGGGCCGCTGGCCTTCGACAACGCCGTGTCGAAGACGGCGGCCGAGGCGAAGGGCATCCGCTCAGAAGTGGCCGGCGACGCCGACATCCTCGTCGTGCCCGACCTCGAAGCCGGCAACATGATCGCCAAGCAGCTCATCTACCTTGCCGGGGCCGAGTCATCCGGGATCGTGCTTGGCGCGCGGGTGCCGATCGTGCTGACGAGCCGGGCCGACGGGGTGATGTCGCGGCTGGCCTCCTGTGCTATGGCACAGCTTTACACCGCGCACCGGGCGCTGGGCGTGGCGTGACGGCCGCCGCGTGTCGATGCCGACATCCTGTCCCGCGTCAGCCGACGGATTTCGCGAAGAGGATCCATTCCCTGGCATCGACCCGCCAGTCGTCCTTCACCACCGGGCGCCGGGCCACTTCGTGGTAGCCTTTGGCGGTATAGAGGCGCAGCGCGTCAAGATGCGTGTCCTCGGCGATCAGGCTGATCGACCTGCGCCCCGCGCGCGCCGCCACATCCTCGGCATGGGCCAGCAGCGCACTGCCGCAGCCCTTGCCCCGAAACGCCTCATAGGTCGCAAGGACGTTCAGGTACCACGACCCCGGTGCAAGCGCCTCAAGCTCCAGAAGCGGGACGAAGATCGCGGGCGTGTCGGGGTCTATCGGGCCGGGTGCATCTTCGGTCGGATAGCCGAGAAGGCAGCCGGCAACCTCGCCGTCGACTTCGGCAAGCCAGGCGTTGCGGAACGAAAAGTTCCCGGTGTCCCGCGCGGCCCGTTCCCTGCCAAGGGCCCAGGGGTCGCCCTCGGGGCCAACGGTCCCTTTCCAGAAATGTAGCGGCAAGTCGTCCGCCGCCATGTTGATGAAGCGCACCAGATGCGCGGCGTCTGACGCCCTTGCTTCACGGATCAACATGCTCGTCCCATCCTCACCTTCGCCGGCGCCTTGGCCGCCCACCCCATGCGTGAAATCGCTGTCACGCACGTTTTCCTTTGAGACCAGAAACCTCCGCACCCCGCAACCTCCGATCATCGTGGTGGATCAAGGAGTCACTCGGTATGTCCCGCAGACGGGGCGGCCGGGTCCATCGTCACGATGCGTGCTGCCTGACGATGGGCCTTGTCAGGTTGACGGTGGCGTCATACCACGAAGCTGCCGAAGCCCAATCCTGGAAGGACTGACATGAGCGATATGGTATTCCGTTTCCCCGCGCCCGGACCCGAGCCGATGCAGGCCGATCTGGAGGGCTGGACGAAGGTTGAGGGCACCCCGACGATGAAGACCTGGGTCCAGCATACCGCCCTCGACGGCAGCGTGATCAGCGGCACCTGGGAGGCCACGCCGGGAACATGGCACGCGAGCTACAAGTTCTACGAATTCGTGCATCTGATCGAGGGGCAGATCACCATCACCCCGGACGGCGGCCGTCCCGTGACCATGGGTCCGGGTGACGCGTTCACGGTCGAACCCGGCTTCACCGGAACCTGGAAGATCGAAAAGCCGGTCAGGAAGCATTTCTGCATCAAGCTGAAGTGATGCGACGTCCGGGTTCCGGGCTGCATCAGCGGGGCCGCTCTGCGCTGGCCCGCCCGCTGTCGACCATCAAGGTCGGTTTTGCGATGATCGAAGCTGACGATCATCGGCATTCTTCTGGCGTTGTTTTGAAAAACAAAGGGTCCCGGACACCCCGACCGGGACCCTTCGCCACCCCACGTGCTCCCTTCGCACCACGCGTGAAACTGAATAGGTCTCGGCCGTACTGGCCTTGTTGAGATCAACCTAGGCCAAGCGTCGGATTCGCACAAGCGGCATCTTCCGACAATACCGTTCAATATCAATATGTTGAGGTAAGTTTTGATTCACCATGTCCGGCCGGCCCGCCCGATGTGTCACGTGCGGCCCGGCCAGAGGCGCGGGGCTTACTTGTAGACCGCTTCCTTGCCGAAATGCTTGACGAGCATGTAGTAGATCACCGCCCGATACTTGTTGCGTTCGGATTTGCCGTAGGTTTCGATCACCGAGTTGATCGCGGCCATGAGTTGCGGCCCATCCTTCAGACCGAGCTTCTTGACCAGGAAATTGGTCTTCACGGTTTCCAGCTCGGACGCCTGGCTGCCGGCGACGGTGGAAGCGTCAGCGTCATAGATCGACGGTCCGCAGCCGATCGTGACCTTGGTCAGAAGCGCCATGTCCGGCGTCATTTTGCATTTGTTTTTCAGATCATCGGCATATTTTGCGATCAGCTCGTCACGTTTACCCATGGGTGTCTCCAACTATCCCTGTCTAGTTACCGGATACGGGCAGAGTGCCTCTGCCCGGCGCGCGCGAAAGGTAACGTCGAAACGCACCCTCGGGCAAAGGAAAACTCGGTTTCGGGTGGCGATTCGAGGGGAATTATGCGGATTTCGGCGCAGATCGGGGTATCAGCGGCGCGCGGGCCGGTCACGACGGACGGGGCAGTCAGTCCGGCAGCGCGGCGCAGAACCCCCCCCGTTTGCGCAACACCCGACCCGAAGGCCAAAAGCGGCGGGGCGGCATAGGGGTTCGACATCGTCTGGCCGATGTCGAAGAGAATGAGCAGAAGCAGCATCCCCATTGCCACCGATGCCGTCAATTTCCGGGTCATGCGCGCGCCTCCAGTCCGAGACGCGGCCTGAGGTGGATGCCGATCCATGACTCCGCGAAGGCGGCCGCGAACCAGGCCCAGCCATGCAGAATGCCGGTCGAGATGCCGGAAAAGAACGCCCCCACGTTGCAGCCGAAAGCCAGCCGCGAGGAATAGCCAAGAAGCATCCCCGCAATCACGGCGGCCACCCAGGCGCGGGCCGGAAGGCGCGGTAGCGGTGCGGACAGCCCGCCGTCGCGCCATGTGGCGACGAGGAAGGCCCCCGCGATCAGACCGAAATTCGTCAGCGAGGTATAATCCGTGAGGATGCTTTCGCCGATCCGTGCCGCATTGCCCGGCGCGGACCAGAATCCCGACCCGCTCAGGTCGGCCCCCGCCGCGACCGCGCCTTTCGCGACCCAAAGACCAAGTCCGTAAACAACGCCCCAGGGCTGGCCCGCGACGACAAGGTTGCCGATGGCCAGCGCGGCAAGGATCAGCGCCGCTGCAACAAGGCGCGGCGGCAGCCTGCGCGCACCCGGCGCGGCGCGCCACAGAAGGACCGCCGCGACGGCGGCAAGCAGACCCAGCGTCACGGCGAGGCCGGTCGCTCCCTTTAGGACGATGACGGGCAGCGCCCCTAGGTCGGTCCACCACAGCAGATGATAGGCCCCGAAGAAACTGCCGATAGCGAAGAATGGCAGGGCCAGCAGACCAACAGGGTTGCCGCTGCCCGCGTTTTCCAGCGTGCCCGACCCGCAACCAAGGATGACCTGCATCGCCGCCCCGAAGACGAAGGCGCCGCCGACCATCGCCCAGCCGATCGGTGCCACGGCGCCGACCAGTTCGCCGGAATGGCTCTGAAGCAGCGGGAATGCGACGACGGAAACCAGGCCGATGGCCAGAAGCTGCGCCAGAAGTCCCGCCGGTTCACGCCGCAGGATGATCGCGCGCCACGGCCCGGCAAAGCCGAAGCGAAGCCCTTCGAGGGTGATCCCGAAGCCGAGCCCGATGGCCAGCATCAGGCCGAACCGCGCCCCCGCCAGAACGGCGACCGCTCCGATTGCGACCAGCGCGGTGGCGACCAGCGCGCCGCGCCTGACCGCCCGCCCCCGGGCCGGGACCGCGCCGCTTTCCTCTGCCGCCATGGACATCAGTTGCCCGTGATCTGGCCGAGAAGGTTCTGCAGAAGGCCCGGCGTGTTCGCCATCTCGTGATCGGTCTTCGAATAGCCGACCATCGACTCGGGGTAGAGCTTCACGTTCTCGATCCCGGCGAGTTCGGACAGCGCGAACCAGTCGGTGGCGGCCCAGTGGCCGGTGTTGCAGAAGGGCACGACCTCTTCACCCTCTTTCAGCCCGAGGGTCGCCGCGATCTCGGCGGCGGAGGCCTGGTCGACGACCTTGGTGCCGCCGTTGAAGAAGGAGGAATGGACAAGGTTCACCGCACCCGGAAGCGTGCCAGGGCGGGCGGCGGCGTCATGTGCCTTCTTGCCGTTGTAGAACTCGGCCGGGCGCGCATCGACCAGCACCGCCTCGCCCTTGCCATCCACGACCGAGGCCACCTCGTCCGTATCGGCAAGCCATTGGTCGGAGAAGGTGATGTCTATATCCGACGGCACCGGCGCGGTCGACGCCACGTCGAGGGGCAGCTTCTCGGCCTTCCAGGCGCTCATGCCGCCGTTCAGGATGGCAAGCGGCGAGACGCCAGAAGATTTGAGTGTCCAGTAGACACGGGCCGCGGCGCCAAAGTCGCTGTCGGTGTCGCCCTCGTGCACAACGACGACTGGGCGTTCGAAGGTCACGCCAAGGCCTTGCAGCACTGCCTCAAGCTTGTCTTCCGACACCAGTTGGCCGGGATTCTCCTTTGGGCCGCGAAATTCGGCATAGGGGGCCGAAACCGCGCCGGGGATATGGCCTTCGCCATAGGCCTTGCCGCGAATATCAAGGATCAGCGGCGGGTTCGCGGCAAGGCCGGCCTGAAGCGTCGCGGGGTCGATCAGGGGGCCGAAGGATTAGGCGGCGGACAGGGAGGAGCCGAGGCCGGTCGCTACCAGCGCGGCGAGAGCGAAGATCTTCATGGAATCACCTCTTCTTGCGCGTTTCAGGATCATGTCTGCCCAATTTTCCCATGTTTCAAGCCGCTTACGCGCGATCGCCGGCTTGCCGGAAGACAGGGAATCCATCTGGCGCGGCAGGGCAGAAACATGTGCGGAACAGGAGCGCCGCATGTGGGACTTTGTTCCCACAATGACGCCTAAGAAAGATCTATGTTCAAATTTCTGTCGCATGAACGCGAGCATACGGAACGAAGTTGTCGAAATGCTCATCTGCGGCCAGACTTCGGTTCGGCTAGCTATCCGTCGACATGCGCGACGTTCCCGGACAACCGCGCAATTGTCTCGGCCATGGCGTTGGCGGCGGTTTCGGCATCGGCATCTGATACGTCGAGATGGGTCACGATGCGGAGCCGGAACCCTTCTTCGACGCTCACGCCAACACCAACCGCAGCAAGTTCAGCCGCAACCTGCGTCGCCGGCAATCCCGCCTCGCTGAAGTCCAGGAAAAGGATGTTGGTTTCAGGTTCCGCAGGGTCGACAATCACCCCCGGAACTCCGCGCAAGATCCCGGCCATGCGTCGGGCGTTGGCGTGATCCTGCGCCAGACGTTCGACATTTTGATCGAGTGCGTGAAGGCCGGCCGCCGCCATGATGCCCGACTGGCGCATCGCGCCGCCAAGGCGGTGCTTCCAGACAAGGGCCTCTTCGATGAAACCGGCCGGGCCGGCGAGGATCGCGCCGAACGGGCACCCGAGCCCCTTGGAGAGGTCGATCCAGACGCTGTCGCACGGGCGGCCAAAACCGGCGGCCGGAACACCCGCCGCGACCGAGGCGTTCAGCAGCCGGGCGCCGTCCATGTGGAGCGCGAGGCCCTTGGCGCGACAAAGCTCGGCAAGCCCGTCGATCACGGCACGGGGCCAGACCCGGCCACCGCCCCGATTGGAGGTCTGCTCGACCGTCACGACGCGGCTGCGGGGCGACCGGTGGCGCTGCGCCCGCAGAAGCGGTTCGACTTCGGCGGCGGTGAAGATGCCGGTCCCGCTGGCGATGGGGCGGAACTGCGCGCCCGCCAGCGCCGCGGCACCCGCCGCTTCGGAACCGTAGACATGGGCGTTGGCCGCACAGATGATCTCGTCGCCCGGGCGACAGTGGACGAGAAAGGCGATCTGGTTGCACATCGTGCCCGACGGCAGGAACAGCGCCTTCTCTTGGCCGAGAATATCCGCCACCCGCTCTTCGAGGGCGGCGGTGGTCGGGTCCTCGCCGCGCTGCTCGTCGCCCACGACGGCGTTTGCCATCGCCTGACGCATCGCAGGCGACGGCCGGGTCGCGGTGTCGGACCTGAGATCGACGGAAATGGCGGGGTTCGACATCGTCTGGACGCCTGCATGGTGACACCGTCCGCACCGTGTCCGGTCTGGCGGACAGGGGCGCAGGGATTCAGTAGCGGCTTCAGGGGCCAAGGTCAAAGGTGGCGCGGCCCGCGACCGCGGACCCCTTTGTGTTCGCCGCGGAGTCACCCCGCCCGCGCACCGATCCCTTGCATCACGGCGGCAGCGGCGTTGGACGAGGCTTCGACGGCGCCGGCAAGATAGCCCGCCTCATGCGTGCTGGTCTCGCTTCCGGCCATCGTCAGGACTTCCGACCAGGGCCCTTGCACCCATTGCGGCGCAAAGACCGGATGGTCGGACGAGGCCGGGTCTGCATCCGTTGCCGTCAGGGGATCGGCAGCCCAGTCCTTGTAGAGCGTTGCGCGCGGGCGGGCTGCCTCCGCCCCGAAGAGGCGGACAAACTGGTCCACGCAGGCGCGGATCAGCGTCGCTTCGCCGATCCGCGCGCGTTCCGCCGCGCCGATGCCGAGAAAGCCGAAAAGCGCCGGTTGGCCGTCATGGGTGGTCGCGTCGTGGATTTCGGGCATCGGGCCTACCATGCTTTGCGCAGTGCCAGAAAGCCCCGCCTCACGCCAGAAGGGGCGGTCATAGATCGCAAAGACCTTGGCGTGGGGCGCCATCCATGTTGGTGTGCCGCGCCAGAGGGTTTCGGTCTCGGGCGGCAGCGCGGGGTTGAAGCTCATCGTCGCCTGCATCAGGCGGGGCGGCAGGGCCGCGATGACATGGTCGGCCGTCACCGTCCGGCCGGGAAGTGTCAGGCGAACGCCGCCCGCTCGCAGGTCGAGGCGCGTGACCGGCACCCCCGCATGCAGGCGTTCCGCCGGCAGATCGCGCCGCAATTCCCGGATCAGCACCGCACACCCGCCGGCAAGGCGCAGGGACTGCGGCTCCTGCGGCGGAGTGGGATAGCGCCGTGGCCCCTCGCGCGACATGCGTTCGAAGATCACGTCGCCCTCGGTCCTCTGGGGAAAGCTCGGCAGGTCCAGTTCCCCGACCAGCGCGGCGATGGCCGGTTGCATCCCCGGCCAGAACCACGAGGGGCCGAGGTCGAAGCCGTCCTCGCCGGCCGCGCCTTGCGCATCGACCGTCAGGATGCGGCCGCCGAACCGGCCCCGCGCCTCGAAGAGCTGAATGTCGACTCCGGCACGGTGCAGCAACCGGGCGACGTTGAGCCCGGCAAGTCCGCCGCCGATGATTGCAACCCTCATGTCGTTCAACTGTGCTGCCTCCGGACTCAAGCGGGCATCTTCAGGACATCGGCATGTTGCAGGGGCGCGTCCTTGATCCAGACCTGCGCCCCGCCCGTGCCGCATTCGGCCTGAAACGGCTGGCCGGCCGGCAACCGGCACCAGCTTTGCGCCGTCATCCTTTCGCCGGCACGGGTCAATTCTCCGGACAGCGCCAGAAGTTCGAGCCCGCGCGGATTGGGAACGCTGACCACGGCCCCCGGCAACCATTCTTCCAGCATGACCCGCTCGGCGCCGTCGTCGAAGAGAACCCGCGCGGCGCGCGCGCCGTCGCGGGACGCGACAGCGTCGCCTTCGCCGGGTTGCCGGACAATCTGGGTCTTGTCGCCATTGCGATACTGCCAGAGGCGGACGAAGATCGTGCATCCGTCTGCCGCCGCCGGCCGATGCGACGTGCCCGGCGGATTGCGGAAATAGCAGCCCGCCGGATAGTCGCCATGTTCGTCCTGAAAGGTTCCGTCGAGCACCAGGATCTCTTCGCCGCCGGTGTGGACATGGGCGGGAAAGGCGCTGCCCGGAGCATAGCGCACGATCGAGGTGGCGCGCGCGACCTCACCGCCCTCGCGGTAGAGCATCTTTCGGTCGACCCCCGCGGCCGGGCTCGGCACCCAGTCGAGCGTGCTGGCATGAACGGTCACGGGGCGGTTCAGGTCGTTATTGATATGCATCGTCATCTCCCATAGTCAGGACCATCTGGAAATTGACCTTCGCTGACCGCGCGAATTCGTAAGCCTACTGGGCACAGTAGACTCCCAACGTGCGGCGACGTCCTTTTCCACCGAACGGCCAACCAGCGCCGACTTCAACCGGACGATGGCCCCCTCCACCGTAGCACGCGGACAGCCGGGATTGACACGCATATAGCCATGACCCGAGCGGCCGAACTTCTGGCCCTTGCCAATCCGGTGTCGAGCCTTCGCCCGCATGAAATCGTGCGAGGTACCGGCATCCATGCCCAGTCCCTGGCAGCCCATCCTGGCATGATAAAGTGAGTCCGAGGGCAGAACGCTGAGGCAACGGCCCTGCCCGTTGATGCTCTCTATAAAATGCTCGTGGTTGGCGCGAAGATGGCTCAGTAGCGCCTCCAGCCAGGCTTCGCCGTATCGACAAGCGGCTTCAACCGCGACCAGCGCGCTGAACCTCGGTCGGAGCGCGCGGAAATCCGTGTCGGCCACCCGCATCGGCGGCGGTTCGGCGACCGTCTGTTCTGGCGTCAGTATGGCCACGACCACGCCCCGTTTCATTGAATTGGAGGCGCGATGGTCGATGGGTTCGTCGAAGGTGACGGAACTGACGGTGGACATTCCAGGCCCGGAATTGGAACGGCATTGACCACTCGTACCGAAGGATCTTCATGAACAGAAATGGTATGATTACATTAATTCATGTCGTTGGTGACAATACTTCAGCGCCAGCATTTCACCACCCTACACGAAGTGAACCGCGCCGGCGGCGGCCCAGCGGCTCGACATCTATACGCACTTGCTGATCCCGGCCGAATGCCGGCCGCTGCGGTATGCCGGGATAGGGACCACCGACCCGATACTGCTACTTGTCGCCACCGTACGCGGCCCGGTACAGGGCCGGTTAGACCTAAGGGGCGGCCCACAACCGCCCTTAGATCAAGGCCGTCGACAGCCAGGAAAACCGGCTGAGCAACACCAGCGCCAGCGCAACGGCCAGCAGGAACGGCCAAAGTGATTTTAGGATATGGCCGGGACTGACACCGCTCATCGAGGATGCGATGTAAAGCCCGACGCCGACCGGCGGTGTCAGAAGTCCCAGAACCAGGTTCAGGCAGATGACCACGCCAAACTGATAGGGGTCGATACCGTAGCTGCCCATGGCGATCGGCAGAAGGATCGGCGTCACGAGGATCACCGCTGCAATGCCGTCGATCAGCATTCCGACGATCAGCAGGATCGCGTTGACGATCAGCAGGAAGACGAAGGGATCGCTGGTCATGGCAGTCACAAGAGTGGCGAGTTTCTGCGGCAGCGCCTCGTAGATGATGACCCAGCCGAACACATTCGCCGCGGCGATCATGAAGATGACCATCGACGCATTGGTCGCCGTCCGCTGGAACATGCCCCAGAGGGCCGACAGCTTCAGTTCGCCATAGACCGTCCACCCGACGATAAACGCGATCAGCGACGCGACGGCCGCGGATTCCGTCGGCGTCGCAATGCCGAACAGGATGCCGCCGATGATCGCGATCGGGATCAGCGCGGCGGGAAGACAGGCGCCGATGGCCGCAACGGCTTCGGGCCGGGTGTACCAGACCCCCTTCGGAAAACCCTGGATCAGGCCGACACCCGCGATCACCAGCGCGAACATCACGGCCAGCAGAAGGCCGGGAATGATGCCGGCGAGGAACATGTCGCCGATGGGAACCTGGGCGATCACCCCGTAGATGACGAACAGCATCGACGGCGGGATCACCGGCGCCAGAAGCCCGCCGGCGGCGGTGGTGGCGGCGGCAAAGCCGACGTCATAGCCTTCCTTCACCATCTCCGGGACCATTGCCCGCGACATCACAGCGATCTGCGCGGTGGCCGACCCGATGATCGCGGCCATGAACATGTTGGTCAGCAGGTTGATATAGGCTAGCCCGCCCCGGAAGCCACCGACGAAGACCCGCGCCGCGTTGATCAGCCGCCGGGTCATGCCGCCCTCGTTCATCAACTCTCCGGTCAGCATGAACAGCGGAATCGCCATGAGGCCGTAGTTCTCGAGCCCGCCGAACATCTTCTGGCCGAAACTGTCGAAAAGGATCGTGTTGCCCGAATCCCAGATGTACCAGATCGCCGCCACCGCGATCGACACGGCAACCGGGACCGACAGGAACAGCGTGATGGCAAAGACGACGGCCGTCATTTCGACATGCCTCCTGCCCGCCACGAGAGGAGATGCGCGGTGGAATGCAGGCTTGCCCCGAGTGCGAACAGCCAGACCACGATCCAGAACACATACTTCGGCACGCCGAGTGTCGTTGTCGGTTCCGAGTAGACGAAGTTGAATGTCGTGGCCTGGAACGCCTCGATGTCGAACCCGGCGCGCAGCATGTCGAGCGGCTGAAACCAGCGCCAGCAAAAGTAGATCATGCTGAACGAAAAGAGTGTCAGGACGATATGGACGAACAGCCGTATCACCTGTGCGACCGGCCGTGCCACGGCATCCGAGATCAGCGTGATCGCGACGGAATTGCCGTAGTGCAGCGCCGCCGAGGCACCCATGAAGGCCATCCAGACCATCGCGTAGATCGCCAGTTCATCGACCCAGAAGAGCGCGGCGCCGATGTTCCGCGTCACGACGTTGAGAAGGACGAGCCCCGTGACCAGGACCGCCAGCGCCGTGGCAAGCATCATCTCTGCCTTGGCCCAGACCGCAGACACCCGCATCAGCATCTTCGAACTTGCCTCGGCTCGGTCATCTGGCACTCCTGTCAGGCCGGTTTTCGTTACAGTAAGACACAACCTTCATGCCCGGGACCAGCCCCCGCGCCATTGCGAAGGCCGATCCCGCACCGGCCGCGCCGGACGCCTCCATCAGCCCGTCGCGCGTCACGCCGCGAAGACCCGCATCGGCATCGCCTCGTATCCGCGCAGCGTGTTGTTCAGGCAGATCGTCGGCTCGTCGGTCTCGAAGTAATCGATCCGGTCCAGCATCGCCTCCAGGAGCGCCGTGATCTCCAGCTTGGCAAGATGCATGCCGCCGCAGGTATGCAGACCGTGCCCGAAGGCGATCTGGTCGCGGTTCGCGCGCGTGATGTCGAAACGATCCGGACCTTCGAACTTGAGTTCATCGCGGTTGGCTGACCCGTAGAGCACCATCACCCGGTCGCCTTCGGCAATGGCGGTGCCGCCTATGTCGGTGTCGTGGCGGACGTAGCGCGTGAAGGACCGGACCGGCGAATCCATGCGCAACGCCTCGTTTATGGCGGCGGGGATCAGGTTGCGGTCCGCGCGCAACATCTCCCACTGGTCACGGTGCAGCGAGAGGTGGCGCAACAGGTGGCCGGTGCCGATGATCGTCGTGTCGAGCGCCGGCCCGATGTATTCGCGCATCATGCCGGGGCACTGGTCGCGGTTGACCTTGCCGGCATCGGCCGCCTGGTACAGCCTGTCGGCCCAGCCGTCTTTCTTCAGATAGAGCGGCACAGCCTGGTTGATGCAGTACTGATGCAATTCCTGAATCTGCGGGATCGCACTTTTCCCGAGGTCATTCATCGGTCCCATCGCGTTGACCGTCGCCGCCGCCCATTTCAGCATGTTTTCCCGGCCCGAGTCCGGCAGGCCGACGAATTCGCGCACCAGGTTCATCGGCAGGTATTGCGCAACGTCGACCATCCCGTCGACGGTCTTGCGCCGGCAGAGGTCGTCAACCAGCCGTTCCGCCGCCGCGCGGACCTGCGGCTCGATTTCGCGCAGGCCGCCGGGGCGCAACGGGGCACCGGTCACCACCCGGATCTCGTCATGTAGCGGCGGGTCGCTGGTCAGCGAGTTCGCCCTGCCGGGGCCGGACGTCGCCTCGTTGACCTTCGGCTCCATCGCGACGCCCTTGGCGGTGGTGAGGGTCTGCCAGTTGCCCAGAACCGCCTTCACATCGTCGTAGCGCGCCACGACCCACATGTCGTATCGGGTCAGCCAGACCGCCGGGCCGGTGTCACGTAGTTCCTTCCACAACGGGTAGGGATCGCGGATCGCCTCGTCGGAGAAAAGATCGACATCTGAAGCAGATTTCTTGATTATTGCGTCCTCCTTGAGTGAGCGGCTCGCACAGGCCGGTTTCGCTGCGTTGGTTCATAGCATGGTGGAAGCCGCACCCCTTGCGCGATGCCCCAGGCATGTGCCCGCGGTCCGGAAAGGACCGCAGGCACGTATGTCTGCGAAGGGCCGGGCTTACCGGGTCGCGGCGGCCAGGTTGCGAAGCTCTGCCAGCGAGGGCGATTTTTCCGACCAGATCGCATCCCAGCGCGCGCCGATATCGCCGAAGAACTCGGGACCGACCTTGATGTAGGTCTTGCCGGTGCCCTTGATCTCGTCGATCCAGACCGGCTCCTTCTCGACATAGGAGGCAACGACAGCATCGAGATGCTTGTTCATGGTTTCGGCGATCAGGGTCCGGTCGTCTTCGGACAATCCCGCCCAGACCTTGGCCGAGATGAGCCCGATCATCGGGAACATCATGTGGTTCGATTCAATGATTGTGTCCGCATTCTCGTAGTATTTCAGCACCCAGATCAGTTCCCCGTCCATGTCGATGGCGTCGACCTGTCCATTGGCAAGCGCATCGTAGACCGCAGGCAGCGGCATCGGTGTCGGCGCGGCGCCAAGCGCGTTGTAGAAATCGAGAATGGGCGCAAACGGCGTGATCCGTAGCTTCAAGCCCTTGAGGTCGTCGGCGGATTTCACTTCGGTGCGGCTGACGATCTGCCGCAACCCCGCCATGCCATAACCGATGCCCACGACGCCGGCCTTGCCCGGCAGCTGGTCGAGCATCGAGCGCGCATAATCGGACTGAAGGATGCGGGCCGCGTGGCCAATGTCGTTCGCCAGGAACGGTGCGTAGAACGCGCCGAAATCGGCGTCGCGGTTCGACACTTCTGCGGCGGTCATGAACGCCATGTCGAGCGCCCCGGTCTGGAGCTGCTGGAGCATCTCCGCCTCGTTGCCGAGCTGTTGCGCCGGAAAGACGGTGACACTGTGCCGCCCACCGCTCTTGTCCTTCAGTTCTGCGCCGAAATCCTCGGCCGCCTTCGTCCAGATATGCGGCGGCGGCGTGATCAGACCCAGCCGAAATTCATTGGCAAGGGCCTGACTGGCGCCGAGTGTCACGGTGGCGGCGAATGCAAGTCCGGCGAGCGTTTTAGCCTTGAACAACATGTTTCCTCCCTGTTCTTCGTTATTGTCCGACTAGAGCTGCACCCAGCCCGCCGGAGGTTTCCCGCGCCCCGGATGCAACGTGCCGCAATGCGGGCAGGTGCGGGCTTCGGTGCTGTTGTGGAACGCCTCGTAGATCTTCGGCAGTTCGGTCACGATGCCTTCCGGGCTGTCCAGCGACACTTCTTCGCGGTGCACCCGCCCCTCGCAGTTGAAACAGTACCACTCGAACCCTTCGACCATGCCGGGCTGGCGCGGCGCCTCGACGACGATCCCGATCGAACCTTCCTGCGGGCGCTGCGGCGCGTGGCGCACATGGGGCGGCAGCAGGAACACTTCGCCTTCGCGCACCGGAACATCATAGATCTTTCCGCCGTCCGCGATCTTCAGCATCATGTCGCCCTTTTGCTGAAAGAACCATTCCTCGACCGGGTCGTCGTGGAAATCGACGCGCGTGTTGGGGCCGCCGACGACCATAACGATCATGTCGCCTTCCTTGTGCAGCAACTGGTTGCCGACCGGCGGACGCAGCTTGTCGGCATTGGCCTCCACCCATTTCTTGAAATTGAACGGTTTGAGTGTCGGATGCGCTGCCATCGCTCGTCCTTTCGATTGCTCCATCGCGTTCTGCCGGCATCCAGGCCGGCTTCGGACGTAGCCTAGGACAGTCTGCACAAAAGGCGTATTTGTTTCAGGGAAACTAGGTATCCATGTTCCTGATACCTAAACCCTGCCGGAAAACAGCAAAAGGGTACCGGCGAATGCCGCCAGTCCAGACAGCGCAAGGCGATTGAATGACCCCCGCCGGTTGTCGCCGATACAGGCCAAAAGCGCCGCCGAGATGAAGACCTCAAGCGTGCCGAGACAGGCGACTGCGGTGACCGTGGCGGACTTCAGGGCGAAAAACTGCAAAACCTGACCGGCGCTCAGGAAGGCGGCAGTAACCCAGTGCCATGGCCCCAGGTCCGGCCGCCGGCCGGTAATCTGGCCGCGCAGCCCTGCGGCCAGGGCAAGTGCAGCCCCACCCGCGATGGCGCCGACCAGCGTCCCGAAGGCGGCATCGGGTAGGCTTCGCATCCCCATCGCCCGCAAGGTGTAGGCGGCGGCGTAGAACGCGGCCGAGGCGATGCCCAGCGCGGTTCCGGCAACCGCCGCTTCCGCTCGATCCCCGGCCTGCTTGGGGCTGTAGATGAGGATGCCCGCGACGATCATTGCCCCGCCGAAAATCGTCTGCGCTCCGGGTCGTTCCGACAGCGCGATCATCGCAAGCGGCAGCGCAAAGACCGGCGTCAGCCGCCGCAAGAGGGCGGCGCGCACCGCCCCGATGCTTTCGGTTGCGCGGTACATGGTTACCCGCCCCAGAAAGATCGAAAACACCCCGGCAAGCGCGAAAAGACCGATGGTCGCGGGGGCGTCGAAGATTGCCCGTGCCGGAACGTTCCCCCACAAGGACCACAGCGCGAAGGACAGCGCCGCCGTCATCGCGACCGACAAGGCCACGCCGTTGTCGTCGCGCGCGGTCGCCCTGCCCTGCATAATCGTGACGCCCGCCCCGCCGTAGGACAGCGCGGCGAAGAGGGCCAGCATTTCGCCGGCCATCAGGGCTTGAGCCCGCACCCCGCGAAGGCGGCCAGCGTGGCTTCCTTTTCGGCGCCGCTCAGTTCCAGCATCGGCGGCCGGACCCGGCCGCCGGTCTGGCCCAGAAGCTCCTGCCAGTATTTGCCATGCGCCGTCGGCTTGCCGCCGGGCTTGGTCGCCCGGATCGCCTGCCGCACCGGTTCAAGACTGTTTCGCACACGGCGCGCTTCGGCGAAGCGGCCGGCAAAGGCCAGGTTGGTGTATTCCTCCATGCGCCGGTCGTCCCTTGTCTGCAACAGGTAGGGCGGCGACGAACAGAGATACAACTGCCAGCCCAACTCCTCGATATTGTCCAGCCAGTCGTCCTCCGACGAGGTGGAGACGAGGATCCGGTCGCCCACCATCCCGGACAGCCGCACATACATCTCGCGCGGGACCGAATACTTGATCGCCATGATGTTCGGCAATTCGGCGATGCGGGCGCAGGTCTCGGGCTCCATCAGGTAGCCGCTGTCGGGGTGGCTCCACATCGCGATGCCGATATCGAGCCGGTTGCAGACGTATTTGTAATACTGGTACAGCACCTCGTCACGGTCGTGGCAGAAGCTCAGCATCGGGGCGTGGACCACCACGTAGTCGGCCCCGCAATCCTGAGCGTGAAGGCCAAGTTCGATCACCGTATCGAGGGTCTGGTCCGAGATTGACATGATCGTCCCGGCCTTGCCTGCACATTCCTCGGCGGCGATGGTCATGTTGCGTTTGCGCTCGGCCAGCGACATCGACCAGAACTCACCCTGCTTGCCAGCGATGAACAGGCCGCGAATACCAAGGTCATCAATCCAGTGGCGGATGTTGGCCCGCAGCCCGGCCTCGTTCAGGCTCAGGTCCGCGTCGAAGGGATTGAGCGCGGCGGCCCAGATGCCCCGCATGGTGTCCCTGGCATATTCCTTTGCCTCGTGCCTGGCGTATTTCATCGCTCGCACTCCTCCAAATCGCGCCGTCCGGGCCGGGGCCAGCCCTGTTTCGCAACAGGTAATCCGGGCTGTGTCACCCCGGAACCGCGCGAATGCCAGCGCGATCGAGCGGAACTGGGTATCAAAAGAAATTATAGCAGCACGGCGGGCGCCATTGTTATCTTTGCCGCAAGCAAGGAGCGGGCATGAAAATCGGATTGATCGGGCAGGGCGCCATCGCGCGCTATGTGCAGGACCAACTTGGCGTGCACGGATTGTGGCCTGTGGCGATCCTCGTGCGCCCCGGCCGCCCAACCGGCCCCGGCGCGGACGGCGTGTTGCGGGTGGACCGCGTCGATGACCTGCCGCGCGATCTTGACCTTGTCGCCGACTGCGCCGGGCATGCCGCGCTCTCGGAACATGGCCCCGCCATTCTTGGCGCCGGGATCCGTCTGCTGACCGTCTCGCTCGGGGCGCTCGCGGATGCCGACCTGCTCGACCGGCTCGATGCGGCCGCCACGACGGGACGCGCGCGCCTTCACCTGGCCAGCGGTGCGATCGGCGCCCTCGATTGCCTTCAGGCCGCGCGGGTGGGTTCGCTGGACGAGGTGACCTATGTCGGGCGCAAACCGCCGCGCGGCTGGCAAGGGTCGCCGGCCGAGCAACGGCTCGACCTCGACAACCTCGCCACGCCGGCCGTGCATTTCGAAGGAACGGCCCGCCAGGCGGCGACGGATTATCCCAAGAACGCCAATGTTGCGGCGGCGGTCGCCCTGGCCGGCATCGGGTTCGACGCCACCAAGGTAAAGCTGGTCGCCGACCCCGGCATCTCGGCCAATATCCACGAAATCCACGCGGCCGGCGATTTCGGGCGCTTCTCCTTCCGGATCGAAGGCAATCCCCTGCCCGACAACCCGCAGAGCTCGAGGCTGGCTGCAATGAGCGTCGTCGCCGCGATCCTCAGGCATCAGCAGCGCGTCGTGATCTGAGGGGCCATGGCAACACGTCACTCGCTCATAGTCGACCGTGCCCTGACCCGGCTCAAGCTGCGGCAGTTGCGCTTGCTGATCGCTGTCGGCCAGCATGGCAACATCCAGTCGGCGGCCCGCGATCTTCGCGTGTCGCAGCCGGCGGCAACCAAGATGATCCAGGATCTCGAACTGGATTTCGAGGTCAAGCTGTTCGAGCGCACAAATCGCGGCGTCATCCCCACGGTGTTCGGAGAGTCGCTCATCCGGCACGGCAAGCTGATCGTCGCGCAGGTTTCCAACGCCGCGCAGGAAC
Source organism: Rhodobacterales bacterium 32-67-9 (assembly GCA_002280515.1). Taxonomy (GTDB): domain Bacteria; phylum Pseudomonadota; class Alphaproteobacteria; order Rhodobacterales; family Rhodobacteraceae; genus Albidovulum. The sequence goes on from NCEA01000035.1 coordinate 22,497, forward strand.
TCGACGACCTGAGCGAAGGCAACAGTGGCCGCATCACCATCGGAACCCTGCTTGCCGCCTCTCCCACGCTTCTGCCCGTCGCCATCGAAATCGTCCTCAGGGATCGGCCCAAGGTCGCGATCAAGATTGTCGAGGGCACCAACGAGGTCCTGATGCCCGCCCTTCTTTCGGGCGAGTTGGACATGGTCGTCGGTCGGCTTCCGGTCCACCGCCACCGCACCAAGATCGTGCAGGAAAGGTTCTTCAACGAACGCGTCCTCGCTGTCGTCGGCCCGCAGCACCCGCTGGCCGGTGTTGCGTCGGTCACGTTCGAGCAGTTGATGCAGTTCGGCTGGATCCTGCCGCCGCTGGAAACCACCCTGCGCCGCCAGACGGATCAGTTCTTCGTTCGCCAGGGCCAGTTCGCCCCGCCGGTCGCCATCGAATCCGTGTCCTATCTGGCGAACCGGTCGATGTTGCGCAGCCACGACTTCGTAGGGCTGATGCCGGCGCATGTCGCCACGCTCGACATCGAAAGCCAGCTTCTGGCGAAGGTAGACTGGGCGGTGCCCTTCGGCGCCGGGCCGATCGGTGTCTCCCATCGCGGCGAACAGGGCCTGTCGCCGGCCGGTGCTGCCTTTCTCGCCGCCTTGCGGCGAGCGGCTGAAAGCCACTGATGCGCATAGCCAACCGCGCTGTTATCGGACTTTCGGATAGCTGTATCAGCCCAATTCACTTGTTGTCCTACGGGGCGGGTGGGACTTTGCCGAGGTATCCGAAGACCTGCGAGGGCATCCATGGCCTATCCCGATCTGAAACTTTTCATCGATGGCCAATGGCGCGAAACGCGCGAGTCCCTGCCGGTGATCAACCCGGCGACCGAAGCGGTCATCGGCCGCCTGCCCCATGCTGAAACCTCCGATCTCGACGATGCGCTGGCAGCGGCCGAACGCGGTTTTCGCATCTGGCGGCGAACTGCCCCGCGCGACCGGGCCAATGTCCTGCTGAAGGCCGCCGCCATCCTGCGCGAGCGTCAGCGGGAGATCGCAAGCGACATCACCGCCGAGCACGGCAAGCCGCTGGAGCAGGCCCGGCTGGAGGTGATCCGGGGCTGCGAATTCCTGGAATGGGACGCCGGCGAGGCGGTGCGCACCTACGGCCGGGTGATCCCCTCCGGCCCCGGCGTGCGCTATATGGTGCATCACGAACCCATCGGCGTCGTCTGCGGCCTCTCACCGTGGAATTTCCCGCTCAGCCAGCCGGCGCGCAAGGTTGCCGGCGCGCTCGCATCGGGCTGCGCCATCATCCTCAAGGCGGCCGAGGAGACCCCGGCCGGGGCGCTGCATATCGCCCGCGCCTTTCGGGACGCGGGCCTGCCTCCGGGGGTGCTGAACCTGGTGTTCGGCACGCCGTCGATGATTTCCGATCACCTGATCCGGCACGAGGTGGTGCGGCTGGTGGCCTTCACCGGCTCGACCGCGGTCGGGCGGCACCTGACCACGCTGGCGGCCCAGCACCTGACACCGGTGCTGATGGAACTGGGCGGCCATGCGCCGGTGATCGTCTGCGAGGATACCGACGTGGAAAAGGCCGCGGTCAGCGGCGCCATCCGCAAGATGCGCAACGCCGGGCAGGTCTGCACCTCGCCCACCCGCTTCTTCGTGCATGAGAGCATTTTCGACGCCTATCTCGAAAGCTTCACCCGCCGCGCCGCTGCCACCGTTGTCGGCAACGGCGTGGACCCCGGGGTCGAGATGGGCCCCCTGGCCAACGACCGCCGCATCGCGGCCCTGTCCGAGCTGGTCGAGGATGCCTGCGCCAAGGGTGCCGAGCTTCGTACCGGCGGGGCGCGGCTTGGCAATTCGGGCTACTTCTTCCAACCGACGGTGCTGGCAAATGTCCCCGCAAATGCCCGCGTGATGCAGGAAGAACCTTTCGGGCCGCTCGCGGTGATCAACCCTGTGGCCTCGCTGGACGAAGCGATCGAGAAGGCGAACGGCGTGCCCTTCGGCCTGGCCGCCTACGGCTTCACCAACCGCGCCGACTATATCGACCGCATGACCGACGGGATCGAGGCCGGCAACCTCTCGTTCAACACGCTCGAAGCCTCGCTGCCGGAAACCCCGTTCGGTGGCGTGAAACACAGCGGCTTCGGCCGCGAGGGCGGCACCGAGGGGCTGACAAACTACATGATCGTCAAGAACATCTCGCACAGCCTGACCATCGTCTGAGGGCCGGGTGACACCGGCGCTTCAGGTCGCGTTCGAATCGAAGACCAGCCCTTTCCCGTCCGGGTTCCATCTTTGGACTATTCGATACGGGGGCCGGAACGCGTCAGGAATCGGACAGTGCGATGGACCAGGCCGCAACCCCTCGCCGGTTCGCTCGAACAGATGGCACTCACCGGCTCGATATTTGGGTCCTTGATGCGGCCTATCGCGACCGGAATCTGAAAGCAAACGCGCCGATCATCTTTTCTTGCGGGGCCCATCTCCTGCCAAAGTTTGCGACAAATCCCCTGCCAGGACGAGGTGCATCATCAACGCGGCAAACTCCGGGCTTTTGTGAACCACGTCACGTCCTTCCGGCACCTGGTCCACGGCAAATTCCCTCCGGGTCATCATCATATCCGTCAATCTACCGTCGGGCTGCAACACGATCGGAACACCGTCAGCCCGTCCGATGGCCGCGAGCGTTCTGAAGCTGCGGCCGACGATCCATGAACGCGCGGCAGATGATAGAGGGCGGCTTCGTGTGCCTCGTCGACGACCCCCTCAGTGGGCAGGGCCGTTGGCACCATCATGACATTTGCCCCGACCCGCACGAAACTTGCGAAAACATAGGCGCGCTTGTTCTGCAGCCAGCGGCGCAATGTCGCCTCAAGGACAGCGGATGAGACCGGGCCGATATCGCTCGTATACTCATGCAGTAATCGCAGCAATTCACCCATTCGCAGCCGGGCGCCATAGAAGACGAACAAGGCCCCATCCTCGGGCCCAAGGGTTTCCGGCCCATCCGGGCCGCGCATGACCTTTAGCGATTCCTGCGCCGAACGGCTGGCGACGATGCGCCCCTGTTTCATGAAGAGCCCACGAAAGGCCGGGCCAGGGGCACCCCAGAACCTGATCCGATCCGCAAATTCCGGCAGAAGGCCGCCATCAACCGCCAATTTCACCGAAGCTATATGGCTGTCGCCAAAAAAATATATGGCATCAGCCGAAGGTATTGAGCATTCCCTCTTCACACACAACGGCGCCGCCCCGGCGCCGGGCGCCCACTTTCGCGGCCGCTTCCTTCACGGCCTGGCTGGTTGAGTCTTGTGGCGCCGCCTCAAGGGCCTTCTGGGGCCGGAAGGCGGCCTCCTGGTCAAGGAAGAACCTGCGCATGACGAAATCGACCCCATTCGGATTGACCGAGCGCATGTTGGGTTCGAAGAACATACCCCGGAAGGGGGCGGAATTGATGATCTCGTACGAGGGAAAGTAGCCCACCCAATCGTGATCCTGCGCGGCCATCCGCGCCACTGCGCGCAACACCGACTTGGAATAACTGGTTGCGGTCAGCACATGCTGGCCCAACGCCGTGTCGGTCAGTGGCACGGACGAAACGGTGAGCAGAACCTTGATCTCCGGATTTTCGGCCTTCAGCAGCGCCAACAACGCCTCAAGATCCGCATGGATCGCGTCTACCCGGTGATTGACGAACACATGGCACTCTGGGTCGTAGCGACCGACGGCGGTGCCGGGACAGCTGGCATATTCCTGTCCTGCGCCTGCGTTGGCCCAACTCTCGGTCAGGCCAGGCGTGAAGACGAAGATCCGGGACGTCTGTACGGCCCGGCGCAGCGCACCATATGTCACTTCGCGCGCCTGACGCAGTTCTTCAACGGACGCAAATCCCCCCGGCTCGATACTCGGCCGTAGCGGATCGTGGCAGCGGCCCTTGTCATCTTGCCAGACCTCCCACATCGGTTCGGTCCGACCGTGGGCCTGTTCAAGCCACTGCCGCAGCATCCGGGTTGTATAGATGTTGCCCGTGCGGAATGAAAAATTCCGTATTTGAAGGATCGTGCGCTTGCGGCATCAAGGATCGGCGGAGCCGGCTCGGCATCGTGCCAGCTAAAGCCCCGGGCGGCCAGCGCGTGACCGATATGCTGTGCAAAGCAGGATCCGGCGGTGACGATCGGCAGTTCCGGAGTCACCACGAACTTGGGCTTCCAGAACCCGCTGATGTCGAAAGCCGAACGTGTGGCCACGGCATTCTTCCTGAACGCTTCCGGCGCGAGCCTTTCCCCGAGGGCGGACTGGACGTCCTTCAGCATCGGAGCCGTGGACAGCCCTTCTTTGGTTGTCAAAAGCGCCGCAGCAACATTGACGAGGCGCGTCGAGCGCGCGCTTCGACGACGGCCCCAGCAAGTCCCCCAGTGCACGATCGTATTCCTGCCCGCCCCCGCCATCAGAAGTCGATCGTCAGACCGAAGCGCGACGGATTGAGGATGCTGTCGACATACTCGAGCACACTTCCGTCGTCGCAGCGGGTGATCCGCTCCAGCCGCAGCATCGGTGCGCCGGCGGACCGTTCCATGATCGCCGCGTCCACCTCTTGCAGTGACGGGATAACGCTCGCCATTTCCTGCCCGCTCGCCGGGATCGTGTCCCTATGCGTGGTGTAGGTTCTGGTTGAGGTGGTCATCGGCATTTTCCGGTTAGGGTCTGGTTGCTTACGCCAACCCAGAACCGAAGG
>NCEA01000036.1 GCA_002280515.1 Rhodobacterales bacterium 32-67-9
GCACCCGATCATGCCCTTCATTACCGAAGAGCTTTGGGCCCTGACCGGGGACCGCGCGAAGATGCTCGTCCATGCCGACTGGCCCGATTATGGCGCCGAACTCATCGACGCCAAGGCCGACCGCGAGATGAACTGGGTCATCGCCCTCATCTCCGAAATCCGCTCGGCCCGCGCCGAAATGCACGTCCCGGCGGGGCTGAAACTCCCCATCGTCATGACCGCGATGGACGAGGCCGGCCGCGCCGCCTGGGCCGCGAACGAGCCGATGATCGCCCGCCTCGCCCGCCTCGACGGCATGACCGAGGGGCAGGCCCCGAAGGGTGCGATCACCGTCGCCGTCGAAGGCGGCAGCTTCGCCATCCCGCTCGAGGGCGTCATCGACATCGCCGAGGAAAAATCCCGCCTTTCCAAGACGCTGGAGAAGCTGGAAAAGGACATGAACGGCCTCAAGGGCCGCCTCTCCAACCCCAAGTTCGTCGAAAGCGCCCCCGAAGAGATCGTCGAGGAAACCCGCGAAAAACTGACGCTGGCCGAGGAGGAGGCCTCCAGGTTCCGCGCCGCCCTCAAGCGGCTTGACGACATCGGCTGACCTCTGCTTCCACTTGGTCGAAGTATCCTCGGGGGTCCGGGGGCAGACGCCCCCGGCCTCACCGCCAGAAGAGAGGCCCCCATGACCGGACCGCGCTATACGCCCCTTGCCGAAAGCCTCCCCGCCACGGTGCCCTTCGTCGGCCCCGAAACCCAGGAACGCGCCCGCCACCGTCCCTTCGCCGCCCGCCTCGGCGCCAACGAAAACGTCTTCGGACCCTCGCCGAACGCCATCGAGGCGATGGCGAAGGCCGCCCGCGACGTCTGGATGTACGGCGACCCGGAAAACCACGACCTGCGCGCGGCCCTTGCCGCCCATCACCGCGTCGGCCCCGAAAATATCGTTGTCGGCGAAGGCATCGACGGACTTCTCGGCTATCTCGTCCGCCTGCTCGTCGGCCCCGGCGACGCCGTCGTGACCTCGGACGGCGCCTACCCGACCTTCAATTTCCACGTCGCGGGCTTCGGTGGTGTGCTCCACAAGGTGCCCTATAGTGGCGATCACGAAGACCCCGAGGCGCTCGTAGCGACAGCCGCCGCGACCGGGGCCAAGCTCATCTACCTCGCCAATCCCGACAACCCGCTCGGTTCCTGGCACGATGCCGCGACGATCACCCGGATGATCGACGCGCTGCCCGACGGTTGCCTCCTCGTCCTCGACGAAGCCTATGTCGACCTCGCCCCCGACGGCACCGCGCCAGAGATCGACGCGGACGACCCGCGCGTCATCCGGATGCGCACCTTCTCCAAGGGCTACGGCATGGCCGGCGCCCGCGTCGGCTACGCGGTCGGCGCGGTCCCGCTCGTCACTGCCTTCAACAAGATCCGCAACCATTTCGGCATGTGCCGGATCAGCCAGGCCGGCGCGCTCGCAGCTCTCGCCGATCAGGCCTACCTTTCCGAGGTGCGGACCCGGGTCGCGGCCGCACGGCACGAGCTTGGGCGGATCGCCCGGCTCAATGGCCTGAGCCCCCTGCCCTCGGCCACCAATTTCGTGACGATGGATTGCGGCGCCGACGGCGCCTTCGCACGGAAGGTGCTTGGCGAACTGATCGCCCGCGACATCTTCGTGCGCATGCCCTTCGTCGCACCACACGACCGCTCGATCCGCGTCAGTTGCGGCCGCGCCGAAGATCTCGCCCTCTTTGCCGCTGCGTTGCCCGAGGCGCTCGCAGCGGCAAGGGGCTGACGGGGCAAGGCGGGTTTCAACCCACCCTAGACCCCGGCAATCGCCTTCAGCGCGGCGTCGATCCCGCCCGGACCGTGCGGGATCTTCAAGGCGCGCATCCCTGCCTCCATCACCGAGAGAACACCGAGCGTCATGTGCGCGTTGACATGGCCCATATGCGCGACCCTGAGGAAATCGCCGTAGGCGGAGTCCGACGGTTCCGCCATGCCAAGGCCGATGCCGAGCGTCACGCCCGCCGCCTCCTCGCACCAGGTCCGAAGCCGCGCCGCGCCGCCGCCGCCGATCCGCGCCGCCGTGACCGAGGTGCCGCGATGGTCCGCATCGGCGATGTTGAGCGCGATATCGCCCGCCGTCCCCCAGGCGTCGAACGCCGCCCAGACCGCGCCGGCAAGGGCGCGGTGCCGGGCCCAGGCGCTCTCCAGCCCCTCTTCGTCGAGAAGCATGGTCAGCGCCTCGCGCAGGCCAAAGAGGTGATGTGTCGGCGCGGTACCGCAGAAATGCTGCCAGTATTCGGAGGGAAAGCCGCGCGGCTCCCAGTCCCAGTAGGGTGTGCGCAGGTCCGAGGCGCGGCAGACCTCGCGCGCCTTGTCGGAGAACCAGACGAAGCCGAGGCCGGGCGGCGTCATCAGCCCCTTCTGGCTGGCTGCGACCAGCACGTCGATGCCCCATTCGTCCATCTGCAGCGGATCGCAGCCGAGCGAGGCGATGGCATCGACGGCAAGGAGCGCGGGATGCCCGGTCGCATCCATCGCCGCCCGGATCGCGGGTATGTCGTTCCTGACCGAGGTCGCGGTATCGACATGGGTCACGAGGACCGCCTTGATCCGGTGCGCCCTGTCCGCCGAAAGCGCCTCGGCGATCCGCGCCGGATCGGCCGGGGCGCGGCGGCCGAAATCGATCCGCTCGACCCCGACGCCCATCCGCTCCACCGAATTCGACCAGCTCGTGCCGAACTGCCCGGTCACCGCGATCAGCGCCCGGTCGCCCCGCGAAAAGAGGTTCGCATTCGCGGCCTCCCAGGCGGCGTGACCGTTGCCGATGTAGGTCGCCACATGCGCCGTGGTGCGCGCCACGCGCCGCAGGTCGGCGACGACCGAGGCGGTCATCTCGTGCAAGGCGCCACCATAGATGTTGGGGGCCGCCCGGTGCATCGCGCCGAGCACCCGGTCGGGCATCACCGAGGGTCCGGGGATGGCAAGATAAGGTCGGCCCTGGCTCAGACTCATGCGCGTTCTCCCGTCGGTCGCCAAGCCGTAGGGCGCGGCCCGGGGAAGGTCAATCGCCGGCCGCGCACCGGCCGCTCGCCTTGCCAGTCTCAGCGCTTTCGGGCTAGATCGGCGCGACCTGCGGCGCCCTTGCCGCGCTGAGCGAAGGCCCGCCCCTTGCCCCCACCTGGCACCCCGTCCGATCCCTCAGCGGATGCTTATACATCCCGCAAGCTGCTCGGGCGGCTCTGGCGTGGCTATCTTTCGCCGCACAAGTGGTCGATGGCGACCGCCGGTCTCTTCATGGTGATCGAGGGTTCGACCCTCGCCGCGCTCTCCTGGATGTTGAAGCCTCTCTTCGACAAGGTCTTCGTTGACGGGGATGCCAGTGCGATCTGGTGGGTCGGGGGCGCGATCCTGTCGCTCTTCGTGATCCGGGCGGTGACGCTGATCATCAACCGCTCGCTGCTGACCCGGGTGGCGATGAAGACGTCGACCTCGATGCAGAGCGATCTTCTCGCCCACGTGCTGACCCTCGACGGGCCGTTCTTCCAGTCCAATCCCCCCGGTGCGCTGATCGAGCGGGTGCAGGGTGACACGATCGCGGTGCAGGGCGTCTGGCAGCTCCTGATCTCCGGCATCGGCCGCGATGCCGTGGCGCTCGCCTCGCTTTTCGGCGTGGCGCTGGCCATTGATCCGGGCTGGACGCTGACCGCGCTTATCGGCGCGCCGCTCCTGATCCTGCCCTCCCACGCCGTGCAGCGCTATATCCGGCGCAAGACCAGCCATGTCCGGGGCGAGGCGGCGAAGCGCGCGACGCGGCTCGACGAGATCTTCCACGGCATCACCGCCGTGAAGCTCAACCGGATGGAGGGCTACCAGCTTTCCCGCTTCCGCCAGATCGTCGACCGGATCGTCCGGGCCGAGGTCAAGACCTCGGCAAGCCGCGCCACGATCCCGGCGCTGATCGACATCGTCACCGGGCTCGGCTTCTTCGGCGTCCTCCTGCTCGCCGGTCCCGAGATCACGAGGGGAGAGCGCAGCGTCGGCGAGTTCATGTCGTTCTTCACCGCGATGTCGCTTGCCTTCCAGCCCCTGCGGCGGCTTGGCGACATGGCCGGCACCTGGCAGATCGCGGCGGCGAGCCTCGAACGGCTCTACCGGCTCTTCGACACCCGGCCCGCCATCTCAAGCGCCACCGATCCGGTCACGGCGCCCCCCGCCGATACCGGCATCCGCTTCGAGGATGTACGGCTCTCCTACGGCGAAAACCCGGTGCTGCGCGGCCTGAGTTTCATGGCCGAGCCGGGAAAGACCACCGCGATCGTCGGCCCCTCGGGCGCCGGCAAGTCCACCGTCTTCAACCTCCTGACGCGGATGGTCGATCCGGAGGCCGGCCGGATTGAGATCGGTGGCGTCGCGATCGGCGCGTTCGACCTTGCCGCGCTGCGTGACCTCTTCTCGGTCGTCACCCAGGACGCGACGCTCTTTGACGAAACCATCCGAGAGAACGTGCTTCTCGGCCGAAGCGACGTACCGGAGGAGACACTCCGGGCAGCGCTTGATGCCGCCCATGTCAGCGCCTTCGCCGAAACCCTGCCCGATGGACTCGACACCCCTGCCGGCCCACGCGGCTCCGGCCTCTCCGGTGGCCAGCGTCAGCGCGTCGCCATCGCCCGCGCGCTGTTGCGCAACGCCCCGATCCTCCTGATGGACGAGGCGACCTCGGCCCTCGACGCGGCGAGCGAGGCGCTGGTGCAGGACGCGCTCGACCGGCTGAGCAAGGGCCGGACGACGCTTGTGATCGCCCACCGGCTCGCCACGGTACGCGGGGCGGACAAGATCGTGGTCATGGATCGCGGCGAAGTCGTCGAAGAAGGCACGCATGACACGCTGCTCGCGCGGAACGGCCTTTACGCGGGCCTTTGCCGGCTGCAATTCTCGGATGGGCGCAGCGGCGAGGAGTCGGACAGATGACGGGTTCCGGTGAAACCTCCCCGGACCGGACGGTCTTTGCGGTCTCGGGCGCGGACCGCGAGAGCTTCCTGCAAGGGCTCGTGACCAACGACCTCGGCAAGCTCCGCGACGGGCTGGTCTATGCGGCGCTCCTGACACCGCAGGGCAAGTATCTTGCGGATTTCTTTCTGGTGCCGCGGGGCGATGTAATCCTGATCGACGCGAAGGCGGATCAGGCCGAAGCACTGATGCGGCGGCTGTCGATGTACCGGCTCCGCGCCGCGGTGACGATCGCGCCGACCGATCTTTGCGTAAGCCGGGGGCTCGGCTCTGCGCCCGAAGGCACCTTCCCCGACCCGCGGCATCCGGCCCTCGGCTGGCGGCGCTACGGGACCGAGCAGGCCACCGCGCCCGAAATCGACTGGGATGCGATCCGGGTCAGACATTGCATCCCCGAAGGCGGGATCGAGCTCATTCCGGACGAGACCTACATTCTCGAGGCCGGGTTCGAGCGGCTGCATGGCGTCGATTTCCGCAAGGGCTGCTATGTCGGGCAGGAAGTCACCGCGCGGATGAAACACAAGACCGAACTGCGCAAGGGCTTCGTGACCATCGCGATCGACGGAACGGCCCCGGTGGGGGCCGAGATCCTGTCGGGCGGCAAGCCGGCCGGACAGGTCTTCACGCAATCCGGCGGACGGGCCATCGCCTGGCTGCGCTTCGACCGGATGGGCGACGACATGACCGCAGGCGATGCCCGCCTGCGGCCCCTCGACAGCCCAGCACCGGATCAACCGTCCTGACGGCGATCCCTCACCCGCGTCAGGCGCGTTCGGAATATTCCATGAATTCGGTGTGGACGATGATGTCCTCGCCCTCGCCGATGAACGGCGGCACCATGAGCCGCACGCCATTGTCGAGGATCGCCGGCTTGTAGCTGTTCGCCGCAGTTTGACCCTTCACCACCGGCTCGGTCTCCACCACCTTGCAGACGACCTTCTGCGGCAACTGGACCGACAGCGCCTCGTCACCATAATACTCGATCGTCGCCGTCATCCCATCCTGCAGGAACGGCCGGCGGTCGCCGAGGAACTCGGCGTCGATCTCGATCTGCTCGAAGGTCTCGCTGTCCATGAAGACAAGGCGCCCGTCAGTCTCATAGAGAAACTGCTGGTCCTTCTGCTCCAGCCGCACCTGCTCCACCTTGTCTTCCGAGCGGAAGCGTTCGTTGAGCTTGCGGCCGTCGCGGAGGTTCTTCAGCTCGACCTGGGCGAAGGCACCGCCCTTGCCGGGCTTGACGTGGCTGACCTTGACCGCCGCCCAGAGGCCGCCGTCATGCTCCAGCACGTTGCCGGGGCGGATTTCGTTGCCATTGATCTTGGGCATTGGACAAAACCTTGTCGAAAGGTTGAATGGATTTCGGCGGCACCTATATATTGCCGGCCGGTAACTGGCAAGTTCACTAGATACGGTAGGCTTCAGCACGAGCTATGCATTCAGCGCATGGCAGTCATTCCTAAAGGGGCATACCGAATCGGGGGCGAAACGCCATAGACAGCGGAACGCCGGTAAACGCAAGAGCAATAAGAACGGACCAGGAAATGCGCGATTTCGTTGACGGCACCGCATTCAACTACGAGCAAGGGCAAAGGTCGCGCAAGCTGTTTGCGGCCGTGGTTCTTGCAGCACTGGATGATGCGATTGCCGATGACAAGAAGTATGGCAACGGGCCCGAGCAGATCGCCCGTTGGGCGCGGTCGCGTGATGGCCGCGAGGTTCTGTCCTGCGCCGGGATCGACCCCAACGAGCGGGTCGTGAAGGGGCTGATGGAATTCGTGGGCAAGGGGGTTCGCACCTCCGTCGCGCTGTCGCGCGAGGAAAGCGAGCGTCGTCACGCCGCCGAAGAAGCCGAGGCCGCCTGAAAAGGCCTGAGGCGGCGCCTGATCCTGGATCGGCGTCCATGAAAAACGCGCCCGGATACGGGCGCGTTTTCCTTTTCCGTAACCGGGTTTGTACCGGCCCGTGCCGCGACGGCAGGATCAGTCGAGGGACCGGCTTTCCAGCGCGCGATTGATTTCGCGCCGCACCAGCATGCGGACATTGCGGGTGATGCGTTCACCGAGCGGGCCCTGAAGCTCCTCGCGGATGATCTCGGCGACGAGATCGCGCAGCATGTCCATGTCGATGACGGCCTCGTCTCCGGCACTAAAGAGCCCGACCGCCTCGTCGGCGTCGACCCCGTCATCCACTGCCGCATCGGCATGGATCAGTGTCTCGGCCCCTGGCGCGTCGTCGCGATCCCAGCGCCCGCCTTCGGCGCCGCCCCCGTCGGTCCGCCCCGCCTCGGCCGGAACCGCATCGGCGGCCGTCAGGGTCAGGCGCCGGATGCGGCCGGACCCGGCAGGAGCAGTTTCGGAGACGGCCTGCGAGGATCGCATGGCGCCGACATGAACAAAGGCCGGGGTCGCGCCGTTTGATCGATCCTCCCCGCCGCTCTCGTCAGAAAGCTCCGTGCCGCTGTCTCCGACCTGATCGTCCTCGGCCCCGTCGTCCCTTGTATCGTCGGCCCCTGTCTCGTCGGATCCTGTCTCGGTGGCCCTGTCCTCGCGACGCTCCGCCGGCCCTGCCGCATCCGGAAGATCCGCCGCGGCGGCACCGTCCTGCCCCCGGCCCTGACGGCTCCGCAGGTCGCCGGACGTAACGTCCCGCGCCAATTCCTCGCTCTCCGTCTCGGCGGCCACGTCGACGGCAAAGCCGTCTTCGAACGCATCCTCAAGCGCGGCATCGGTCCGCGTTCGCGCGGCAACCTCGCTTCCGTCGGGTTCGAATTCACCGCCGATTCCTGCCACCGCCGCCTCAAGCTCGGCGATCGTGTCTTCGAGGGATTGCGCTTCCGCCGCGCTGTCGGTTTCCCAATCGCGCAGGAGCGCACTTCCGTCCGGCAGGGGAACGCCCGCGTCGGGCAGGCCCTCGGCCTCGTCGAACACGCCATCCCCTGCGACGCTCTGGCGCAAGGTGTCCTCACCCTCCGGCAGAACGTCCGCCCGCACCTCCGCCTCCGGAACCCGCAGGGCGTCGGTGAGCACCAGCTTGTTTTCTGGGACCGGCGATTGCCCTTCGGCGCGTTCCTTCGGCTGCTGCGGCCGGCGACGGCTGTCTTCCGAGACCAGACGCCGGATCGAGGACAGGACATCCTGTATTTCCAAGTTCGCCAGGGGGTCAGACATTCGCAATCCTCAGCCGGTCAGGCCCTAGTGTAAGGCGCCCCGGTCCGGCCTACAACCGATCAGACGCACTCAATTCCTGCCAATGGCCTGAAGAACACGGTCGAGGCTCTTGCCCTGCACCGAGGTCACGGGCGCATCCTTGACGGCGTTGTAATAAGCCTCCGGATCGTAGGTCGGGATGCCGAGGGTAAGATGATCGGCCGTCAGAAGACCCATAGAAGCCAAAAGTGAATAGTTTGCTACCTGAAGATTGGCTTCGGCCGTGATTTTCGTGGCGCGGGCGTCGAGAAGCTCCTGCTCGGCGTCGAGAACGTCGAGTGTGGTGCGGGCGCCAAGCTTGGCCTCTTCGCGAACGCCTTCATAGGCGATGGTGGCGGCCTCGATCTGCCGCTCGGTCGCGGCGATCTGGGCGCGGGCGACCTCGATATCGGCCCAGGCGTTCCCGACGCCCTGCGTGATCGCCACGCTCGACTGGAGAAGCGCCGCGCGTGCGGCGTCGCGGCCGGCGATCGCCTTGCGGTGCGCCGACGACAGCGCGCCGCCGGAAAAGATCGTCTGGTTCAACTCGATGCCGATGGCCGATGAGTCCTTGGCGCCTTCGTTCTTCGTCAGAGCAGCGGTTCCGGTCAAGGTCGGCATGCGTTGGGCCGCGGCGAGAGAAACCTGGATGTCGGACACCTTCGCCTGATGCTGGGCCTGAAGAACCGCCGGATGGCTGCGCTGCGCGATGGTCCGCGCCTCATCAAGCGATCTCGGCAGGGCCGGCGCACGCGGTGCAGAGGCAAGCGCGCCGGGATAGTGGCCGGTCGCGGCCTTGTAGCCTTCCCGCGAGGCAGCCAGCTGACCCTCGGCCGCCGCGAGCGACGCGCGCGCCGCGGCAAGCCGCGCCTCGGCCTGGGCGACGTCGGTGCGCGTCACCTCGCCCACGTCGAACTGGTCCTGCGTCGCGCGCACGAACTCGCCCACGACCCGGACCGAATTTTCATTGAGCGAGACGTTCTCGACCGCACTGCGGACGCCGAAATACGCCTGCACCGCGCTGAACAGCACGTTCTGCTCGACCCCGACGAGCGCCTCCCGGGTCGCCAGAACCGATTCCTTGGCGATATCGATCCCGAGTTGTGAACGGCCGAAATCGTACAGCATCACCTGCCCTTGCAGGCCGAGCGACAGGTTGATCCCGTTCGACTGGGCGCTGTCGACGAGGCTGCTTCTGGCGACCCATTGCAGCACCGGCCGAAGCGCCGTGACGGCGCCGGCCACGTCCTCGTCCGCGGCGCGCAGCACCGCCCGGTTCTGGTCGAGAAGGTTCGAATTCTTGTAGGCGGAGATAAGGGCGTCGGCCAACGTCTCCGCCCGCGCTGGCAGGCCGGAAAGCACGGTTGCCGCGCAAAGGAGGGCGGCAAAAAGACGTTTGGACGGAACCATGGTCATCTACAACTTCCTTCGTGTTCGTCGTGCGCGTCGGCCGCGCGACGCCCCTGCGGAGATCAGAGCGCGAATACCCGCCGGGTCTCGAAGCCCGGCAGGACCGGGGCCGAGGCATTAAATGCAAAGCGCCAACTGACGGCGCCGTCGATCTTGTGGCCGATCCGGCAGAGACCAAGCGCGCCTTCCATGAAGAGACAGGCGATGCGCCCGCCTTCCTTGAGCTGCGCCAGGATCGCCCCGGGCACCTCTTCGGCCGCGCCCTCGACCACGATCGCGTCGTAGGGGCCGTGCTTTGCCGCCCCGAGGGCCAGCGCCCCCTCGATGACCGCCGCATTGTCGGCCCCGTCCGAGGAGAGCCGCGCCTGCGCCTGCCCGGCCATTTCGGCGTTCTCCTCCACGGCGACGACCGCTTCGGCCATCCGGGCGATCACCGCCGTCGAATAGCCGAGCCCGCAACCGATATCGAGCACCAGGTCGGTCGGCTGAATATCGAGCGCGTCCAGCATCTTGGCCAATGTCCGCGCCTCGAGCATCACGCGTCCGCCGCCAAGATCGAGATTGCGGCCGACATAGGCTGCCTCGCGTTGCCCGGCCGGCACGAAGGCTTCGCGCGGGACGCTCAGCATCGCATCGATGATCGGGAATTTCGTCACATCGCTGGGACGAACCTGGGTGTCGACCATCATCGTGCGGCGCGTTGAAAAATCGGTCATCGACTGAACTCTTCGGTCTGGTTTCCGGCTGAAATTCGTCTTGCCACAGAAAACCGAAGGGGGCAACGGGACAACGCACCGCGCAACGCCGCGGAATGGGTTGCGCGGCGATTTGCCTTGGTATATCTCCGCCCCACCTCCGGCGGGTTGGCGGAGAGGTTACGCAGCGGATTGCAAATCCGTGAAGACCGGTTCGATTCCGGTACCCGCCTCCAAGCCTTTTCAATATATCAAAGTGAGGCGCGGAGCGGCCGACCCGAAGTTTGATCATATCTCGAAGTCGTCCGCTTTTCCTTCCGTTCGATCGATCCCGCGGGTGGCCTGCGTTTCCATCAGGCCGGCCTACCTCAACGTCGAATTCGCAGCGGTTGTCCGCGCATCGCGACATCGGCGAGATCTGCCATGCGGTGCAACGAATTGCCGGACGGAAGGCGGCGCTTTCCGGTTCATTTATGTTTTCAATATGTTGTGAAAACCGGTGGTGGAGCAGAGGGGGATCGAACCCCTGACCTCGTCATTGCGAACGACGCGCTCTCCCAACTGAGCTACTGCCCCGCACCGGGTGCTCATTTGGCCCAGCGGCACGGCGATGTCAAGCGGACTTGCCGGAGATTCGTCAACGAATGACTAGTCGCAGGGCAGGCCCGGCGCCCCCATTGCCGTCGTGCGCGTGGAAACGACTCTGTGTCGGTGGTAAACTCCTCGCATTTCATAACGTCATTGGAGTTGCCCATCATGACTGCCGATCTTGAAACCGCCGAATTCCTGACATTCGCCGAAGAGGCGCAAGCCCTCGAACTGACGCCGCGCCGCCAGATGGCACAGGTCTTTCACGAATATGGTCGCCTCGCCATTGCCGAGGGCGGGACGACCGAAGCCCCGGCCGGGGCGCCGGAACCCGCGCCGGACCTGGCTGGGGCACCGACGCTGACCGAAACCCTCGGCCGCGCCGCCTTCGATCTGCGCAACGCGCCGGAAACCCGGGCGAGGAAGCTCGACCGCCCCTATCAGGGGCTGACCTGGGGTGCGGACGAGGCAGCGGGTCCGATGCCGCTGCACCTGCCCGGCGACGAAATTGCACAGCCAGCCGATGAGGAAGGCCCCGCCCCGGCGCCGGAGGCCGAGGCCGAACCGCCCCTGTCGGCCCGCCTCACCGGCCGTGTCGCCGTCGGGCTCATCATCGTCAGCGGCGACAAACCCTCGCTTCGGCTGAGTCAGCAGGACCAGACGCTGATCGTGTCCGAAGTTCAGAACGGCCTGTCGTTCCTCGCCAGCCAGTCGCCGGCGCGTGACGTGACCTTCGTCCATGATATCCGGGTCGCGACAGTGACCGTGCCGGAGGTCACCAGCGGCACCAGCTACGAGGATTTCGAGGCGCCCTGGCGCGACGCCGCCCTCCAGCAACTCGGTCTGCCGGCAGGCACCGCCGGGGCTCGTCGCCATGCCCGCAATCTCCGTACCCAACTTGGCACCAACTGGGCCTACGTCGCCTTCTTCACGAAGTATCAGCTCCGGCACTTCGCCTACGCGGCCCGCGGCGGGCCGAAGCTCGTCATGCATTTCGGCAATGATGGTTGGGGATCAAATCAGATCGACCGCGTGTTCGCGCATGAAACCGGACACATCTTCAATGCGCCCGACGAATACGCCTCCTCGAACTGCGACTGCGGTGGATCCTGGGGCGTCTTCGGGGAGCCGAACGCCAACTGCGCCGCCTGTGCGCCGGGCGGCGGCGTGGACTGCATCATGAAGTCGAACGACTGGGCGATGTGCAACTCGACGCTCCTGCATCTGGGCTACAACGGCGTGCCGCATCCCGCCATGCCGGCCGGAACGTCATGACGGAGGAGGTTCTCGTCTTCCTGCCGGCGGGCGACGACAAGGCCCCGGTGCGGGCACGGGTCGGGCGGGCCGCGATCCAGTCGGCTGGCGCGCGGCTCTTCATCGTCGCGCCGGCAATCGTGACCGGGGAATCCGACCTGCGCCCGATCCGGAACGAAACGGAGCTTGGCGCCCTTGCAGAGGACCTGTCCGAAGCGGAACAGCTTTTCGCCCGAGCCTTCCTTGCCCGGAGCGACGATACGGTGGAGGAGCGGCCAGGGGAGGGATTGCCCTGGGACAGCCCCGGCTACGACGCGCCCTGACTGCGACGGCAATAACCGGCGCGGATCAGGCCGCCGCGCCGGCCCTCGAACGGACGAAGGCCTCGATCTCGGCCGCCGGGCGCGCTCCGGGCAGCCGGGCCACCTCGCGGCCCCTGTGCCACAGGATCAAAAGCGGAATGCCCCGGATGCCGAGCCGTTGCGACACCGCCGGATGATCCTGCGTGTCAATCTTGGCAAACCGCGCCCGCCCCTTAAGCGCCTGCGCCGCCTTGGCGAATTCGGGCGCCATCATCCGGCACGGTCCGCACCACGGCGCCCAGTAATCGACGATCAGCGGCATTTCGTCGCCACGCGTCAGCTTCTCGTGGGCGGTCAGGTCAAGCTCGGCCACCTTGCCCGTCACCAGCGGATCGCCGCAGGCGCCGCATTTGGGCGCCTCGGCCAACCGCGCGGCCGGCACCCGGTTGGCCTGCCCGCATGTGGCGCAGATCAGTTTCACAGCGTCCGCCATAGCTATCGCCCTCATATATTCATTCTGCGGAATATATTTGTTGCGGCCGCCCCGCGTTCAAGGCCCTGTTGGCGGTCAGAGCAGGTCTTCCTCCTCGCCGGTGACATCGACGCCCAAGGCCTCCAGCCCGGCTTCGAGATTCTCGGCCAGATGCGGCATCCCCATCAGGTAATCCTCCGTCGGGGTCGTGGCTTCGGCCAGCGCCGTCGCCACCGCCTCGTCGAATTCCTCCGGCTCGAAGGCACCACGCCCGATCCAGGCAACTGCGGTCAACTGCGACTTGTCGTCGGTCGTGAGGCCGGCGATGAATTCGTGAAGCTGCGCTTCCGCAACGGCGCCCTCCCGGGCCAGTAAAATGACCTGAACGACGGTGGCCGGGGTGATCTCCAACATGGACGCTGTCCCTTTCCTGTTCTCGCCGGTTACAAGACCATGCCGGCGCGCACCGTACCTTGTCCAGAATCAAAGCCGGTCCAACCCGCGCCGGACTCGGGCGGATTTCGTCCCGGGATCATCCGGATCGCGCCGGCAGCAGCTCCCGGACCAGCGCGAGTGCCTGTTCCGGAGTGAGCGCCCCCGGCGACAGGCCAAGGCGCAGCCACAACCCGTCGATCAGCGCCCCGATCTGCAGCGCAGTCACACGGGCGTCCTCCACGGGCAAGAGCGGACGCAGGCCGGACATCAGGTTCGAGCACATGCGCGCATGGATCACGCGCTGGATGCGCGCAAGCGCCGGGTCGCGCGGAACCTCGGCGCAGAGCGACAGCCATGCCTGGCAGATCGGTGCGGTGAAGAGATCAGGTTCGAAATTACCCGCGATTACGGCCTCAAGACGTTCTCGCGGGGAACCGGCGCGCGCCAGACGCGCGGTCACCCGCGTCTTGAGGACGAGGTTCGCCTCGCGCATCACCTGTTCGAACAGTTCCGCCTTGGAGCGGAAATAATGCAGGACGATTCCCTTGGAAGCCCCGGCCTCCGCAGCGACCTTTTCCAACGTGGTGCCCGACACGCCCTCGCGCTGGAGCACGCGAAACGCCGCGCCCCGCAATTCCTGCCGCCGGATGTCACTGATCGCCCGCATCTTATCTCCGTTGCAGTCACTATTCTTGGTCAGCCATTCCACCCGGAATTTCAAGCATTGACTAATTGGACTTATTATTGTCCCATTGGTCAATAATATGACCATCAGGATAGGAAGAGATGCGCCCATGAAAACCACCGCAATTCTCGCCATCGCCGCAACCTTGTCGGCGACCGCCATCTTCGCTGCCGAGCCGGAGGGCTGCGCCGAGGTCCGCCTGGCCGAACCGGGCTGGAACGACCTTGCGCTGACGACCGGGGTGGCCGCCGTCACGCTCGACGCGCTCGGGTACCGGGCGCAGTCGAACCTTCTGGGCCTGGAAGTCATCTACCAGTCGCTGAAGGAAAATCAGCTCGACGCCTTCCTCGGCTACTGGGACCCGGCCATGCAAACCTATGCCGCGCCCTATGAGGCCGATGGCTCGGTCGAACGGATCGGCGTCAATCTGGAGGGCGCGAAATACACCTTCGCGGTTCCGGCCTACGTGGCCGAAGCCGGGGTGCGCGACTTCCGCGATCTCGCCAGGTTCGCCGAGTCCTTCGACCGGAAAATGTACGGGATCGAGCCCGGCTCGAACCAGCTGATGTTCGACGTCCTCGCCGACACCGCGTTCGGTCTGGAGGGCTGGGAGGTTGTCGAAAGCTCTGAAACCGCGATGCTGACCGAGGTGCAGCGCAAGGTGGACGATAAGGCATTCGTGGTCTTCCAGGCCTGGGCGCCACATCCGATGAACACGGTCTTCGACCTCGTCTACCTGACCGGAGGCGATGCCCATTACGGGCCCGATTTCGGCGCCGCGACGGTCAGCACACAGGTGCGCAAGGGCTATCTGGAAGAGTGTCCGAATGTCGGCCGGTTCCTCAACAACCTCGTCTTCTCGGTCGCTTTCGAGAACGAGGGGATGGCCTACCTGATCAACGAGGGCATGGCCCCGAAAGAAGCCGGCGCGAAGATCCTGAAAGACCATCCAGAGGTGCTGGACGCCTGGCTCGACGGCGTGACGACCTACGACGGACAGGCGGGCCTGCCCGCTGTCAGGGCTGCGCTCGGCCTGTGACGGTGCTGCCGCCGCTGCCGCCCGCGCTGTCGGTTCCGGTGCCAGGCTTCGGTGCGTTGAGTCTTCATTACCGGCAGGGCAGCGGGATGCCCCTGTTGCTCCTGCACGGCTTTACCGATTGCGCGGAAAGCTACCGCCTTCTTCTGCCACATCTCGGCGATCGCCCGCTCGCGATCCCCGATCTGAGGGGGCATGGCCGCTCGTTCTGGTCCGACGACATGTCCCTCGACAGTCTTGCCGGCGACGCCTACCGGATGCTGCGGGCGATCCATCAACCCAAGGCCGTGGTGGTCGGACATTCACTGGCCGCACTCATCGCGTTGCGCCTGGCAGGCCTTGCCCCGGAGTGCGTTGCCGGGTTGGTCCTGATCTCGGGCAGCCTGCGCCCGGCCAGCCCGGCCCTGACGCGACTGGCCGATCGGATTCGCGTCCTTCCAGACCCGCTGCCGGTTGACCATTCCTTCTTCGCCCTCTGGCACCAGACCGAACGCCAGGTGCCCGAACCGTTCCTGACCCATCTTGCCGCATCCGCCGCGGCAATGCGGCGGCGCGACTGGATGGCCTGCATCGGCCTGCTCGCCGACGCCGATCTCCGGAACGAGGCTGCGAGCTTGCACTGCCCGGCGCTGGTCCTTTCCGGCGGACGGGATGCGATCTTCGACGCCGGTCACCAGAAGGAGCTGGCCGCGCACCTGCCCGATGCGGAACAGATCATCTTTCCGGATCTGGGCCACAACCCGCATTGGGAGGCACCGCAAGAGGTCGCCGCGGCAATCCTCGGCTTCTGCCGCGCGCGTTGTGGCAATCCCCCGTCGTCGGGCGCCCATAATCCTTCCCCGGCCTCGCGGAATGCCAGAACGGGTCGCCGCGATGCACCGTAGCGACGGTGCACCACAGTTGGCTTGGGAAAGCCCGACGCCGATCCTGCGGCGCCGGGACGGCTACTCCGCCGCCTCGGCATAGCTCTCAACAGGTGGGCAGATGCAGACGAGGTGACGGTCGCCATAGACGTTGTCGACCCGTCCGACCGGCGGCCAGTACTTGTCCACCCGGAAGGCACCCGGCGGGAAGCAGCCCTGCTCGCGGCTGTAGGGCCGGTCCCACTCGCCGATCAGCGCGCCCACCGTATGGGGGGCGTGCTTCAACGGGTTGTTCTCCGCGTCGATCTCGCCCTTCTCGATGGCCGCGATCTCGTCGCGGATCGACAGCATCGCGATGATGAAGCGGTCAAGCTCGGCCTTCGTCTCCGATTCCGTCGGCTCCACCATCAGCGTGCCGGCCACCGGCCAGCTCATCGTCGGCGCGTGGAAGCCGTTGTCGATCAGGCGCTTGGCGATGTCGTCCACGGTGACATGGGCGCTCTCGGCGAAAGGCCGCGTGTCGAGGATGCATTCATGCGCGACACGCCCGCCCCGGCCCTTGAAAAGGACGCCGTATGCGCCTTCGAGCCGCTTGGCGATGTAGTTGGCATTGAGGATCGCCACCTTCGTCGCCTGCGTCAGCCCGGCTCCGCCCATCATCAGGATATAGGCCCAGGAGATCGGCAGGATCGAGGCCGAGCCATGCGGCGCGGCACTTACTGGCCCCTCACTACCGCCGGTCTCCGGATGGCCCGGCAGATGCGGGGCGAGATGCGCCTTGACGCCGATCGGCCCCATGCCCGGGCCGCCGCCGCCATGCGGGATGCAGAAGGTCTTGTGGAGGTTGAGGTGGCTCACGTCGCCGCCAAGGTCGCCCGGCCGCACCAGACCGACCATCGCGTTCATGTTGGCGCCGTCGATGTAGACCTGCCCACCATGCTCGTGCGTGATCTTGCAGACCTCGCGCACGGTTTCCTCGAAGACGCCGTGGGTCGAGGGATAGGTGATCATGCAGGCGGCAAGGTTGCCGCCCGCCGCTTCCGCCTTGGCGCGGAAATCCGCGACGTCGATATCGCCGTTCTCGGCCGATTTCACCACGACGACCTTCATCCCTGCCATCTGCGCCGAGGCCGGGTTGGTGCCATGCGCCGAGGTCGGAATGAGGCAGATATCGCGATGCCCCTGCCCCCGTGCCTCGTGATAGGCTTGGATGGTCAGAAGCCCGGCATATTCGCCCTGCGCGCCGGAATTCGGCTGCAGGCTCATCGCGTCGTAACCGGTGATCGCGCAGAGTTTTTCCGACAGGTCGTGGAACAGTTCGGCATAGCCCTGCGTCTGATCCGCCGGGGCAAAGGGATGCAGGTTCGAGAATTCCGGCCAGGTGATCGGCATCATCTCGGCCGCCGCGTTCAGCTTCATCGTGCAGGAGCCGAGCGGGATCATCGCCCGGTCGAGCGCCAGGTCGCGGTCGGCAAGCCGGCGCATGTAGCGCATCATCTCGGTCTCGGCCCGGTTCATGTGGAATACGGGGTGCGTCAGGTAATCGGTGGTCCTGAGAAGCGTCTCGGAGATCCGGTAATGCACCCGGAAATCGTCGTCCTTGCGGTCTATGCCGAAGGCGCGCCAGAGCCGCTGGACGGTATCGCGCCGCGTCGTCTCGTCCAGCGAGATGCCGAGCTTGGTGTCGCCGACCTTGCGCAGGTTGATCCGCTCCCTCCGGGCGGCCTTCAGGATCACGCCCTGCATCGGGCCGACATCGACGGTGATCGTGTCGAAGAAATGCTTCGGGCTGATCTTGTAGCCGGCCTCCTCCAGCCCCCGCGCCACCCGGACCGCCTTGCGGTGGATCCGCTGGGCAATCGCCTTCAGCCCCTCGGGCCCGTGGAAGACCGCGTAGAACGAGGCCATGTTGGCCAGAAGCGCCTGCGCGGTGCAGACGTTCGACGTGGCCTTTTCGCGCCGGATATGCTGTTCACGGGTCTGAAGGCTGAGCCGGTAGGCCTTGCCGCCCTGCGCGTCGATGGAGACGCCGACGATCCGTCCGGGCATCTGCCGCTTGTGGTCGTCCTTGCAGGCCATGTAGGCCGCCGACGGCCCGCCGAACCCCATCGGCACACCGAAGCGCTGGGTCGAGCCCACGGCGATATCCGCCCCCATCGCCCCCGGTTCCTTGAGGATCGTCAGCGCGAGCGGGTCGGCGATGACGATGCCGACGGCGTTCGCGGCATGAAGCCGGGCAATATGGTCGGTGAAGTCCGTGAGGTGGCCATAGGTGCCGGGATACTGGAAGATCGCGCCAAAGACCTTGTCCGCGTCGATCTTCTCGGGATTGCCGACGATCACCTCGATCCCGAGGGGCGCCGCACGGGTCTGCATCACCGCGATGTTCTGCGGATGGCAGTTCTCGTCGACGAAGAAGGCGGTGGCCTTCGATTTCGCCACGCGCTGCGCCATGGTCATCGCCTCGGC
This sequence comes from Rhodobacterales bacterium 32-67-9, assembly GCA_002280515.1. Taxonomy (GTDB): domain Bacteria; phylum Pseudomonadota; class Alphaproteobacteria; order Rhodobacterales; family Rhodobacteraceae; genus Albidovulum. The sequence goes on from NCEA01000036.1 coordinate 18,393, forward strand.
CGCCGCCGTCGCCTCGTCGAGGAGCGAAGCATTGGCGATCTCGAGCCCGGTCAGGTCGCAGACCATCGTCTGGTAGTTCAGAAGCGCCTCGAGCCGGCCCTGACTGATCTCCGGCTGATAGGGCGTGTAAGCCGTATACCAGGCCGGATTTTCCAGAATGTTGCGCTGGATCGCCGGCGGGCAGACGGTGCCGTAGAAGCCCTGCCCGATCATCGTGGTGAAGACCTTGTTCTTCTTCGCCACCTGCCGCATGAACCACAAAAGCTCGCGTTCGGACTTCGGCTTGCCGAAGTCGAGCGGCTTGTCCTGCCGCAGGCTTTTCGGGATCGTCTGGTCGATCAGCTCGTCCAGATCCTTCACCCCCAGCACCTTGAACATCTCCTCCATCTCGGCCGGGGACGGTCCGATATGGCGGCGGTTGGCGAAGTCGTAGGGCAGATAGCCGGTGGGGGTGAAGGGCATGGGTCTCGTCCTTATCCGATCAGGTCCTTGTAGGCGGCTTCGTCCATCATCGCGTCGAGCGCGGAGAGATCGGCCACCTTCATCTTGAAGAACCAGGCCTTGCCGGTCGGGTCCTCGTTCACCATGCCGGGGTTGTCGGCGACATCGGCATTGACCTCGACAATCTCGCCGTCGACGGGCGCCAGAATGTCCGACGCGGCCTTCACGCTTTCGATGACGACGACCTCGTCGCCCTTCGACACGGCACGGCCGGGTTCCGGAAGCTCCACGAAGACGACATCGCCAAGCTGCTCGGAGGCGTGATCGGTGATGCCGACGACGACAAGGTCACCTTCGACGCGGAGCCATTCATGATCTTCGGTGTATTTCATGGGTCGATTCCCTGTTGACTAGCGTTTGTAATTGTTCGGCTGGAACGGCATCGGAGAGATGACAGCCGGCAATCTCTTGCCGCGCACCTCGCCATAGACCACGGTTCCCTCGGTCAGACCGGCGGGCAGGTAGGCCATGGCCATCGGCGCTTCGATCGACGGGCCGAAGCCGCCCGAGGTGACGACACCGATCGCGGCGCCGCCTTCGGGTCCGGCGAAGATTTCCGTGCCTTCGCGCATCGGCGCCCGGCCCTCGGGGCTGAGGCCCACCCGGCGGCGCGACGGGCCGTCGTCCAGTTCCTTCAGGATACGGTCGGCCCCCGGAAAGCCGCCTTCCCGCGCGCCGCCGGCGCGGCGCGCCTTCTGGATCGCCCAGGTGAGGTTGCCTTCGACCGGCGTCGTCGTCTCGTCGATGTCATGGCCGTAAAGGCACATGCCGGCCTCAAGCCGCAGGCTGTCGCGCGCCCCAAGACCAATCGGGGCGACCTCGTCCATGTCGAGCAGCTTTTGGGCGAAGACCTCGGCAAAGCGGTCGGGCACGGAAATCTCGAACCCGTCCTCGCCGGTATAGCCCGAGCGCGAGATCCAGAGTTCGGCCGTGTCCCAGGTCCGGATCGCCACATCCATGAACTTCAGGTCGACGACATCCGGCACCAGCCGGGCCAGCGCGGCCTCTGCCCTCGGCCCCTGAAGCGCCAGGAGCGCCCGCCCCTCGACCATGCCCACGTCGCAATCCGGCAAGCCGGCCTTCAAGTGCGCGAGATCCGCGTCCTTGCAGGCGGCATTCACCACCAGAAACAGGTGATCGCCGCGATTGGCGACCATCAGGTCGTCGAGAATGCCGCCTTTGGCATTGGTGAACATCGCATAGCGCTGGCGGCCTTCCTTCAGCCCCGCCACATCCACGGGCACCAGCCGTTCAAGCGCCAGCGCCGCATCCTCGACCCGCCCCGATTTCGCGGTGAGCAGGATCTGCCCCATGTGGCTGACGTCGAAAAGCCCGGCCGCCGTGCGGGTGTGCAGATGTTCCTTCAGCACCCCCATCGGGTATTGCACCGGCATCTCGTAGCCCGCGAAGGGCACCATCTTGCCGCCAAGGCGCACATGCAGATCGTATAGAACCGTCCGTTTCAGGTCAGCCAACGCCGCCCTCCCCTCATCCTGGCCGGTTCCAATGATCCGGCATCGCCCGGGGCGGCCGAAGCCCCCCATTCCGATGCCCCCTCTGTCCTTTCGCCTGAGATCGTTATCCCTTCGGCGGGCCGCATGGCCACTCTCCAGAGTTCCGCTGCCAGGACGGTCCTTGCGCCTGAGAGTTTACCGGGGCGGTTGCTCCTTCGGCACCGTTGGGGCGACAGCCCCACCGGATTCTCCCGATCCTGACAGCCCACTGGTTAGCGCGGATCGGTAGGTTTCGGCAAGAGGGTATGCAATGGAATACGACACTTTCGCGTGCAGTCGCGACGGCCCCTTGCGCCTCCTGCCCTACCGGGCGATGTAATCGGCATGACCGACCGCCACCCCGCCTTCTTCGGCTACGGATCGCTCGTCAACCGGGCGACGCATGACTACGCCCCCGGCGAACCGGCCCGGCTTTCGGGGTGGCGCCGGGTCTGGCGGCACACGACCTTGCGCGACTGGCCCTACCTCTCCGCCGAACCGGCGGAGGCGGAGATCGACGGCCTCGTCGCCGCCGTGCCGCGCGACGACTGGGCGCTTCTCGACCGGCGCGAGGCGGCCTACCGGCGCCATGCGCTGGCGCATGACCGGGTCACGACCGCTCCCCGCTGGGCGCACAGGATCGAGATCTATGCGGTCGACGAGGACTACGCCCTGCCGGCGAACCTGCATCCGATCCTGCTCAGCTATCTCGACACGGTTGTGCAGGGCTTCCTCAGGGAATTCGGCGAAGCCGGCGTGGCACGGTTCTTTGCGACCACGGCGTGTTGGGCGCCGCTTCTCGACGACCGCGCCGCGCCGCACTACCCCCGCCACCAGCCCACCGGCGCCGCCGAGCGGCGGCTGGTCGACGACCATGCCGACGCTCTTGGCCTGATCCGCCGCAAGACCTGACACCGGAGAGACGAGATGAGAACCGAATTCGACCGCGAACTGGAAGAGCGTCTTTTGCGCTACACCGCCATCGACAGCCAGAGCGACGAGGAATCGGCGGCGAAGCCCAGCACCGCGATCCAGCTCGATCTGCAACGGCTGCTGCTGGCGGAACTGACCGAGATCGGTGCAAGCGACGTGCGCCTGACGGATTACGGCGCGGTTCTGGCGACGATCCCCGCGACGGTCGAGGGCGCACCGACAATCGGCCTTCTCGCCCATGTCGATACCGCGCCGCAGTTCAACGCGGCCGGCGTCAAGCCTGTCGTCCATCGCAACTACAACGGTGGCGCGATCAGCTTTGCCGATGCGCCGGGCCTGACGCTCTCTCCCGAAATCTCGGCCCAGCTCGCGGCGAAAAGCGGCCATGACATCATCACCGCAAGCGGCACCACCCTCCTCGGTGCCGACGACAAGGCCGGGGTCGCGGTGATCATGAGCGCGGCGCGGCGCCTTCTGGCCGATCCGTCCCTGCCGCATGGCAAGGTCCGCATCGCCTTCACCCCGGACGAAGAGATTGGCCGAGGTGTGGACGAACGGCTGCCCGCCGATCTCGGCGTCGATTTCGCCTACACGTTCGATGGAGCCTCGGTGGGAGAGATCGAATATGAAAGCTTCTCGGCCGACGGAGCCACGATCACGATCAGGGGCGTCTCGATCCACCCCGGCACCGCGAAAGGCAAGCTCGTCAACGCGCTCCATCTCGGAGCGAAGATCATCCAGACCTTGCCCCATGTGACGATGACGCCCGAGACGACGGAGGAGCGCGAGGGCTTCATCCATGTCTACGAGATGAAGGGATCATCAGCCGAGGTAACGCTGAAACTGATCCTGCGGGATTTCGAGCGCGACGGGCTTTCTGCCAAGGGCGACCTTCTGCGGCAGGTCTGCGCCACGGTGCAGGCGACCGAGCCCAGAGCCGAAATCACCTGCGAGGTCCGTCCGCAATACCGCAACATGCGCTACTGGCTGGAACAGGACATGGCACCGGTGGAACTGGCCCGCGCTGCCTGCCGCGACCTCGGGATAGAGCCTGTCTCGGTGCCGATCCGTGGCGGCACCGACGGCTCCCGGTTGACCGAGATGGGGGTGCCCTGCCCCAACCTCTTCACCGGGATGCAGGAAATCCACGGGCCTTTGGAATGGATCAGCGTCCAGGACATGGCCGTGGCCACCAGTCTTTGCCTTAAGCTCGTCGAACGCGCCGCACGCGTTTAAGGCAGGATTAAACCCGCCTTAACATAGGTCAGCCCTTCGCACGCACCTTTTGCAGAAGCGGCATCAGGTCCGCCATCTCCGGCCCGGAGGACTGTCCGGTCAACGCATGGCGAAGCGGCATGAAAAGCCCCCTGCCCTTGCGGCCGGTCTTGTCCTTCACCGCCTGGGTCCATTCGCTCCAGGTCGCCTCGGTAAAGGGCGGCTCGGGCAGAAGCGCCATCGCCTCCTTCACGAAATCCTCATCCTCCGGCGCGATCACCGGCTCCGCCCCGTCGCGGCAGAGCCTCCACCAGGCGCCGAGATCGTCGAGCGTGGTGATGTTCTGCGAGGCGACGCGCCAGAACCGCTCCGCCATCTCCGCCGGCATGCCAAGCGCCGCGATCCGTTCCTTCACCGCCTCGAAGGGCAGCGCCTGGTTGCGCGCCCTTGTCAGCGGCCAGAGGTCCTCGGCGTCGAACTTCGTCGGCGCCGCGCCGAACTGCGACAGCTCGAACCCCTCGGCAATCTCGTCGAGCGACATCTTCAGCTCCACCGGCTGCGACGAGCCGAGCCGCGCCATCAGGCTCAACAGCGCCTCTTTTGCCACACCCTGCGCCCGCAGGTCGCGCAAGGAGAGCGTGCCGAGCCGTTTCGACAGCCCCTCGCCCTGCGGGCCGGTCAGAAGCGAATGATGCGCGAAGGCCGGCGGCGTGCCGCCCATCGCCTTCATGATCTGCACTTGTGTCGCGGTATTGGTCACGTGGTCCGCGCCCCGCACGATATGGGTGATGCCCATGTCGACGTCGTCGACCGAGGAGGCGAAGGTGTAAAGCACCTGCCCGTCCGCCCGGATCAGCACCGGATCCGAGACACTTGCCGTGTCGATCGACACATCGCCGAGAATCCCGTCGGTCCATTCCGTCCGCTGCTGGTCGAGCCGGAAGCGCCAGTAGCCGTCACGCTCGGCCCGGAGCTTGTCCTTCTCCGCCGCCGACAGCGCCAGCCCGGCGCGGTCATAGACCGGCGGACGCCCCATGTTCAGAAGCTTCTTGCGCTTCAGGTCCAGTTCGGTCGGCGTCTCGAAGACCTCGTAGAGGTCGCCCGAGGCGCGCAGGTCGTCGGCGACGGCGGCGTAGCGGTCCAGCCGCTCCGACTGCTTTTCGACCCGGTCCCAGTGGAGGCCGAGCCAGTCGAGGTCCTCCTTGATCCCGTCCGCGTATTCCTGCTTCGAGCGTTCCTGGTCGGTGTCGTCGAGGCGCAGGATGAAGGTGCCGCCGGTCTTGCGGGCGATCAGGTAGTTCATCAGCGCGGTGCGCAGGTTGCCGACATGGATATAGCCGGTGGGCGACGGGGCGAAACGGGTCACGGTCATGGAATGTCTCCTCGGGCGCACCCCCTCTTTCACAGGCCGTTCATTTTGTCCATATGATGGGCCGGGCAAGGAGCGCGACATGAACGACTGGCTGGGGCGCATCGCGCCCGATCTCGATACGATCGAAACCATGGCACGGGCGACCGTTGCCGACCTGCCGCCGCAATTCGCCGGCCCGGCCGCCGCGATCCTGCTGCGCATCGCCGATTTCCCGCCCGATGATATCCTCGACGACATGGACGTCGAAAACCCGTTCGAGCTGACCGGCCTTTACGACGGGATTCCGATGACCGAAAAATCGGTGATGGATGTCGTCGACCGGCCCGACACGATCTGGCTGTTTCGCCGGCCGATCCTCGACGAATGGGCGGAGCGGGGCGACGTGACGCTCGGCCAGCTTGTCGCTCATGTGATGATCCACGAGCTTGCCCACCATTTCGGCTGGTCCGACGAGGAAATCGCCGAGATCGACCGCTGGTGGGAATAGGCCGGGATCAGACTTGGCTCAGACCGGGCTGACCGGACAGGCCGCAACCAGCCGCCGGACATCCTCGGGATGGCAAAGCTCCGTCGCCTCGGTCATCACCGTCGCGCTCGCCGCCGCCATGCCCTGCTGCAACGCCTCAGCCAGTGCCGCGTCGCGGGCGAGCGCCAGCGTGAAGGCGGCCAGAAAGCTGTCGCCCGCGCCGACCTTGCTGTTCACCGGCACCTCGGCGGCCTTGGCGAACCAGCGTTCCTCGACCGTCGCGAGGACAGAGCCGTCGGCGCCCCGCGCAATGACGACGATATGGGCGGCCCCCTGACGGACGAGCTGATCGGCGAAGTCGGCCGTATCGCCCCGGGTCCTGAGCCGGTTGCCCGCCAGCGCCTCGGCCTCCGCCTCGTCCATGCGCAGGACATGGACCGGGGAAGTCGGCCGCGCCGCTTGTGCCAGGGTCGCGCCGGAGGTGTCGAGAAGGAGGCGGGCGGACCGCGCCCCGAGCCTTTCCGAAAGGCTGGCGGGCAGGTCGTCGGGCAGTCCCGGCGGCAGGCTGCCCGACAGGACCACAAACGCCCCGTCCTCGACCACATCGACAATCGTGGCAAGGACGGCCGCACCCTCTGCCGCCGTCCAGTCCGGGCCGGGCAGGACGAAGCGGTATTGCGCACCGGTGCCACGATCCGTCACCGCGAGGCTTTCGCGCGTCTCGCCCGGCGCCGGGAACCGGTCGACCGCGATCCCCTCGACCGCCAGCGCATCGGCCAGCCGCGCCCCGGTAGCGCCGCCCAGCGCGACCAAGGCCCGCGCCGAACCGCCGAGCCGGGCGATGACCCGCGCCACGTTGATGCCGCCGCCGCCCGGATCGACACGAAGCCCGTCGCATCGGAGCTTCGGGCCGGGCCGGACACTCTCGACCGATGTGGTGAGATCGAGTGCCGGATTAAGCGTGACGGTCAGGATCGGGCGCATGGGCTTTCGCGGCGGAAACGGTCACCGCAATCCTGACAGGAAAACCGCGACCGGGAAAGAGCGCCGTTCCCGCGCCGCCGGATGGCCTTTCCACCCCAAGCCGCCAGTGGCCGGCCCTAACGCCCCGGAGCGCCCCGGCGTTGTTGCAGAACTCTGGCCCCCAAGGATTCACATTGTGAATCCATGCGGTTAGACGGGCGGCACGAGCAAGCCATCACCCGCCCGCTACCGCACG
>NCEA01000037.1 GCA_002280515.1 Rhodobacterales bacterium 32-67-9
GGAGCCCGAGCCGGCGTAGAAGACGTGGTTGAGATCGCCCGGCGCCAGCTTCGCAATTTCGGCGGCAAGCGCGATGGCCGGCACATGCGAGGTCTGGAAGAAGGTGTTGTAGTAGCACAGCTCCTCCATCTGCCGGGCCGCGACCTCGGCGATGTCCTTGCGGCCATAGCCGACATTGACGCACCAGAGCCCGGCCATGCCGTCGAGGATCTGCTGGCCCTCGCTGTCGGTGAGGTAGACGCCCTTGCCGCGGGTGATGATCCGCGCGCCCTTGCGGGCCAGCTCCGCATCGGCGGTGAAGGGGTGCATGTGGTGTGCGGCATCGAGCGCCTGAAGTTCCCTTGTGGGCATGTGGTTGGTGATCTGGGTCATCGCGGAACCTGTCATCTGATGGGCCTGTCGGCATGTGGCGGATCGTGCCCCTGAATTGGGGGCGGGTCTGGGGATGCCGGGCGTGTCCCCGCGGTCGGGGAGGACGGGCCGGAACCCCGGCACGCGGCGGAGTCTGTGATCAGGATATGATCAAAATCGCCGCTGTCAATCGAATTTGATCAAATTTCGGGGCCGCCAAGCGACAGCCTGACCTGGTCGATTCCCTGCGCGATGTCACTTTCAAGCGCGCGCGCCAGCGCGGCCGCGTCGCCCGCGCGCATCGCGGCCAGCGCCTCGCCGTGCCGGTCCGGCAGGTTCGAGGTGCCGTAGCGGCCGCAGACAACCCGCAGCGACGGGCCGAATCTGAGCCAGAGCATATGCGCGATACCAAGCAGGATCGGCGCCCCGGCGCGGTCGTAAAGCGTGAAGTGGAAGCGGTAATTGTTGGTGAGATAGCGCTGGACATCACCGGCGGAAATCGCCTCGTCGATATCGGCGTCGATCCGGGAAAGTTCAGAAATATCCTTTTGTTGCAACCTGCTGGCAGCGAGATGGGCCAGCTTCGGCTCGATCGTAAGCCGCGCGAAGGCAAGCTCGTCCAGCTGCGACCCGGTCAGCTTCGGCACCGAGACCCGGCGGTTGCCCTGAAGCTCCAGCGCGCCCTCGGCCGTGAGCTTACGGATCGCCTCGCGCACCGGGGTCATCCCGGCATCGAGGGCCGCGGTCAGGCCCTGGATCGTCACCGGCTGACCGGGTGCCAGCTGGCCGAACAGAATCATGTCGCGCAGCCGGCAGTAGGTGATTTCGTGCGACGGCACTTTTCTGGGCGATTCGTCAGCGTCACGTAGGTTTTTCATTCCCGTTCCTTGACAGGGGCCGCACGAATTTCCGTATCCTTCATAATAGATTGCGCTTCGCGGAAATGCCATGTTGATTTGAGTCGAAAAATTTGATCAAAATGGCAAAACAAGAAGCACAACCTGCCAACAGACGGGCGAAGTCGCCCGACTGATCACTCCAGCAGACCTGAGGAGGTACTATGAAAGTAACGGGGATGACGATGGCAGCGGCCGTTCTGGTCGCAAGCGTCGCGGGGGCCGAAGAGGTCCATGTCTACAACTGGTCGGACTATATCGACGAGGAACTTCTCACCAAGTTCGAGGCCGAGACCGGGATCAAGCTGATCTACGACGTGTTCGATTCGAACGAGATTCTCGAGACCAAGATGCTCGCGGGCTCGTCGGGCTACGATGTCGTGGTTCCCACCGGCTCGTTCCTGCAGCGCCAGATCCAGGCCGGTGCGTTCCAGAAGCTCGACAAGGCGCAGTTGCCGAACCTCGCCAACATGTGGGACGTGATCCAGGAGCGGACCGCGAAATATGATCCCGACAACGAGTATTCGATCAACTACATGTGGGGCACCACCGGGATCGGCATCAACGTCGGCAAGGTCAAGGAAGTGCTAGGCGAGGACGCGCCGGTCAATTCGCTGGCGTTGCTCTTCGATCCGGCGAACATGGAAAAGCTGAGCCAGTGCGGCGTCCACATGCTCGACGCGCCGACCGAACTCATCCCGGCGGCGCTGAAATATATCGGCGAGGATCCGGACGCACAGGATATCGAGACGATCGCCAAGGCCGAGCCGGTGCTGACCGCGATCGCGCCCTTCGTGCTGAAATTCCATTCGTCGGAATACATCAACGCGCTGGCGAACGGCGACATCTGCGTGGCGTTCGGCTGGTCGGGCGATATCCTTCAGGCGCGTGACCGGGCCGCCGAGGCCAACAACGGGGTGGAGATCGAGTATCACATCCCGAAAGAGGGTGCGCTGATGTGGTTCGACCAGATGGCGATCCCGGTTGACGCACCGAACCCGGCCGCCGCGCACAAGTTCCTGAACTTCATCATGGACGCGCGCAATGCCGCGGCGGCATCGAACTACGTCTATTACGCCAACGGCAACAAGGCGAGCCAGGAGTTCCTGAACGAGGACGTGATCGGCGACACGGCGATCTATCCGGATGCCGAGACGACCGCGAACCTCTACACCACCTCGCCCTATGATCCGAAGGTCAACCGCGAGGTGACCCGTCTCTGGACCAAGGTCAAGTCGGGCACCTGATCCGACATGATCCCAGCCCCGCGCCCTCCGGCGCGGGGCTTTTCACATGACATGAGGACATCATGGCCCAACCCGCCAACCGCCCGGTCTTCGCGCCCTGGAACGATCCTAATGAAAAGCCGCTGATCCGGTTCCAGAATGTCACGAAGAAATTCGGCGAGTTCGTCGCGATCGACGACCTGACGCTCGACATCTTCCGGCGCGAGTTCTTCGCGCTGCTCGGGCCCTCGGGCTGCGGCAAGACCACGCTGATGCGAATGCTCGCGGGGTTCGAGGCGCCGACCTCGGGGACGATCCTGCTCGACGGGGTCGACATCGCGCCGATCCCGCCGAACAAGCGCGCGACCAACATGATGTTCCAGTCCTACGCGCTCTTCCCGCACCTGACGGTCTGGGACAACATTGCTTTCGGGCTGAAGCGCTCGGACATGGCGAAGGACAAGATCCCGGCGCGGGTCGAGGAGATGCTGCGCCTCGTCCGGCTGGAGAAGTTCGCCAAGCGCAAGCCGCACCAGATTTCCGGCGGCCAGCGCCAGCGCGTGGCGCTCGCCCGTTCGCTCGCCAAGGCTCCGAAGCTCCTCCTGCTCGACGAGCCTCTCGGCGCGCTCGACAAGAAGCTGCGCCAGGATACCCAGTTCGAGCTGATGGACATCCAGGAAAAGACCGGCACCACCTTCGTGATCGTGACCCACGACCAGGAAGAGGCGATGACGGTCGCTTCCCGCGTCGCGGTCATGGACCACGGCAAGATGATCCAGGTCGACACGCCGGACCGGATTTATGAAACCCCGAACTCGGTTTACGTCGCGGACTTCATCGGCGACGTGAACATCATCGAAGGAAGGGCGGTCCGAAAAGGCGACGACAAGTACGCCATCGCCTGGGCAGAGGGGCAGCCCGATATCCTCGGCACCTCGTCCGCGGCGATTGATCAGGGCACCAGGGTGCATTTCGCGATCCGGCCGGAAAAGGTCGCCATCGCCTCCGAACGCCCCGAGGGCCGCGCCAACGTGATCGAGGGCACGGTCAGCGACATCGCCTATCTCGGCAATATCTCCACCTACAAGGTCGAGGTCGCCGGCGGGCGGATGATCAAGGCGCAGGTCGCCAACGAACGCCGCCTCGCACGGCGCGACATCACCTGGGATGACAAGGTCTTCCTGTCCTTCACGGACACGGCCGGCGTCGTTCTCTTGAAATAGGGGGGGCGAGATGAACCTGCGCCGCCTTTTCCTGATCGGCACGCCCTATCTTTGGCTGCTGGTCTTCTTCCTCATCCCCTTCGTGATCGTCCTTAAGATCGCGCTGTCGGATTACGCGATCTCGATCCCGCCCTACACGCCGACGCTCGACCTCTCGGCGGGATGGGAGGGGGTGAAGAGTTTCTTCGCCGCGCTCGACTTCGAGAACTTCTCCTTCCTCGCCTCGGACGCGCTTTACTGGAAGGCCTATCTGTCGAGCCTTCAGATCGCCGCGATCTCGACCATCATCACCCTTATCGTCGGCTATCCCATCGCCTACGGCATGGCGCAGGCTTCGGACGAATGGCGCCCGACGCTGATGATGCTGGTGATCCTGCCGTTCTGGACCTCGTTCCTGATCCGCATCTATTCGTGGATCGGTATTCTCTCGAACGAGGGGTTCCTCAACCAGCTCCTGATGTGGCTTGGTATCATCGACACCCCGCTGACGATCCTCAACACCAATGTCGCGGTCTATGTCGGCATCGTCTACGCCTACCTGCCGTTCATGATCCTGCCGATCTATGCGGCGCTGGAAAAGCTCGACGGGTCGCTGATCGAGGCGGCAGAGGATCTTGGTTGTTCGCGCGCCTCGGCGTTCTGGCTGATCACGCTGCCCTTGTCGAAGCCCGGCGTCATCGCCGGATGTTTCCTCGTCTTCATCCCGGCGCTCGGTGAATTCGTCATCCCGTCGATCCTTGGCGGATCCTCGACGCTGATGATCGGCAAGGTGCTGTTCGAAGAGTTCTTCTCCAACCGCGACTGGCCGGTGGCGAGCGCCGTGGCGGTGGTGCTGCTCCTGATCCTGATCGTGCCGATCATCCTCTTCCAGCGCAACGAACAGAAGCAGAGGGAGGCGAACCAATGAACCGCCGGTTTTCCTGGTTCAACGCGACCTCGCTGACGCTTGGCTTCGCGTTCCTCTACCTGCCGATGATCATCCTGATCATCTTCTCGTTCAACGCGTCGAAGCTGGTGACCGTCTGGGCCGGGTTCTCGACCAAATGGTATGGCGAGCTTCTCGGCAACCAGGCCTTTCTCGATGCCGCCTGGGTGACGCTGAAGGTCGCGGTCCTGTCCTCGACGTTGGCGACGGTCCTTGGGACCATGGCGGCCTATGTCCTTGTCCGCGCCGGCCGTTTCGCCGGGCGGACGCTGTTTTCGGGCATGATCTACGCGCCGCTCGTCATGCCCGAGGTCATCACCGGCCTTGCCATGCTGCTGCTCTTCATCTCGATCGGCCTCGACCGGGGGGTGGGCACCATCGTCCTGGCCCACACGACCTTCACCATGTGCTATGTCTCGGTCGTGGTCTCCTCCCGCCTCGTCACCTTCGACAAGTCGCTGGAGGAGGCGGCACTCGACCTCGGCTGCACGCCCTTCGACGCATTCCGCTCGGTGACGCTGCCGATCATCGCGCCGGCGGTGATCTCGGGCTGGCTTCTGGCCTTCACCCTGTCGCTCGATGATCTGGTGATCTCGCAATTCGCCGCAGGCCCGTCCTCGACGACGCTGCCGATGAAGATCTTCTCGTCGGTGCGTCTCGGTGTCAGCCCCGAGATCAACGCGCTGTCGACGCTGATGATCTCTGTCGTCACGGTGGGGGTGATCACCGCCTCTCTGGTCTCCAAACGGTCGATCGCGCGGCAACGGGCAGAGGAGCAGGCGGCGGCACGGACCTGAGCTCCGCATGGCCCCGGGCGGGAATATGAAGCGCATCTACGAGGATCACGCCTATGGCGGCGGGCCGGTGGCGGAGTGCTACTGGGACACCACGATCGCGCGACCGGCGCGCGGCCCGGCGATTGCCGGCGAGGTCCGGGCCGAGGTTGCGATCCTCGGCGCGGGCTACACCGGCCTTTCTGCGGCGCTGCATCTCGCGCGTGACGCCGGCGCCGATGTCGCGGTGGTGGAGGCCAACGGCATCGGGTGGGGCGCCTCGGGCCGCAATGGCGGCTTCGCGACCATCGGCGGCACCAAGGCCTCCGACGCGGCGCTGCTGCGCCGCTTCGGGGCCGGGGCGATGGCCGAATGGCACACGACGCAAAAGGCGACCTCGCCGCTCGTCGCCGAGATCATCGCGCGCTACGCCATCGCCGCCGACACCCATTCGCATGAGGGCGAGACGGTCATCGCCCACCGCCCGCGCGATTTCGCCGCGCTCCGCGAGGAGGCGCCGCAGCTTGAGCGGGATTACGGCGTGAAGGTCGAGGTGCTCGGCCCTTCAGACCTTGTGGCGCAAGGCATGTCTGGGCCGCTCTTCCACGGCGGCTTGCGCATGGCGCTCGGCTTCGCGCTGAACCCGCTGAAATACGTCCTCGGCCTTGCAGCGGCGGCCAAGGCGGAGGGCGCGCGGATCTACGAAGGCTCCCCCATCGGCGCCATCACCCGCGAGGGCGGGGAGTATGTGCTGCACGCCCCCTCCGGCCGGCTCAGGGCGAAGAAGCTGATCGTCGCGACCAATGGCTATTCCAGCGACGATGTCCCGGACTGGATGCGTGCCCGTTATCTGCCCGCGCAATCGGCGATCCTCGTGACGCGCGAACTGACGGATGCGGAGATCGCGGCGCAGGGCTGGTCCTCGCACGGGATGGCCTATGACACCCGCAATCTTCTGCACTATTTCCGCCTGATGCCGAACAAGCGCTTCCTCTTCGGGGTGCGCGGCGGCACCAGCGCCGGCCCGGCGGCGCAGGCGGCCATGAAGGCGCGGGCGCGGGCGGATTTCGAGGCGATGTTCCCGGCCTGGGCGGGCGTCGGGACGCCGCATTACTGGTCGGGCTTCGTCTGCCTGACCCGGGGGCTCACGCCCTATATCGGACCGATCGGCGACTGGCAGGATGCCTGGGCCGGCTTTGCCTGGCACGGCAACGGCGTGGCGCTCGGCACCTGGTCGGGGCGGATGCTGGCGGAACTGGCGACGGGCAGGGGCAAGGTGCCCGCGCTGATGGCGGCGGAGCCGAAGCGGTTTCCGTTCGGGGCGCTCAGGCGGCTGCTGCTGCCGGCGGCCTATGCCTGGTACGGATTGAAGGACAGGGGTTGAGGATGCAGGACGGCGGTTTCGCAGTTGTGGGCGTACTGGAAACGGGGCGGCCCCCGGAAAACCTCGTCTCCGCCTTCGGCGACTATCCCGGCATGGTCGGTGACTGGCTCTCCCCCCTCGGCACGGCGATCCGGCCCTACGCGGTGCTCGACGGAGAGTTTCCCGACAGCCCGGCGGAATGCGACCTCTGGGTGATCACCGGATCGCGCTTCGGGGTCTACGAGGGGCATGACTGGATCCCGCCTCTGGAGGAGTTCATCCGCATCTGCCACGACCGCAAGCGGCCGATGGTCGGTATCTGCTTCGGCCACCAGATCATCGCCCAGGCTCTCGGCGGCGTGGTGCGGAAATCGCCGAAGGGCTGGGGGCTGGGCGTGCACGACTACACGCCGGTGAACTGGCCTGCGGCGCTCGGCCGGGCGCCGGAACGGATCGCCCTGCAATCCTGGCACCAGGACCAGGTGGAGGAGCTGCCGGACGAGGCCTGGCGCATCGCCACATCGGAGTTCTGCGAGAATGCCGCACTCTGGTATCCGGGCTTCGCGCTGACCTTCCAGGGTCATCCGGAATTTCCCGCCGATTATGCCAGGGCGCTGATCGACCTTCGCCGTGGCACGACGCTGTCCGACGCGGTGGCCGACGAGGGGTTGCGCAACGTCGCCCGCGAGGCCAATCCCGAGGTTCTGCCCGAGATGATCGCGACCGCGTTTTCCGGTTGATCCGCCCTTGCGGGGGGCGGAAAATTGGCCGACGATCCGGCTTGAGGCGCGCGCCGGCCGGCGCCGCGCCGGCTGATAGAAGGAAATCCGACATGCCCGTCAAGAACCGTTTTGCAGAGCTTTTGCCGGAAATCACCGCCTGGCGCCGGGATTTCCACGAGCATCCCGAATTGCTGTTCGACGTGCACCGGACCGCCGGCAGGGTGGCCGAGCTTCTGCGCGATTTCGGCTGCGACGAGGTCGTGGAAGGCATCGGCAGGACCGGCGTCGTCGGCGTGATCCACGGCAAGACCGACAACAAGGGCCGGGTCATCGGCCTGCGCGCCGACATGGACGCGCTGCCGATCCGCGAGGCGACGGGGCTGCCCTATGCCTCCAAGACCCCCGGCAAGATGCACGCCTGCGGCCATGACGGCCATACCGCGATGCTGCTCGGGGCGGCGAAATACCTCGCCGAGACGCGCAATTTCGACGGCCGCGCCGTGGTGATCTTCCAGCCCGCCGAGGAAGGCGGCGGCGGCGGGCGCGAGATGGTGGCCGAGGGCATGATGGAGCGCTTCGGCGTGCAGGAAGTCTACGGCATGCATAACATGCCCGGCATCCCGGTCGGCCAGTTCGCGATCCGCCCCGGCGCGATGATGGCGGCCGCGGACCAGTTCGACATCCTCGTTACCGGCAAGGGCGGCCATGCCGCCAAGCCGCACGACTGCGTCGACACGACGGTGATCTCGGCCCATATCATCCTCGCGCTGCAAACCATCGCGAGCCGGGTCGTCGATCCCCTGAAACAGGTCGTCGTCTCGGTCTGCACGGTCAAGACCGAGAGCGAGGCGCACAACGTCATCTCGCAAACCGTGCTGATGAAGGGTACCGTGCGGACGATGGACCCGGCCGTGCAGGATCTTGTCGAGGCGCGGCTGAGGGCGATCGTCGAGGGCACGGCTCTCGCCCACGGTGCCAAGGCCGAGGTCACCTATATGCGCGGCTATCCGGTCACCATGAACCCCGAGGAAAACACCCAGTTCGCCGCCGAGGTGGCCGAGGCGGTTTCCGGCAAGGTCGATACCGATACCGCGCCGCTGATGGGGGCCGAGGATTTCAGCTTCATGCTGAACGAGCGCCCCGGCGCGTACATCTTCCTCGGCAACGGCGACACCGCCATGGTCCATCATCCGGCCTACAATTTCGACGACAACGCGATCCCCTTCGGATCGAGCTGGTATGCCGGCATGGTCGAGACGCGGATGCCCGCCGCATGAGGCCAGCCGACGACCTCTCGACGCTGAACGTCGCGCTGATCGGTGCCGGCGAACTCGGCGCCGCGATGGCGGCGGCGATGATCGGGCGCGGCGGGCTTCTGCCCTCGCG
Source organism: Rhodobacterales bacterium 32-67-9 (assembly GCA_002280515.1). GTDB lineage: Bacteria > Pseudomonadota > Alphaproteobacteria > Rhodobacterales > Rhodobacteraceae > Albidovulum. The sequence continues at coordinate 8,866 of NCEA01000037.1, forward strand.
GCTCCGCGTCGCCACGGCGAGCGGGCGGGCGCCGGCCCTTGCCGGTTGGCCCGAGATCCGGGTCGGCTCCGATCCGGCGGCGGCGGCGCGGGGGGCCGACATCACGCTTCTTGCCGTGCCGCCGGCGGCCGCCGGGGCGCTCGCCCTCGGCACCCCGCGCGGCCCGGTCGTCTCGGTGATGGCCGGGGTGCGGCTTGACCGGCTGGCCCGGATCGCCGGCCATGACCGGGTGATCCGGGCGATGTCGAGCCCGGCAGCCGCGATGGGGCTTGCCTATTCGCCCTATTTCCCTGGCGCCGGCGCGACGCCCGAGGACGCGGCGCTGGCCCGGGCGGTTCTTTCGACCTGCGGCCTTTGCGACAAGGTAGGCTCCGAGGACCAGATCGACCTCTTCACCGCGATCACCGGCCCGGTCCCCGGATTCGTCGCCGGTTTCGCCGAGATGATGGCCGGCTACGCGGTCGCGCACGGCGTCGCCCCCGACATCGCCGACCGTGCCGTGCGCCAGCTCTTCCTTGCCGCCGGGCAAATCCTGGCCGACACCGCGCCGACGCCGGCCGAACGGGTGGCGGAGATGATCGACTATGCCGGCACCACCGCCGCCGGGCTTCAGGTGATGCGTGCCTCGGCGATCAAGGACGACCTTGCCCGCGCGCTCGACGCCGCCGTCGCCAAGGCGCGGACCATTGCGGGATAGCCCGGGATGAAGCCTTTCCTCATCCTCCAGCTCCGCCCAGAGACCGAGGCGGCGGACGATGAATTCGCGGCCTTCCTTGCCAAGGGCGGGCTCGACGCCGGCGATGTCCGGCGGATCCGGCTGGATTGCGAGGATCTGCCAGCGGATCTCGATCTTGCGGACTTTGCCGGCGTCATCGTCGGCGGCGGCCCCGGCTGCGTCTCGGACCCGCCAGAGGCGAAGGATCCCACCGAGGCGCGGATCGAGGCCGCGATCCTCGGCCTGATGCCCGGTATCGTGGCGCGAGACGTGCCGTTCCTCGGCTGCTGCTACGGGATCGGGGTGCTTGCCCACTACCTCGGTGCGCCGGTCTCCAAGGCGCGCTGGGGCGAGCCGGTCGGCGCGACGCATTGCGAGGTGACGGCGGAGGGCCGCGCCGACCCGCTTCTTGACGGGTTGCCGTCGGCATTCGACGCCTTCGTCGGCCACAAGGAGGCGGTGCAGGCGCTGCCTGCCGGCTGCGTCCATCTTCTGGCCTCGCCCGCCTGTCCGTTCCAGATGATCCGCCACGGGCAGAACGTCTACGCAACGCAGTTCCACCCCGAGGCCGACGCTGCAGGGTTCGAGACACGCATCCGCATCTACCGCAACCGGGGCTATTTCCGCCCCGAAGCGGCCGACGACCTCATCGCGCTGTGCCGGGCGGCCGATGTCACGGTGCCCGAACGCATCCTTGCGCGGTTCGTGGCGCGTTACCGCGCGGGGTGACGGGACGCCGATAGAGAGCGACCGTCGACGGACCATGCGTCGTGTCGCGCCTAGCTCGTCCGGTCGGACTGGCCCGGGCCGCTGTCACCAAGGGCGGCCAGCGTCAGCGGGCAGGGCCGGCCGGAGAAGAAGCGGTCGATGAGCGCCTGCATCAGCCTTGCGGTCGCCACATCCCCCGCCGCGCGAAAGAGCGTGGCCGAGGAGCGCAGCTTCAGTGCGTCGACCGGGCCGAGAATTTCCTCGGCCGTTGCTTCCCCGTGCCCGAGCAGCGCCTCCGCGCAGGCGGCAAGGCGCGGTCCGAGCAGCGGGTCCGCGAGATAGGCGCGCGCCTCGTCCAGGTCGGCAATGCCGTAGCGAAGCGCGGTCGCGGAGCGGCCAAGACCACGGAGCTGGGGGAAGATGAACCACATCCAGTGGCCGGTCTTGCGCCCAGCCCGAAGCTCGCGGAGGGCGCCGTCGAACAGAGGCGCCTGCGCGTCGCGGAACCGGGCCAGATCGTCCATCGTCTCTCTCCCTCCGGCGCGATGATGCGCCGGGGCGGGGCGGTTTTCCAGCCCGGCGGCCGGGGTCAGGCGGCGACGACCCGCATCGCCCGGGGCGTCACCGCATAGGCGGCGCGGAAGTTCTTGGTGAAATGCGAGCTTGACTTGTAGCCGCAGGCAAGCGCGATCTCGGTCACCGAAAGCTCGGTCTGCGACAGGAGGCGGTGCGCCTTTTCCAGCCGCATCTTCATGTAGAAGTTCATCGGCGTGGTCTTGAGGTAGCGCGCGAACAGCCGTTCGGTCTGGCGCACCGACATCGCCGCGATATCGGCGATCTCCTGCGCGGTCAGCGGCGTTTCGAGGTTGGCCTCCATGCTTTTCAACACCTTGACGAGGCGCGGGTTGCGCATCCCGTAGCGCGACTGGACCGAAACCTTCTGCTGCGATCTGGGGCTGCGGACGCCGTTGCAGACCAGCAGGTCGGCCACCCGCGCGGCAAGGTCGGCGCCATGCGCCTCGGCAATGAGATGCAGCATCAGGTCGGACGCGACCGCCCCCCCCGCCGCCGTCAGACGGCGCCCTAGCGCGAAGGCGCCAGTGCTGATATGGACTTCCGGGAACGCCTCGGCGAAGCCTTCGGCCAGATCCCAGTGCACCGCGCATTCCTCGCCGTCGAGAAGCCCGGCGCGGGCCAACGCATATATGCCGAGGCAGAGCGCGCCAAGCCGGACCCCGTGCGCCGCCTCGCGGCGGAGCGCGGCACTAAGCCCCGGCTCGTCGCGCCTTGCGGTGGCGGGGCCGCCGACGACGATCAGCGTCTCGCCGCGCGCGAGCGGGCCGAGGGCCTCGTCCACGAGAACCGTAAGCCCATGCGAACAGCTCACCGGCCCGCCGGAGATCGAGACGATGCGCCAGGCATAGGCGGGCCGGCCGAGACTCGCATTGGCGACGCGCATCGGCTCGAGCGCTGCCGCGAGCGCGAGATGCGTGAACCCGTCAAGGAGGAGAAAGGTGAAGCGCTCGGTGTCGTTCGCCGGATGCGTGGCCGGACGGGCGACCTTGAGCATCGCGCGAATGGGGCTTTGATGGGACATGGAAGCTGAACCTCGTTTCAGGATCGCGCCCTTGGCAGGGCCCTTGTCGCAAAGTGACCGGACTGTCGTCGATTCTGGCGACTTTCCGTTGGACCCATGCGTCACTTTGGCGTTACATTCACGTCACTCCCAGGAATAGGCCGCCATGTCCGCCCCTCCGCGCCTGCGCATCGGTATCGTCCCCGCCCGCCGCTTCACGCTCGCGGCGCTGGCGAATTTCGTCGATGTGTTGAGGCTGGCGGCGGACGAGGGCGACCGGTCGCGACCGATCCTCTGTTCGTGGAAGGTCATCGCGCCAACCCTCGATCCGGTCGAAAGCAGTTGCGGGCTGAGCGTCACGCCCGACGAGCGGCTCGGCGATCCGCGCCGCTTCGACTATATCGCCGTCGTCGGCGGGTTGATCAGCGGAACCCAGCAGCTCGGCCCCGAGGCTGTCGAGTTCCTGCGGCGCGCGGCGGAGGCGAAAGTGCCGTTGATCGGGCTTTGCACCGGGGCGTTCATCCTGCACCGGGCCGGATTGATGCAGGGCTACCGCTGCTGCGTGAGCTGGTTTCACCGCGAGGATTTTTTGCAGGAGTTCGAGGACATGATCCCGGTCACCGACCAGATCTTCGTGATCGACCGCGACCGGCTGACCTCGTCCGGCGGCGCCTCGACCGCGCATCTGGCGGCCTTTCTCGTCGACCGCCACATCGGCCGGGCGGCGGCGCGGAAAAGCCTGTCGATCATGATCGTTGACGAGGCGCAGTCGGGCGAGCGGCCGCAGCCGGGCCTGCCGATCGGGCTGACCTCGCGCGATCCGCTGGTCAAGCGGGCGCTCCTGATGATGCAGCAATACCCCGAGACGCCGCTTTCCATCGCCGGTCTTGCGACGCAGCTCGGCGTCGGGCGGCGCAAGCTCGAACGCCATTTCGCTGATGCGCTCGGCATCACGCCGGCCGAGGCGGGGCGTCGGGTGCGGCTTGAGCAGGCGCGCGCGCTGCTGGAGCGGGGCGAGCAATCGGTGACCGAGATCGCGGCCGAGACCGGGTTCTGCGACGTGTCGCACCTGATCCGGGTCTTCCGCGAGGTGGAGGGCGTGACACCGGGGGAATGGGCGCGGCTGCGGTCGGGTTGAACGCCGCGCGGCGCATCAGGCGGGTTTGGCCCGTCCTGTCTCAGCCGCCGGTGTGGCTCATGTGGCGGGTCATCTGGCCCGCGACTTTCTGGCGCGAATAGTCGAAATCGTGGCCCTTCGGCTTCCGGGCGATCGCCGCGCGGATCGCGTCCTCCAAGGCCGCGTCGTCGCCGGAAGCCCGCAGCGGCGCCCTGAGATCGGCATTGTCTTCCTGCCCGAGGCACATGAACAGCTCGCCCGTGCAGGTCACCCGCACCCGGTTGCAGCTTTCGCAGAAATTATGGGTGAGCGGGGTGATGAAGCCGATCTTCTGGCCGGTCTCCTCTACCCGCACATAGCGGGCCGGCCCGCCGGTGCGCTCGGCAAGATCGGTCAGCGTGAAGCGTTCGGCAAGGCGCGCGCGCAGGACCTTCAGCGGCCAGTACTGGTCAAGCCGCAACTCCTCGCCCATCTCGCCCATCGGCATCACCTCGATGAAGGTCAGGTCGTGGCCTTCGCCGGCGCACCAGTCGAGCAGCGGGAACAGCTCGTCCTCGTTGAAGCCCTTCAGCGCCACGGCGTTGATCTTGACCCGGAGCCCGGCCGCCGTCGCCGCCGCAATCCCCTCCATCACCTGAGGCAGTCGCCCCCAGCGGGTGATTGCCTGGAACTTCGCCGCATCGAGCGTGTCGAGCGAGACATTCACCCGCCGGACCCCGACCGCCGCGAGATCGGCGGCAAAGCGGGCAAGCTGCGAGCCGTTGGTGGTCAGCGTCAACTCGCGCAGCGCGCCGGTCTCCAGGTGCCGCGACATCGCCTTGAAGAAGGTCATGATGTCGCGCCGGACCAGAGGTTCGCCGCCGGTGATGCGGAGCTTCTCCACCCCGAGCCGGACGAAGGTCGAGCAGAGCCGGTCCAGCTCCTCCAGCGTCAGCAGGTCCTTTTTCGGCAGGAACTGCATGTGTTCCGCCATGCAATAGGTGCAGCGGAAATCGCAGCGGTCCGTCACCGAGACGCGGAGGTAGGAAATCGGGCGGGCAAAGGGATCAATGAGCGGAGCCATGCCCTGAAAGTAGGCCCGGGGCGCCACGACGGCAAGGGGAAAGCGGGACGTTGAAGGGGCGGGACGGGCAGGCTATCGTCGGGGCCATGCACGCTGTCCACCCCCCGATTTTCGCAGCTGACCGTCCCGAGGGATGCGGCGCATGACCCCAGCGCTTCTGGCCGCCGGATCGTCGTGGGAGGCGCTTCGCGCCGGGTTCCGCTGGCAGGTGCCGGCCCGCTTCAACATCGCCGAGACCTGCTGCGACGTGCATGCGCGCGCCGAGCCGGAGCGGCTGGCGCTGATCGATGTCGCCGAGACGGGCACGGCACGGCGCTGGACATACGGTGAACTGGCATCCGCCTCGAACCGGCTGGCCAACGCATTCCGGGCGCGGGGAGTAAGGCAAGGCGACACTGTCGCGGTACTGCTGCCACAGGGGCCGGCGGTGCTGATCGCCCATTTCGCGGTGCTGAAGCTCGGTGCCGTGGTGTTGCCCTTGTTCACGCTTTTCGGACCCGATGCGCTCGCCTACCGGCTGGCTGATGCCAAGGCGCGGATCGTCGTGACGGATGCGGCGAGCTTCGGGAAGATCGACGCGATCCGGGGCGATTTGCCCGACCTCGGCGAGGTCTACTGCATCGACCCGGCCGCCGCGCCGGTCCGCGATTTCTGGCAGGAGATCGCCGCCGCCGCCGAAGGCCTGACCCCGGTCGATACCGCCGCCGACGATCCGGCGGTGCTGATCTACACCTCCGGCACGACCGGGGCACCGAAGGGAGTGCTGCACGCGCACCGCTTCCTCTTGGGCCACCTGCCGAATGTGGAGCTGAGCCAGGGCTTCTTCCCGCAACCCGGTGCGGTCGGCTGGACCCCGGCCGACTGGGCCTGGATCGGCGGGCTCATGGACATGGCGATGCCCTGCCTCTACTACGGCGTGCCGCTGATCGCGCGCCGGATGCGCAAGTTCGACCCCGACGAGGCCTTCCGGCTGATCCGCGACCACCGGGCGACAAACCTCTTCCTGCCGCCGACGGCGCTGAAGCTGATGCGGGGCGCTACCGTTCCCGACGGGCTGGCGCTGCGCGCTGTGTCGTCGGGGGGCGAAAGCCTTGGCGCGGAGATGCTCGACTGGGGGCGGCGTGCGCTTGGCGCGCCGATCAACGAGATCTACGGCCAGACCGAGTGCAACCTCGTCGTCTGCTCCGCCGAGGGCGTCTTTCCGACGAAACCCGGCACGATGGGCCGGGCGGTGCCGGGGGCCGAGGTGGCGGTGATCGACGGCGGCGGCGCGTCGGTGCCGGAGGGGGAGATCGGCGAGATCGCGGTGAGGCGCGGCCATCCGGTCATGTTCCTCGAATATCTCGGCAAGCCTGAGGCCACGGCGGCGAAATTCGTCGGCGACTGGCTGAAGACCGGCGATCTCGGCCGGATGGACGGGGAAGGCTATCTGATTTTCGTCGCGCGGGACGACGACATCATCTCCTCCGCCGGGTACCGGATCGGGCCGTCGGAGATCGAGAACTGCCTGACCGGGCATCCCGACGTGGTGATGGCGGCCTGCGTCGGCGTGCCGGACCCGGTGCGGGGCGAGGTCGTCAAGGCCTATGTCACCTTGCGCGAGGGGGCGGACTGGGCGGGGCTGGAGGCGGCGCTGATCGAACGGGTCAAGGCGCGGGTCAGCCCTCATGTCGCGCCGCGCTGGATCGAGTGGCGCGAGAGCCTGCCGATGACCGCGACGGGGAAGATCCTGCGGCGGGAGTTGCGCGGCTAGATCGCCGCTGGCGCGGCGGTGCCTCCGGCGGGGATATTTGCACCAAGTGGAAGCTCAGAGGTATTTCCCGGCTTCCTTGCGGGCGAAGGGTTTCAGGCGCGACCCGTGGGTCTCAAGGAAGGCGCGGGTGCGCTCGGGATCGTGTTTCGAGAGGTCGCGCAGCCACCAGGCGATGGCCTTCTGGATGAACCAGTCGCGGTCGTCGGCATAGCTGGCGGCCCAGCCAAGGACGCGGTCGCGGATGGCGAGGTCCTGTGGTGTCGGATGGTTCTGCTTGGTCCAGGGCAGGGTGATGACGAGTACCGCGCGGCGGCTCCACAGGTGCGGCGACCTCGTCCAGCCCTCGACCTCGTCGATGCGCGCGGGATCGGCGACGAGCCGCCGCGAACCGGCGTCGCAGGCGTGGTCGGCGATCGCCCAGGCGTCGAATTCCGGCACCCAGGAGGCGATGAGCCGCCAGACCGCCTCGTCGTCCCGGAGCCGCGCCTGCGTCAGGAGCTTCGCGGCGGCGACGCGCGCCTCGTGGATGTCGCTTTGCCAGAGCGCGTCGGCAAGCGCGACACGGGCGGGCAGGTCGAGGTCCGCGCGCCAGCCGGTCGTGAGCGCGGTGATCTCCGGCACCGGGATGCCAAGATAGGGGCGGTCCGCCTTGTGATAGGCGGCGGCCCCGGCGGCGCGCGCGGGGTCGGCGCGGGCGCGCAACTCGGCCAGCGCCGCCTCGGGCGTCATTCCACGGTCACCGACTTGGCGAGGTTGCGCGGCTGGTCCACATCCGTCCCCTTCGCCACGGCGGCGTGGTAGGCCAGAAGCTGGGCCGGCAGCGCGTAGAGGATCGGCGCCAGAAGTTCCGGGCAGTCGGGCATCGAGAGCACCGACCATGTGCCTTCGCCGGCGGTCTTTGCTCCTTTCCCGTCGGTCACCAGAAGCACCTTGCCGTGGCGCGCCATCACCTCCTGCATGTTGGAGACGGTCTTGTCGAAGAGCCCGTCGCTCGGGGCGAAGACCACGACCGGAACGGTCTTGTCGATGAGCGCGATGGGGCCGTGCTTCAGTTCGCCAGATGCATAACCTTCGGCGTGTATGTAGCTGATTTCCTTCAGTTTCAGCGCGCCTTCCAGGGCAAGCGGGAACATCGGCCCGCGGCCGAGGAAAAGCACGTCCTGCGCTTCCGCCAGCGCCGCGGCCATCGTCGCGATGACCGGCTCGCGTGACAGGGTCTGGTTCATCAGGCCCGGCAGGGTGGCGAGGTCGGCGAGGTGCCGGGCAAGTCCAGCATCGTCGATCCGGCCGCGGTCGCGCGCCGCCTTCAGCGCGAGGAGGAGGAGCGCGGTCAACTGGCAGGTGAAGGCCTTGGTGGAGGCGACGCCGACCTCGACCCCGGCGAGGATCGGCAGCGACAGGTCGCTTTCGCGCGCGATCGACGAGGTGGGGACGTTCACCACCGAAACGATCTTTTCCACCTTGCCGTCCGAGTAGCGCAGTGCCGCGAGCGTGTCGGCGGTCTCTCCAGACTGGCTGACGAAGATCGCGTAGGATTTCGCCGGCATCGGCGGTTCGCGGTAGCGGAACTCGCTGGCGATATCGACCTCGCAGGGCAGGCCGGCGAGGCTTTCGAACCAGTATTTCGCGGTCAGGCCGGCATAGTACGCGGTGCCGCAGGCCACGATCGTCACCCGGTCAAGCGCCGCGAAGTCGAGCCCGTCGGGCAGGTTGATCGTGCCGCCGGTCGTGTAATGCTTGATGGCGTCGGCGAGAACCACCGGCTGTTCGGCGATCTCCTTGGCCATGAAATGCTTGTAGCCCGCCTTCTCGATCCGGGTCTGGTCAAGCTGGATGCGGACGACCTCGCGGTTGGCGCGGCGGCCGTCGATGTCGTGAATTTCCGCGCCCTCGCGGGTGACGAAGGCGTAGTCGCCCTCTTCGAGATAGGTGATCCGGTCGGTCATCGGCGCGAGCGCGATGGCGTCGGAGCCGACGAACATCTCGCCGTCGCCGTGGCCGATCGCGAGCGGCGAGCCCTTGCGGGCGGCGATCATCAGGTCTTCCTCGCCGTCGAAGAGGAAAAGGAGCGCGAAGGCGCCGTCGAGGCGGCGAAGCGTCGCCACCGCCGCCTCGCGCGGGGCCATGCCGGCGTCCATGTAGTGGCGGGCGAGCATGACAACGGTTTCGGTGTCGGTCTCGGTCTCGCAGGACATGCCGGCGGCGGTCATCTCGGCGCGCAGTTCGCGGAAGTTCTCGATGATGCCGTTGTGGACGACGGCGACCGGGCCGGAACGGTGCGGATGGGCATTGACCACGGTGGCGGCACCGTGGGTCGCCCAGCGGGTGTGGCCGATCCCGGCCTTGCCGGCGAGGGGATCGTGGACAAGGAGGTCAGAGAGGTTGACGAGCTTGCCCACCGCCCGGCGCCGGTCGAGCCGGCCGTGGTTGACCGTGGCGATCCCGGCGGAATCGTAGCCGCGGTATTCGAGCCGCTTCAGCGCCTCGACGAGAATTGGCGCCACCTCATGGTTGCCCAGCACCCCGACAATACCGCACATTATCTGGTCTCTTTCTGGCGTTTCGCCTTGTCGGCTTTCAGTTTTTCGAACAATTTCTTCGCGAGGCCGGGTTTGACCACCTGTTTCGCCCGGCCAAGGGCAACGGCGTTGTCCGGCACGTCCTCGGTGATCACCGAGCCTGATCCGGTCAGCGCCCCGGCGCCGACCCTGACCGGCGCCACCAGCATCGTGTCGGAGCCGATGAAGGCCCGCGCGCCGATCTCGGTCCGGTGCTTCATCACGCCGTCGTAGTTGCAGGTCACGGTGCCGGCGCCGATATTGGTGTGCTCGCCGACGTGGGCGTCGCCGAGATAGGTCAGGTGGCCAACCTTCACGCCCTCGTCGAGGATCGCGTTCTTGATCTCGACGAAGTTGCCGACATGGACATCCTCGGCCAGTTCGGCGCCGGGACGGAGCCGGGCGAAGGGGCCGACGCGGGCGCCGCGCGAGATATGGCAGCCTTCGAGATGGCAAAAGGCGAGGATCTCGGCCTCCGACTCGACGGTCACGCCGGGGCCGAAGACGACGTTCGGGCCGATCACGGTGTCGCGGCCGACCACGGTGTCGAAGGCAAAGAACACGGTATCCGGCGCGGTCAGCGTGACGCCGTTCTCCTGCGCCTCGGCCCGGGCACGGGCCTGGAATGCCGCCTCGGCCGCCGCGAGGCCGGCGCGCGTGTCGATGCCGAGCGTCTCTTCCTCGGGGCAGGTCTCGGCGGCGGTGGAAAGACCGCGCGCGCGGGCGAGGGCGACGATGCCGGTCAGGTAGTATTCGCCGGAGGCGTTGTCGTTGCTCAGTGCCGCGACGAGATCGGCAAGGATCGGCGCGTCGCAGGCGACGACGCCGCTGTTGATCAAGGTGATCTCGCGCTCCGCTGCCGTCGCGTCCTTGAACTCGACGATCCGGGTGAGCTGGCCGTCCTCCACCACCAGCCGACCGTAGCGCTGCGGCCGGGTATGATCGTGAAAGCCGAGCACCGTGACATCGGCGGTCGAGGCGGTCAGTTTCTCAAGCGTCTCGTCCCGGATGAAGGGCGTATCGCCGAAGAGCACCACAACCCGGCCCTCGAACCCCTGAAGCAGCGGCAGCGCCTGTGCGACCGCATGGCCAGTGCCGAGCTGTTCCTTCTGCACGACGATTTCGGCGGTCTCGTCATAGGCGAGGGCGGCCTTGCCCACCCGGTCGCCGCCGTGGCCGACGACGACGATCGTCCGGTCCGGGAAAAGCGCGGCCCCCGCCCGCATCGCATGGTGAAGGAGCGGCGCCGCCCCGAGCGGGTGCAGGACCTTGGGAAGGTCGGAATTCATCCGCGTCCCCTGTCCGGCGGCGAGAATGATGAGCGCTGTGGCCATGAATATGCTTTCCTTCGGGTCCGGCCCGTTTTAACCAAGGCCCCGGAGGCCGCAAGGGGGCGGGGATCAAAGTTCCTTTCGCCAGGTTACAGGGGCAGGGCGGGATGCGCACGGTAATCTTCGATCTCGACGGAACGCTGGCCGACACCTCGGCCGATCTCATTGCCGCCGCCAATGCCTGTTTCCGCGGGCTCGGCCACGGTGACCTGCTCCACCCGGTGCAGGATGCGCTGACCGCGTTTCACGGCGGACGGGCGATGCTGCGGCTCGGCTTCGCGCGGCTGGGTAGCGGCGGCGAGGACGAGGTCGATCGCGCCTTCCCCGGCTTTCTCGCCGCCTACGAGGACGGCATCGACCGTGAGACCCGGCTTTATCCCGGCGCGGTCGAGGCGGTAGAGGCGCTGCGCGGCGCCGGCTTCCTTACCGGCATCTGCACCAACAAGCCCGAGCGGCTTGCCGCGATCCTGCTCGACCGCCTCGGTGTGCGCCACCTCTTCGCATCGCTCATCGGCGCCGATACCCTGCCGGTCCGAAAGCCTGACCCGGCGCCCTACCGGCTCTCGGTCGAGCGCGCCGGCGGCGCCGTGGCCCGGTCGATGCTGATCGGCGATACCGAGACCGACCGCAAGACCGCCGCGGCCGCCGGGGTTCCGGTGGCGCTCGTCACATTCGGCCCCGAAGGGCAGGGGGTCGGCCGACTGGCGCCGGAGGCCCTGCTCGATCATTTCGACGCGCTGCCGGCGCTGGCGGCGCAGATGCTGGGGGCTGCGGCATGAGCGATGGGTTCACCGGCAGCTTCACCCAGCAGGAACCGATCCCCGAGGCGGGGATCGAGGCGGCGCTCAAGGTGCTGCGCCACGGCCGGCTGCACCGCTACAACACCGTGCCGGGCGAGGTGGCCGAGGTGGCGCTTCTCGAAGAGGAATTCGCGGCCTTCACCGGGGCGAACTACTGCCTCGCCGTGGCCTCGGGCGGCTATGCGCTCGGCTGCGTGCTGAGGGCGCTCGGCATCGGCGCCGGCGACCGGGTGCTGACCAACGCTTTCACCCTCGCCCCGGTGCCGGGGGCGATCGCCGCGCTGGGGGCGGTTCCGGTCTTCGTCGAGACGACCGAGGCGTTGACAATCGACATCGACGATCTCGCGGCCAAAGCCACCGGCGCGAAGGCGCTCCTGCTCAGCCACATGCGCGGCCATATCTGCGACATGGACCGGCTGATGGCGGTCTGCGACGCGGCCGGGCTGAAGGTGGTCGAGGATTGCGCGCATACGATGGGTGCGGCCTGGCGTGGTACGCCCTCTGGCCGGCACGGCATCGCCGGCTGCTACTCGACCCAGACCTACAAGCACATGAATTCGGGCGAGGGCGGGCTGATCGTCTCGGACGATGCCGAGCTGATGGCGCGGGCCACCATCCTGTCGGGCAGCTACATGCTTTACGGCCGCCACCGCGCCGCCCCGCCGGCCGAAGTGTTCGAGCGGGTGAAATACCTCACCCCCAATGTCTCGGGCCGGATGGACAACCTGCGGGCGGCGATCCTGCGTCCGCAACTGGCCGACCTTCCGCGCCAGTGCGCCCGCTGGAACGCACTCTACCGGGTGCTGGAGGAGGGCCTTGTGGCGACACCTGGCCTCCAACTGATCGCGCGGCCGGACGAGGAAGCCTATGTCGCCTCGTCTTTCCAGTTCCTGCTGCCCGACTGGCCGGCCGGCAAGGTCCGCGCCTTCCTGGCGCGCGCCGCCACGCGCGGGGTGGAGTTGAAATGGTTCGGCGCGGACGAACCGACGGGCTTCACCTCGCGCCACGACAGCTGGCGCTACGCCCCCGCCCAGTCCCTGCCGCGCACCGACCGCATCCTCGCCGGTCTGGTCGACATGCGCCTGCCGCTCACCTTCAGCGCCGATGACGCGGCGCTGATCGCCCGCATCCTGCGCGAAGAGGTCGCGGCGGTCTTCCAGAGCGATGCCGAGGCCACTGAGAGCCCGGCGGCCGACTGAACCCGCCCATCTTCTGTTTCCAAGTACCTCGGGGGTGAACCCCGGACCCTGTCCGGGGGAGGGGGCAGCGCCCCCTGCCTTGCCGCCGGCTCCGGCCCCGCGCGTCGGTGCCGTCTTGACCCGACTCGGGCTTCGATCTATGAATTGAACATGTGTTCATTTCCTGAGAGGGCAAGCCGATGTTCACCGCGTCGATGACGTTCCATCTTGGCGAAGAGGTCGAGGCTTTGCGCGACATGGTGCACCGCTGGGCGCAAGAGCGGGTGAAACCGCTTGCGGCCGAGGTCGACCGCACCAACACCTTCCCGGCCGAACTCTGGACGGAAATGGGCGCGCTCGGCCTTCTTGGCATCACCGTGCCGGAGGAATACGGCGGCGCGGGGATGAGCTACCTCGCCCATGTCATCGCGATCGAGGAGATCGCCCGCGCCTCGGCCTCCGTAAGCCTCTCCTACGGCGCCCATTCCAATCTCTGCGTCAACCAGATCAAGCTGAACGGCACGGATGCGCAGAAGCAGAAATACCTGCCCGGCCTGATCTCGGGCAGCCATGTCGGCGCTCTTGCGATGTCCGAGGCGGGCGCGGGGTCCGACGTCGTCTCGATGAAGCTCCGCGCCGAGAAGCGCAACGGCTACTACGTGCTGAACGGCACCAAGTTCTGGATCACCAACGGGCCGGACGCGGATACGCTCGTCGTCTATGCCAAGACCGACCCGGAGGCCGGATCGAAGGGCATCACCGCCTTCATCGTCGAGAAGACCTTCAAGGGGTTTTCCACCTCGAAGCATTTCGACAAGCTCGGGATGCGCGGCTCGAACACGGCGGAACTGATCTTCGACGATGTCGAGGTGCCGTTCGAGAACGTGCTCGGGACCGAAGGCAAGGGCGTCCGCGTCCTTATGTCGGGTCTCGATTACGAACGTGTCGTGCTCTCCGGCATCGGCACCGGCATCATGGCCGCCTGCATGGACGAGGTCATGCCCTACCTCGCGCAGCGCAAGCAGTTCGGCCAGCCGATCGGGTCGTTCCAGCTGATGCAGGGCAAGATCGCCGACATGTATACCAAGATGAACTCCGCCCGCGCCTATGTCTACGAGGTCGCCCGCGCCTGCGACCGGGGCGAGGTCACACGGGCCGATGCCGCGGCTTGCGTCCTCTACGCCTCCGAAGAGGCGATGACGGTCGCGCATCAGGCGGTGCAGGCGATGGGCGGGGCAGGCTTCATGAACGAAACCCCGGTCTCCCGCATATTCCGCGACGCCAAGCTGATGGAGATCGGCGCCGGGACGTCAGAAATCCGCCGGATGCTGATCGGGCGGGAATTGATGGGGGCGATGGGGTGAGCCATCATCGCGTTCCCGAGACGGGAAAGGGGGGCGCCGCCTACCTGGCGCACCCCCTCCCATCCCCGGCCGGCAAGGACGGATCAGAACTTCATCACATAGGACACGCCGACCACGATCGGGTCGATCTCGGCCGTGCCGATCGCCGCGCCGTTCAGGGTCGCGTCGCTGTCGATGTCCATCCAGCGCACTTCGGTTCTGAGCGCGCCCTTCTCGGACAGCGCGAAATCGACGCCGGCCTTCACCGCCAGGCCGACCGAATCGTCCAGCTTGAGGTTGCCGAGCGGCGACTTCTCGCTGAAGAACGCGGTGTAGTTGAGACCGGCGCCGACGAAGGGCGTGAACTTGCCGGCGGTCGGGATGTGATAGACGACCGACAGCGTGGGCGGCAGGTGCTTGACCGTGGCGACTTCGGCGCCGGCAAGGCTCACCGAATGCTTGAAGGGCGTGGCGGCCAGAAGCTCGATGCCGATATTGTCCCAGGGGAAGTACTCGGCGGTGATCGTCGGGCGGGTATTGTCGCCCACGGTCGCGGCGGCACCGGCGAGCGTGCCATTGTCGTCCTTGGGCGAGACATAGCCGAAGCCGAGGCCGAGGGTCCAGTCGCCGGCGGACTGGGCGAAGACGGGCGTCGCGGCGGCAAGGGCGAGGATGGCGGGCAGAATCGTATGTTTCATTTTCTTTCTCTCTCTTGTCGCGCGCAGGGCAGCCCTAGCAGGCGCCGGTTTTCCGGCTTTGACCTGAATCAAGTTCGCGTGATCTCGGAAAAGGTTGTGGCGGAAAGCCTGCGCCAGGTGGGTGCAAGGACGGGGAGGGCGGTGCGATGAAGCTCGAAAGCCGGGTTCTGACGGGAAGCGAGGCCTACCGCGCCAACCGCGCGGCGCACGAGGCGCTGCTGGCGACGGTCGCCGACGCCGCCCGGCTCGCGGCCGCCGGGGGCGGCGCGAATTCCCTCGCCCGCCATGTCAGCCGTGGCAAGATGCCGCCGCGCGAACGGGTGGCGAACCTCCTCGACGCCGGCTCCCCGTTCCTCGAGATCGGCGCGTTGGCTGCCCACGGCATGTATGACGCTGCCGCCCCCGCCGCCGGCATGATCGCCGGGATCGGGCTGGTGCACGGGCAGGAAGTCATGGTCGTGGCCAACGACGCCACCGTGAAGGGCGGCACCTACTACCCGATGACCGTGAAGAAACACCTCCGCGCCCAGGAGATCGCCGCGGAAAACCGCCTTCCCTGCATCTATCTCGTCGACAGCGGCGGCGCGAACCTGCCCAATCAGGACGAGGTCTTCCCCGACCGCGACCATTTCGGCCGCATCTTCTTCAACCAGGCGCAGATGAGCGCCAAGGGCATCCCCCAGATCGCAGTTGTCATGGGATCGTGCACCGCAGGCGGCGCCTATGTGCCCGCCATGTCCGACGTCTCGATCATCGTGAAGGAACAGGGGACGATCTTCCTCGCCGGCCCGCCTTTGGTGAAGGCGGCGACGGGCGAGGTCGTCAGCGCCGAGGATCTCGGCGGCGGCGATGTCCACACGCGGCTTTCCGGTGTCGCCGACTACCTCGCCGAGGATGACGCCCATGCGCTGGCCCTCGCCCGCCGGGCCATCGGCCATCTCAACCGGGGCAAGCCGCAGACGGTGCAATGGCAAAGCCCGGAAGACCCGGCCCATGACCCCGACGAGATTTTCGGCGTGGTCCCGGCCGACCTCCGCACGCCTTACGACATCCGCGAGGTCATCGCCCGGATCGTCGACGGCTCCCGCTTCGACGAGTTCAAGCCGCGCTTCGGCGAAACGCTGGTGACCGGCTTTGCCCATGTCATGGGTTGCCCGGTCGGCATCGTCGCCAACAACGGCGTGCTCTTCTCCGAAAGCGCGGTCAAGGGCGCGCATTTCGTCGAGCTTTGCAGCCAGCGCAAGATCCCGCTCGTGTTCCTGCAGAACATCACCGGCTTCATGGTCGGCCGCAAATACGAGAACGAAGGCATCGCCCGCCACGGCGCCAAGATGGTGACGGCGGTCGCCACCACCAACGTGCCGAAGATCACCATGCTGGTCGGCGGCTCGTTCGGCGCCGGCAACTACGGCATGGCGGGCCGCGCCTATTCGCCCCGCTTCCTCTGGACCTGGCCCAATTCCCGCATCTCGGTGATGGGCGGCGAACAGGCGGCGGGCGTCCTCGCCACCGTCAAGCGCGAGGGGATCGAGCGGTCCGGCGGCACATGGAGCGCCGAGGACGAGGCCGAGTTCAAGCGCCCCACCATCGAGATGTTCGAGGAACAATCCCACCCCCTCTACGCCTCCGCCCGGCTCTGGGACGACGGCATCATCGACCCGCGCCGCTCGCGCAAGGTGCTGGCACTGTCGCTTTCCGCCGCGCTCAACGCCCCGATCGAAGACACGCGCTTCGGCGTCTTCCGGATGTGATCCGATGGCCCGCCGCCGCAACAACGTCGTTCCCTACAGCCGCGACTACCGGCGGCCGCCGAAGTGGAACATGGGGCTGCCGCCGCATCTATCAGGTCGTCGACGGCGATACGGTACGGATGTGGTGCCCCGGGCGCGGCAACAGTACGGCGCGGCTCACGGGTTTCGACACGCCCGAACTGTTCTCGCCCGCCTGTGCGTCCGAACTCGCGGCCGCGGTACGGGCGAAATGGGCGCTGCGGCTCATGCTCCTCGGCGCCGGCGAGGTGCGTCTGGTGCGCGAGGGCACCGATCGTTATGGCCGCGCGCTTGTCGCCGCCTTCGTCGATGGTGCGCCGCTGGCGCGCGGCATGATCGCCGCCGGCCATGCCCGCGCCTACGCGGGCGGTCCCCGCGAGGGATGGTGCGCATGACGCGATTCCGCCCCTCTGGTTCATCTTGCCGAAAATACCTTCCGGGGGTCCGGGGGTGGACAACCCCCGGCCGTGCCACAAGGACGATCCCATGTTCCACAAGATCCTGATCGCCAACCGGGGCGAGATCGCCTGCCGGGTCATCGACACCTGCCGCCGCCTCGGCGTGGCCACTGTCGCGGTCTATTCCGACGCCGACGCCACCGCGCGCCACGTGGCGATGGCCGACGAGGCCGTCGCCATCGGCGGCCCGGCGCCGAAGGACAGCTACCTGAAGGGCGACGCGATCATCGCGGCGGCGCAGGCCACGGGGGCCGAGGCGATCCATCCGGGCTACGGCTTCCTCTCCGAAAACCCCGATTTCGTCGAGGCGGTCGCGGCGGCGGGCCTCACCTTCATCGGTCCGTCCGCCAGGGCGATCCGGGCGATGGGCCTGAAGGACGCGGCCAAGGCGCTGATGGAGGCGGCGGGCGTGCCGGTGGTGCCGGGCTATCACGGCTCCAATCAGGACCCGGAACACCTCGCCGGCGCCGCCGAGACGGTGGGCTACCCGGTGCTGATCAAGGCGGTCGCCGGTGGCGGCGGCAAGGGGATGCGGCTTGTCGAACGGCCCGAGGACTTCGCCGAAAAGCTGGAAAGCGCCCGGGGCGAGGCCCGGACCGCCTTCGGCAATCCCGACGTGCTGATCGAGAAATTCGTCCAGAAGCCGCGCCATATCGAGGTGCAGGTCTTCGGCGACGGCAAGCGCGCCGTCCATCTTTACGAACGCGACTGCTCGCTCCAGCGCCGCCACCAGAAGGTGATCGAGGAGGCGCCGGCGCCCGGCATGACGCCTGAAATGCGCGCGGCGATGGGCCAGGCGGCGGTCCGCGCCGCCGAGGCCATCGGTTACGCCGGCGCCGGCACGGTCGAGTTCATCGTCGACGGTTCCGAGGGGCTCCGCCCCGACCGCTTCTGGTTCATGGAGATGAACACGCGGCTTCAGGTCGAACACCCCGTCACCGAGGCGGTGACCGGCATCGACCTTGTCGAATGGCAGCTCCGCGTCGCCTCCGGCGAACCCTTGACCTCGCGGCAGGAGGACATCCGCCTCAACGGCCACGCCTTCGAGGCGCGGCTTTACGCCGAGGACGTGCCGGCGGGCTTCCTTCCGGCCACGGGAACGCTGACCCATCTGCGCTTTCCCGACGGCGCCCGCGCCGATACCGGCGTGCGCCCCGGCGACACGATCAGCCCCTGGTACGACCCGATGATCGCCAAGATCATCGTCCACGGCCCGACCCGCGCCATCGCGCTCTCCAAGCTCCGCGCGGCACTCGAGGAGACCGAGGTGGCGGGCTCGGTCACCAACCTCTCCTTCCTCGGAGCGCTGGCGCGGCACGCGGGCTTTCGCGCCGGCGATGTCGATACCGGCCTCATCGCCCGCGACCTCGACGCGCTGGCCACCGCCGCCGCGCCCGATCTCGTCGTCCGCGCGCTCGCCGCACTTGGCGCGGGCGGGCTCTGCGACGGCGGCGCGCCGCTTTCGGGTTTCGCGATCTGGGCGCCCCTGAAGCGGACCGTGACGCTTGAGGGGCTCGACGCAGTGATCGAGATGCGCGGGCGCGGCGACGCGACCGTGACGATCGGCGCCGAGGTCGCGGACTGCCGGCTCAGGGGCGACATGTGGTGGGTCAACGGCCGGCCCTCCGGCGCGCGGCTCGTCCTGACGCCGGGGCGCGTCAGCGTCTTCGGCCCCGGCGCCCATCATATCGACCTGATCGACCCGCTCGCCCGGCTGAGCGCCGAGGCCGGCGGCGGGCGCACGCTCTCGCCGATGCCGGGTCTGGTGAAGGCGGTCTTCGTCGCGGCGGGGCAGGCGGTCAAGGCGGGCGACCGGCTGGCCGTTCTCGAGGCGATGAAGATGGAACACACGCTGACGGCGGCCCGCGACGGCACCGTGGCAGAGGTTCTGGTCGCCGCCGGCAGCCAGGTGGAGGCCGGAGCGGCGCTGGTGCGGCTGGAGGACGACGACGCATGATCCGCCTGCACCATTGCCATCAGACCCGCTCGATGCGCTCGCTCTGGCTTTTGCACGAGCTTGGGGTCCGGTTCGACGTTACCGTGCATCCCTTCGACAAGTCCTTGCGCGCGCTCGATTACCTTGCGCTGAACCCCGCGGGCCGGGTTCCGGCGCTGGAAATCGACGGGCGCGTGATCTGGGAAAGCGGGGCGATCACCGAATACCTCTGCGAACGCTTCCCCGAAAAGCGCCTCGGCCGGGTGCCCGGCGATCCGGAGCGTGCCGACTGGCTGATCTGGGTGCATTTCGCCGAAACGATCAGCCAGCATACCGCCGCGCTGACCCAGCAGCATATCGCGCTTTATGACGACGCGATGCGCAGCCCGACCGTGATGCGGATCGAGGCGAAGCGGCTGGAGAAATGCTACGGCGCGCTCGACCGGCGGCTGACAGGGCGGGCGCATCTGCTCGACAGCGGTTTTTCCGCCGCCGATATCGGTGTGGCGCAGGCACTCTACATGGCGCGGCACTTCGCGCGGGTCGCCCCCTTCGCCGCACTCGACGAATGGTATGCCCGCGTGACCGACCGGCCCGCCTTCCGCAAGGCGCTGCCGCCGAAGGGCGCCGAACTGCTTTACAAGCGCGACTTCTACGAGGCCTGGGATGGTTGATGTCGTCGAGATCGTCGAGATGGGGCCGCGCGACGGGCTTCAGAACGAAAAGCGCATCATCCCGACGGCGGAAAAGATCGCATTGGTGGACCTGCTCAGCCTTGCCGGTTTCCGGCGGATCGAGGTGGCGAGCTTCGTTTCCCCCAAATGGGTGCCGCAGATGGCTGACAGCGCCGAGGTGTTGGCAGGGATAAGCCGTGCGCCGGGGGTGCGCTATGCGGCGCTGACCCCGAACATGAAGGGCTATGAGGGCGCGCGCGCCGCGAAGGCCGACGAGGTGGCGATCTTCGCCTCGGCCTCGGAAGGGTTCTCCAAGGCCAACCTCAACTGCACCATCGCCGAGAGCCTCGACCGCTTCCGCCCCGTGGTCGAGGCGGCCCGGGCCGACGGCATCCCGGTCAGGGGCTATGTCTCGGTCGTGACCGATTGCCCCTATGACGGGCCGGTCGCGCCGGAGGCGGTGGCCCGGGTCGCGGCGGCTTTGCGCGACATGGGCTGCTACGAGGTCAGCCTTGGCGACACGATCGGGCAGGGGCGGCCCGAGACGGTGGACGCGATGCTGGCGGCGGTGCTCGGGGAACTGCCGGCGAACCGGCTCGCCGGGCACTACCACGACACCGCCGGCCGGGCGCTGATTAATATTGACGCGTCTCTCGCGCGCGGGCTTCGGGTTTTCGACGCCGCCGTCGGCGGGCTTGGCGGCTGTCCCTATGCGCCGGGGGCGGCCGGCAATGTCGCAACCGAGGCGGTGGCGGCACATCTGAAATCGGCAGGCTACGAGACCGGCCTTGACGAGAACATCCTCGCCGAAGCGGCGGCGCTGGCGCGGGCAATGCGAACCGGCCCCGTCTGAGGGGCTGTCCGAGAAAGGACAAGGGACGATGTACGAGACGATTTCCATCGCGGTCGACGACCGGGGCGTGGCGCGCCTGACGCTGGAGCGGCCCGACAAGCACAACGCCTTGTCCGCAACGATGATCGCGGAGCTGACCGAGGCCGCCACCCGGCTTGGCCGTGATCCGGCGGTGCGGGTGATCGTGCTGGCCGGGGCGGGGGAAAGCTTCTGCGCCGGCGGCGATCTTGGCTGGATGAAGGCGCAGATGGCGGCCGACGGCGCGACGCGGACGCGCGAGGCGACCAAGCTCGCGATGATGCTCGACGCGCTCAACACCTGTCCGAAACCGCTGATCGGCCGCATCCACGGCAATGCCTTCGGCGGCGGCGTCGGCATGGCCGCGGTCTGCGACGTGGCCATCGGGGCAACGACCGTGAAATTCGGGCTGACCGAGACGAAGCTCGGCCTGATCCCCGCGACGATCGGGCCCTATGTGCTGGCGCGGATGGGCGAGGCGAAGGCACGGCGGGTCTTCATGTCGGCGCGGATCTTCGGCGCCGGGGAGGCGGTGACGCTCGGCCTTCTTGCCCGCACCGTCGCCCCCGACGAACTGGATGCCGCCGTCGAGGCCGAGGTCACGCCCTATCTCTCGTGCGCGCCCGGCGCCGTCGCGGCGGCCAAGGCGCTTGCCCGCCGCCTCGGGCCGCCCATCAACGAGGCAGTCGTCGCCGAGACGATCCAGGCGCTGGTGCGCTGCTGGGAGGGCGAGGAGGCGCGCGAAGGCATCGCCGCCTTCTTCGAGAAGCGCGCGCCCGCCTGGAAGGGCTGAGTGGCGGCCCCCCGAGTCGCCGCTCGTCGGCATACGGTCCGCGCCTGATGCCGCTAACCATCCGCAATTTCGCGATTCCACCGGATTTTCGCGGCGCTTTCCACGCCGGCTTGAGTTGACCCCGTCTAGGTGGGGGAGTAAACGGGCGAAAGCCAATCACGTGCGGCCCGTCCGGGGCGCCAGACGTAGGAGCCAGCCGTTGGACATTCTCTTGCGCGAATATCTCCCCATCCTGATCTTTCTCGGCATGGCGGTGGCCCTCGGGCTCGTGCTGATCCTCGCCGCGGCGATCATCGCGGTCCGCAACCCCGACCCGGAAAAGGTGTCGGCCTACGAATGCGGCTTCAACGCCTTCGATGATGCGCGGATGAAGTTCGACGTGCGCTTCTACCTCGTCTCGATCCTCTTCATCATCTTCGACCTCGAAGTGGCCTTCCTCTTCCCCTGGGCAGTTGCCTTCAAGGACGTCTCCACGGTGGGCTTCTGGTCGATGATGGTCTTCCTCGGCGTGCTGACCGCGGGCTTTGCCTACGAATGGAAGAAGGGGGCGATGGAATGGGCGTGATGACGGGTGCCAACACCGCCGGCGCCGACCGCGAGGTCGCGACCCGGGCGCTGAACCGGGAGTTGCAGGACAAGGGCTTCCTGCTCACCACGACCGAGGACATCATCAACTGGGCCCGCAACGGCTCGCTCCACTGGATGACCTTCGGGCTCGCCTGCTGCGCGGTCGAGATGATGCATTCCTCGATGCCGCGCTATGACCTCGAGCGGTTCGGCACCGCGCCGCGCGCCTCTCCGCGCCAGTCGGATCTGATGATCGTCGCGGGCACGCTCACCAACAAGATGGCGCCCGCGCTCCGCAAGGTCTACGACCAGATGCCGGAACCGCGCTACGTGATCTCGATGGGATCCTGCGCCAATGGCGGCGGCTATTACCACTACAGCTATTCGGTGGTCCGGGGCTGCGACCGGATCGTGCCGGTGGACATCTACGTCCCCGGCTGCCCGCCGACGGCCGAGGCGCTTCTCTACGGCATCCTGCAACTGCAGCGCCGCATCCGCCGCACCGGCACGCTCGTCCGCTGAGGAGAAACTGATGTCCGAAGCCCTTCAGGAACTGGCTGCCCATATCGAGTTGAAGCGGCCCGCCGAGGTTCTGGCAACCGAGGTTGCCTTCGGCGAGCTGACCGTCACCGTCACGCCCGCCGGGCTGCCGGAATTCGTCGAATTCCTGCGCGCCGACCGTACCTGCCGGTTCTCGACCCTCGTCGATATCACCGCCGTCGACCATCCCGAACGCCCGGTCCGGTTCGATGTCGTCTATCACTTCCTGTCGATGTATCAGAACACCCGGATCCGGGTGAAACTGGCCGCGCGGGAAGAGGACATGGTGCCCTCGATCACCGATATCCACCCCTCGGCCAACTGGTTCGAGCGCGAGGTCTTCGACATGTTCGGGATCCTGTTTTCCGGCCATCCGGACCTGCGCCGCATCCTCACCGACTACGGGTTCCGCGGCCATCCGCTGCGGAAGGATTTCCCGACCACGGGCTATACCGAGGTGCGCTATGACGAGGCGCTGAAGCGCGTCGTCTACGAGCCGGTGAAACTCGTCCAGAATTACCGGCAGTTCGATTTCATGAGCCCCTGGGAGGGAGCGCATTACATCCTGCCCGGCGACGAAAAGCAGGAGGCGAAGTGATGGACGGGTCCAAAGGCTTCGACGACGCCCTGACGGGCGAACAGCGCATCCGCAACTTCAACATCAACTTCGGCCCGCAACACCCTGCGGCGCATGGCGTTCTGCGGCTGATCATGGAGCTCGAGGGCGAGGTGGTGGAACGCTGCGACCCGCATATCGGGCTTCTGCACCGCGGCACCGAGAAGCTGATGGAAAGCCGCACCTACCTGCAGAACCTGCCGTATTTCGACCGGCTCGACTACGTCGCGCCGATGAACCAGGAACACGCCTGGTGCCTTGCGATCGAACGGCTGACCGGCACGGTCGTGCCGCGCCGCGCCTCGCTGATCCGGGTGCTCTATTCCGAGATCGGCCGCATCCTGAACCACCTCCTCAACGTCACCACGCAGGCGATGGACGTCGGCGCGCTGACCCCGCCGCTCTGGGGTTTCGAGGAGCGTGAGCAACTTATGGTCTTCTATGAGCGGGCCTGCGGCGCGCGGCTCCACGCCGCCTATTTCCGCCCCGGCGGCGTGCACCAGGACCTGCCCGACGATCTTCTGAACGATATCGAGGCCTGGGCGCAGAAGTTCCCGAAGTTCATGGACGACCTCGACGGGCTGCTGACCGAAAACCGCATCTTCAAGCAGCGCAACGCCGATATCGGTGTCGTGACCGAGGAGGACGCCCTGCGCTGGGGCTATTCCGGCGTCATGGTGCGCGGCTCTGGCATGGCCTGGGACCTGCGCCGGTCGCAGCCCTACGAGTGCTACGACGAGTTCGACTTCAAGATCCCGGTCGGCAAGAACGGCGACTGCTTCGACCGCTATCTCGTCCGGATGGAGGAGATGCGGCAGTCGATCTCGATTATCCATCAGGCCATCGCCAAGCTCCGCGCCCCCGAAGGCAAGGGCGACATCCTGGCGCGCGGCAAGATCACCCCGCCGTCGCGGCGCGACATGAAAACCTCGATGGAGGCCCTCATCCATCACTTCAAGCTCTACACCGAGGGCTTCCACGTTCCCGCGGGCGAGGTCTATGCCGCCGTCGAGGCGCCGAAGGGCGAATTCGGCGTCTACCTCGTCGCCGATGGCAGCAACAAGCCCTACCGCGCGAAACTGCGCGCGCCGGGCTACCTGCACCTTCAGTCGATCGACTGGATGGCCAAGGGCCACATGCTTGCCGACTGCTCGGCGATCATCGGCACGATGGATATCGTTTTTGGGGAGGTGGATCGGTGATTATAAGTGCCATATCTGTCGTCCCTTTGGCTGTTGGCGGTGGTCATTTAGTGTTCATGTCGATAGCCTTCGGAATTTTCGCTTACAAACTGGCAACGGGAACCTAAATAAATGCTCCGCCGCCTGTACCACGAACAACCGGCCGCCTTCGCCTTCACCCCTGCGAACCTCGCTTGGGCGAAGGGGCAGATTTCGAAATACCCCGAGGGCCGTCAGGCCAGCGCGATCATCCCGCTTCTCTGGCGCGCGCAGGAGCAGGAGGGCTGGCTCTCGCGTCCGGCGATCGAGCATGTCGCCGACATGCTCGGCATGGCCCATATCAGGGCACTGGAAGTCGCCACCTTCTACTTCATGTTCCAGCTGCAACCCGTTGGTTCCGTTGCCCATATCCAGATCTGCGGCACCACCTCCTGCATGATCTGCGGGTCGGGCGCGCTGATCGCCGTCTGCAAGGACAGGATCGCGGCCCAGCCACACACCCTGTCCGCCGACGGCAAGTTTTCCTGGGAAGAGGTCGAATGCCTCGGTTCCTGCGCCAACGCGCCGATGGCGCAGATCGGCAAGGATTACTACGAGGACCTGACGGCAGCGCGTCTGGGCCAGCTTCTCGACGATCTCGCCGCCGGCAAGGTTCCGGTGCCTGGGCCGCAGACCGGGCGCTATTCGTCAGAGCCGGCAAACGGCCTGACCAGCCTCAAGGAATTCGAGAGTGGGCGGACGAAATACAATGCCTCGGTCCAGCGCGCGGTGGATATCGGCGATACCGTGAAGCGGATCGACGGCACCGAGGTGCCGCTTCTGACGCCGTGGCTCGGCACCGCCGCACCGGCAAAGGGCCGCGCGGGGGGCGCGAAAGCCGAGAAACCGGCGAAAGCCGCGCCACCGGCGAAATCCAAGGCTGCCGAAGCCCCGGCGCCAGCGCCAGTCGAACCGGCCGCCGCCGCGAAGCCGAAAAAGCCGCGCGCGCTGAAGGCGCCGCGCAAGGGCGGGGCGGATGACCTGAAGATGATCAAGGGCGTCGGACCGAAGCTCGAGGCGCTGCTGCACAGCCTCGGCTTCTATCATTTCGACCAGGTCGCCGGCTGGACCGCCGCCGAACTGGCCTGGGTCGACGACAGTCTGGAAGGCTTCAGGGGGCGCGCGAGCCGCGACGGCTGGATCGAACAGGCGAAACTCCTTGCCGGAGGCGGCGAGACGGAGTTCTCCAAACGGGTGAAGAAAGGCAATGTGTACTGACAACAGGTAACGGGGAGTAAGAGGGATGTCTGAGACTTCACAGGCGGAGTGCCGCCGGAATTCGTGGCTGGTCGCGCTGGCCGGCGGGGTGCTTTTGGCTCTGATGCTGACGATGGTCGCCGATTACGCGGTCCTGAAGGCGTTGATCATCGGGCTGATCTTCTTCGTGGCGCTCGGCGCTTTCCTCGTCTGGGCCTTCTGTTCGCGGAGCGAAGAGGCGACGAAACCGGCACCGATGGCGGAACCGGCGGCCCGTCCCGCAGCGCCTGCCGCGCGCCCGGCCCCGGAGACCGTGGCGCGCGCGCCAGAGCCCGTTGCCGCACCTGCCGAACCTGCCGCCGCGCCCATCGCCGAAGCCGCGCGGTTCGCCGCGTCGACCACGTCGGCCGCTGCCCCCGCCGAGGTCGCGAAAGCGCCGAAGCAGGCCGCCAAGCCCAAGGCGCCTGCCAAGGCCGCGCCGAAACCCGCTGCCAAGGCCGCGCCGCCGAAACCCGCTGCCAAGGCCGCTCCGGCTGCCGTCAAGCCGGCGACCGAGACGGCGCAGGGCCTCGACGCGGCGCTGGCGAAATCCAAGGACGAGCCGAAGTCGGCCACGCCCGAATTGCTGCGCGCGCCGCGCGGCGGCAAGGCGGACGACCTGAAGATGATCAAGGGCGTCGGTCCGAAGCTCGAAAAGCTGCTCAACGATGCCGGCGTCTGGCACTTCGACCAGATCGCGTCGTGGAAGGCCAGGGACATCGCCTTCGTCGACGACAAGATGGTGGGCTTCCACGGCCGCATCACCCGCGACGAGTGGGTCAAGCAGGCCAAGGTGCTGGCCGCAGGCGGCAAGACGGAGTTTTCGGCGCGCGTCGCCAAAGGGGACGTGTACTGAGGCTTGAATGACGAGACCTGAGCGGCAAGCGGGACACCTCGCGCGCGAGGCGCGGATGGTGGCGGTGGTGATCGCCGCGACGATGCTGCTCTGGCTCGGGGCGCAATGGCTGGGTGGAAAGGAAGGCTGGGATGCCCGCTATGTCTTCCTTTTCGACCTTGCCGCACTGGCCGCGTTCTTCTGGGCGCTGGTCGTAACCTGGCGGATCTGGCAGCGGCAAAAGCGCCAGGGAAATGAGGAATGACGATGCTGAAAGATCAGGACCGGATCTTTACCAACCTCTACGGGATGCACGACCGCTCGCTCGCCGGGGCGAAGAAGCGTGGCCAGTGGGACGGGACGGCAAACATCCTCGCCAATGGTCGCGACTGGATCATCGAGCAGGTGAAGGCCTCTGGACTGCGCGGCCGCGGCGGGGCGGGCTTTCCGACTGGCCTCAAATGGTCCTTCATGCCGAAGCAGTCGGACGGCCGACCCGCCTACCTTGTGGTCAACGCCGACGAATCCGAACCCGCGACCTGCAAGGACCGCGAGATCATGCGCCACGACCCGCACACGCTGGTCGAGGGCTGTCTGATCGCCTCTTTCGCGATGGGCGCGAATGCCTGCTACATCTACATCCGCGGCGAATATATCCGCGAACGCGAGGCGCTTCAGGCGGCGATCGACGAGGCCTATGACGCGGGCCTGATCGGCAAGAACGCCTGCAAGTCGGGCTTCGACTTCGATCTCTACCTCCATCACGGCGCCGGCGCCTATATCTGCGGCGAGGAAACCGCCCTTCTGGAATCCCTCGAAGGCCGCAAGGGCATGCCGCGCATGAAGCCGCCGTTCCCGGCCGGCGCGGGCCTTTACGGCTGCCCGACCACGGTCAACAACGTCGAGTCGATTGCCGTGGTCCCCGCTATCCTGCGCCGGGGGGCGGAGTGGTATGCCTCCTTCGGGCGGCCGAACAACACCGGCGTCAAGCTCTTCGCGATGTCGGGCCATGTGAACACGCCCTGCGTCATCGAGGAATCGATGTCGATCAGCATGAAGGAACTGATCGAGAAGCATGGCGGCGGGGTGCGGGGCGGCTGGAAGAACCTCAAGGCGGTGATCCCCGGCGGCGCGTCCTGCCCGATCCTGCCGGCCGACCTCTGCGGCGAGGCGATCATGGACTACGACGGGATGCGGGAGCTGAAGTCCTCGTTCGGGACCGCCTGCATGATCGTGATGGACCAGTCGACCGACGTCATCGCGGCGGTCTGGCGGCTGTCGAAATTCTTCAAGCACGAAAGCTGCGGCCAGTGCACGCCCTGCCGCGAAGGCACCGGCTGGATGATGCGGGTGATGGAGCGGCTGGTGCGCGGCGAGGCGGAGGTCGAGGAGATCGACATGCTCCTGTCGGTGACCAAACAGGTCGAGGGCCACACGATCTGCGCCTTGGGCGACGCCGCGGCCTGGCCGATCCAGGGGCTGATCCGCCATTACCGCGAGGAGATCGAGGACCGCATCAGGGCCAAGAAGACCGGCCGCATGGGCGCGATGGCGGCGGAGTGAGTGTGATGCCCGTCACCCGGCATGTCGCGGATCGGAACATCGGGCAGCTCTGGCACCCGCTGGGCGATCCGTGCACGGCCGGACCCACCGACGCCTATGATTTCAAGACGCTGATGGCGCGCATGGCGAAGGGCTCGTCATGACGATCCTCTCCTTCCTCGGCCCCGTCATCGCCTCGGTACTCTACATCATCGTCTTCCAGAAGGCGGGGTTCCGGGGGGCGATCCTCTTTGTCTGCGCGGCCCCCGTCCTCGGCGCGATCCTGACCCGCGTCCTCGTCGCCTCGATGGTCATGGGCGGCGGTCCGATGGCCGGGGTGTTCCTGCTCTCGGCGGCGCTGTCGCTCGCGCCGCTTCTCGTTCTGGCCTTCATGGCCTGGCCGCCGGCGGAGACGCCGGAGGCCCGCACTTCCACGGAGAATAACTGATGTCCAACCTCCGCAAGATCATCATCGACGGTATCGAGGTCGAGGTCGATCCGAGCCTCACGCTCATTCAGGCCTGCGAACAGGCGGGGGTGGAAATTCCGCGCTTCTGCTACCACGAGCGGCTCTCCATCGCCGGCAACTGCCGGATGTGCCTTGTCGAGGTCGTCGGCGGCCCGCCGAAGCCGGCCGCCTCCTGCGCGATGCAGGTCAAGGACCTGCGGCCGGGGCCGAACGGCGAGCCGTCGGTCATCAAGACCAATTCGCCGATGGTCAAGAAGGCCCGCGAAGGGGTGATGGAGTTCCTGCTGATCAACCATCCCCTCGACTGCCCGATCTCCTGCACCCGCTGCGTGCGCTTCACCACCGAGGTCGCGGGGATCACCCAGATGGGCCAGACCGGGCGCGGCGAGGATGCGGAGATCACCTCCTACCTCAACACCACGCTCGATTCGAACCTTCAGGGCAATATCATCGACCTTTGCCCGGTCGGCGCGCTGACCTCCAAGCCCTACGCCTTCACCGCGCGGCCGTGGGAGCTGACCAAGACCGAGACCATCGACGTGATGGATGCGCTCGGCGCCAACATCCGCGTCGACACCAAGGGGCGCGAGGTGATGCGCATCCTGCCGCGCAACCATGACGGCGTGAACGAGGAATGGATCAGCGACAAGACCCGCTTCGTCTGGGACGGGTTGCGGCGTCAGCGTCTGGATACGCCCTATATCCGCGAGCGCGGCAAGCTCCGCAAGGCAAGCTGGCCAGAGGCCCTTGCCGCCGCCGCAAAGGCGATGAAGGGCCGCAAGGTCGCCGGTCTGGTGGGCGATCTGGCCCCGGTCGAGGCCGCCTTCAGCCTCAAGCAACTGATCGAGGGGCAGGGCGGCACGGTCGAATGCCGCACCGACGGCGCGCGGCTGCCTGCCGGCAATCGCTCGGCCTATGTCGGCACCGCGCGGATCGAGGATATCGACGCCGCCCGCGCGATCTTCCTGATCGGCACCAACCCGCGTACCGAGGCGCCGGTGCTGAACGCGCGCATCCGCAAGGCCTGGGCAAATGGTGCCAAGGTGGCGCTGGTCGGCAAGGCCGTGGACCTGACCTACGACTATGAGCACATGGGCACTGACCGGCAGGCGCTGGTACAGGCCGCCGGGGCCAAGGAGAGGCTCGCGGCGTGCCGCGATCTCAATGCCGTGGTCATCGTCGGGCAGGGCGCGCTCCGCGAGGCCGATGGCGAAGCGGTGCTGGCGCATGCGATGAAGATCGCCGAAGCGTCCAACAGCAAGCTTCTGGTCCTCCACACAGCCGCCGCCCGTGTCGGCGCGATGGATGTCGGTGCCGTGACCGAGGGCGGCTTGCCGGCCGCTATCGACGGCGCCGAGGTCATCTACAATCTCGGCGCCGACGAGGTGGAGATCGCGGCCGGCGCGACTGTCATCTATCAGGGCAGCCACGGCGACCGCGGCGCCCACCGGGCCGACATCATCCTGCCCGCCGCCGCCTGGACCGAGGAAAACGGCCTTTTCGTCAACACCGAAGGGCGCCCGCAGCTTGCCATGCGGGCGGGCTTCGCCCCCGGCGAGGCGAAGGAGAACTGGGCGATCCTCCGGGCGCTCTCGGCGGAACTTGGCGCGACCCAGCCCTGGGACACGCTCGCGGCTCTGCGGACGGCGCTGGTCGCGGCGCATCCGCATCTCGCCCAGGTCGACGCGGTCGCGGCGAACGAATGGCGCCCGCTGCCGGTCAAGGCGCCGGGCAAGGCCGGTTTCCTGAACGCGGTTGCCGATTTCTACCTGACGAACCCGATCGCGCGCGCCTCGCAGGTCATGGCGGAGCTGTCCGCGATGGCGAAGGCGCGGGCCGAAAAACCGATGGCGGCGGAATGATCGTGGCGCGGACCCTGCCGGCGCTGGTGCTAACGGGCGGTCTTCTGACCGCGCTCTCGGCCTGCGCCGCGGCCCCGGTGGGGCCGGTCTACGGCGGGGGAGAACCGGTCGGCATGGGCGACGACCTCTATGGGTTTCTCGTGACGATGAAGGGCGCGCGCGCAGTGGACGAGGTCGAGGCCTATGTCACCTGCGTGGTCGCCGGCTACACGCTGGAAAAGAACGCCGGATTCGCCCGGCGGGTGCGGACGAATGTGAAGGAAGAGGGTGGCGTTTGGATCGCGGATGCTGTTTACAGCATCTCGCCGACGCTGCCACGCGGCATGAAGACAATCGACGCGGAAGTGACGGTCGCCGACTGCACCGAACGCGGCATACCGACGGTCTAAGAAGGACGGGCTGAGGGACAGACATGGCGGACTTTCTGGCAACACCACTGGGCACGTTCCTGCTCATCCTCGTGCAGGGCCTCGGCATCATCGCCTTCGTGATGCTGTCGCTTCTCTTCCTCGTCTATGGCGACCGCAAGATCTGGGCCGCGGTGCAGATGCGCAAGGGGCCGAACGTGGTCGGCGCCTTCGGGCTTCTGCAATCGGTGGCCGACGCGCTGAAATATGTGGTGAAAGAGATTGTCGTGCCGGCCGGCGCCGACAAGTTCGTCTTCTTCCTGGCGCCGATGCTCTCATTCGTGCTGGCGATCCTCGCCTGGGCGGTGATCCCGTTCGATTCCGGCTGGGTGCTGGCCGACATCAACGTAGCGATCCTCTTCGTCTTCGCGGTCTCCTCGCTCGAGGTTTACGGCGTGATCATGGGCGGCTGGGCGTCGAACTCGAAATACCCGTTCCTCGGGTCGCTCAGGTCGGCCGCGCAGATGATTTCCTATGAGGTCTCGCTGGGACTGATCATCATCGGCATCATCATCTCTACCGGGTCGCTGAACTTCTCCGACATCGTCGCGGCGCAGGAGGGGGATTTCGGCCTTTTCAACTGGTACTGGCTGCCGCACCTGCCGATGGTGGTGCTGTTCTTCATCTCGGCGCTGGCCGAGACCAACCGCCCGCCCTTCGACCTGCCGGAAGCGGAATCGGAACTCGTCGCGGGCTTCATGGTCGAATATTCCTCGACGCCCTATCTGCTCTTCATGGCCGGCGAATACATCGCGATCTTCCTGATGTGCGCGCTCATCTCGCTTCTCTTCTTCGGCGGCTGGCTCTCGCCGATTCCGGGCCTGCCGGACGGCTGGTGGTGGATGGTCGCCAAGATGTGGGTATTCTTCTTCCTCTTCGCGATGGTGAAGGCGATCGTCCCGCGCTACCGCTATGACCAGCTCATGCGGATCGGCTGGAAGGTGTTCCTGCCTTTGTCGATCGGCTGGGTCGTCATCGTCTCGTTCCTCGCGAAATTCGAAGTGCTCGGCGGCTTCTGGGCGCGCTGGGCGATTGGGGGCTGATCATGGGACCGGCACGCACGACCGATTATACCCGCGCCGCGAAATACTTCCTGCTCTGGGATATGCTCGTCGGCTTCAAGCTCGGCTTCAAATACTTCTTCGCGCCGAAGGCGACGCTGAACTACCCGCATGAAAAGGGGCCGCTCAGCCCCCGCTTCCGCGGCGAACACGCTTTGCGCCGCTACCCGAACGGCGAGGAACGCTGCATCGCCTGCAAGCTCTGCGAGGCGATCTGCCCGGCGCAGGCGATCACTATCGATGCCGAACCGCGCGAGGATGGCAGCCGCCGCACCACGCGCTACGACATCGACATGACCAAGTGCATCTACTGCGGCTTCTGCCAGGAGGCCTGCCCGGTCGATGCCATCGTCGAGGGCCCGAACTTCGAATTCGCCACCGAAACGCGCGAGGAGCTTTTTTACGACAAGGCCAAACTTCTCGACAACGGCGCCCGCTGGGAGGCCGAGATCGCCCGCAACCTCGAACTGGACGCGCCGTACAGGTAAGGAAAAGAACAGTGGGAGCCTGGGGACTAGGAGCATTTGAAGACGACGCCGCGCTTGACTGGCGTGACGAATCGTTTGCTTCGACGGGTGTTCAGGCCGTCATAATTGCATTGCAGGCTGCGTCCAAAACGAGCCCTGACGATTACTTGGAATATGTTGCCGGAGTTGAGGCGCGCGCCGCTGCTGAGGTGGTGGCAATCGCATTTGGTAAACCTGCCTCGGGAACATCTCATGATGACATCAATGACGTGAAGCCACACGTGGCGGAGATCCGGGCAATAGCAGGTATCAGGCCTTTGGCACTGAAGGCGATGAATCGCGTTTCCGCGGATAACTCTGAAATTGCAGAGCTTTGGCGGGAAAATGGCCCGGTGGAGTTCGATCAGGCGATCGCCGACCTTATCAACCGGTTGGGGGGCGCCGAATGACCGACGCCTTCCAGAAGCTTTTCCAGCAGATGATGGAGCAGGGCCAGGAAATGGCCCGCGCCTTCAACCCTGCGCTGGAGAATTTCTCGCCCGCGAGCATGGAGAAGCTTTTCCCCACCATGTCGAAGGACATGATGGAGCTGTGGTTCGGCAAGACCTTCAACCGTGAGGGGCTCGATGCCAAGACCCGGCTTCTGGTCACGGTCGCGGCGCTGACCGTGCTTGGCGCGCAGGCCGAGCCACAGATGAAGCTGACGATCCGCCACGCGCTCGAAGCCGGAGCGACCAAGCGCGAGATCGCGGAAGTGATCTATCAGATGAGCATGTTCGGCGGGGTGCCCGCCATGAACAAGGCGTTGGAGATCGCCCAGGGCGTCTTCGACGAGGCCGCCGACAAGACCGGCGACAAAACGGGAGATGACGCATGAGCGTTATGGTCTTCGCCTTCTACCTCTTCGCGATCACCGTGGTCGCGGCGGGCCTGATGGTGGTACTGGCGCGGAACCCGGTCCACTCGGTCCTGTGGCTGATCCTCGCCTTCCTGTCCTCGGCCGGGCTCTTCGTGCTTCTCGGGGCGGAGTTCGTGGCGATGCTGCTGGTCATCGTCTATGTCGGCGCGGTCGCGGTGCTGTTCCTTTTCGTGGTGATGATGCTCGACGTCGATTTCGCCGAACTGAAGGGCGAGATGGCACGCTACATGCCCTTGGGGCTACTCATCGGCGTGGTGATCCTGATGCAGCTCGGCATCGCCTTCGGCTCCTGGCAGACCGCCGAGACGGCCGAGGCCATGCGCGGCGCCGCGACGCCCGAGGGGGTGCAGAACACCGCCGCGCTGGGTCTGCTGATCTACGACAAGTACATCCTCCTCTTCCAGCTTGCTGGCCTGATCCTCCTGGTCGCGATGATCGGGGCGATCGTCCTGACGCTGCGGCACAGGAAGGACGTCAAGCGCCAGAACGTGCTCCACCAGATGTGGCGCGACCCGGCCAAGGCGATGGAACTGAAGGACGTGAAGCCGGGGCAGGGGCTCTAGGCGACACACGCCCCGGGCCTGATCCGGGGCCTCCCGGGCTCGGGCCGGGGAACAAGGTTAGAGGTCCCGGATCAGGTCCGGGACGCGACGGAACAAGACGATACGGGGACAGTGCCCCGGAGGGACGAGAATGATCGGACTGACACATTACCTTGGCGTTGCCGCCGCTTTGTTCGTGATCGGCATCTTCGGCATCTTCCTCAACCGGAAGAACGTCATCGTCATCCTGATGTCGATCGAGCTGATGCTCCTCGCGGTCAACATCAACTTCGTCGCCTTCTCTGCCTACCTCAACGACCTCGTGGGCCAGGTCTTCACGATGTTCGTCCTGACCGTCGCCGCCGCCGAGGCCGCGATCGGCCTCGCGATCCTCGTCTGCTTCTTCCGCAACCGCGGCACTATCGACGTCGAAGACGTCAACGTGATGAAAGGGTAAAGCATGGAAACGATCATCCTCTTTGCCCCGCTTGTAGGCGCGATCATCGGCGGCTTCGGCTGGCGCGTGATTGGCGAGACCGGCGCCCTTGTGGTGACCACGGGGCTTCTCTTCCTCGCCATGCTCTTGTCGTGGATCACCTTCCTCGGTTTCGACGGCACCACCCAAAATATCCACATCCTCGACTTCATCCGCTCCGGCACGCTCGACACCGCGTGGTCGATCCGGCTCGACCGGCTGACGGCGATCATGCTGATCGTGGTGACGACGGTGTCGGCGCTCGTCCACCTCTATTCCTGGGGCTACATGGCCCATGACGAGAACTGGCGCGAAGGCGAAAGCTACAAGCCCCGATTCTTCGCCTATCTCTCGTTCTTCACCTTCGCGATGCTGGCGCTGGTGACGGCCGACAACCTCGTCCAGATGTTCTTCGGATGGGAGGGCGTGGGCGTCGCCTCCTACCTCCTCATCGGGTTCTACTACCGGAAAGCCTCTGCCAATGCCGCCGCGATAAAGGCCTTCGTGGTCAACCGGATCGGCGACTTCGGCTTCGCGCTCGGCATCTTCGGCCTCTTCTACCTTGTCGACAGTATCAACATGGATGATGTCTTCGCCGCAGGACCCACGCTGGCCGAGACGCAACTGACTTTCCTCTGGACCGAGTGGAATGCGGCGAACCTTCTGGCCTTCCTCCTCTTCGTCGGCGCGATGGGCAAGTCGGCGCAGCTTTTCCTCCACACCTGGCTGCCGGACGCGATGGAAGGCCCGACACCGGTTTCCGCGCTGATCCATGCCGCGACGATGGTGACGGCGGGGGTATTCCTCGTCGCCCGCATGTCGCCGCTCTTCGAATACGCGCCCGAGGCGAAGACCTTCGTGATGTATGTCGGCGCGGCGACGGCGTTCTTCGGTGCCTCGGTGGGCATGGCGCAAAACGACATCAAGCGCGTCGTCGCCTATTCCACGACCTCGCAGCTCGGTTACATGTTCGTGGCCGCCGGCGCGGGCATCTACGGCGCGGCGATCTTCCACCTTCTGACCCACGCCTTCTTCAAGGCGCTCCTGTTCCTGAGCTCCGGCTCGGTGATCACCGCGATGCATCACGAGCAGGACATGCGAAACTACGGCGGCCTCAGGAAGAAGATCCCCTACACGTTCTGGGCGATGATGATCGGCACGCTGGCGATCACCGGCGTCGGCATCCCGCTGACCACGATCGGGTTTGCAGGCTTCCTGTCGAAGGACGCGATCATCGAGAGCAGCTT
>NCEA01000059.1 GCA_002280515.1 Rhodobacterales bacterium 32-67-9
AGCCAGTTCGGCGTTGTCTCCATGATCTTGGCCAGCACCTCCATCCGGTCCGGCTTTCCCGGCACCCGGTCGCGCATCGACATGATCAGGTCGACGGTGACGACGTTGTCCGGGGCGATCGCGTAGGCGCGCCAGACCTCTTCGGCCGCCTGCGACATCAGGGTGTCGTACATGTTCATCGCTTCGGGATAGGTGAAGCGGCTGAGGTCCTCGCCACGGACGCGGAGCGCCATGGAATGCAGCATCTTCGCTTTGGCGAGATGGGGGGCCGCCGCCTCCGGTTGTGCCTCGACCCAAGCCCCGACGAAATCGAAGATGCGCGGGTCCGCCACGTTGAATACGCTGTAGAGAACGCGGACACGTTCAAACCGGGCATCACCGGCAAGCTCCTCCGCCGAACCGAGCAGCGCCTCGACAGACGCCACGTCGCCCACGTGAATCGCCGCGAAGAAGGGATGCAGCGGATCGTCCTCCGCCTCCGACGACTGGACAGAGCCGAAGAGCAGGGACAACGACAGAGACAGGGAAAACAGGAGCTTGGAAGACATCGACACCTCTCGAACCGGCCGGGTTCTCAAGGGCTAAAAGTCAAATGGGACGAAAATATGCCGATCGTCCGAAAAGTGTATCGTCGGCCACGCCGTCACTCCCCGATTGCGGGCCGTCTTTCCCTTGGCGCCGGTCGGATCGGGATCTCCTTCAAAAGCCCCCCAACCCCCATCGCCGAGATATCGTCGCTGGTGAGATCAATGCCGCAGGCCAGCCGCTCCAGCACCCAGTCGGCACCGTTGAGCGCCGGGGAACGCGAACAGCCCGGAAGGCCGATCACCGGCCGGTCGCCGAGCGTACCGTGGAAGAGGAGGTTGCCCGGATCGACCGGCATCCCGAAGCGCTCCACATGGCCGCCCGCCGCCCGCACCGCCTCGGGTGCTGTGTCATGGAGGTCCGAAGTCGCCGCCGCCGTGAGGATCAGCGCCATATCGCCCCGAAGCCCCCTCAGCGCCGCCGCCATCGCGCCCACCTCGTGCGGTACCGTGACAGCCTCGACCAGTTCCATGCCGAGCGCCCTGAGCCGCCCCGCCACCGCCTCCTGCCCCTTGCGCACCAGCTTGTCCGCCACCGCCCCGTCCTCGGCCACGGTCAGGATCAGCCCGGCCGAGCGGAGCCGCACCGGACGCACCCGGATCGCGCCGGTGGCCACCCGCGTCGCCGCCTCCAGCACCGGCCCCGCGACGGCATAGGGAATGACCTTGACCGTGCCGACAAGCTGGCCGGGCGCCACCCGCTCGAAGGGCGCGAGCGTCGCGAAGGTCAGCGCCTGGTCGATCCGGTTCAGCGCATGGATGCGGGCGGCGTCGATCTCGACAATCCCCGGCACCGTCGCATTGAGGTTGACCCGCCCCGAATGCGGCTCAGTCAGCCGCAATCCGGCCGCTCCGGGATCCGGCACCAGTGCCGCCGCAAGCCGCGCCGCCGCAGTATCCTCGCCGACATCCCCGGGATCGAGCCGTGCGACGACCACGGTCTCAATCCCCGCCGCCGCCAGCGCCGCCACCTCGTCCGGCCCGAGCACCCGCCCTTTCGGCAGCTTCCGCCCCGACAGCATCAGCGAATGCGCCAGCACTGCCCCCTCAGCCCCGGCGATGGGCACCGGCCCGAACCTCATGTCCCGCGCCTCAGCACCCGGGTGATCTCGGCCATCACCGAAACCGCGATCTCGGCCGGCGACTGCGCCCCGATATCGAGACCGACCGGCGCACGGATTCGCGCGATATCCGCCTCCGAAAACCCCGCATCCTGAAGCCGTGCCACCCGCTTCGCATGGGTGCGGGTCGAACCGAGACAGCCGAGGTAGAAGACCTCGGACCGCAGCGCCAACATGATCGCCGGATCGTCGAGCTTCGGATCATGGGTCAGCGTGACCACCGCGGTGCGCGCGTCGAGTCCGATCTCCGCCAGCGCCTCGTCCGGCCAGTCGTGGCGGATCGCCTCGCCGGGGAACCGCGCGGAGGAACCGAACGCCTCGCGCGGATCGACGATCACGGGATCGTAGCCGCAGGACCGCGCCATCGCGACCAGCGGCTGGGCGATGTGGACCGCACCGACGATCACCATCCTGAGCGGCGGATTGTGGATCGCGATGAACTCGTCGCCCTCGACCCCCGACCGATCAGCCCGGAACCGCTCGGCAAAGGCGCCGCCTGCCGGCACGACGCGGCGCGCCCAGCCCTGCAGGTCGACGGCATAGGCCACGGGCCGGCGCCCGGCCCGCGCCGCGACGATCTTCGCCAAAAGCGCCTCGGGCAGGCCGGCGCCGACCGGTTCCACCAGCACCCGGATCGTGCCGCCGCAGGCAAGTCCCACGGCAAAGGCTTCCTCGTCGCTCACCCCGAAGGTCAGGATCCGCGGCGCACCGTCCGCGAGCGCCGCGCGCGCCTCCTCGACCACCGCGCCCTCGACGCATCCGCCAGAGACCGATCCCATCATCTCGCCGGCCCCCGACACCGCAAGCTGGCTGCCGACCGGGCGCGGCGCCGACCCCCAGGTCTCGATCACCGTCGCCAGCGCGGCCCCCTGCCCGGCGCGATGCCAGTCGAGCGCGATTTCGGGAATGCGGTCGTGGTCTGCCCTGTCCATCTCGGTCCTCCCGCCCCGAATATGGCGCCGGCCCGCCCGCCTTGCCAGAGGCAAAGCGCCGTCCCGTTTCCACGTGGCGAAAATATCCCCGCCAGAGGCGCCTGAGCCTGCCCTTCGCAAGAAGGGGAGGCGAGGCAGGAAGATTGGCCCCGGAACGGGGCCGCAACCGGATCAGCCCCGGCGGATGCGAAGCTGGAAGCAGTTGTTGCGCGCCGAGCGCACATCGACGAACGCGACGCGCGGATCGGACAGAAGCTCCCGCGCATAGCCCTCCACCCCGGCCTGCGCCACGATCCGGCCGGTGCCGTAGAGGATCCGGTGATCCGCCGTATAGCCCTTCAGCAGGTAATCCGGGCTCGAGGTCAGGATCGGCGGGATGCCGTCGCCGGCCCAGCGCGCGCAGTCCGCCGCACAGAGAAAGACAGGCCCGCATTCGGCATAGGGCTGCAACTCCGGAAACGGGCGATGCGCGAGGATCAGGTAGTCCTCCCCCGCCGGAACGTTGGCAAGGCAATGGCGGCAGGGCTCGCCCCTCCCGCTGGACCGCGCGCCGCGCTCGGCCGGCTGGCCGTTCGCGTCCGGCCGGCCGGAGCGTAGCGCGGACACCGCCGCGCTGTCCATGGCCTCATATATCACCTGCATCGGACCCTCCCTTGACTGCCGCTCCCGAGGGTCTAGTCCCCGCGCCCCTCCGGCGCGACCCGGACCTTGCGCATTGACGGGACCGGGCCTGCCGGGCAGGGTCCGCCGGACCGGCGGCAAACCGACGGCGGGCCGGCGCGTCAGGCTGCTGTCAGCCTGGCCGGGGACGGGTGCCCCCGCGCCCGCCCGCGCGAGACCGAGAGCCCATGCCGATCGACATCGCCCGACTTCGCACCCTGGCCGCCGCCCTCGCGGGGGCCGCGGTCTTCTTCCTTGCGGGCTGGCCGCTGCCGCTCCTCCTCGGGCCGATGCTCGGCTGCCTTCTCGCGGCGCTCTTCGGGCTGTCGCTGCGCGACATGGGGGGCTTCGGCACTTTCATGCGCTCCTATCTCGGCGTCGCCATCGGCTCGACCGTGACGCCGGCGCTGATCGCCGGCCTGCCCGCGCATGGCGCCTCGCTGGCACTGGTGCCGGTCTTCGTGGTGGTCATCGGCGGCCTCGGCTATCCCTTCTTCCGCAAAGTGATGGGCTTCGACCACGCCACCGCCTTCTACTCGGCGATGCCCGGCGGTCTTCAGGACATGCTGATCTTCGGCGAGGAGGCCGGCGGCGACGTCCGCGCGATGAGCCTCGTCCACGCGACCCGCGTCCTCGTCATCGTCACCGCCGCCCCGTTCCTGATGACCGCAGTCTACGGGGTCGACCTGACGCGGCCGCCGGGCCTGTCCTGGCGTGACCTGCCGCTCGCAGAGATGGCGCTGATGCTCGTGGCCGGCCCGGTCGGCTGGAAGCTGGCAGAGCGCGCCGGCATGTTCGGCGCCTCGATCCTCGGGCCGCTGATCCTGACGGCGGCCCTCAGCCTCTCCGGCGTCATCGCCCACCGGCCCCCGGCGGAACTCATCTGGGCGGCGCAATTCTTCATCGGCCTCGCGGTCGGCGCGAAATATTCCGGCATCACCGGGCGCGAGCTGCGCGTCGATGTCGGCGCGGGGCTGGCCTTCGCGCTGCTGCTCGCGCTCGTCTCGCTCGCCTTCATCGAGGTCGTGACACGGGTGTCCGGCGCCCCCTTCGTCGACATCCTGCTGTCGTTCCTGCCCGGCGGGCAGGCCGAGATGGCGATGATTGCCATCGTCGCGGGCGCCGATGTGGGCTTTGTCGTCGCTCATCACCTGATCCGGATCTTCTTCGTCATCCTCGTGGCGCCGGTCGTCGGCCGGGCCAGCGACCGACGCCGCGGACGTTGACATGGCACGCCGCGCGTGGCTGGCTCGCCCCGGTCACAGCAGGATTCGCCGATGCCCCTCGATCTCTGGCTCGCCTTCGTCGCCGCCTCGGCCGTGCTTCTGGCCATTCCCGGGCCGACCGTGATCCTGGTCCTCAGCTATGCGCTGACCCAGGGCCGCAAGGTGGCACTGGCCACCGCCGCCGGCGTGGCGCTCGGCGACTTCATCGCGATGACCGCCTCGCTTCTGGGGCTCGGCGCGCTGGTGCTGGCATCGGCGACGCTCTTCACCGCGCTGAAATGGGTGGGGGCCGTCTATCTCGTCTGGCTCGGGATCAAGCTCCTGCGTTCGCGGCCCGAAGGCGGGCTCGGCATCGGAACCCCGGCCGGGCTTCCGGCGCGCGGGGTCTTCGGCCATGCCGCCGCCGTCACCGCGCTCAACCCCAAGTCCATCGCCTTCTTCATCGCCTTCGTGCCGCAGTTCCTGCGGACCGAGGCCCCGCTCGGACCCCAGTTCGCGATCCTGATCGCCACCTTCGTGACGCCCCTCTCGCGAACCGCACCTTCGCCCGGCTCTTCGCCGCGCAGGTGACCGCCCTTCTCGGCACCGGGCTCCTGACCATCGCGCTGGCGCTTCTGGCCTATCAGATCGCCGGGGCGCGCGGCGGCCTCGTTCTCGGCTTCGCGCTGACGCTGAAGATGGTCGCCTATGTCAGCGTGGCGCCGGTGGCGAATGCGCTGCTCGGCCACCTGCCCCGGCGCGAACTTCTCGTGGCACTCGACATCGTCCGCACCGGGGTTGCGCTGATGCTGCCCTTCGTCACCGAGGTCTGGCAGATCTACGTCCTGATTTTCGTGCTGCAGATGGCCTCCGCCGCCTTCACGCCGACCTTCCAGGCGACAATCCCCGACATCCTGCCGGACGAGCGGACCTATACCTCGGCGCTGTCGCTGTCGCGGCTCGCGCTCGACATCGAGAACCTCGCGAGCCCGGCCCTTGCCGCCCTGTTGCTGACGTTCGTCCCGGCCAACGCGCTCTTCTTCGGCACGGCGGCGGGCTTTCTCGGCTCGGCCGCGCTGGTCTGGCGCGCCGACCCGCCGCGCGCGCCGGCCCGTCCGGCGGCAAGCGTCTGGGACCGCACCTCGGCCGGGGTCCGGGTCTTTCTCGCGACGCCCCGGCTCAAGGGCCTCCTCGCGCTGAACTTCGCCGCGGCGGCGGGGGGTGCGATGGTCATCGTCAATACCGCCGTGGTCGTCGGCACGCTCTTTGCCGGGTCGAAATCCGGCGTTGCGGTCGCGATGGCGGCCTTCGGCGTCGGCTCGATGGTCGCCGCCCTTGTCCTGCCACGCCTTCTCGGCGCCCTGCCTGACCGGCTCGTCATGATTGCCGGCGCCGCCGGGCTGAGCGTCAGCCTGATCTTCGGGGCGGTGATCCTCGCCCTCGCCCCCGCCTTCCCGGCAGAGCTTTGGTCGACCTACCTTGTCTGGATGGCGGCGACCGGCCTGGCCTATTCGGCGATCCTGACGCCCACCGGCCGGCTTCTGCGCCGGTCGGCCGACGCGGCTGGGCGGCCGGCGCTCTTCGCCGCGCAATTCGCGCTGTCGCATCTGTGCTGGCTCGTCACCTATCCGCTCGCCGGCCTTCTCGGCGCCTGGGCCGGGATGACCACGGCGGCGGTCCTGCTCGGGCTCCTTGCGGCGCTGGCGACGCTTGGCGCCAAGCAGGTCTGGCCGCGCGCCCTTACCGATCCGCTGACACCGGACGAAAGAGAACCCGGCTGACCGTCCCGCGCGCATCCTTGCGGGACGAGATCGTCTCGCACCGGCCTAGCGCCTTGAGAAACGGGTAGCCGCCCGATCCCTTGCGGAGGTCCATCAGCATCAGGCTATCGGGGTGCAGGCAGGCGGTCAGGAACGGCTCCAGCCCGCCCACCTCATGGGCATCGCCGAAGCCCGCGAGGTTGCAAAGAAGATCGACCGGCCCAAGCCCCGCCGCGTCGCGGATGACGCTGACCTGCCCGGCCGGAACCCCGGCCCTGGCCAGTGCCTTCCGGTAAGGCGCGACCCAGGAGCTTTCGGTCTTGGCGAACTCCCCGCGATCATCGACGTCGATCAGGACGATGCGGCAGCCGTCGCGGGCATGGGCGGCAAGCGCCAGCGCCTCGGCCGTGCCGCCGAGATCGGCCAGCGATGCGACCCGCTTGCCTTCCGGAAGGAAGCCGAGAAGCCCCGGCTCCCCGGCCCCGTTCCCCCGGTGGTCGACAGGGGCGTCTTCCGGCCGGATGCCGTGCAACTTCGCCAGTTCCTCCAGGCAGGAACCCCGTGGCGGCAGGCCGCCGTACCAGAGGGCGATCTCTTGCCGGTTCGCCCGCCAGAGCGGCATCGCGACCGTCCGGTCGGTCAGCATTGCCGCGACCTTGCCGGGGGCGCGCAGCAGAGCCCTGCGCCGCGAGAGGCTGACGGGGTAGAAGGTATCGGCAGGCTGAACCTTGCCCTTGAGCCGGTGCGCCCCGACGAGATGGGTGATCATCTTCGCCCCCCAGGCACCCGCCGGCTGGCGCCCGACATGCACCGGCCGGCCCGCCGCCTTGGCGGCCTCGCACGCCGCGATCCTCGACGGCTTGAGATGGGGCGGGATCGCGTGAGGATCAGACATCAGTGCGGTGAGATCGGCAAGGATCGGGCTCTGCACCGGCAGCCCGAGCACCGAGAGACCGACCTCGTCGCTTTCCGGCACCGCGAAGCCGAGCACGTAGTCGCCGTCGAAGTCCAGCGGCCGGTGGCAGTAGACATCGGGATCGACCCAGATCGTGCCGGACCAGTGGCGCAAGACCTGAATACGGAAATAGTCGCGGAAAAGCTCCCGCTCTACCGCCACCCCGCCCCCGGCCAGCGCATCGGCAGCGGCGATTTCGCCCGCGTCGCGGCGGATCACACCTTCCGGCAGGTTCGCAACATCCGCGTATGAGAACAGCGTGACCTTCTGGCCACGATCGACGAAGGACTTGAGGCAGAGCTGTTCCAGCCAGCTCAGGCTGCCGCCGGTCCAGAGTGTCGCGACTTCGCGCGCGCGTGCCATGTCCTGCCTCTCCCCAGATGCGCTGGCCCTCGGCGCCAGATTTTTCCTGTTATTCTGGGGATATTGCCGGGCTTTGCCAAGCCTCGCCCCGCACCTCCGTTTGCCTGAACGCCACCCCCCGTGCTATCGGTCGGCCACGTTGCCCCGGACACACCGACCACCGGCAATGATCACCTGTTCCGACCCCGTGCCGCCCGCAATCCTCTTCACCCCCGGACCCCGATGGCGAAACCGAACCAGAAGCGAAACATCCTCGCGGTCCTGACCGTGAAGAAC
>NCEA01000038.1 GCA_002280515.1 Rhodobacterales bacterium 32-67-9
CAAGCTCGCAGGCTTCGCGGGTGCCGGCTTCGGAAATCGTCAAAAGGGCTGGTTTAGACCCTGATTGCGCCTTCGCGATCCGCAACACGTCGAGCCGTTCTTCGGGCGACAGCATGTTGCCCTCGCCGAGCGTTCCGCAGGCGATAAGGCCGTGGCTGCCGGCCTCCATCATCAGCGCGAAGCAGCGCTCCATCTCGGCGGCGTCAAGCGTGCCGTCCTCGGTGAACTTTGTCGTGACGGCGGGGATGACACCAGACCACATCGGCTATCCTTTCGTAAGGCGCCACCAGCGGCGGCAGATTCTTCGTGACTTGCGTAACGGATATTGGATACAATAACCGAAGTCAATCGAAGGAGACAGGTCGAGGTGAAGATCGAAAGCGTGGACATCGCCCTGACGTCCTCTGCCGCGTCGATCATATGCGAGGCGTTGAAGAAGGCGATCGTCGAAGGGCGTCTGAAAGATGGCGAACCGCTGCGGCAGGATGAAATCGCGCGGTTGTTCAACACCTCGCGGATTCCGGTGCGCGAGGCGTTGACGATGCTCGAACAGCAGGGGCTGGTCGCGACCCAGCGCTACAAGGGCGCGGTGGTCGCCGGAATTTCGCCGGAGGAGGCGAGCGAGATCTGGGAGTTCCGCGCGCTGGTCGAGGGCGAGGTGATTGAAGCCGCGGTGCCGAAGATGACCGCCGCGACGCTGGACGAGGCGCAGACCCACCTGGCGGCCTTCGCAAGCGCTGCGGGCCCGATGGAATGGGGCGACTGGAACCGCAAGTTCCACATCGTCCTCTACCGCGCGAGCGGGCTGAGCTATCACCTGTCGGTCATCGAAAAGACGCTCGACCGGGTGGATCGCTATATTAGGGCGCAGTTGTCGCTGTCGAACGGACTGGCGCGCGCGGATACCGAGCATCGGGCCATCCTCGCCGCCTGCGCGGCCGGAGACGCGGCGGCGGCGAAGGCGCTGACCCGACAGCATATCCTTGGGGCGAAGGCGAACCTCCTGGAGAGCCTGCACAGGGATTGAGGTTGAACAGAGCCTGTTTTTGATGCCGCGATCGGTGCCATCCCGTCTGCACCCGGCTCCGGTCGGTCCGTTAGGTGCCGGTCAGGCGGCGGCAAAAAGCGACCGGGCGCACCAGCCGGCGATGCGGCCGGCGTCGGCGGGCAGTTCCTCGGCAAGGCCGCCGGTGAAGGCATGGAAGGCGGCGAGATTCAGCCCGTTGACGCCAAGGATCACCGGCAGGCCGAGTGCCAGCGCCTCGGCGATCACCGGCCGGAAGCCGCGCCCCTCGGCCTCGTGCTTGCCGAACTTGTTGAGTAGGAGAAGGTCGGCCCGCCCGGTGGCGAGCCTTGCCGAGACATTCGCCACCGCCGCTTCCAGCGCGCCAGGATCGAGCCGGCAGCCACGCGCATTGGCG
This sequence comes from Rhodobacterales bacterium 32-67-9, assembly GCA_002280515.1. Classification (GTDB taxonomy): domain Bacteria; phylum Pseudomonadota; class Alphaproteobacteria; order Rhodobacterales; family Rhodobacteraceae; genus Albidovulum. The sequence goes on from NCEA01000038.1 coordinate 1,422, forward strand.
CCGAGGTTCTGGGTGATGCCGATTTCGGGTCCGTCTGGCAGGAGGCGCAAGTCCATGTCGCAGTGGAAGCGTTGCGGCCGCGCGACATTGGTCTGGACCACCCCGGCCAGCGAATATCCCTGCCGCGCCAGCTGGGTAGCTGCATCGGCCAGCACCCGGTCAGTCAGACCGCGTTCAGTCGAGGTGATGTAGCCAAGGCGCATGTCAGTCCTTTCCCGGCGCGTGTCGGCGCCGCAATGTGTGCAGCCGCGGTTACGGGCAAGAGGCGCGTCTAAAACCTGCCCCATCTTACGCCGCCGTCAGGTCCACGCCCGCGACCTCTGCCGACGCCGCGAGGGTCTGGACGAAAGCCCGGGCTGCCCTGGCCCAATCGGCCTTGGCCAGCATCTCGCGGATGCGGGGGGCGACGGCTTCGAACGGCAGCGCGGCGCCCGTCGCGCGGGCGTCGAGGCGGATGATGTGAAGGCCATAGCGCGTGGCCACCGGGTCCGCCGCGGTCTGGCCCTCGTCGAGCCGGTCCAGCACTGCCTCGAATTCCGGCACGGTATCGCCCGTCGCGATCTGGCCAAGCCGGCCGCCGGCGTCGCGGGACGAGCAGGCCGAGAGTTCGCGCGCCAGCCGGTCGAACGCGCGCGGGTTCCGCGCAAGCTCGGCCAGCACGGCACATGCCTTTTCGCCCGCTCCGCGCAGCGCCTCGGCATCATCCGGGCGAGCCGGGAAGAGGATATGCGCCGCCTCGTAGAGGGTGGGCGCACGAAACCGGCCGGGATCGGCATCATAGATGGCGCGGACCGCGTCATCGGACGGCGCGGACGGCGCCACCGCCGCGTCCAGAAGTTGACGGACCAGCGCCTCTTCCTCGGTCTCGGCCGTTGTGCCGTCGCTCAGGGGATCGGGCGTCAGGCCGCGCAGACGCGCTTCCTGCAAGAGAAGCGCCCGAACGGCAAGCGCCCTACCGGCGGCGCGCCAGGCAAGGCCGGGCTTGCCTTTCGGCGCCGCGTGCATCTGCGCTTCGGCGGCGATGGCGGCGGCGGGGATCACCTCGCCGTTCACCGTGATGTCCTGCAACAGGGGTCCCATCTTAAGCCCCGCGCTTCTTCGTGCGCACGATCTGGTAGCCGGGCCGCCAGAGATAGCGGACCGGGGCCGAAAGCATGTGGACGAGCCGGGTGAACGGGAAGAGCAGGAAGATCGTCAGCCCGAGGAAGATGTGCAGCTTGAAGAGGATGCTGGCATCCGCGATGTAGCTTGCCGCCTGACCGTCGAAGGTGAAGATGCCGAATGCCCAGGCCATGAACGTCGTCATCTCATGCCCGTCGAGCTGCTGGAGCGAGACAAAGATCGTCAGGATCCCCAGCACGAGTTGCACGAGAAGCAGGATCAGGATCCCGGTATCGGCGAAGCTGGAGTTTGCCCGGATGCGCGGATCGTAAAGCCGGCGGTGCAAGAGGATCGCGCCCCCCGCCAGCGCCACGATCCCGGCGACGCCGCCCGCGATCACCGCCAGAAGCTGCTTGAAGCCGTAGCCGATTCCAAGGGCGTCTAAAACCTGGATCGGCGTCAGAAGCCCGACGAGATGGCCGAAGAAGATCACCAGCACCCCGACATGGAAAAGGACCGAGCCGATCACAAGCTGCTTGCGGCGCAGAAGCTGCGACGAAGACGATTTCCACGTAAACGGGTCGCGTTCATAGCGCGCGACGCTTCCCAGAAGCAGCACGGTCAGCGCGATGTAGGGATAAGTTCCGAAGATGAACTGATGCATCGGGGCCTCCTTTACTTGGCCGCCCCGGCGCGTGCCGGGGAAAGGGCGGTGTCCATCCGCGCGAGGATGTCGCGCGAGATCGGGCAACCGGCGTTCGGATCGGGGGCAAAGGTCACCTGCGCCTCCTCGTAGACGGCGTCGAGGGCGTCGAGGTCCTCGGGGTCGTCGTCCTTCTCGGAAAGAAGCGCCTCCGCCTCGGGGCTGTCGGCGCCTGCCCCGGCAAGCGTCGCCAGCGCATTCAGGAGCGGCGCATAGGGCGTATCGCGGCGGGTCAGCCGTTCGGCGAGGACGGCGATGATATGCCCGGCATCGGCCAAAAGCTCCCTCGCCTCGGCAACCGGCCGGGTCGACAGGTATTCCAGAAGCACCGGCAAGTGATCGGGCAGTTCCGGCCCGGTCAGGTCGAACCCACCGGCCCGGTAGGTCTCCAGAAGATCGACCATCGCACCGCCGCGATCCCGGCTTTCACCGTGGATATGCTCGAAGAGATTGAGCGAGAGCGTACGCGAGCGGTCGAAGAGGAGCACGTAGCGCTCCTGCAAATCATAGATGTCGCCCTCTTCCATGTCCGCAAGCAGCGGCTCCAGCGCAAGGCGCTGGCCGAGATGCAGAAGGCCATCGGCGTCCAGCACGTCGCGGATCGCCGGAATGGCCGCCTGAAGATCCTCGGTCGGATAGGACAGCAGCGCGGAAAGTGCCTTGAAGGTCTTCATTTCCAGCCCTCCGCCGGGGTGACGAACTTGCGGCTGCCGAATAGCTTGCCACCCGAAGTTCCGGTCGAGCAGCCGTTGCCGTCGGTAAAACCGCAGCCGCCGCGCAGGTCATAGGCATCCTCGACCATCTCGCGGTGAGTCGTCGGGATGACGAAGCGGTCCTCGTAATTGGCGATGGCCATGATCTGGTACATCTCGTCGATCTGGTGCGGCGTCAGGCCGACGCGTTTGGCAACGCCGAGGTTGACCACCCCGTCCACCGTCTTCGACCGCATGTAGGAGCGCATGGCGAGCATCCGCTCCAGCGCCGAGATGACCGGCGCCTCGTCCCCCGCCGTCAGCATGTTGGCGAGGTAGCGCACCGGGATGCGGAGCGACTTTACGTCGGGCATGTCGTCCTGCGCGGCGATCTGGCCGGCGGCGGCGGCATTCTGGATCGGGCTGAGCGGCGGGATGTACCAGACCATCGGCAGCGTCCGGTATTCCGGATGCAGCGGGAAGGCGATCTTCCATTCCATCGCCATCTTCCAGATCGGCGACTTGCGGGCCGAGGCGATCCAGTCCTCCGGCACGCCCTCGGCGCGGGCGGCTTCGATCACCTTGGGGTCGTTCGGGTCAAGGAACACGCCAAGCTGGGCGTCGTAGAGGTCCTTCTCGCCGGCAACCGATGCCGCGTCGGCGATCTTGTCGGCGTCATAGAGCATGACACCGATGTAGCGGATGCGGCCGACGCAGGTTTCCGAGCAGACCGTCGGCATGCCGCTTTCCAGGCGCGGATAGCAGAGCGTGCATTTCTCCGACTTTCCGGTTGACCAGTTGTAATAGATCTTCTTGTAGGGGCAGCCCGAGACGCACATGCGCCAGCCGCGGCACTTTTCCTGGTCGATCAGCACCACGCCGTCCTCTTCGCGCTTGTAGATCGCGCCCGACGGGCACGATGCGGCGCAGGCCGGGTTGAGGCAGTGTTCGCAGAGCCGGGGCAGATACATCATGAAGGTGTTTTCATACTGGCCGTAGATCTCCTTCTGGATGCCCTCGAAGTTGTAGTCCTTCGACCGCTTGGCGAATTCGCCGCCCAGGATCTCCTCCCAATTCGGGCCCCATTCGATCTTCTCCATCCGCTCGCCCGAGACCTTGGAACGCGGTCGGGCGGTCGGGAAGGCTTCCATCTCGGGCGCCGATTTCAGGTGGTCGTAGTCGAAGTCGAACGGCTCGTAGAAGTCGTCGATCTCGGGCAGGTCGGGGTTGGCGAAGATGTTGGCGAGAATGCGCCACTTGCCGCCCTGCTTGGGTTTGAGGCCCCCGCTCGCCGTGCGTTCCCAGCCGCCGTTCCAGCGTTTCTGGTTTTCCCAGTCCTTCGGATAGCCGATACCGGGCTTGGTCTCGACGTTGTTGAACCATGCGTATTCGACGCCGTCGCGGCTGGTCCAGACGTTCTTGCAGGTGACGGAGCAGGTGTGACACCCGATGCATTTGTCGAGGTTCAGCACCATGCCGATTTGTGCGCGGACTTTCATTCTGCTGCCTCCACTTTGGCCGGCCCGTCGAGCCAGTCGACCTTGTTCATCTTGCGGACCACGACAAGCTCGTCGCGGTTCGACCCGACCGTGCCGTAATAGTTGAACCCGTAGCTTTGCTGGGCGTAACCGCCGATCATATGCGTGGGCTTGACGACCGCGCGGGTGACGGAGTTGTGGATGCCGCCCCGCTTGCCGGTGATCTGCGATCCCGGCGTGTTCACGATCTTCTCCTGCGCGTGGTACATGAAGAGCGTGCCGTCTTTCATCCGCTGGCTGACGACCGCGCGGGCGGTCAGAACCCCGTTGGAGTTGAAGACCTCGACCCAGTCGTTGTCGACAAGGCCCGCCGTCTTCGCGTCGTTCTCGGAAATCCAGACGACCGGGCCGCCCCGGTTCAGCGTGAGCATCAGGAGGTTGTCCGAATAGGTCGAGTGGATGCCCCATTTCTGGTGCGGGGTGATAAAGTTCAGGACGACGTGCTTTTCGTTCGCGCCAAGCTGCCCCGTTGCGGCGGCGGTGATGGTCTTCAGGTCGACCGGCGGCCGCCACGTCACGAAGAATTCGCCGAAGGCCTGCATCCATTCGTGATCCTGGTAAAGCTGCTGGCGGCCAGAAACGGTGCGCCACGGGATCAGTTCATGCACATTGGTCCAGCCGGCGTTGTAGCAGACCTCCTCGCTCTCGATGCCCGACCATGTCGGGGACGATATGATCTTGCGCGGCTGGGCGGCGATATCGCGGAAGCGGATCTTCTCGTCTTCCTTGACCTCGGCCAGATGCGCGTGCTCGCGTCCCGTCGCCTTGGAAAGCGCGTTCCACGCCTTGACCGCCACCTCGCCATTGGTTTCCGGCGCAAGCATCAGGATGACCTCGGCGGCGTCGATCGCGGTCTCGATCTTCGCCATGCCCTGGGTCGGACCCTGATGGTGGGTTCCGTTCAGGTCCTTGAGGTGATGCACCTCGACCTTGGTGTCCCAGGCGATGCCCTTGCCGCCGTTGCCGACCTTTTCCATCAGGGGTCCAAGCGCGGTGAAGCGGGCGTAGAGGTTGGGATAATCCCGCTCGATCGCGATGTAGTTCGGCGCGGTCTTGCCGGGGATCAGGTCGCATTCGCCCTTCTTCCAGTCCTTGACGGTCGGCTGCGCGATCTCCATCGGGCTGTCATGCTGCAGCGGAAGCTGCACCACGTCGGTCTCCACCCCGAGAATCTCGGGCGCGACCTCGGAGAACTTCTTGGCGATGGCCTTGAAGATCTCCCAGTCCGACTTCGATTCGTAGGCCGGGTCCACGGCCGCCTGAAGCGGGTGGATGAACGGGTGCATGTCCGAGGTGTTGAGGTCGTCCTTCTCGTACCAGCTTGCCGTCGGCAGAACGATGTCGGAGTAGACCGCCGTCGTCGACATGCGGAAGTCGAGCGTCACCAGAAGATCAAGCTTGCCCTGCGGCGCATCGTCGTGCCAACGCGCCTCGACCGGCTTGGTCCTGCCTTCCTCGCCCAGATCCTTGCCAAGGACGCCGTGATCGGTGCCCAGAAGGTGCTTGAGGAAATACTCATGCCCCTTGCCCGACGAGCCGAGCAGGTTCGACCGCCAGACGAAGAGGTTGCGCGGCCAGTTGTCCGGCGCGTCCGGGTCCTGGCAGGACATTTCCAATCGGCCTGACTTCAGCTCTCCGGCGACGTATTCCGCCAAGGGCTTTCCCGACGCCTTGGCCGCCTTGCCGACCTCAAGCGGGTTGGTGCGAAGTTGCGGCGCCGAAGGCAGCCAGCCCATCCGTTCGGCCCGGATATTGTAGTCGATGAGGCTCAGGTCCCGGTAATCGCCGTCCGGCGCGGTGGGCGAGAGGATCTCGGCCGACGACACCGTCTCATACCGCCACTGATCGGTATGGGCGTACCAGGCACTGGTCGAGTTCATGTGCCGCGGCGGCCGCGCCCAGTCGAGCGCGAAGGCCAGCGCGGTCCAGCCGGTCTGCGGGCGCAGCTTCTCCTGCCCCACGTAATGCGCCCAGCCGCCACCGGACTGGCCGACGCAGCCGCACATCACCAGCATGTTGATGACGGCACGGTAGTTCATGTCCATGTGGTACCAGTGGTTCATCGCCGCGCCGATGATGATCATCGACTTGCCGCCGGTCTTCTCGGCATTGCTGGCGAATTCCCGCGCGACCTGGATGATCCTGTCACGCTTCACGCCGGTGATCTTCTCGGCCCAGGCGGGGGTGAAGGGCACGTCGGCATCGTAGCTTGTCGCGACATGGTCGCCGCCAAGACCACGGTCCAGGCTGTAGTTGGCGCAGAAAAGGTCGAAGACGGTGGTGACGTAATGCTCCTTGCCGTCGGCGAGCTTGACTTTCTTCACCGGCACGTTGCGGGTCAGCACATCGCCGCGCGCGTCGTTCTCCCAGCCATTGCTGGCCGCGCCGCCGAAATAGGGGAAGTCGACGCCGATCACGTCATCGCAGTCGGTGTCGAGGACGAGGCTCATCTTGAGCGTGACATCCTTGCCGTCTGCCTTCTCCTCAAGGTTCCACTTGCCCTCTTCGCCCCAGCGAAAGCCGACCGAACCGTTCGGGACGACGATCTTGCCCGTTTTCTCCTCGATGGCGACGGTCTTCCAGTCGGGGTTGTTCGTCTGACCGAGCGATTTTGCGAAATCGGAGGCGCGCAACTGGCGGCCGGGGACGAAGCTTTCGCCCTTTGGCTCCAGCTTCACCAGCATCGGCATGTCGGAATACTTGCGGCAGTAGTCCTCGAAATACTCCGCCTGCCGGTCGAGGTGGAATTCCCGCAGGATCACATGCCCCATCGCCATGCCGAGCGCCGCATCGGTGCCCTGCTTGGCGTTGAGCCAGATGTCGGAGAACTTGGCGGCCTCGGAATAGTCGGGGCTGACGACCGCCGACTTCGTGCCGCGATAGCGCGCCTCGGTGTAGAAATGCGCGTCCGGCGTCCGGGTCTGCGGCACGTTGGAGCCCCAGAGGATCAGGTAGCCGGCATTGTACCAGTCGGCCGATTCCGGCACGTCGGTCTGTTCGCCCCAGGTCATGGGCGAGGCCGGCGGCAGATCGCAGTACCAGTCATAGAACGACATGCAGGTCCCGCCGAGAAGGCTGAGGTAGCGCGAGCCGGCGGCATAGGAGACCATCGACATCGCCGGGATCGGCGAGAAGCCGAACACCCGGTCGGGGCCGAAGGCCTTGGTGGTGTAGGCGTTCGCGGCCGCAGTGATCTCCGTCACCTCGTCCCAGCTTGCCCGGACGAAACCGCCCTTGCCGCGGATCTTGACGTAATCCGCCCGCTTGGCCGCGTCGGTCTGGATCGCGGTCCAGGCCTCGACCGGGGTCTTGGTCTTGCGAAGCTCGCGCCACATCCGCATCAACCGGCCGCGCACCAGGGGCGTTTTCACCCGGTTGGCCGAATAGAGATACCAGCTGTAGCTCGCGCCGCGCGCGCAGCCGCGCGGTTCGTGGTTCGGCAGATCGGCGCGGGTGCGCGGATAATCGGTTTGCTGCGTCTCCCAGGTCACGATGCCGGACTTGACGTAGATCTTCCACGAACAGGACCCGGTGCAGTTCACACCGTGGGTGGAACGCACGATCTTGTCGTGGCGCCAGCGGTTCCGATAGGTGTCCTCCCAGTCGCGGTTTTCGATCGTGGTCTGCCCGTGCCCGCCGGCGAAGGTGTCCTTGCGGACGGACTTGAAGAAGTTCAGTCGGTCGAGAAGATGGCTCATCTGTCTCTCCTTTCGTTTCAGGCTTTGACGGGAACGTCGGGAAGCCGGCCGCGCTCGATATCATGAAGGACGCCGCCCGGACGGGTATAGTAGGCCCAGGTCAGGCCAAGGCAGATCACGTAGAAGATCAGGAAGCCCCAGAGCGCGAGGAACGGTGCGCCGGTCATCGCGATCGACGTGCCGTAGGCCTTCGGGATGAAGAAGGCGCCGTAGGCCGCGATGGCGCTGGTGAAGGCGATGATCGCGGCACTTTCACGCTCCGCCTGCTTGCGGCTCGCGGCGGCGTCGAGATGCGGCATGAGGCGCGGGATCTCGCGGCCCATGATCGCCGGGATCATCTGGAAGGTGGAGGCGTTGCCGACCCCGGTCAGGAAGAACAGCGCCATGAAGCAGGCGAAGAAGCCCACGAAGCTGCCGCCCATGCCGTCATTCGGAAGGAAGGTGATGACGCCGAAGACCGCCGCGATCATGCCGAGGAACACCCAGAAGGTCACCCGCCCGCCACCGAAGCGGTCCGAAATCCACCCCGTCCCCGCGCGGGAGAGCGCGCCGACGAGGGGGCCGAGGAACACGTATTGCAGCGCGTTCACCTCCGGAAACATCAGCTTCGTCAGCAGCGGGAAGCCGGCCGAGTAACCGATGAAGCTGCCGAAGGTGCCGGTATAGAGCACGCACATGATCCAGTTGTGGAACCGCGAGAAGATGATTGCCTGGTCGCGGAATGACGCCTTCGCGTCGGCGATGTCATTCATGCCGAGCCAGGCGGCGATGGTCGACACGATGATGAACGGAACCCAGATGAAGCCCGCGTTCTGCATCCAAAGTTCGGCCCCGTCCTTGGTCACCTGTGCGTCACCGCCCATCGCGCCGAAGACGCCGGCGGTGATGACGATCGGCACGAGGAACTGCATGACCGAGACGCCGAGGTTGCCAAGGCCGGCGTTCAGCGCCAGCGCGTTGCCCTTCTCGGCCTTCGGGAAGAAGTAGGCGATGTTTGCCATCGACGAGGCGAAGTTGCCGCCGCCAAGGCCGCAGAGGAGCGCCAGTACCATGAAGATCAGGTACGGCGTGTCGGGGTTCTGCACCGCATAGCCGATGCCGATCGCCGGCAGGAGCAGCGAGGCGGTCGAAAGAGTGGTCCAGAGCCGGCCGCCGAAGATCGGCACCATGAAGCTGTAGAAGATGCGCAGCGTGGCACCGGAGAGGCCCGGCAGCGCCGCCAGCCAGAAGAGCTGGCCCGGCGTGAACGCGAACCCGATGGCGGGAAGCCGCGCGACGACCATCGACCACACCATCCAGACCGAGAAGGCGAGCAGAAGTGCCGGGATCGACAGCCAGAGATTGCGACGCGCGATCTTGCGGCCCTTGTCGTCCCAGAACCCGCGGTCCTCGGGGCGCCAGTCCTCAAGCGTGTGCCGGGGCATCTCGGTGGTTCCGGGAATATGGACCGACTGCAACTCGGGGAAGCTCGGAAGCTCGTCGAGCGTTTCGCCACGCGCCGCCTGCTCCATCGCCCGGATCGAGAGGTGCATCCAGATTGTCGCAATCGCGACGAGGACGAAGAGCAGCGCGAAGCAGCTCGTGTAGATCCCGGTGAGGTCCAGGAGCGCGCCGAACATGATCGGCAGAACGAAGCCGCCAAGACCGCCGATCATGCCGACAAGGCCGCCGACGGCGCCGACATGGGTGGGATAATAGACCGGGATGTGCTTGTAGACCGCCGCCTTGCCGAGGCTCATGAAGAAGCCGAGCGCGAAGAGGGTGATGACGAAGGGCCATTGGCCCATCTCGGTCGAGAACTGGATCGGGCCGTCCTTGCCCTGGATGACGTAGTCGGTCGGCGGATAGGACAGCATGAAAAGGAAGATCAGCGAGAAGCCGAAGCACCAGTACATCACCGCCCGCGCGCCGAAGCGGTCCGCCAGGTGGCCGCCATAGGCGCGGAAGATCGACGCGGAGAGGGAGAAGGCCGCAGCCGACATGCCCGCCGTCCGCACGTCGAGTTGATAGACGTCGATCAGGTAGTGCGGCATCCAGAGCGCGAGCGCTACGAAGGCACCGAACACGAAGAAATAGTAGAGCGAGAAGCGCCAGACCTGGAGGTTCTTCAGGGGTGCGAACTGTTCGGCAAGGCTCGGGGCCTTGACGCCGGACTTGCGTCGCGCCACCAACTCCGGGTCGTCCTTGGCGAGAATGAAGAAGATCACGCCCATCAGGGCGATCCCCGCGGCCCAGACCTGCGCGACGCCCTGCCAGCCATAGGCGACCATCACGAAGGGCGCGAGGAACTTGGTCACTGCGGCGCCGACGTTGCCGGCCCCGAAAATGCCCAGCGCCGTGCCCTGCTTGCCCGAGTCGTACCAGCGCGAGACATAGGCGACGCCGATGATGAACGACCCGCCGGCAAGGCCGATACCCAGAGCGGCGACGAGGTACATCACATAGGTATGCGCCATCGTCAGCGCCCAGGTGGCAAGGCCCGTCAGGATCATCTGCGCCGCGAACACCAGCCGCCCGCCGTATTTCTCGGTCCAGACGCCAAGGATCAGCCGCGTCAGCGATCCGGTGAGGATCGGCGTCGCGACCAGCAGGCCGAACTCGAATTCGCTCAGCCCGAGTTCCTTCTTGATCGCCACACCGATGATGGAAAAGATCGTCCAGACTGCAAAGCAGACCGTGAACGCGATGGTGCTGAGCGCGAGGGCGCGGTTCTGATCGCCCTTCGACACATGCAAGCCTTCCAGCATTGTCGCCTCCGTGAGTGATCGGGAGAGAGCCCCCCGAGATTGGCGGCACGAATGCACCGGCACAGGGCGCGCGAGGTTGATCCAAGTCAAAAAACTACACTTTTTGGAACAAAATCAACCAGTTATGAAATTTATCATGCGAGCGCATGCAAGACTTTACCTCGGGGCGCGACATTTGCCGGAATATGGATCGACAATTTGGGCCAGCTTGCTTAACATTTATCAATCTCAAATTCCGCCCACCGGTGATTCATGCGCGACTCCGACCTTGATGAGATCCGCGACCTCGCGCTTTTCCGCGACATGGATTCGGAGCATTTCCAAAACCTCATGCGCGGGGCCTATCATCAGACCTTCCCGCCGCAGGTCACGCTGATCGAAGAGGGGCAGCAGGCCGACTTTCTGCACGTGATCACCGAAGGCGCGGTCGAAATGTTCGCGCGGTGGAACGACCGGGAAACCACGATGGCCATCGTGCGGCCGGTCTCGACTTTCATCCTCGCCGCCTGCATCAACGACGCGCCCTACCTGATGTCGGCCCGCACCCTGATGCCGTCGCGGATCGTGATGATTCCCGGCGCCGACCTGCGCAAGGTCTTTGCCAGCGACCCGATATTCGCCCAGGCGATCGTGCGCGAACTCGCCACCTGCTACCGCAGCGTCGTTCGGCATGCGAAGGGCCTCAAGCTGCGCGCGTCGAAAGAGCGTCTGGCGGCTTACCTGATCCGCCATGCGGGCCCGACCACCGGCGTGGCCCGGTTTCAGCTTCCGATCGAAAAGCGGCTGCTGGCCTCCTATCTCGGCATGACGCCCGAGAACCTGTCGCGGGCGCTCAGGCTGCTCAGGGACGAAGGCGTCGCCGTGGACGGGCTGCGGGTCGAGGTGCGCGATCTCGCTAAACTGGCGGCGATCGCCCGGCCGAACCCGCTGATGGACGGCGCGGAAAGCTGCGGCGAACCTGATTCCAACTCGCACATCCGCGCCAGGATCGGCTCGCGTTAGCCGCGCCAGCTGCAAAAATTTCTGGAAACCGGCCGAAAGTCGAGTTGTGCGTTGCCGCACAGCTAACGTTCGCCACCTTTCATGCGCCAAGCGTACAGCGAAGAGAACGCTTTCGTGAAGGATCGTGTGGGATCCGAAACAATTCGGATCAAGTCAACATATTGAAATCAAATAAATAAAACAGACTCATCAGGACTGAAACACCTTGGTGGCAGGTCAAGGATACGGCCGGAAAACTCCGTGTGAGGCTCCGCGATCCGACTGTGATTTCTCCAAACACCGGACCGCATCCATGTTGGTGTCACAGGACCGGCAGCGGTCCAGGCGATCAACCCACCAACCCGAAAGGACACAAGATGAAACACATTCTTCTTTCCGCCGCCCTCGTCGTCACCGCAGCCGGCGCCGCCGTCGCGATGACGCAACCGACCAGCTTCACCGGACCGGACCGCGCCTACGCGGAGCGGTTGGTGCCGAACGCCAACTTCGACAACCTGACCACCGCCCAGGTGAATGCGATCGAGGGCATTCTGTACAGCGGCGACAGCAACCGCGCCGGCCAGATCCGCGCCATCCTGAACTGACCACCACTCGCGCGAAATGAAAGGGCGCCCGTTCGAGCGGCGCCCTTTCACCCTGTCCGGCGGATCACGCCAGCATCACGAGATGCGGACATTTCTGTAACGGACTTGGCCCGCCCCCGGTCTTCGTTGCACAAGGGACGAAACAGATCGGGAAAGCCATGACTGGACACGTCACCCATCCACGCGCCGCTGACAGGTCGCGTGCCCGTAACGCGTCAGGCCGCTTCGCATGAGAAAGCCCGCCCTTTTTGCGGTACTGGCCATCCTGATCGGCGCGATGATCTGGCTGATCGGCCGCACTCCGCCCGACCTCGACATGCTGCGCGGCCACCTCGTCGATCTGGACGCCTGGCGGATGGATCGACCGGTTCTGGTCGCCACCGTCTTCTTCTCCGCCTACGTCGTGGTGACCGCCCTGTCGTTGCCACTCGCTACCTGGATGACGCTTGCCGCCGGGGCGCTGTTCGGTTTCTGGTCGGGCCTGCTCATCGTCTCCTTCGCCTCGACCATCGGCGCGACCCTCGCCTTTCTCGCCGCGCGCTACCTGCTCCGCGACTGGGTGCATGAAAGGTTCGGCGGCCGGCTGGACGCCATCGACGCCGGGATGGAGCGGGACGGGCCCTTCTACCTCTTCACCCTGCGGCTCATTCCGCTCGTGCCGTTCTTCGCGATCAACCTGCTGATGGCGCTCACGCCGATCCGCGCCTGGGTCTTCTACGCGGTCAGCCAGATCGGGATGCTTCCCGGCACCGCCGTCTACATGAACGCCGGCACCCAGCTTGGCCGGCTCGACAGCCTGTCGGGCATCGTCTCGGCACCGATCCTGCTATCGTTCGCGCTGCTCGGGATCTTCCCGTGGATTGCCAAGTTCGTCCTCGGCCTCGTCAAGCGACGCCGGGCCTATGCCGGCTGGTCGCGGCCCGCGCGCTATGACCGCAACCTGATCGTGATCGGCGGCGGGGCAGCGGGACTTGTCTCGGCCTATATCGCCGCCGTGGTGAAAGCGAAGGTCACGCTGGTGGAAAGCCACAAGATGGGCGGCGACTGCCTGAACTTCGGTTGCGTGCCCTCGAAAGCGCTGATCAAGTCGGCCAAGCTTGCCCATCAGATGCGCCATGCCGACCACTACGGGCTGAGCGCGACGACGACCGAATTCTCCTTCCGCAAGGTTTTCGAACGCATCCATGCCGTGATCGCCGCAATCGAGCCGCACGACTCGGTCGAACGCTACGAAGGGCTGGGCGTCGAGGTGCTGCAAGGTCATGCAAGGCTGATCGACCCCTGGACGGTCGAGATCACCGACGCGGATGGCCTGACACAGCGCCTGACCACCCGCTCGGTCGTCCTGGCGACCGGCGCCGCGCCTTTCGTGCCGCCGCTGCCGGGCCTCGACAAGGTCGGGCACCTGACCTCCGACACGCTTTGGGAAGAGATGGTCCGGCGCGACGCGGCTCCGAAGCGGCTCGTCGTCCTCGGCGGCGGTCCGATCGGCTGCGAACTGGCGCAAAGTTTCGCCCGTCTCGGCTCCGACGTCACGCAGATCGAGATGCTGCCGCGTCTGCTCATCCGCGAGGATGAGGATGTGGCGGATCTGGTGAAGGCGTCGATGGAGGCCGACGGGGTAACCGTCCTCACCGGCCACAAGGCGCTTTCGTGCGGGGCAGACAAGACCGGCAAGTGGATCGAGGTCGAGGCCGACGGCGCCACCCGCCGCATCGTCTTCGACGATCTCCTCGTCGCGGTCGGCCGGGCGGCGCGGCTCAAGGGTTACGGGCTTGAGGAATTGGGAATTCCGACCGGACGGGTGATCGAGACCAACGAGTATCTCGAAACGCTCTACCCGAACATCTATGCCGCCGGGGACGTGGCCGGCCCCTACCAGTTCACCCATACCGCCGCGCACCAGGCCTGGTTCGCCAGCGTCAACGCGCTTTTCGGCACGTTCAAACGCTTCAAGGCGGATTACCGCGTGGTCCCCTGGGCCACTTTCACCGATCCCGAAGCGGCGCGTGTCGGCCTGAACGAACAGGAAGCGCGCGACAAGGGCATCGCGGTGGAGGTCACCCGCTATGGCCTCGACGATCTCGACCGCGCCATCGCCGACGGATCGACGGAAGGTTTCGTCAAGGTCCTGACGCCGCCCGGCAAGGACCGGATCCTCGGCGTGACCATCGTCGGCGAACATGCCGGCGACCTTCTGGCCGAATTCGTCTTCGCGATGAAGCATGGGCTCGGGCTGGGCAAGATCCTCGGCACGATCCACACCTATCCGACGCTGGCCGAGGCGAACAAGTTCGCCGCCGGCGAATGGCGCAAGGCGCATGTCAACGAACGGGCGCTGAAGCTCCTCGAACGGTTCCACGCCTGGCGGAGGGGCTGAATGATCGACAGCCAGCTTCTGCCTTTGCAACGCGCGCTTCTTGCCGGCCCCGCCCGGCGGCTGGCGGCGCGCGGCGTGACGGCGGATCAGGTGACGCTGGCCGGGTTCGCGGTCGGGCTGCTGGCGATTGGTGCCCTCGCCGCGGGGGCGTTCACGCTGGCGCTGGTGCTGATCCTCGCCAACCGGGTAGCGGACGGGCTCGACGGCGCCATCGCGCGCGAGGTCGGGCCGACCGACCGCGGCGCCTTTTTCGACATCGCGCTCGACTTCGCCTTTTACGCGCTGGTGCCGCTTGGCTTCGCGCTGGCCGATCCCGATGCCAACGCGCTGCCCGCCGCCATCCTGATCGCAAGTTTCGTCGGCACCGGGTCGAGCTTTCTCGCCTTCGCCTCGGTCGCCGCGAAGCGCGGGCTGTCGGCCGATGCCTACCCCTCGAAGGGCATCTATTATCTCGGCGGCCTGACCGAAGGGGCAGAGACCATCGCGCTTTTCGTCGCCATGTGTCTCTGGCCCGGCGCCTTCCCCGCCCTCGCCCTGACCTTCGCCGCGCTTTGCGCGATCACGACGCTGACCCGCTGGCATCAGGGCTGGGCAGCGTTCGGCCCGAAATCCTGATAGCAATACGGAGATCCCATGCGCCTTCCCCTTCTCGCCTTCCTGGCCGCCGGCCTGGCCGCGCCGGCCTGCGCCGACGCTTGGGACGACACGCTCTCTGCCGCGCGCGGCCAGACTGTCTACTGGAACGCCTGGGGCGGGGACGAGCGCACCAACGACTTCATCGCCTGGGCAAGCGCCGAACTCGAAGCAACCTACGGCGTCACCATCCAGCAAGTGAAACTGACGGACACCGCCGAGGCCGTGACCCGCGTCATCGCCGAAAAGGCCGCCGGCCAGACCAAGGACGGTTCGGTCGACCTCATCTGGATCAACGGCGCCAACTTCCTGTCGATGAAGGAACAGGGGCTCTTGCACGGCCCGTTCCTTGCCGACTTGCCCAACGCGAAATACCTCGACCTGTCCGACGGCTCGGCGGCCGTGGTCGATTTCACCATTCCGACCGAGGGCTACGAATCCCCTTGGCGGCTGGCGAAGTTCGTGTTGACCCACGACAGCGCCCGGGTGCCCGAACCGCCGCGTTCGATGGCGGCCCTGCTCGACTGGTCCAGGGCCAATCCGGGGCGGTTCACCCATCCGGCCGTCTCGAACTTCATGGGCGCGACCTTCCTCAAGCAGGCGCTGATCGAGCTGACGCCCGACCGGGCGGTCCTTCAGGGCCCGGCAACCGACGAAAACTTCAGCGCCGCCACCGCGCCGCTCTGGGCCTGGTACGACGCGCTTCGCCCGTCGCTCTGGCGCGCGGGCGAAACCTTTCCCGAAAACGCCAGCGTTCAGGAGCAGATGCTGAACGACGGAGAGGTCGACATCTCCATGGCGTTCGATCCGGCCTCGGCCGCGGCGGCCATCGAGAAGGGGTTGTTGCCTGATACGGTGCGCGCCTATGGCCTTGACGGCGGCTCCATCGGCAATATCAGCTTCGTCGCCATTCCCTTCAACGCCGCCCACAAGGAAGGCGCGATGGTCGTCGCGAACTTCCTTCTCGATCCCGCGACGCAGGCCCATGCGCAGGACATCACGGTTCTGGGCAGTTATTCGGTCCTCGATCCGGCACGGCTGGGCGATGCGGAAAAGGCCGCCTTTGCCGCCCTGCCTGCCTCCCCGGCCCTGCCGTCCAACGAAGCCCTCGGCCCGACCCTGAACGAGCCGCATCCGAGCTGGATGACCCGGATCGCCGAGGAATGGGCGAAGCGCTACACCGAATGAGGAATACCGAAGGCCGCTGGCTGAGGCTCACGGTTCTCGGCATCGTCTCGGCGGGCCTCGTCCTGCCGATCCTCGCCGGCCTCTGGGAAACCGCGCGCGCGGCCTTCGGACTCCTGCCCGCGATCGGGGCCGAGACCCTGTCATTCGACCCCTGGCGCCAGCTTCTTGCGCTGCCCGGTTTCATGACCAGCCTGCGGCTCACGCTCTGGACCGGCTTCGCCTCGACGTTGCTGGCCCTTGCCATCGCCACCGGCTTCTGCGCCGCGATGCACGAACGGATGGACATGGGGCACAGCGCCCGGCTGCTGACGCCGTTCCTTGCCGCGCCCCATGCGGCGCTGGCCATCGGCCTTGCCTTCCTGATCGCCCCGTCGGGATGGATCGCGCGGCTCCTGAGCCCCTGGGCCACGGGATGGGTGCTTCCGCCCGACCTCGCGACGGTTCGCGACCCCTACGGGATCGCACTGATCCTCGGGCTCCTGATCAAGGAGGTGCCGTTCTTCCTCCTCGTCATGCTCGCGGCGCTGAGCCAGGTCCAGGTGCGCGCGCATCTCGCGGCGGGCCGGGCGCTCGGCTACGGGCGCGGCCTCGTCTGGATCAAGGTGATCGCGCCACAGGTCTATCCGCTGATCCGGCTGCCAGTCTTCGTCGTCCTCTCCTTCGCGCTGTCCGTCGTCGATATGGCGATCATCCTCGGCCCGTCGAACCCGCCGACGCTGGCCGTCGCGATGACACGGTGGTTCTTCGCGGCCGACACGATGCTGATCCTTCCGGCATCGGCGGCGGCGCTGATGCAGACTGTACTGGTCGGCACGGCGATCCTTCTCTGGCTCGGCGCCGAGCGGGTCGCGATCTGGCTCGGCCGGTTCTGGGTCCGGCGCGGCGGTCGCGGATTGTCGTCGGGGCCGGGACTCGCCCTCGCCGGCGCCGGGGCGGTCATCCTGATGCTGCTCGGGGCGGCAGCGCTGCTGGCGCTCCTGATCTGGTCGGTGACATGGCGCTGGCCGTTCCCGGACGCACTGCCCGAAAGCTGGAGTCTCCGGGCCTGGTCGCGGCCGTCGATGGGCTGGGGCACGGCCCTGAGAGAGACGCTGGCGATCGGGCTGGCGACGACGGCGCTGTCGCTGACCCTCGCCATCGCCTGGCTCGAGGGTGAGGATCGCGCGGGCATGAGCCGCGCCCGCTGGGCGGAAGGGCTGATCTACCTGCCGCTTCTTGTGCCGCAGGTGGCGTTCCTCTACGGCCTCTCCGTGACGTTCCTGCGGACCGGGATATCCGGCGGGGTGGTCGCGGTGATCTGGGGCCATGCGCTTTTCGTCTTTCCCTATGTGATGATCGCGCTTTCCGACCCGTGGCGGGCGCTCGACCGGCGCATGGTCCGGGCGGCGGCGGCCCTCGGGGCGGGGCCGCTGCGGCGGCTCTTCGCGGTCAAGTTGCCGATGCAGCTACGCCCGGTCCTGACGGCGGCGGCGATCGGCTTCGCGGTCTCGGTCGCGCAATACCTGCCGACGCTCTTCCTCGGCGCCGGACGGATCGCCACCCTGACCACCGAGGCGGTGACACTCTCCTCCGGGTCCGACCGGCGGGTGACGGGGGTCTACGCGGTCTTGCAGGCCGCCCTGCCGTTTGCCGCCTACGCGGCCGCCCTCATGCTTCCGGCTCTGCTCCTGCGCCGCCGACTCGGCCTTGCGGGGGCGGCGCCATGAACGCGCTCGAGCTTCGCGACGTCACGATCTGCCCCTCTGCGACCCGCGTACCGCTTTTCGCGCCGCTGACGCTCCATGTCCCGGCCGGCAGCGTGACGACGATCATCGGCGCCTCCGGGGTCGGCAAGTCGACCCTGATCGACTTCATCGGCGGCCATCTTTCGGCCGGGTTCGAGGCCTCCGGGCAGGTCACGCTGAACGGCCGCGACGTCACCCGCCTTCCGGCCGAGGCGCGGCGGATCGGCATTCTCTTTCAGGATGCGCTGCTCTTCCCCCATCTGTCTGTCGGCGACAACCTCGCCTTTGGCCTTGATCGGGCTGTCCACGGTCGCGCCCGCCGCCGCGCGGCGGTAGACGCCGCCCTCGATCAGGCCGGGCTGACGGGTTTCTACGACCGCGATCCTGCGACGCTGTCCGGCGGTCAGCGGGCGCGGGCGGCACTGATGCGGACGCTTCTGGCCGAACCGCAGGCGCTCCTTCTCGATGAGCCGTTCTCGAAGCTCGACCCCGACCGCCGTGCGGATCTGAGGGCCTTCGTCTTCGACCATGTCCGCGACCGCGCGGTGCCGGTGCTGATGGTCAGCCACGACGCGGAGGACGCCGCCGCCGCCAGCGGGCCGCTGATCGCGCTGGAATAGGAAGCGTCCCACATGGCTGCACGTCGCTGCGGTTCCATGCTAGGTTGTCCTTCCGCGCCTCGCACCGGGGCCCGCGGAGGAGAAATTCGTTGACGGCCCGCGCGCGATCCATCGGACGGCTTTTGCTGCGGCTTGGCGCATTGGCCCTCATCGTCTGGCTTGCGCATCTTTTGATCGGCTGGACGATGTCGGAGACCAGCGCCCTCAAATCGGACGCGCGCACGATGCCGGCGCTCGCGGTCCTCGTGCTTCTACTCATCGCCTACGCCGTCCTTATCGCGCTGCCCTTCGTGCCGGGGGCGGAACTTGGCATCACACTGATGATGGTCGAGGGACCGGTGATCGCACCCTTCATCTGGGTTTCGACATTTAGCGGGCTGGCGCTGGCCTACTGCGTTGGATCCCTTCTGCCCTACCCGGCGCTGCGGCGTTTCCTTGCCGATCTCGGGCTTCGGCGCGCAGGCGACCTGGTCGGGGCTCTGCAACCGCTCGACCGCGCGGCGCGGCTCGATTTTCTCAAGGCCCGGCTTCCCCGCTGGCTCTCGCCACTCGCGCGCAGCCAGCGCTACGCCCTCCTCGCCCTCCTCATCAACCTGCCCGGCAATACGATCCTCGGCGGCGGCGGCGGCATTCTTCTGGTCGCCGGGGTCAGCCGGCTCTTCTCTCCGGCCGCGACGCTCGCCACCATCGCACTCGCCGTCGCGCCGGTGCCGGTCCTCGTCTACTGGCTCGGCGCCGACCTGCCGTTGCCGGGGTTCTAGGAGTTACCCGACCCGGCGCCGGGCCAGCGACGGCCCCGATGGCCCGAACCGTGCCCGCAGGATTTGCAGGAGCCGCCGATGAGCGGAACGGTGGCGGTTTCGGACATGGATGCCGGCGAAGATCGGCTGCGGGATCGGCGGGGCATCGGCGACCAGCCGGCAGGTTCCGTCACGCACCAATTCGTCCGCCGACTGGCGCAGGACGTAGGCCGTGCCGCCCAGTGACCCCAGAAGCGCCACCATCGCGGCATTCTGGCCGATGGAAAGGCTTGCCGTGGCCAGCCGGGGA
Source organism: Rhodobacterales bacterium 32-67-9 (assembly GCA_002280515.1). Classification (GTDB taxonomy): domain Bacteria; phylum Pseudomonadota; class Alphaproteobacteria; order Rhodobacterales; family Rhodobacteraceae; genus Albidovulum. The sequence goes on from NCEA01000038.1 coordinate 21,082, forward strand.
TGCAGGGCGGCGTGCAGGTGCGGAATGGCGTCGGAGAAGTGCGGCAGGATATAGGTCTCGCGCCGAACCTCGGCCAGCCGGCCGGTCTCGGTCGAGACCATCAGGTAGGCGATCTCGCCGATCGTCTCGAAATAGAGGTCGGGGTGGTAGCGCGGTGAAAAGAGAATGGCGAAATCCTCGTTGCCCGAGGTCAGGTCCGCGCACATCTGCGCCGAATAATCGGCTTCGAAGAAGAACGCGGTGTCCGGCATCGCGGCACGGAAATCACCGATCAACTCGCTGAAATGCAGGTTGACGAGGTCGTGCTGTATCCCGATCCGGATCGTCACTGCACCGGCTGAATCGCCCATTGCATGGCGCGCCTCGGTCCAGCCGTGCAGGAGGCCGCGGGCATGCGGCGCGAAGCGCAAACCCTCCGTCGTCAGTTCGGTCCCGGCCCGCGAGCGGACGAAAAGCCGGTGGCCAAGGGTCTTTTCCAGCGCCCGGATCCGGCCGGAAACCGTCGACTGGGTGATCCCCATTCGATCCGCGGTTCGGTTGAAGCTGCGGGTTTCGCAAAGGTCGAGGAAAGTTTCGATGAGGTCGATCTGCATGGGCGTCACTAATCGAGTATGCCGATTAATAATCCAGTCCATGACGAATTGAAAGCGCTCTGCACTCCGCCGATACTCGCGGTCGAATTCGACCAGGGGGTAAAGATGTCCGGAATTCCGACGACGGCGCGCGTGGTGATCATCGGGGGCGGGGTGGTCGGTGTCTCGACGCTCTATCACCTTGCGAAGGCGGGCTGGACGGACTGCATCCTCCTCGAAAAGAACGAATTGACGGCCGGCTCCACCTGGCATGCCGCCGGCAACGTCCCGACCTTCTCGACCTCGTGGTCGATCATGAACATGCAGCGCTATTCGACCGAACTTTACAGCCGCCTCGGCGCCGAGGTCGACTACCCGATGAACTACCATGTCACCGGGTCGGTGCGGCTTGGCCACAGCCGGGAGCGATTGCAGGAGTTCAGGCGCGTCGTCGGCATGGGGCGGTATCAGGGGATGGACCTGGACATTCTCGGGCCGGACGAGATCACCGCGCGCTATCCGTTCCTGAAAACGCATGATCTGACCGGGGCCCTGCATGACCCCTATGACGGCGACATCGACCCCGCCCAGCTGACGCAGGCGCTGGCCGCGGGCGCGCGCAAGCTCGGCGCGCGGGTGGAACGGTTCTGCCCGGTGACGGCGGCGCGCTGGACGGGGTCGGAGTGGGTTCTCAGCACCCCCAAGGGCGAGGTCCGCGCCGAATATGTGGTCAACGCCGGCGGCTATTATGCCGCGCAGGTGGGCGCGATGTTCGGCCGCCGGGTGCCGATGATGGTGATGAGCCACCAATACCTGCTGTTCGACACCATCCCCGAGCTTGAGGCCTGGACGAAAGAGGCCGGCCACAAGCTGCCACTTCTGCGCGACGTGGATTCCTCCTATTACCTGCGTCAGGAGAAGATGGGCTTCAACCTCGGCCCCTATGAGAACCCCTGCCGGGCGCATTGGGCGACGCCGGACGACCGGATGCCCGAGGATTTCAGCTTTCAGCTTTTCCCCGACGATCTGGAGCGGCTCGAGTGGTATATCAACGACGCGATGGCGCGCGTGCCGCTTCTGGAAAAGGCCGCGCTGACCAAGGTCATCAACGGCCCGATCCCCTACACCCCGGACGGCAACCCGCTGATCGGCCCGATGCCGGGTGTTCCGAACGCCTTCGAGGCCTGCGTCTTCACCTTCGGCATCTGCCAGGCGGGCGGGGCGGGCAAGGTGCTGGCGGAATGGATCACCGAAGGGGCGACCGAATGGGACATGTGGTCCTGCGACCCGCGCCGCTTTACCGGCTGGGAGGATCACGATTACTGCGTGAAGAAGGGGCTGGAGGTTTATGGCCACGAATACGCCATGCATTTCCCGCATCACGCCTGGCCCGAAGGCCGGATGAAGCGGCTTTCTGCCGTGCATGACCGCACGGCGGCGCTTGGCGCGCAGTTCGGCCCCTACAACGGCTATGAACGTGCGCTCTGGTATGCCCGGCCCGGCGATGTCACCTCGGAAGACGCCCAGCAGACCTGGCGGCGCGAGGGCCCCTGGTTCGGTGCCGTCAAGGCAGAGTGTCAGGCCGTGCGCGACGCCTGCGGCATACTCGACCTGCCGGGCTTCAGCCGGTTCCGGCTGACCGGCGCCGGCGCGGCGGACTGGCTGGCGCGCCAGATCACCGGCCGGCTGCCGTCGGTCGGGCGGCTGGGTCTTGCCTATTTCGCCGATGACGCGGGCCGGATCATCACCGAAATGTCGGTCGCGCGGCTGGCCGAGGATGACATCCTCCTCATCACCGCCGCCACCGCGCAACTGCATGACCGGGGCTGGCTGGAGCGTCACCTCGCGCCCGGCCTGACGCTGACGGATGAGAGCGCCGCGTGGTCCTGCCAGATCCTGACCGGCCCGAAGGCGCGCGCCGTCCTTGCGGCCATCGATACCGATGCCGACCTGTCAAAGGGCTGGCTGACCCATCAGACCGCACGCATTGCGGGCCGTGAGGTCCGGCTGATGCGCGTCAGTTTCGCGGGCGAGCTTGGCTGGGAGCTGCACTCGCGCCTTGCCGACACGCCTGCGGTCTGGGATGCGGTGATGGCCGCCGGGGCACCCTTCGGCTTGAAGCCCTTCGGGATGTTCGCGCTGAACAGCCTGCGGGTGGAAAAGGGCTACCGGACCTGGAAGGGCGATCTCTCGACCGATTACACCATCCTGCAGGGCGGGCTGGATCGCTTTGTCGACTGGACGAAGCCTGCCTTCCGCGGCAAGGCGGCGCTGGAGGCCGAAAGGCAGCGCGGCGTGACACGCCGGTTTGCCACCCTCGTGATCGACGCGGCGGACCACGACCCGCCCTACATGGCGACGATCTGGCACCAGGGCCAGGTGGCGGGCGAGCTGACCTCAGGCTACTGGGGTCACCGCGTCGACGCCTGCATCGGGCTTGGCATGCTGAGGGCCGACCTCAACCAGCCGGGGCAGGCGGTCGAGGTCGAGATTTTCGGCACGCGCTATCCGGCGACGGTCCGGGCGGACGAACCGCTCTGGGATCCGAAGAACGAGCGGATCCGGGCATGACCGCGCTTCCCGCCACCATGTCGGGCGTCCAGCTTGTCGGTCACGGCGGGCCGGAGATGCTGGTCTGGCGCGACGATCTGCCCGTGCCGCGCCCCGGGCCGGGCGAGGTGCTGGTCAAGGTGCTGGCGGCGGGCGTCAACATGACCGACATCAACACCCGCGTCGGCTGGTATGGCGGCGAAGGCCGCGCCGCCGCCTGGTCGGGAGAACTGGGCTTCCCCCGCATCCAGGGGGCGGATCTCTGCGGGCGGATCGTGGCGCTGGGTGCCGATGTCACCGGCCTGCCGGTCGGCGCGCGGGTCATCTGCCCGACAAACCAGCACGAGCCGACCGCCGAAAACCCGATCCACTTCGTCTCGATCGGGTCCGAGTTCGACGGCGCTTTCGCGCAATACTGCCTGGTGAAGGCGCAGGCTCTGCATGACGTCAGCGCCTCGCCCCTGACCGATGTCGAGATCGGCGCGATGCCCTGCGCCCATGGCACCGCCCACAACCTGCTGACCCGCGCCGCCGTCGCGGTGGGCGAGCGGGTGCTGGTCACCGGTGCCTCGGGCGGGGTCGGGCTGGCGGCGGTGCAGCTGGCCCTGTTGCGAGGGGCCGAGGTCACCGCGCAATGCAGCCCGGCGAAATCCGCGCCGCTGCGCGCGCTCGGGGCGGCCATCCTGCCGCGCGACAGCACCCCCCGGGCGCGCAGCTTTGACGCCGTGATCGACATTGTCGGCGGCGAGGGCTTTCAGGACCGGCTGGACGCCCTGCGCCCCGGTGGCCGCTATGCCACCTCGGGCGCGGTCGGCGGACCGCTGGTCAAGGGCGACCTGCGCCGGATCTACCTGAACGACCTCACGATCCACGGCGCGACGCATCAGCCGCGCGAGGTGTTTGCGGGCCTTGTGACCATCATCAACACCGCCCGCATCCGCCCGGTGGTGTCGCGGACCTATCCCATGCGCGACATCGCGCAGGCCCAGGCCGACCTTGCCGCCGGGCGCTATCCCGGAAAACTTGTCCTTGTTCCCCCGGAGACCGAAGCATGACGATCCCAACCAAGGCGCGGGCGGTGGTGATCGGGGGCGGGGTCTCGGGCTGTTCGGTGGCCTATCACCTCGCCAAGGCGGGCTGGACCGACGTCGTGCTTTTGGAGCGCCGCAAGCTGACCTCGGGCACCACCTGGCACGCAGCGGGGCTGATCGGGCAGTTGCGCGGCAGCGCCAACATGACGCGGCTCGCCAAGTATTCGGCGGACCTTTATCGCGGGCTGGAGGCCGAG
>NCEA01000001.1 GCA_002280515.1 Rhodobacterales bacterium 32-67-9
CGTCGCCACCCGCTACGACAAGACCGCCGAGAGCTTCCTTGGCTTCATCGACATCACATCTATCCGCCTATGGCTCCGCCATTTGTCAACATGACCTAGTCCAGTTTCACCGTCCAGCCGGCCAGATCGTTGCTGCCTGATTTGGTCATGCGCAAATAGTCACCAATCAGAAACGCCTGGCTGCAATTCTCCTCGCCCTTTTCATAGCCACGGCAATAGAGGTTGCCCTTCATCTTCCAGGACGAACTCTGGCCCCCGCTCAGAGATGTGCCGTCGGCATTGATGATCCAGTCCCAGCTTCCCTTGATCTCCGTCATCTTGCGGCCGATCACGCGCTTCTTGAACTGACCGGCAGTCAGAACCTTTGCGCCGAGGGCCGTCAACTCGGTCGCCGTCGTCGCATTGGCAACCTCCTTAAGGGTCAACGCCAGGGCCGGTCCCGCCCCCGAACCGGCGACACCGATACCCAGCACCGCCACCAGCATCATTCTCTTGCTTATGTTGAACATCGCAATCTCCCTCGGCACACCTCCAACAGTATATCCCGCAACGGGTCCGCTCACATGATCCATCTGGGCTATGCGTTGACCCTCCAACCCGGGGCCGGCGTGGACGTGATCGCCCGGAGGTTGTCGAAAACCGGTTTTCATGCAATATTTATGACCTGTTCAGTGCAATTGCGGAGGCGTCATGTCCGTACCGGCAATCGCGTTCGAAACCTATCAAGCGCTGGTCTCCGAAATTCACGCCGCAGGTCTCGACCCCGGGAGATGGCAGAGCGTGCTGGCGACATTGAGCCGCGCGGCCGGTGGTATCTGTACGCACATGTTCGGTTACGACCGTAAGGTCAGCACCTCCAATCTGAGCTACGACCACGGCTACGCCCCGGAATTCACCGAGAGCTTCTTTGCCTATTATAGAACCATGAATGCCTGGGCACCCGGATTTGCCGCTCACCCGGTCGGCGTCACCGTGGCTTCCGGAAAGATGATCTCGGACGACGCGTTGAAGCGGACGGAGTTCTACGCCGACTGGGTGCGCCCGCAGGAGAATATCATCGGTGGTGGCGGCGCCATTCTGATGAAGGATCATGACCGCCTCTATATGATCGGAGGGAATATTCGTGCCGTCGACCGCGAACGGCTCGAACATCGCTGGCTTGATCTCGTGTCGCTTTGTGTCCCGCATATTCAGCAGGCGCTGGCCGCGAACCGCATGCTGGCCGGTCTGCGGCTGGATCGCCATCTTCTGCGCCAAGGATGCGATACGGACGGCGCAGCGGTGTTCGTGGTAACGAAAAGCCGCCGCGTCGCGCTGACGAATCCGCCGGCAGAACGACTGATCGCCTCGGGCGAGATCGCTCAGGTCGATGCGATCGGACGCTTGCAACTGACCGACAGCAGGGGAGACCTCGCGCTTGAGCGGCTCCTGTGCGACGCGCACGGAACCGCATCTCTACTTCTCGCGGATCCGGAGCCCGGGGGGGCCCACTACGTCTGCCGGGCGATGCCCATCGGCGAAGACGCCTTGCAAATGCTGCCACCACCGCACAATTGGTTTGCAGATCCCCCGATGACCGCCATCATTGTCCGGCGACGGAACCAGGAGGCCGACCCGGCCCTGCGGATTGCCCGCAAGCTCGGGATTACCCCAAGCGAAGCGGCCGTGTCACTGTACCTCGTCGACGGGCTCGCGCTGCGGGACATCGCCGAGGCGCGCGGAGTCAGCCTTCACACGGTGCGCAACCAGATCAAATCCGCCATGATGAAATTGACGTTACGGCGGCAGAGCGACCTCATCCTGGCCGTCGATCGGGCCGGGCGCGCCCCGGAATTCGAGGGCCAATCACCGAACCGAACACCCCGGGCGGCAGATTGCGTGCCGGGCACATCTGTCACTGGTTTCGGGATTTCGGCGAAAAATCCGGCGTGGCGTCCGAAAAGGGAATGCCCCGGTGAGAATCGCGTGCAAACCCGCAACTCTATAGGCTAGTGTCGGACCCTCACCACGGAACAAGGAACACGTCATGGGGATCATCGTCATGCTGCTGGTGGGCGCCATCGCCGGATGGCTCGCCGGGCAGATCATCAAGGGCTACGGTTTCGGCCTTGTCGGCAATATCGTCGTCGGTATCGTCGGCGCCTTCATCGCCGGGCTGATCCTGCCGCGCATCGGATTTGGCATGGGCGGCGGGTTTCTCGCCGCGATCATCCATGCCACGATCGGCGCGGTGATCCTGCTGTTCCTTCTCAGGCTGGTGAAATCGGCCTGACCTCTCTTCGCCGTGGGGGGACTTTAACACCGAGGCGCCACTGGCCCGGAACCAAGGACGAAACCCGCCGGGCCGCGCCCTCCCTCCCCCTTGGGAGGGCGCACTGCGACGTTGCGCATTGCACAGGCACCGGAGGTATGCGGCACCATAAAACGCCTATTACAACCGTCGGGGCGCCCACCCGAGGAAGGGTGCGGCCCTCTGGTGCATATTGGGGAGCGGGCGTAGGCAAAGGGCTCACATCGAACCTCGGCTACACACCCGTATCCACCACCTCGAACCCGTGCGTCACCTCGGCCGTGGCCGCCATCATCGCCGAGGCCGAGCAGTATTTCTCTGCCGAAAGCTGGACCGCCCGCTGGACCTTGGCCGGGTTCAGCCCGCGGCCCTTGACGATGAACTGCATGTGGATCTTCGTGAAGACCTTCGGCTCGGTCTCCGCCCGCTCGGCCGTCACCTCGCAGATGCAGTCCTCGACCGGGTCGCGGCCCTTTTCGAGGATGTGGACCACGTCGTAGGAGGCGCAGCCGCCGGTGCCGATCAGCAGCAGCTCCATCGGGCTCGGCCCCGGCTTCGGGCTGTCGCCATAGGCATTGCCGAGAACGATCCGGTGCCCCGCCTCGACCTCGCCGGTGAAGGTCCGGTCCTCGACCCACTTGATACGCGCTTTCATCCTGTTCTCCCGCTCGGAATCGCCGCGCATCATGGGGGGCCGGACGGGGCGCCGCAAGATCAGTGCAGCCGGAACTCGCCCACGACATTGCGCCATTCGCCCGGCGCGATCAGCTTGCGGTGCGTGAAGCGGACCGAATGCAGCGGGCCTTCGATCTTTTCCTGCCAGAACTCGATGAAGCGAAACAGCTCCGGATAGTCCGGGGCAAGGTCGTATTCCTGCCAGATGTAGGAGTTGAGGACGTGCCGGTAATCCGGCATCCGATAGTAGAATTCGGCCGTCGTGAGCCCGTAGCCCTTCAGCATCAGCTCCGTCTCGGCCCCCGGTCCGCTCGCGCGCATGAGTGCCTCCGTCAGTGCCTTCCCGACACCATGCTACCCGAGTCGCGGTTAACGGCAATGAAAACAATGTGTTATCATTGTGTTACCAGAGCGGCGCAAAAGCCGTTCCGGCGCCATTGCACCCAACGGATGGCATGGGGTATAGTCGCGCGCAACAACATCTAGCGCCCTTGCAGGGCCAAATAACAAAGGGCGAGCATCCGTGACCGACACCCCGGAAACCCCTGATAACGCTGAGGAAAAGCCCCGGCGTCCGATCTATGACGGGCCCACCGTCGATATCGCGGAGGAGATGAAGACCGCCTATCTCGACTACGCGATGAGCGTGATCGTGAGCCGGGCGATTCCGGACCTGCGCGACGGGCTGAAGCCGGTGCACCGGCGCATCCTCTACGCGATGCACGAGACTGGCAATAGCCACGACAAGCCCTACCGCAAGTCGGCCCGCCCGGTGGGCGACGTGATGGGGAAATACCACCCGCATGGCGACGCGGCGATCTACGACGCGCTGGTGCGGATGGCGCAGGATTTCTCGATGTCGCTGCCGCTTCTCGACGGCCAGGGCAACTTCGGCTCAATGGACGGCGATAACGCCGCCGCCATGCGCTACACCGAAGTGCGGATGGAAAAGCCTGCCGCGTCCCTTCTTGCCGATATCGAGAAGGAAACCGTCGATTTTCAAGACAACTACGACGGCAAGGACCGTGAGCCGACAGTGCTGCCGGCGCGGTTCCCCAACATGCTCGTCAATGGCGCCGGTGGCATCGCGGTCGGCATGGCGACGAACATCCCGCCGCACAACCTCGGCGAGGTCATCGACGGCACGCTGGCGCTGATCGCCGATCCGGACATGTCGACGGAAGCGCTGATGGAGATCATCCCCGCGCCGGATTTCCCGACGGGAGGCATTATCCTCGGCCGCTCCGGCGCGCGCAAAGCCTATCTGGAAGGGCGCGGCTCGGTCGTGATCCGGGCCAAGACGCGGGTCGAGGAGATCCGCAAGGACCGCTACGCCATCGTCCTCGACGAAATCCCCTACCAGGTCAACAAGGCGACAATGATCGAGAAGATCGCCGAGATGGTGCGCGACAAGAAGATCGACGGCATCTCGCATGTGCAGGACGAAAGCGACCGCGTCGGCGTCCGCGTCGTCGTGGAACTCAAACGCGATTCCACGCCCGAGGTGGTGCTGAACCAGCTTTTCCGCTTCACGCCGATGCAGACCTCGTTCGGCTGCAACATGCTCGCGCTGAACGGCGGGCGGCCGGAAACCCTGGCCTTGCGCGATTTCCTCACCCATTTCATCAGCTTCCGCGAGGAGGTGGTGGCGCGGCGGACGGCCTTCGAACTCAGAAAGGCGCGCGAACGCAGCCATATCCTCTGCGGCCTCGCCGTCGCGGTGTCGAATGTCGACGAGGTGGTGGCGACGATCCGGTCCTCGGCCGACCCGGCGGAGGCACGCGAACGGCTGATGACCCGGCGCTGGCCGGCACATGACATCGTCGAATACATCCGCCTGATCGACGATCCCACCCATCCGATCAACGAGGACGGCACCTACAACCTCTCCGAAACCCAGGCCCGCGCCATCCTCGACCTGCGCCTCCAGCGCCTGACGGCGATGGGGGTGAAGGAGATCACCGACGAGCTGCAGGACCTGGCCGCGAAGATCAAGGATTACCTCGACATCCTCGGCAGTCGCGAACGGATCATGGCGATCATCTCGGACGAACTGCGCGAGGTGAAAGACGCTTTCGCCGTCCCGCGCCGCACCGAGATCGTCGACTGGGCCGGCGACATGGAGGACGAGGACCTGATCGAGCGCGAGGACATGGTCGTGACGATCACGTCCGGAGGCTACATCAAGCGCACGCCGCTTGCCGATTTCCGCGCGCAGCGCCGGGGCGGCAAGGGCCTGTCGTCGATGGCCACCAAGGAGGATGACGTCGTTACCACCCTCTTCGTCGCCAATACCCATACCCAGCTTCTGTTCTTCACCACCGACGGCATGGTCTACAAGCTGAAGACCTGGCGCCTGCCGATGGGCAGCCGGACCACGAAGGGCAAGGCGATGATCAACATCCTGCCGATCACGCCCGGAACCTCCGTCGCGGCAATCATGCCGGTCGATGTGCCGGAGGAGGAGTGGGAAAACCTCCAGATCTTCTTCGCCACCTCGGAAGGCGACGTGCGGCGCAATGCGCTCTCCGACTTCACCAACGTCATGCGCAACGGCAAGATCGCGATGAAGCTGCCCGAGGGCGTCAGCCTGGTGAACGCCCGCATCTGCGACGAGAATGACGACGTGATGCTGGTCACCGCACTTGGCCGGGCGATCCGCTTCCCGACGACCGAGGTCCGCGTCTTCAAGGGACGCGATTCGACCGGCGTGCGCGGGATTCGCCTTGCCGCGAAGGACGAGGTCGTGTCGATGTCGGTGATCCGGCATTTCGAGGCGGACCCGGCCGAACGCGCGGCCTATCTGAAGCAGCGCCGCCTGATGGCCGGGGCCACCGAGGACGAGGTCGAGGCCGACGAGGATGAGGAGGCCGTCGCCGAGGGCCAGCTTTCGACCGAACGCTATGCCGAGATGTCGGCGGCCGAGGATCTGATCCTGACCATCACCGCCAAGGGGTCGGGCAAGATCTCGTCGAGCCACGACTACCCGGTGCGCGGACGCGGCGGCCAGGGCGTGATGGCGATGGACAAGGCGATGCGCGGCGGGCGGCTCGTTGCCTCCTTCCCGGTCGAGATCGACGACCAGGTCATGCTCGCTACCTCGACCGGCCAGTCGATCCGCTGCCCGGTGGAGGGGATCAGCTTCCGCTCGCGCTCGGCAGGCGGGGTCCGGGTCTTCGATACCGCGAAGGGCGAAGAAGTCGTCTCGGTCGCGCGGATCGCAGATCAGGGCGAGGATGACGAGGCCGAGTGAGGCGCCCCTGCCCGGTCGGCGTCGCTGACCGGGCCCCGCCTCGCCCGGCGGGAAACAATGCCACGCCGACGCCCGTCGAATCGCGCCGGGATACGCGTCAAGGAAACAACCCAGAATTGAACTCCCACAATGAAACAATCCGGGATATCCCTCTTGGATTGTCGCCGCACCCTCGCCTCTACTGCCACATTTAAAGAAAGCGTTAAGGATTATTAACGCAATTCAACCGAAGTCTCGCCCAATTCGGCTGACAATCTTTCAATCAGGGGGCGACTGTTTCGGATTAACCAGTGGTTTGAGTCTCGGTCCTACAGCTGACAGAGAAGGGACTGCGTCATGGCGGAACGTGCAACACGAAGCGCCGAGTTGAACCAGAGCGGGCAGAACCTCGTCCGCATTGTCATCGCCTCGTATTTCCTGGCGGTCTCATTGGGGCTCATCCCCGGCACCGCGGCCTGGCCGCTGACCGCGCCGTTCCTGCCCGAACCCTATGCCGATCTCGCCGGCAAGGCGGTGATCTTCACCACCGCCTATCTCGTGCTGGTCGGGGCCTGGCTGCGGGTATCGGCGCTCATCCTGGCGACCGTCCTCTTCTGGTCGAGCTACATCCAGAACATCGGGTCGAACAATCTCGAAGGCTTCTGGCGCGATCTCGCCCTGATCGGCGCGCTGATCCTGACCTACACCCAGACCCTGCCCCGCGCCACAACCCGCCGGTCGGCGCTGCACTGGACCCCGCGCGCGCGCCGGATCGCCCCGTCCCCGGTGGTCGCGCCGCGCCGGGTGGTGATCGTGCCGCAGCGGCATAGACCCGAGTCGGAACGGCCGCGGCCGGCGGCGGCCACGTCAGACCGTCGCGCCTCGCAACCGGAGCCTTCGCGCACCGCCCCCGGCAAGCCGCAGCTCGAACTCGTGCACAACGATACCATGGTCGAGAACATCTTCCGCGACGATCCGGAGCGCGCACTTGCGTCCTGAGCCACGGGCAAAGCCCGAAAAGACCCAAAGCCGGCCATAATCTTGCCGCAACCCCTAGCGTATCCTGTGCGTATTAACACAATCTAAAGACTTTTCTTCGCAGCATCTGTCACCGCAACTTGCACGCTTGCGTGCGGCTGCCACTGAACCAGACCGGCCTCGCGCCGAACGCTTACGGAGGACGACGATGAGCCTGTTCGACACAACCGCCCACTATCCGGCCGGACCTGCCCGGCGCCCGTTTGGCGGTGCCCTGATGGCCTCCCTTTTCGCCGGCCTCGCCCATTTCCGCCGCGAACTTGAGACGGAAGCCGCCGCGCCTGTGGCGCGTGACGGCCGCGACAGGGCGGACGCCACTTACCTGAAGGATATCGGGGTCGAGATCGGCTTCTGACGCCGACACCCTGCCTCCGGGCCTTTTCAATCCGCCTGACATGGCCTAAGTCGCGGCCATGGGTCACAGACTTCACATCGTCGGCGGCGGCATGGCCGGTTCCGAGGCCGCGTGGCAGGCCGCGCGCATGGGCGTTCCGGTCACCATCCATGAGATGCGGCCGAAGGTCGGAACCTTCGCGCACCGCACCGGCCACCTGGCCGAGATGGTCTGCTCGAACTCCTTCCGGTCCGACGACGACGAGCGCAACGCCGTCGGCCTTCTCCACTGGGAGATGCGCGCGGCGGACGGGCTGATCATGACGACGGCCGACCGCCACCGCCTGCCGGCCGGCGGCGCGCTGGCGGTGGACCGCGATCCCTTTGCCGCAAGCGTCACCGACCGGCTCCGCTCGCATCCGCTGATCACCGTCAGCGAGGACGAGGTGACCGCGCTGCCGGAGGGTGGCCACTGGATCATTGCCACCGGCCCCCTCACCTCCGGTACCCTCGCCGAAGCGATCCGGGCCGAGACCGGCGCCGAGGCGCTCGCCTTCTTCGACGCGATCGCCCCCATCGTCTATGCCGAAAGCGTCGACATGTCGGTCGCGTGGATGCAGTCGCGCTACGACAAGGGCGAGACCGAGGACGAGCGCACCGCCTACATGAACTGCCCGATGACCCGCGACGAATACGAGGGCTTCGTCGACGCGCTCCTTTCCGCCGACAAGACCGAGTTTCATGAGGGCGAGATGGCGGGTTACTTCGACGGCTGTCTGCCGATCGAGGTGATGGCCGAACGCGGGCGCGAGACGCTGCGCTTCGGGCCGATGAAACCCGTCGGCCTGACAAACGCCCACCGGCCCGAGGTCAAGCCCTACGCCGTCGTGCAGCTTCGCCGCGACAACGCGCTCGGCACGCTCTACAACATCGTCGGCTTCCAGACGAAGATGAAGTACGGCGCACAAACAGATGTTTTCAAACGTATTCCCGGCCTTGGGAATGCCAGTTTTGCGCGCCTCGGCGGCATCCACCGCAACACGTTCATCAACTCGCCGACTCTGCTCGACGACCGGATGCGGCTGAAATCGCGCCCCCATATCCGCTTCGCCGGCCAGATCACCGGGGTCGAGGGCTATGTCGAGAGCGCCGCGATGGGGCTGCTCGCCGGCCGCATGGCCGCCGCACAGATCCTTGGCCGCGACCTGCCGCCACCGCCGCCCGAGACCGCGATGGGTGCCCTTGTCACCCATATCACCGGCGGGGCCGAGGCGAAGACCTTCCAGCCGATGAACGTCAACTTCGGGCTCTTCCCGCCAATCGACGCGAAAGGCGGCCGCCGGGGTCGGAAGGACCGCTACAAGGCCTATACCGACCGGGCGAAAACGCTCTATTCCGAATGGCTTGCGGCGCAAGGCTGATGCGCACCCGGTTCGCGCCCTCGCCCACCGGACCGCTGCATCTTGGCCATGCCTATTCGGCGATCCTCGCCCATGACATGGCGCGCCGGGCCGGCGGAGAGTTCGTCCTGAGGATCGAGGACATCGACCAAAGTCGCGCACGCTCCGAATGGGAGGAGATGATCTACGACGATCTCGAATGGCTTGGACTCGGTTGGTCAAAGCCGGTGATGCGCCAATCCGAACGGACGCCGGCCTATGCCGCCGCGCTCGACACGCTATGGGAAAGCGACTTGCTCTATCCGTGCAGTTGCACCCGCCGCGATATCGAAGCCGCGCTAAGCGCTCCGCAGGAAGGCGTGCCGGTTGAGGGGCCGGACGGCCCGGTCTATCCCGGGACCTGCCGCGGCCGACATTGCGGCGACCTGCCCTGTTCGATGTGCGAACGCCCGACAGACATCCACCTGCGACTGGATATGGGGACAACCCGAGGTTATCTTGACAAGCGCATCGACAAACCGGACGGCGGCACCTTTGGTCTAGCCTTCCTTGAAACCGGCCCCGCGCACCGTGGCGACGTGTTCACATCGGCCGACGAGTATCTAACCCGAGTCGGCGATGTCGTCCTCGCCCGTCGCGACATGAGCACCTCCTACCACCTCTCCGTCGTGGTCGACGACGCGGCGCAAGGCATCACCCATGTCGTACGCGGCGAGGACCTGTTCGAGGCGACCAGGATCCACGTCTTATTGCAGCGCCTCCTCGGCCTGCCGACGCCGGTCTACCATCACCACCGGCTGATCCGGGACGAGACCGGCAAGCGCCTCGCCAAACGCGACGACGCGCGCGCGATCGCCAAATTCCGCGCCGACGGAGTAACACCGGCCGACATCCGGCGCATGGTGGGGCTGGCCTGAAGGCTCACACCTCGGGCGCCATTATCTCAACCTCGCGCCCCTCCCGCACCGCCGTGTAGAAGCACGACCGCCGGTTGGTATGGCAAGCTGGCCCACTCTGTTCGACCCGGACCAGCAGGCAATCGCGGTCGCAATCCACCCGCATCTCGACCAGTTTCTGCACGTGGCCCGAGGTTTCGCCCTTGACCCAGAAGGCGGCCCGCGACCGCGACCAGTAGGTCACCCGCCCCGTCGCGAGCGTCCGCGCCACCGCCTCCCGGTTCATCCAGGCCAGCATCAGCACCTCGCCAGAGCCGTGATCCTGCGCGACCACCGGGATCAGGCCGCGGTCGTCATAGACCAATGTCGATGGGTCGAAGGGCATGGCGCCACCTTTCCAAGTCTCTTGTCGCGTCCTATCTAGGGGGGAACCTCCGACAGGAAAAGCCATGAGCGACACCGATCTCATCAAGCTCTACTCACAGCGCATCCTCGCGCTGGCCGCCGATATCCCGCACATGCGACGGCTGGAGCATCCGACCGCCACGGTGCGCAAACGCTCGCCGCTCTGCGGCTCGACGGTGACGGTGGATGTCAAGGTCGAGGGCGGCCGCATCACCGATTTCGGACAGGACGTGAAGGCCTGCGCGCTCGGACAGGCCTCGGCGGCGCTCTCCGGGGCGCAGATGATCGGCCGCACCCGGGCCGAGGTCGAACGCGCCCGCGACGAACTCCGCGCCATGCTGAAGGAGGGCGGGCCGGTCCCCTCGGCGCCCTTCACCGGCTACGAGGTGCTGGAACCGGCGCGCGACTACAAGAACCGCCACGCCTCGATCCTGCTCGCGCTCGAAGCGACGGCAGAGGCGCTGGCGGAGGCCGAAGCCGCCGCCTGAGCTTCTTCTGTTCAAAAATACCTCGGGGGGCGTCCATTGGTGCGCCTTCGGTTCAAGAACCAATGGACGACGGGGCAGCACCCCCCGGCAGGTCGGCGCGCGGAACGCGCGTCGAAACCCGAAACGCAAAAAAAACCGCCGCGCTCCGGTGTCGGAGGCGGCGGCAGGAAGCGATTTCCGTATTCCGGGCGCAAGGCTCGGGGAGAGCCGGGGACTGGGGACAGGCGCGAGACCGGCGGAGAACCGCGAGGCAGTCGGGAAAGGATCAGACGAGGCTGGGAAGGTGCAGCCCGACGATCAGCATGACGACGAGAGAGGCAAGTCCGGCCATGTCCTGGGCAAGGGTGCCCCGCGCCCGGAGCAGCACTGATTTCAGATCGGTTTTCATCGGGAACCCTCTTCAGTTTCGCCTTGGTTGCCTATTTGTTCTCATAATCTCGCCGCCCTGTAAAGAACTTTTTAAGAACATTAGTGAACGAAAGAAGATTCTTTACCCGACCTTGATAAGCCGGATCGCCCGGTCCTGCTCCGTCAGCCACAACAGCACCCGCGCGGCCTCGCCGCGTGCGGAACTCAGGCCGGGATCGTCGGACAGCAGTTTTCGGGCATCGGTCTGGGCCACCGCCAGAAGCGCTGCCTGCCGCTCCAGGTCTGCGATACGGAACTTCGGAAGGCCCGACTGCGCGGTTCCGATCAGGTCGCCCGCCCCCCGCATCGCCAGATCCTCCTCGGCGATGCGGAAACCGTCCTCGGTTTCGCGCAGGACCGCCAGCCGGCGTTCGGCGCCGTCGTTCAGGGGCGGTTGATACATCATCAGGCAGGTCGATTCGGCGGCACCGCGCCCGACCCGGCCGCGCAGCTGGTGCAACTGCGCCAGACCGAAGATCTCGGCCCGCTCGATCACCATGATCGAGGCGTTGGGGATGTTGACGCCGACCTCGATCACCGTCGTCGCCACCAGGACCTTGGTCCGCCCCCCGGCGAAGGCGGCCATCGCCGCGTCCTTTTCCGCCGGCGGCATCTGGCCGTGAACCAGCCCCACCACGCCCTCGCCGAGCGTGGCGCGCAGCGCCTTGAACCGGTCCTCGGCGGCGGTGAGGTCGACAAGCTCGCTTTCCTCGACCAGCGGGCAGACCCAATAGGCCTGCCGCCCCTCGGCCACCGCCTGCCTGAGATGGCCGACCACCTCGTCATAGCGCCCCGACGACACCAGCGCGGTCTTCACCGGCTTGCGCCCCGCCGGCTTCTCGTCGAGCACCGAGACATCCATGTCACCGTATTGCGCCAGGCTGAGCGAGCGCGGGATCGGCGTCGCGGTCATCACCAGCACATCCGCCGTCAGCCCCTTGGCCGCCAGTTCCATCCGCTGCGCGACGCCGAAACGGTGCTGTTCGTCGATGATCGCCAGCCGGAGATCATGGAACGCCACATCCTTCTGGAAGACCGCATGGGTGCCGACGAGGATCTGGATCCGACCCTCATGCAACGCCTTCAGCTTCGCCGCACGCTCAGCCCCCTTGTCGCGGCCGGTCAGCACCTCGAGCACGACACCCGCATCCTCGGCGAGCGGGCGCAAGCTTTCCAGATGCTGGCGGGCAAGGATCTCGGTCGGGGCCATCATCACCCCCTGCCCGCCCGCCTCGACCGCGACCAGAAGCGCCATGAACGCGACCAACGTCTTGCCGGAGCCGACATCGCCCTGCAATAGCCGGCTCATCCGCGTGTCCGCCGCCATGTCCGCAGCGATCTCGGCCATCGCCCGCTCCTGTGCGCCGGTCGGGCGGTAGGGCAGCGCGGCGAGAACCTTGCGTTGATAGGCGCCGGTCGCGACGCTGGCCCGGCCCTTGCCACGGCGCAGCGAGGCGCGCGCCAGCGCCAGCGTCAGCTGGTGGGCGAAAAGCTCGTCATAGGCCAGCCGCTGCCGCGCCGGGGCTTCAGCGGCAAGGTCAGACATGTTGGCGGGGGAGTGGGCGGCGCGGATCGCCTCGGACCAGCCCGGCCATTTCTCGCGCGACTTCAGGGCCGGGTCGATCCAGTCGGCCAGGTCCGGCACCCGTGCCAGGGTCGAGGCCACCGCCTTTTGCACCAGTTTCTGCGTGATCCCGGCGGTCAGCGGATAGACCGGCTCGAACGCCGGCAGGTCGTGCGCCTCCTCGGGGCGCAGGATATGGTCGGGGTGAACCATCTGGGCGAGGCCATCGAAAATTTCGATCTTGCCGGAGATCACCCGCCTTTGCCCCGTCGGCAGCTGTTTTTGCAGGTATTCCGCGTGGGCGTGGAAGAAAACCAGCTGAAATTCCGTCTCCGCGTCGCGGACGAAGACCCGCGCCGGGCCGCCCTTGCGGCGCGCCGGCACATGAGCGCCGACCTCGACCTCGACCGTCACGGTCGCGGGCAGCACGCAGTCGCGGATCGAGCGTTTCATCCGCCGGTCGACCCCGGCATAGGGCAGCGTGAAGAGAAGATCGCGCGGCCGCTCGACCCCCATCTGGACAAAATGCTTGGCCGTCTTGGCACCGACGCCGTCCAGCGTCTCCAATTCCGCGAAAAGCGGGAAGAGGATCGCCGGACGGCTCATCCGCCGATCAGCCTCAGCCAGGCATCCTCGTCGATCATCTCGATGCCGAGCTTCTCGGCCTCCTTCGCCTTCGATCCGGCCCCCGGACCTGCGACGACAAGGTCGGTCTTGGCCGAGACAGAGCCGGAGACCTTGGCCCCCAGCGCCTCGGCCCGCGCCTTGGCCTCGGCCCGCGTCATCTTTTCCAGCGTGCCGGTGAAGACGACGGTCTTGCCGGCGACGGGCGATGTCGTCGCCCGCGTCTCGGGCGGCAGAACGGTGAGATGCGCCATCAGCCGGTCGATGGCGCCCCGTTCCTGCGGATTGGCGAAACTGTCGGAGAGCGACAGGGCCAGCACCGGCCCCACGCCGTCGGTGCCGACGAGATCGTCCCAGGCGGCCTGCGCCCCGGCCGGGACATCGGCGGCGGCGATGGCGGCCTTGCGGGCTTCGCTGACGCGGGCGCGGCGGCCCTCGTCGGCGGCGGCGCGGCGTTCCGCTTCCTCGCCCAGATCGGCGACGCGGTGGGCAAGTGCTGCGGGCCGGGCGCGGTCCAGCGCCTCGACCAGCGTCTCCCAGCTTCCGTAATGGCGGGCGAGGTCCTGCGCGGCCACCTCGCCGACATGGCGGATACCCAGTGCGAAGATCAGGCGAGAAAGCTGGATATTCCGTTTATCCTCAATGGCCTGGAAGAGGTTGCTGGCTGATCTCTCGCCGAAGCCGTCGCGGTTCTTCAGCTTCGCAAGATTCGCCGCGTCGCGCGCCTTAAGCGTAAAAATGTCCACCGGTTCGCGGATCGGCAGGGTGTCGTCGGCGAAGAACATCTCGATCTGCTTCGCGCCGAGCCCTTCGATTTCAAAGGCGGCGCGGGAGACGAAATGCTTCAGCTTTTCCACGGCCTGCGCGGGACAGATGAGACCGCCGGTGCAGCGGCGCACCGCGTCGCCCTCCTCGCGCACGGCATCGGAGCCGCATTCCGGGCAGGTCGCGGGAAAGACGTAAGGAACCGCATCGGCGGGCCGCTGCGTCAGGTCCACATCGGCGATCTTCGGGATCACGTCGCCGGCGCGGTAGACCTGCACCCAATCGCCGACCCGGATATCCTTGCCGCCCCGGATCTCGTCGCCCGTGGCGGAACGCCCCGCGATGTAATCCTCGTTGTGCAGCGTCGCGTTCGAGACGACGACGCCGCCCACCGTCACCGGCGCGAGCCGCGCCACCGGCGACAGCGCGCCGGTGCGCCCGACCTGGATGTCGATCGCCTCAAGCCGGGTCCAGGCCAATTCGGCCGGGAACTTGTGGGCGATGGCCCAGCGTGGCGTGGTGGAGCGGAAGCCGAGCCGATGTTGCAGCGCGAGGTCGTCGACCTTGTAGACCACCCCGTCGATATCGTAGCCGAGCGTCGCGCGCATCGCCTCGATCTCGCGGTAGGCGGCAAGAAGCGCCGCCGGCCCGTCGCAGCGCCGGGTCAAGGGGTTGGTGACGAAGCCAAGCGATGCCAGTCGGGCAATGGCCACCGTCTGCGTCGGCGCCAGAGGTTCGGACAGCTCGCCCCAGGCATAGGCGAAGAACCGCAAGGGCCGCGCGGCAGTGATCGCGGCGTCAAGCTGACGGAGCGAGCCGGCCGCCGCGTTGCGCGGGTTGGCGAAGGTCTTGCCGCCCGCCTCCACTTGGCGCAGGTTCAGCGCGGCGAAGTCGGCATGGCTCATGTAGACCTCGCCGCGGACCTCCAGCACTTCGGGCGCATCGGCCAGCATCGCCGGGATGTCGGCGATCGTGCGGGCGTTTTCGGTCACGTTCTCGCCGGTCTCGCCGTCGCCGCGGGTCGCGGCCTGCACGAGCCGCCCCGCCTCGTAGCGCATGGAAAGCGACAGCCCGTCGATCTTCGGCTCGGCCGTGTAGACCAGCGGCGCCTCGGGGCCGAGCCCCAGGTAACGGCGGATGCGGTCGTCGAAATCCGCGATCTCCCCGGTCTCGAAGGCGTTCTCGAGGCTGAGCATCCTGACCGAATGGCGGACCTTGGCGAAGGTCTCGGAGGGCGCCGCGCCGACCTCAGCGGTCGGGCTTCCCGCTGCGGCCAGATTGGGGAACCGCGCCTCGATCGCCTGCAAGCGCCTCTTCAGGCGGTCGTATTCGGCATCGGAAATTTCCGGCGCGTCCTCGCCGTGGTAGGCTTGGTTCGCCCGTGCCACGGCCGCGGCAAGGCGCGTCCATTCCGCCGCAGCCTCTTCCGGGCCGAGCATGTCGACGGCCTGCTCTGCCAGAACGGCCGGGTCGGCGGATGTGGAAGGCGACGTCGGCGCAGACATGAAAGGACCTCCCCGAAGCTGGCCCTGAAAGTGTTAGGGCGCGCGTCCGGAGAGGTCCAGTCTTCGCGTAGCTGCGAAATCCGGAACCGCGCCCGCCCCCCGGGGGCGCGGGCAGTTAATCAGGCGCCCACGGCGATCTTGCGCGGTTCGCTCGACGCGCTCGGCTCGCGCAGGACGTAGCCGCGCCCCCAGACCGTTTCGATGTAATTGTCGCCGCCGGTCGCTTCGGACAGCTTCTTCCTGAGCTTGCAGATGAAAACGTCGATGATCTTCAGCTCCGGTTCGTCCATGCCGCCGTAAAGATGGTTGAGGAACATCTCCTTGGTCAGCGTGGTCCCCTTGCGCAACGACAGAAGCTCCAGCATCTGGTATTCCTTGCCGGTCAGATGCACCGGCGTGCCCCCGACATCGACGGTCTTGGCGTCGAGGTTGACGTCGATCTTGCCGGTCCGGATCACCGACTGCGCATGCCCCTTGGAACGGCGGATGATCGCGTGGATGCGCGCCACCAGCTCCTCGCGGTGGAAAGGCTTGGTCATGTAATCGTCCGCGCCGAAGCCGAAGCCGCGGATCTTGTTCTCGGTATCGTCGGCGCCGGTGAGGATGAGGATCGGCGTATCGACCTTCGCGAGGCGAAGCTGGCGCAGCACCTCATGCCCGTTCATGTCCGGCAGGTTGAGGTCGAGAAGGATCAGATCGTAGTCATAGAGCTTCGCCAGGTCGATGCCTTCCTCCCCGAGATCGGTGCAATAGACATTGAGATTGGCATGAGTCAGCATCAACTCGATGCTGCGGGACGTGGTGGGGTCGTCCTCTACCAACAGGATTCTCATCAGGCGCTCTCCGCATTAATCCCTCGATCACCGGCACACTGGAACAGAATGGTTAATCACAAGTTACCGTAGCGTCAGGAACGTCACGATCAACCTAAAGTTGCCGGAATTTCTGGATTGCCGTGACTTTCAGCCCCTTTTCGCCGTGCTTTTCGACCGCGCCACGCCAGAGGTCGAACTCCTCCTCGCTGAGCGCGTAGCGGTCGAGCGCCTCGCGCAGCGGCAAAAGCCCGAAGGCCACCGCCCTGACCACCCGCGCCTTGCGGCTCGCCACCCAGCGGCACGTCTCGGCCGGCGGCAGGTCCGCCCGTGTCATGATCGTCCCGTCCGGCAGCGTAATGGCCCTTGGCCCGTCGATTTTTTTCAGAAACATGGTTCACCCCGTGTCTTCGCCCGTGGAAAATCTGGACCTGCGGACTTAAGGAGGGGTGAAACGGCGGGTTGTGAGTAGATAGGATTTTCCTATATTCCATTCGATCTTCCCCGGAGTGCGACATGGCGCTGGACCACCAAGGATTGAATTCGCTCGGCCTGCCGAAGGCCCCGGCCGAAACGCGGGTCGTCGTGGCGATGTCGGGTGGCGTCGACAGCTCGGTCGTGGCGGCGATGCTGAAGGACGAAGGCTATGACGTCATCGGCGTCACCTTGCAGCTTTACGACCACGGTGCAGCCTTGGCCAAGAAGGGCGCCTGCTGCGCCGGCCAGGACATCCACGACGCCCGCCGTGTGGCCGAGGCGATGGGCTTTCCGCATTACGTCCTCGATTACGAGAACATGTTCCGCGAGGCGGTGATCGAGGAATTCGCCGACGCCTACCTTGCCGGCGCGACGCCGGTCCCCTGCATCCGCTGCAACGAGAGGGTGAAGTTCAAGGACCTGCTCGCGACGGCAAAGGACCTCGAAGCCGACTGCATGGCGACCGGGCACTACATCCGGCGCGTCGTCGGTCCGGGCGGGCCGGAACTGCATTCCGCCGCCGATCCGAACCGCGACCAGTCGTATTTCCTCTTCTCGACGACGCCCGAACAGCTCGCCTTCCTGCGCTTCCCGCTCGGGCATCTCGCCTCCAAGGCCGAGACGCGGGCGCTCGCGGCCAGGTACGGGCTTTCCGTCGCCGACAAGCCCGACAGCCAGGACATCTGCTTCGTGCCGAACGGCAACTATGCCAGCGTGATCGAGAAGCTGCGCCCCGGCGCGGCCGACCCCGGCGAGATCGTCGACATGGAGGGCCGCGTCCTCGGCAGCCACGGCGGCGTCATCCACTACACGATCGGCCAGCGCCGCGGCCTCGGCATCGGCGGGCTCGAGGATCCGCTCTACGTGGTCAAGCTCGACCCCGCCACGCGCCGCGTCGTCGTCGGCCCGAAAGAGGCGCTCTCGACCCGCACGGTGCCGGTGCGCGAGATCAACTGGCTCGGCGACGGCACCTTCGACGCGGTCGCCGAACGGCCGGCCCTTGTCCGCATCCGCTCCACGCGGCCGCCACGCCCGGCGGTGATCCGGCCCCTGTCGGCGACAACGGCTGAGGTGGAACTCCTCGACCCCGAGGAAGGCGTCAGTCCCGGCCAGGCCTGCGTCTTCTATGCGCCGGAAGGCAGCCGCATCCTCGGCGGCGGCTGGATCTGGCGAGGCCACTGATCCCGCTTCATCTTGCTGGAAATATCCCCCGCGGAGCGTCCCGTGGCAGGTGTCGGAGCCTCCGGCGGGGATATTTGTGGCAAGATGAAATCCGGACGTCAGAGATGGGCGAGCACGGAGCGCGCGGCGCGCAGGCCCGGTGCCTCGCCGCCCTGGCCGAGCCGTTCCAGCGTCGTGGCCATTGCCGTGACCTGCGCGGCGCGGGCGTCCGCATCGTCGACAAGCCGCGCCAAGGCCTCGGCGATCGGCCCGGGGCGGCAGGCGGGCCCGAGGAATTCCGGGATGGCGCGGGTTTCCGAGACGATGTTGACGAGCGTCACCGTGTCGATCAGCGCCGCGCGCTTCATCATCTGCCAGGTCAGCCAGTTGAAATCGTGCGCGATGACCATCGGCACCCGGTTCGCGGCGAGTTCGAGGCTGACCGTGCCCGAGGCGGCGAGCGCGACATCGGCGGCGGCGAAGGCGGCCCGCCGGTCGGCCGCCGCCTCGACCACAAGCGGCGCCACCTTCCAGCCGGCGACGATGCCGCGCACCAGATCGCCGACGCCGCGCACCGTCGGGATCACCACCCGGAGGGCCGGCTCGCGGTCGCGCAGCCGGGTGATCGCCTCCTCGAAGGGCGGCGCGAGGCGAGTGACCTCGCTCCGCCGCGATCCGGGCAGGCAGAGGAGGAGCGGCTGGTCGGGGCCGATCATATGCGCCGCGCGGAAGGCCGCGGTCTCGGCGGGGCCGGCCAGCGGTTCGGCCACCACCGGATGGCCGACGAAATCGCAGCTCATGCCGGCCGCCTCCATATAGGGCGGCTCGAAGGGAAAGAGCGCCAGCACATGGTCGATGACCGGCGCCATCTTCGCCGCGCGCCCGGGACGCCAGGCCCAGACCGTCGGCGCGACATAGTGCATGGTCCTGAGCCCGGGCCTGAGCGCCAGGGCGGCGGCGGCGACGCGGAGGCAGAAATCGGGGCTGTCGATGGTCACGAGCGCGTCTGGTGCAGTTTCGGCCACCGCCGCCGCCGTCTCGGCGATGCGGCGCTTCAACTGGCGGTATTTCGGCAGGATCTCCACCAGCCCCATGACCGAGAGTTCTTCCATCGGGAAGCGGCTTTCGAGCCCTTCGGCCTCCATCCTGGCACCGCCGATCCCCTCGAAGGCGATGCCGGGCGCCAGCACCTTTAAGCCCGCCATCAGCGCCGCCCCGAGGGCATCGCCCGAAGCTTCGCCGGCGATGAGGAACAGCTTCATCGTTCCCGCGCCCAGAGGAAGAGCCCGGCCTCCCGGGCCGCGTCCACCATCCGGGCGCGGTCGAGCAGGATCACGCCCCCCGCTTCCCAGGCGATGCCGGCAAGGCCGGCGGCGGCGGCGGCGCGGACCGTGGCGGGCCCGAGCGTCGGCAGGTCGATGCGCCGGTCCTGCCCGGGTTTCGGTGCCTTGTAGAAGACCCCCTTCGCACCCTTCGGATCGGGCCGCAGCCCCGCCGCGTGACGCGCCACGAAACCGAGCATCGCATCGGTTCCCGGCAGCGTCTCGACCGCGAGGCAAAGCCCCTGCGCCACCACCGCGCCCTGCCCGAGGTCGAGCGCGCCGAGGCCGGCGACGATCTCGGCGGCGCGGGCGGCATCGCGGCCGTCGGCCGCGTCCGGTGCCCCGGCCAGAAGTCCGGCGCCGGGGACAAGGTCGGGCGCGAGTGTCTCGGCGCCGACGACCTCGAACTCGTCGTCCTCGAAGATCGCGATGACTTCGCGCAGCACCGCGTCGTCGCCCTGACCGATCGCGGCGAGAAGCCGGGGGACCAGCGTCGCGGTCCGCGGGTCGAATATCTCGGGGTCGAGCCGGGGCCGGCGGATCGCGCCGGCGAAGGCGACGCGGCTCACGCCGCGCCGGGCGAGATCGTCGAGAAGGAGCGCCAGGCGTTCGATGCGGAACCGGATCGGGGATGTGCCGGGCAGATCGGCGGGAAACCCGTCAAGCTCGGCCACGACGAAGGGATCGCCCCGCGCTTCAAGCGCCGCGACAAGCTGGGCCGGAAGCCCGCCCTGTCCGGCGATGATCGCCGTCATGCTCATCGCGGGGTGAGGAAGGAGCGGTCGGAGGGGCCGAGGATGAAGTCCAGCACCTCGCGCACCAGCATGCTCTCGGGGTTGTCCCCGGCCCGGGTCCGGGCGGTGTCGCGGAAGGTGCCCTGGCCGAGCGCCGCGAGCAGGTCGCGCAGCGCGGCGATGTCCGTCCGCCCGGCGCCGCGCCGCTTCAGCCCGACGAGGTTCAGCCCGTCGAGCGTGCCGCGCGGCCCCTGCACCAACCCGTGCGGAATCACGTCCGCCGTCACCATCGTCACCGCCCCGATCATCGCGCCCCGGCCGATCCGCACGAACTGGTGGACTCCGGAAAGTCCGCCGACGATCACCTCGTCCTCGAGCACGCAATGCCCGGCAAGGGCGGCGTTGTTGACGAGGATCACCTTGTTGCCGATCTGGCAGTCATGCGCGACGTGGGACCCCGCCATCAGCAGGCAGTCGTCGCCAACCCGGGTCACGCCGCCGCCGCCATCGGTGCCGACGTTGATCGTCACATGTTCGCGGATGCGATTGCGCGCGCCGATCACCAGCGAGGTGTCCTCGCCGTGGAATTTCAGGTCCTGCGGGATCTCGCCGATCGTGGCGAAGGGGAAGACCACGGTCCCGTCGCCGATCGTGGTCCGCCCGGTGATCACCGCATGGCTCTTGATCTCCACCCCGCGCCCCAAAGCGACCTCGGGTCCGATCAGGCAGAACGGCCCGATATGGCACTCCGCGCCGATGCGCGCCCCCGGCTCTACATGGGCCGAGGGGTGGATCCTTGCGCTGGGGTCGATGGCCATGCTCAGTCCCTGAGGTCCATCATCGCGGCGATCTCGGCCTCGCAGGCAAGCTGGTCGCCGACCATCGCCCGGCCGCCGAACTTCCAGATCTTGCCGCCGCCGCGCTTGACGGTCATGTGCAGTTCCAGGACGTCCCCGGGCACGACCATGCGGCGGAACCGGCAGGAATCGATCGAGAGGAAATAGGTCAGGAGGTCACGCCCGACCACATCCATCGAGATCCCGACCAGAACCGCCGCCGCCTGTGCCATCGCCTCGACCACCATCACACCGGGCATGATCGGCTTGGCAGGGAAATGGCCCTGGAAATGCGGCTCGTTGAAGGTGACGTTCTTGATCCCGATACAGCCCTTGTCCGGCACGATGTCGATGACCTTGTCGATCAGCAGGAACGGGTAGCGATGCGGAATGATCCGCTGGATCAAATGGATGTCGGCCTCAGTGATCGGCTCGGATGTCATGTGCACGTCTCCCCCGGGGTGGTGGAATCTTGCTAACAACTCGCCCCGGCACTGGCAAGAAGAAGCGCTCAGTTGCCGTCGCCGGTGCCTGAAGGTTCGGTCGGGCCGGACGGATCGGTCCCGTCCGGGGCCTCCGGCAGCGGAGCGTCCTCTCCGGCGCCGAGCGTGGCGTCGATGCGCTCGATCATCTCATCGGTGATGTCGATCACGTCCGCCGCGAGAAAGATCGCTCGGGAATCGAGGACTGCGACGGCACCGCGGCTGCGCAGGACCTCGCCCATCACCGGCAGTGCCGCCGCGTAGAATCGCTGGCGCTCGGCATCCTGCATCTGGCCGATGGCGCGGGCCTTGGCCTCCTGGGTCCGGCGGATGTCCGTCACCTTGGCGTCGAAGGCATCGGCGGCCTTGCGGAATTCCTCGGCAGGCATCGTCGCCCGCACTTCGGTCAGCGCCCGTTCCTCGCGCGTCAGATCCGCCTCGATCTGCCGGTTCTCGGCGGCAAGCTCTGCCGACGCCGCCTCGATCCGCGCCGCCGCCCGCTTGCCCCAGAGCGATCCACCAAAGAGCTGATCCTGATCAAGCGTCAGGATCGGGCTCTGGACCGGCCGCTCCGGCGCGGTCTGCGCGAGGCACGCCGGCGCGCCGGCGACCAGCGCCAGCGCGACGATCGCGGACCAGAGCCGGCCCATCAGAACCGCGTAGAGACGGTCAGATCGAAGTTCTGCTCCAGGTCGTAGCTTTCCTTGCCGATCGCCTTCGAGAAGTTGAACCGCAACGGTCCAAGCGCGGTGTCCCAGAAGATCGAGAAGCCGATCGAAGAGCGCAGGTGCATGTCGTCGTCGATCACGCCGCCGAGCGTATTGTCGAGCCCCCAGACCGAGCCGACGTCGGCGAAGAGGCCACCTGTGATGCCGTATTCCTCCGGCAGGCCGAGCGGAAACTCCGCTTCCAGCCGCGCAACGGCGAAGAAGTTGCCGCCGACCGCATCCTGGTTCGTCACGGTCAGGTCGCGCGGCCCGACGCCGTTCGGCTCGAACCCACGGATCTTTCCGTTACCGGTGAAGCGATCCACCAGCCGGCTGTCGCCGCCGCTGGTGACCACCGCACCGCCTTCGACCTCGGCCCTGAGCGTGACTTCCTCGCGGAACGCCTTCATCTGGTAGGAGGCGAGCGCAGTCGATTTGATCGACTGGATGTCGCCCCCTGCACCGGCGAAGTCCTGCCCGAATTCAAACCGTACCGACCGGTTCGGATCGAGGCCGCCGATCCGCGTGTCATAGGAATAGCGGTAACCGAACGCGCTGGTCAGTTCGGCTCCACGCGCTTCCTCGTTCTTCAGAAGCTGAGAGGAGTTCACGTCAACATTGTAGATCTTGTCCTGCGACACCTTGTAGCTGAGTTCGAGGCGGCTGAATTCGCCGATCGGGAATTCGATCGACGGCGATACGCCGATCCGCTTTGTCGAGTAGAACGAATTATCGTTGTCTGTGGTTGTGTAGAAGGCATTGAACCGAAACTTCAGGTCGCGGTCGAGGAAGGCCGGCTCGACAAAGGTAACCGAGCTGTTCTTGTTATCCGTCCCGACCGCGATGTTGAGACTGACAAACTGGCCGCGCCCGAGGAAGTTCGACTCGCTGAGGCCGATATTGAAGCCGACACCGTTGGAGACCGAATAGCTCGCCCCGAAGGTGAGAGAGCCGGTCGGCTTTTCCTCGACGTTCACGTCAACGATGACCTGATCGCCCGCCGTACCCTGGCGCGTGTTGACGTCGGCGTTGGCGAAGAAGCCGAGCGCCCGCGTCCGTTCCGCGCCTTCGCGGATTTCGCGCGGGTTGAACGGATCGCCCTCGACGGTCCTGAACTGGCGCCGGATGACCTTGTCGAGCGTCGTCGCGTTACCCTCGATGTCGATGCGCTCGACGAAGACGCGCGGCCCCTTGGTCAGCGCGAAGGTAATGTCGAGCGTCTGTTCGCGTTCGTTGCGGGTGACGCGCGGCACGATGCTGAGGAAGTTCAGCCCCTGGTCGAGCGCGATCTTCTCCATCTTGCTGATCGTCGTGTCGACCGCCAGCGGCGAATAGGTAGCGCCGGGGCGGATCTTGACCACTGCGTCATAGGCGGCGGGGTCGACGCCTTCGTATTCGCTGACCGTCGTGACCTTGCCGAACTTGTAGCTCAGCCCCTCGCGCACCGCAAAGGTCAGGAAGAACCCGTCCCGTTCGCGCGAGAATTCGCGCGCGACGGAGAGAACCTGGAAGTCGATGTAGCCCCGCGCCCGGTAGAAGTCGGTCAGCACCTGCTTGTCGAATTCGATCCGGTCGGCGACATAGGTGTCGCGCTGGATGACGTTGCGCAGCAGTCCGGCCTGCTTGGTCCCGAGCACCTGGCGCAGGCGACGGTCAGAATAGGCGCGGTTGCCGGTGAAGCTCAGCCGTTCGACCTCGGTCACCTTGCCTTCGCGGATCTCGAAGGCCAGATCGACGCGGTTGCCGCCGCGGTCGATGACGCGCGGCTCGACCCGCGCGGCAAGGCGGCCGGCATCGGCATAGGCCTGGGTGATCGCCGCGGCGTCGGCTTCGGCCTGCGCCGCCGAATAGACCCGGCGCGCCTGCGACTTGACGATCTTGGCAAGGTCCTCGTCCTTGAGGCGCCGGTTGCCTTCGAAGTTCACGATGTTGACGACCGGATTTTCCCGCACCCGGATCACCAGCGTGCCGCCCGATGGGACAATATCCGCCGAAGCGAAGAGGCCGGAGCCGATCAGCCGCTGAACCGCGTCGTTGAGGGCCGCGTCCGACACCGTCTGGCCGCGCGCGATTCCCGCGATCTTGACGATCGTCGCGGGCTCGATCAGCTCGTTTCCTTCGACGGTTACGCTCGAAAAACTGTAGGTCTGCGCCCCGGCCGGGCTGAAGAGAAGCCCGCAAAACACGGCCAGAACGGCAAAAACCGCGACCCTGAGCCGGGCCGGCAAGCCAATGCCGTCAATCAATCCCTTGCGCCCGTCCGCCAACATGCTCTGCCCCCCGGGAATTATTCAATGCTCTCTGCGCAAAGTGAGTATCGGGAAAGCCGTACCTTGTCAAAAGGCTCGGCGCGGCCCCGTGGGACCGCGCCGTGAATTCGAACCATCGGAGAAGACGCGTTGCGCGCCTAGTTCATGAACTGGTTTTCAGGCGCCTGGAACTGCGCCATTTCGGCGCCGATCATCGCGCCGCCGGCAAGTCCGAGCACGATCGCCAGCGGGATCAGAATCCGGTCCAGCCCGAGGTCCATCACCAGCGAAAAACCGCGATATCCGCTCTGAATCATCTGCATGGGACTGTACCTTACGCTTACCGGGACGTTTGATCGAAAATGTAGGCGCCGAATATGGCAGCAATGCGGCGTGACGGCGGCGGCAATGCGCTGCCGCAGCGCGGCAACCAGCCCGCCTAGCGGCAGAAGAGGTCGTTGGTCAACCCGAACAGCATCAGAGCGAGAACCAGCGTCAGCCCGACCGCCATCGCGGCATTCATGAAGCGGTCCGACGGCGGCTTTCCGGTGGCCCATTCGAAGGCGTGGAACACCAGATGCCCGCCATCGAGAACCGGGATCGGGAAAAGGTTCAGAAGCCCGATCGCAGTCGAAAGCGCCGCGATCAGCCAGACGAAGGAGGAAAGCCCCGCACTCGCCGCCGCTCCGGTCGCCTGGGCCATGCCAACGGGCCCGTTGAGGTTGCAGGTCGAGATCTTGCCCGACACCATCGAGGAGATCGCCGAAAAGGTCGTCTCGATGATGCCCCAGGTCTGGCGCACGCCGGATCCCAGCGCCTCGCCGATACCCGGCACCCGAGTCGCGGGGTCGAACATGAAACTGCCGGAAATCCCGATCTGGTAGCCGGTCTCCAGCCCGCCATCCTCGGCCGTGACCGGGCGTTCGCGCGGCTGGAGCCTGGTTTCAAACTCTGCCCCGTCGCGCCAGACGCGGAGCGTGATGGGCTGACCGCTGCTTTTCTTCACGATGGCCTGAAGATCGTCGAAACGCGGCGTCGGCGTGCCGTTCATCGAAAGAATGACGTCGCCCTCCCGTAGCCCGGCATCCATCGCGGCACTTTTCGGCAGGACGGCGAGGATCAGCGCCGGGATCAGCGTCGGTCCGCTCACCGTCAGCTCCTGTCCGTCGCGCAGGACGCGGTAGTCGACGAGCGCCGCGTCGGGAAGCAGGTCCGCCGCTTCACCAAGCGCCTTGTAGTCCGGCGTCTCATGGCCCGCGACCGAGAGGATGCGGTCGCCCGGCATCAGGCCACTTTCGACCGGCAGGGGGCGTAGCGCCTCGATCTCCGGCGCGTCGGTGGCGACGCCGCTGACGAAGAGCATCGCCGCGAAGACGAGGATCGAGAGGACGAAGTTGAAGGCCGGCCCGGCAAAGACCGTGGCCGCCCGCGCCCAGAGCGGCGCGCCGTGCATCGTGTGGCGCCGTTCGTCGTCCGAGAGCCGCGACATGGTCGTCGCGTCGGCCCCGGCCGAGGCGGCATTCGCGTCGCCGAGGAATTTCACGTAGCCGCCGAACGGCACGGCGGCGACCTGCCAGCGGGTGCCGCGACGGTCCATCCGGCTCCAGAGCACCGGGCCGAAGCCGAGCGAGAAGACCTCGGCATGGATGCCGGACCAGCGGCCGACGATGTAATGGCCGTATTCATGCACCGCGACGATGATCGAGAGCGCCACGACGAAGGCGCCGGCGGTATAGGCGAAATCGCCGATCGAGGTCAGAAGGCCGGGAAAATCCAATGCTCAGGTCCTGTCGGTTCCGCCGATCACCTCGCCCGCGATGCGGCGGGCGGATCGGTCCATGTCGAAGATGATATCGAGGCTCGCGGCCGGTTTGCCAAGACCGCCCTGCCCGGAAAGCCGGTCGAGCACGTCCTCGACCACGCCGGCCATGACGGTAAAGCCGATGCGCCCGGCGATGAAGGCGTCAAGCGCGGCTTCTTTCGCGGCGTTGAAGGCAGCGCCCGCCAACCCGCCCGCCGCCATCACCTCGCGCGCCAGCCGCAGGGCGGGATAGCGCGCCGGATCGGGGGCGGCGAAGGTCAGCCGACCGATCGCCGCCAGATCGAGCCGCGCGACGGGCAGATGTGCGCGGTCCGGCCAGTTCAGCGCATAGCCGATGGCATGGCGCATGTCCGGCGCCCCGAGGTGGCCGATCATGCCGCCGTCGCGGAAGCTGACCACGGCATGAAGCAGCGATTCGGGGTGGACAAGAACCTCGATCCGGTCCGGGTCTATCCCGAAAAACTCTCTCGTCTCAATGACCTCCATCGCCTTGTTGAACATGGAGGCGCTGTCGATGGTGATCCTTTGGCCCATGTCCCAGTTGGGATGGGTGGAAGCTTCGGCGACCGTCGCCCGGGCGAGGTCGTCGAGCGGCCAGTCGCGGAAGGCGCCGCCCGAGGCGGTGATGGTGATGCGCTCCACCGCCTCCATATCCTCGCCCACCAGCGCCTGGAACACCGCCGAATGCTCGCTGTCGACCGGCAGGATACGGGCACCGTGGCGGGCGGCCTCGGCCATCAGCAGAGGACCGGCGGTGACGAGGCTTTCCTTGTTGGCAAGCGCCAGCGTCGCGCCGTGGGCCAGCGCCCGGAAACCGGGCGCGAGGCCGGCGGCGCCGACGATGCCCGACATGACCCAGTCGGCCGGCCGGTCGGCGGCTTCGGCCACCGCCGCGTCGCCGGCGGCCGCCGCGACCCCGGTCCCCGCCAGCGCGTCGCGAAGATCCGGCAAAAGTGCCTCGTCGGCGATGACGGCGATCTCGGGCCTGAGTTCCCGCGCCTGTTCAGCCAGCCGACGCACGTTCCGACCGGCGGTCAGCGCGATGACGCGGTAGGCTCCCGCCCCGCCCTGCCCGGTCAGAAGATCGAAGGTGCTTTCGCCGATCGACCCGGTGGCGCCAAAGACCGAGATGCTGCGCATGGCTCAGAACCTGACAGCGGGCACATCGGTCAGCTGCGCCACCAGAAGCATGAAGAGCGCGGCGCCAAGAAGCCCGTCGAAGCGGTCCATCAGCCCGCCGTGGCCGGGGATCAGACTCGACGAATCCTTCACCCCCGCCTTGCGCTTGATCGCGCTCTCGGCGATGTCGCCAAGCTGCGAGGCGAAGGCGAGAAGCGCGGAAATCCACAGAAGGTCGATGCCGGCCGTCGAGATGCGCAGGAAGATGAGCCCGATCCCCGCCGCCGCGATCCAGCCCGCCACGGTGCCCGACCAGGTCTTCTTCGGGCTGAAGCGCGGCCAGAACTTCGGGCCGCCGAAGACGCGCCCGGCGAAATAGCCGGCGATATCGGTGACGACGACCACGAGGACCAGCCAGAGCAGCCACAAGAGCCCGTAGCCCTCGCGGAAGGCGACAAGCCCGTAGCTCGCGATCATGATCATCGCGGCATAAAGCACAAAGTGGACCCGCATAGGCCGCTTCGGGCGCACCAGACCGAAGAGGGCCGGCACCACCAGCAGCGGCAGGAAGTAGGGGTTGTGCGAGACGAAGATCGCGCCGAGGATCACGGCGGCACCGGCGGCGAGCAAAAGCGCCTCGGCTGGACGGCCGGGGTCGGTCATCCGCGCCAGTTCCCAGATCATCAGCGCTCCGGCGACGGTCGCGAGCGCTGCGAACCACGGCCCGCCGAGCCAGACGAGGCCGAGCCCGCCCACCGCCATCGCGACACCCGAGATCAGGCGCGGGGCGAGATCCCCCCATTTGCCGGGTTCGCTCATGCCGTCAGCGCGCCGCCGTAGCGGCGTTCGCGCGCGTGGAAGCGCGACAGGATCGCCCCGAGTTCGTCGGCGGTGAAATCGGGCCACAGGGTCTCGGTGAATTCGTATTCGGCATAGGCCGACTGCCAGAGAAGGTAGTTGGAGATCCGCGTCTCGCCGGAGGTGCGGATCACGAGGTCGGGGTCCGGCAGGTCGTGGGTGTCGAGCCGCGCCTCGAGGGCCGCATCATCCACCGCCTCGGGCGCGATGCGCCCCGCTGCCACGTCCTCGGCAAGCTTGCGCGCGGCGCGCGCCAGTTCGTCCCGGCCGCCATAGTTGATCGCCACAGTCAGGTGCAGCCGGTCATTGCCCCTGGTCTTCTCCTCGATCCCGGCCATCAGCTTTTGCAGCTTCTTGTCGAGCCGGTAGCGGCTGCCGATGAACCGCAGGCGCACGCCCTCCGCCGAAAGCCGCTCCGCTTCGGACTGGATGTAGCGGGCGAAGATCGTCATCAGGCCGATGACCTCCTCGGTCGAGCGCTTCCAGTTCTCGGTCGAGAAGGCATAAAGCGTGAGATAGCGGATGCCGAGGTCGGGTGCCGCCTCGACGATGGTGCGCACGCGCTCCGCCCCCCGCCGGTGACCGACGAGGCGCGGCCAGCCGCGCGCGGTCGCCCAGCGTCCGTTGCCGTCCATTATGATGGCGACATGTGCCGGCGCGGCGCCCGTGATGTCCTTCGCGGCCATTGGCCCTGCCCTTTCCGGCCCCGTTGCAAGTCGTCAGACTTGCATGATCTCCGCCTGCTTGTCTTCCAGTGCCTTGTCGACGGCGGAGATCTGCCGATCGGTCAACCCCTGCACCTCGTCGTGCCAGAACTTCTGATCGTCCTCGCTCATCCCGTCGCCCTTGGCCTTCTTGATCTGGTCCATGCCGTCGCGGCGCACGTTACGGATCGCGACGCGGGCGCTTTCGGCATATTGCGCGGCAACCTTGGTCAATTCACGGCGGCGCTCCTCGTTAAGCTCGGGGATCGGCAGCATGATGATCGTGCCGTTGAGCTGCGGGTTGATGCCGAGACCGCTGTCGCGGATCGCCTTTTCGACCTTGCCGACAAGACCCTTGTCCCAGACGTTGATCGTGACCATGCGCGGCTCGGGCACGTTGACGGTGCCGACCTGGTTGATCGGCGTCAGCGCGCCGTAGGCATCGACCATCACCGGCTCCAGCATGCTGGCCGAGGCGCGCCCGGTGCGCAAGCTGGCGAATTCGTGGCGCAGCGACACCATCGCGCCGTCCATCCGGCGTTCAAGATCGTCGATGTCGATTTCGATATCGTCTGGCATGGGAAAGTCCGTCTTGGGTCGTCAATCTACGTGTTCGCGCCCTTTATCACGAAAGGCGCGGGGAAGGATAGGTTTCAACCGCTGACGCGGGTGTATGTGCCATTACCGGACAGAATCCCCCGGAAACCGCCGGGTTCGTCGAGCGAGAAGACGATGATCGGAAGATGGTTGTCGCGGGCCAGGGCGATCGCCGAGGCGTCCATCACCCCGAGATGCTTTTGCAGCACCTCGTCGTAGCTCACCGTATCGTAGCGTTTCGCGTCGGCGTGCTTCTTCGGGTCCTTGTCGTAGACCCCGTCCACCTTGGTGCCCTTGAAGATCGCCTGGCAGGCCATTTCGTTGGCCCTGAGCGTCGCGGCGGTGTCGGTGGTGAAATAGGGGTTGCCGGTGCCGGCTGCAAAGATGCAGACCCGCTTCTTCTCCAGATGCCGGACCGCGCGGCGGCGGATATAGGGTTCGCAGACCTGATCCATCGGGATCGCGCTGATCACCCTTGTATGGACGCCGAGCTCTTCCAGCGCCGCCTGCATGGCAAGCGCGTTCATCACGGTCGCGAGCATACCCATATAGTCGGCCGTCGTCCGCTCCATCCCCTGGGCGGAGCCCTGAAGGCCGCGGAAGATGTTGCCGCCGCCGATCACCATGCAGATCTCGACGCCAAGATCGTGGACCGACTTCACCTCTGCGGCGATGCGGGCCACCGTCGGGGGATGCAGGCCGTAGCCCTGATCGCCCATCAGGGCCTCACCCGATATCTTCAGAAGAACGCGCTTGTAGGTCACCTTGGGTTCTTCCGCCCCTGCCATTCTCCGCTCCACTTGCCGCCCCGATTGTTCCGGCGCAAAATGGAGGAATTCGACGGCAGGTTCAACCGGCGTCGGCGGGAAAGCGGCATCGGCGCGCGGCTGCACGTCCGGGCCGCGTTAAGGATGGCGGTTACTTCACTGGATTTGCTGGAAAATATTGACCCGAAACAACCGGTGGTGATCGCCGGGCCGACGGCGTCGGGCAAATCCGCCCTGGCGCTGCGGCTGGCCGAGCGGCATGGCGGCGTGATCGTCAACGCCGATGCGTTGCAGGTCTGGTCCGCCTGGCGGATTCTGTCGGCGCGCCCGGCGGCGGCCGAGGAAGCCCGCGCGCCGCATCGGCTTTACGGGCATCTTGCCCCGGGCGCCGACTATTCGGTCGGCCACTGGCTGCGCGAGGTGGCGCCACTTCTGGAAGGGCCGGACCGGCCGATCATCGTCGGCGGCACCGGGCTTTACCTCAGCGCGCTGACCGAGGGGTTGGCCGAGATCCCGCCGGTGCCGGGAAGCGTCCGCGCCGAGGCCGATGCCCGCCTTGCCGCCGAGGGGCCCGAGGCATTGCTCGCCGAGATCGACGCCGAGACCGCAGCGCGGATCGACCAGCGCAATCCGGCCCGCATCCAGCGCGCCTGGGAGGTCGGCCGCGCCACCGGCCGCGGCCTTGCGGAGTGGCAGGACGGCACCGGCGCCCCGCTCTTGCCGCTCGGTCGCGCCACCGCCATCGTGCTCGACACCGACCGCGACTGGCTGGCCGACCGCATCGACCGGCGCTTAGACGCGATGGTGCGCGACGGCGCCCTCGCCGAGGTCCGCGCGGTGCTGGCAGACTGGGACCCCAAGGCGCTCTGGGCCAAGGCGATCGGGGCGCCGGAACTGGTCGCCTATCTGCGCGGCGAGACGCCACTGGAGGAGGCCGTTCGCGCCGCGCAGGCGTCGAGCCGGCAGTACGCCAAGCGCCAGCGCAGCTGGTTTCGTGGCCGGATGCGCGGCTGGACCTGGCTGCGTCCCGGGTGACATGCCGGCCACGCCCCGCCGATCTCGCTGATTCCGCATATTTTTCCCTTGGGATTTGCCGTTAGGCTGGCTATGATCGGCCGACCGCTCAGACCGACCCTCCTTGCGCCGCCCGACCTGCGCCGGCCCGACCCCGAGGACCCTGCCCTTGAAGCTTTTCTCCGGTACGCCGCTGTCGCAGTTCTCTGACCGGCCCGCACCAAGGCCGGTCGAAAAACCCGCGCCCCTTAGCACGCCGGCCACCGCTTCCGATGTCGCGATCCCGGAACCGACCGCGACAACGGCGCTGCGGATCGTGCCGGTGCCGCGCCTCGCGGCAGGCGGGCGCTGGCGGATCGAGGCGATGCGCTCGCTGTCGGAACCGCTTCTCTTGTGGTTCACCCGGGGCCAGGGCCGGATCACTGTCGGCGGCGTCACGCGGGGCTACGGCGCGCATAACGCGATCTTCATCCCGGCCGGCGTCATGCACGGGTTCGAGGCCGGCGCCCAGACCTACGGCACCGCCGTGTTCTTCGGGCGCGGCTGCACGATCGACCTGCCGCCGACCCCGCAGCACCTGCGCATCCGCGATGTCGGCCCGCAGGCGGAACTGTCGGGGCTGATCGACAACATCCAGCGCGAGATGGAGAGCGGCAAGTCCGGCGCGACCCGCGCGGCGCAGCACCATCTTGGCCTGCTCGGTGTCTGGCTCGAACGCCATGTCGAGGCGGACGGGACCGGCGCCAAGAAGCCGGACGCGGCCCGCCGCCTCGCCGCGCGCTACACGGCGCTTCTGGAACGCGAGTTCAGGTCCGGCAAAGGGGTCGCCGAATATGCGCGCGCGCTCGGGGTCACGCCGACGCATCTGACGCGGGTCTGCAACCAGACCTGCGGCCGCTCCGCCTCCGACCTCCTGCACGACCGGGTGATCTTCGAGGCGCGGATACTCTTGGCCGAAACCCGGATGCCGATCGCCCGCGTATCCGAGTCGCTGGGCTTCACCTCGGCAGCGTATTTCACCCGTGCATTTCAGCACCGCACCGGCAAGACCCCGTCTGCCTTTCGCCGCTCCACCTGAGCGCGCCCCGACTGCGCGACATGTCGCAAAAAGACCGATAGTGACGGAATCGGGCGTTGACGCACGTTAAAAAAACGGGCGCAATGTGGGCGTGAGCAATTTTCCGTCTGCATCAGCTTTCGCCCAGTTCGGGGCGCGCGGGCGACGGAAGCAGAAAACGACTCGCGGGGAGAAACACGAATGACCAAGCATTTCGCGCCGGATGTCCATCCGGCCGCCTTTGACTACGCCGAGGAATTCCGCGCAGGCACGCTGAGCCGCCGTGAATTCCTGACCCGGGCTTCCGCGCTCGGCGTCAGTTCGGCCGCCGCCTACGGGCTTATCGGCCTGAAGGCACCCGCCCTTGCCCAGGACACGCCCCAGGCGGGCGGGACGCTGCGCATGCAGATGGAGACCCGCGCACAGAAAGACCCGCGCACCTGGGACTGGTCCGAACTGGCCAACTTCGCCCGCGGCTGGCTCGACTACATGGTCGAATACGAGATCGACGGCTCTCTTCGCGGCATGCTGATTGAAAGCTGGGAAGTGAACGACAATGCCACCGAATACACGCTGAAGGTGCGTCAGGGCGTCAAGTGGAACAATGGTGACGACTTCACCGCCGCCGATGTCGTGCACAACATCAGCCGCTGGTGCGATGCCGGGGTCGAAGGCAATTCGATGGCCGCGCGCATGGGCGGGCTCGTGGACGAGGCCACCAAGAAGGCCCGCGACGGCGCCATCACCCTGGTCGATGACTACACGGTCAAGCTGACCCTGCCGGCCCCCGACATCACTATCATCGTCGGGATGGCCGACTACCCGGCCGCGGTCGTCCACCAGTCCTACGACAACGGCGATCCCTCAGCAAACCCGATCGGCACCGGCGCCTACCTGCCGGAATCGAACGAAGTCGGCGTGAAGCAGGTCCTGGTCCGCAATGCGGATCACACCTGGTGGGGCACCGAGGTCTATGGCGGCCCCTATCTCGACCGGATCGAATACATCGACCTCGGCACCGACCCCTCGGCCTTCCTGGCCGCAGCCGAGGCTGACGAGATCGACCTCACCTATCGGACAGACGGCGATTTCGTCGAGATCTTCGACGGAATCGGTTGGCAGAAGTCCGAAGCCATCACCGCGGCCACGATCGCGATCCGCTTCAACCAGGACGCTGAGCTATTCAAGGACGCGAACGTCCGCAAGGCGCTGCAGATGGCCGTGGACAACGCGGTGGTGCTCGAGCTTGGCTATGCCAATCTCGGCACGGTCGCCGAAAACCACCACGTCGCCCCGATCCACCCCGAATACGCCAAGCTCGACCCGCTCGTCGTCGATCCCGCGAAGGCCAAGGAAATGATCGCCGCGGCCGGCCATGCGGACACCGAGTTCGAACTGATCTCGCTCGACGACGGTTGGCAGGCGGCCTCCTGTGACGCGGTGGCGGCGCAGGTTCGCGATGCCGGCATCAAGATCAAGCGGACGATCCTGCCCGGCTCGACCTTCTGGAACGACTGGCTGAAGTATCCGTTCTCGGCCACCGAGTGGAACATGCGCCCGCTCGGCGTCCAGATCCTGGCGCTGGCCTACAAGTCCGGCGTGGCCTGGAACGAGACGGCCTTCTCGAACGCCGAGTTCGACACGCTCCTCTCCGAGGCCATGTCGATCGCGGATGCCGACAAGCGGCGCGAGGTCATGGCCAAGCTCGAGAAGATCATGCAGGACGAGGGCGTGCTGATCCAGCCCTACTGGCGCTCGATCTACCGCCACTTCAAGGACAACGTGAAGGGCGCGGACATGCATCCCACGTTCGAGCATCACCACTACAAGTGGTGGATCAGCGCCTGATCAGGCACCTGGGGCGCGCCGGTCTCTTCTCCGGCGCGCCCCCCATCCGGTCCGTCCTGGCCCCCGTTTCCCTGCCCCCGCCGACGCGGGAGGAAGGACAAGGTAGACCATGCTCAAATTTCTTCTCCGGCGGCTTTTCACCATGGTGCTCACGGCGCTCTGCCTGACCTTCGTGGTGTTCTTCCTGACCAACCTGCCACCCAACCTCGAGAAACTGGCGAAATCCGAGGCCGGCAGCCGGATCACCGATGCCGAGGTCGAGAGCTGGCTGGAAAAGAACGGCCATGCCCGCCCGCTCCTTGTCCGTTACGGCGAATGGCTGGGTGTCATGCCGGGCTGGACCCGCGAGGAGAACGGCGTGACGCTGGGTCGCTGCATCGCACGCGGCCAGGATCCGGCCGAAGCGCCAAGGTTCTGCGGTGTGCTGGAGGGGTACTGGGGCTTGTCCTCGGTTTTCAAAGACGATGTGGGCACGATCATCGGCACGAGGCTCGGCCTCACCGGCATTCTCATGTTCTGGGTCATGATGCTGATGGTGCCGGTCTCTCTGATCATCGGGGTGCTCGCGGGGATGCGCGAGGGGTCGAAGCTCGACCGGTCGCTCTCCACCTTCTCGATCGCATCGACGGCGACGCCGGAATACGTCTCGGGCGTTATCCTGATCGCGGTCTTCGCCACATCGATGGGCTGGAAGGTGTTCAAGGGCACCGCCACCTCGGCGATGGACAGCATCACGTTCGAAAACTTCTTCCTGCCGGTCCTGACCATCGCGCTCTACGGCATCGGCTACATCGCCCGGATGACCCGCGCCTCGATGACCGAGGTGATGACGGCGCAATATATCCGCACCGCGCGGCTCAAGGGCGTCTCGTTCACCAATGTCGTGATGAAACACGCGCTCAGGAACGCACTGATCGCGCCGTTCACCGTGATCATGCTGCAGTTCCCGTGGCTGCTGAACGGCGTCGTGATCGTCGAGACGCTCTTCAACTACAAGGGCTTCGGCTGGACCCTGGTGCAGGCCGCGGGCAACAACGACATCCAGCTCCTGCTCGGCTGCTCGGTCGTCGCCGTCGTCGTGGTCCTCGCCACGCAGCTCATCTCCGACGTGGGCTACGTATTCCTCAACCCCAGAATCAGGATCAGCTGACATGGAAGACCTTGGTTGGGGTGCCATCCTCCTCGGAGTGGCGAAACAGTTCCTGCCGGTCTGGATCGCGCTCGTCGTCACCTTCGCGGTGTCGATCCGCTTCAAGCGCCGGCTCGGCCTTTACGGCAAGCTCTTCGATTCCACGATCGGCATGATCGGCTTTGCCATCGTCATGTTCTGGGTCTTCTCGGCGCTCTTCGCCGACCTCATCGTGACCCATGACACGCTGAGCCAGATCAGCCAGATGAAGAACAAGATGCCCGGCACGGCGAAGCCGGACGGGTCGGGATGGTATCTGCTTGGTGGCGACCACCTCGGGCGCGACGTCTTCAGCC
Source organism: Rhodobacterales bacterium 32-67-9 (assembly GCA_002280515.1). Classification (GTDB taxonomy): domain Bacteria; phylum Pseudomonadota; class Alphaproteobacteria; order Rhodobacterales; family Rhodobacteraceae; genus Albidovulum. The sequence goes on from NCEA01000001.1 coordinate 35,675, forward strand.
GGATGGTGGCCGGCAGCCGAGTGGTAATCCAGATCGCGCCCCTGGCGACGCTCTTCGCCTTCATGGTCGGCGTGACGCTCGGCCTGCCGGCGGGCTATTACGCCGGCAAGCTCGATACCGGGCTTTCGTTTCTCGCCAACCTCATCCTCGCCTTCCCGGTGATCCTGCTCTTCTATCTCCTGGTGACGCCCGAGATCGTCGAGACCGGCCTGCCGCAGTACCTCGCAATCGTGCTCTTCCTCTTCCCGATCATCTTCCTGATGGTGCTGGTGAACTCACGCTACTACGTGATGCCGGCGTTCCGGACCAAGGTCCTGACGGCGATCGCGGTGATCGGCGGCTATCTCTACCTGGCGCTGGTGGGCGAGGTCGGCACCAAGGTCGCGGTCCTGCCGAACGCCATCGACCTCATCCACGTGCCGGGCAACATCCTCATCGTCTTCGTCTCGGTGGTCTTCGTGAACTCGCCCACGGTGTTCCGCATCGTCCGCGGCATCACCCTCGACATCAAGACGCGCGACTATGTCTCGGCGGCCCAGACCCGCGGCGAACGGCCGTGGTACATCATGCTCTGGGAAATCCTGCCCAACGCCCGCGGCCCGCTCATCGTCGATTTCTGCCTCAGGATCGGCTATACCACGATCCTGCTCGGGACCTTGGGCTTCTTCGGCCTCGGCCTCTCGCCGGAAAGCCCCGACTGGGGCTCGACGATCAACGCCGGGCGCAAGCTCCTGACCATCGCGCCGCATCCGGCCATCGTGCCGGCCCTCGCGCTGATGAGCCTTGTCCTCGGCCTCAACCTTCTTGCGGACGGCCTCCGCGAGGAAAGCCTGAAGGACTAGGGGGTGCGCGTCCCGGCCCTTCTTCTTGGCGAAAATACTCCGGGGGTCCGGGGGATGAAGCGCGATCGGCAAAGGTCCAGCGGACCATTGCCGCGCGGAATGCCCGGCCCGTGGCCGGGCCGGGAGGGCCCCCGGCCGCTCCACAAGGGAGACACGTTATGACCAAATGGGACTATGACGGCCCGATCCTCGAGATCGAGAACCTCTCGATCAGCTTCTTCACGCGGCTGCGGGAAATCCCCGCGGTGATGGACTTTTCCTGCACGGTCCAGCCCGGCGAGGCGATGGGGCTTGTGGGCGAGTCCGGCTGCGGCAAGTCCACCGTGGCGCTCGCCGTCATGCGCGACCTTGGCAAGAACGGCCGCATCACCGGCGGCACGATCAGGTTCAAGGGCCGCGACCTGACCACGATGGGCGAGGAGGAACTGCGCCATATCCGCGGCTCCGAGATCGCGATGATCTACCAGGAGCCGATGGCTTCGCTGAACCCGGCGATGAAGATCGGCCAGCAGCTCATGGAAGTGCCGATGATCCATGAGGGCGTCTCGAAGGAGGAGGCGTGGAAACGCGCGCTGGAGGTCGTGACCGATGTCCGCCTGCCGGACCCGGAGCGGATCCTGAAAAGCTATCCGCACCAGCTTTCGGGCGGCCAGCAGCAGCGCATCGTCATTGCCATGGCGCTGATGTCGAAGCCCGCCCTTCTCATCCTCGACGAACCGACGACCGCGCTCGACGTGACGGTCGAGGCGGCGGTGGTCGACCTCGTCAAGGATCTCGGCCGCAAGTACGGCACCTCGATGCTCTTCATCTCGCACAACCTCGGGCTCGTACTCGACACCTGCAACCGGCTCTGCGTGATGTATTCCGGCGAGGCGGTGGAGACGGGCAGCATCGAGGATGTCTTCGACAAGATGCAGCACCCCTACACCCAGGCGCTCTTCCGTTCGATCCCGCTGCCGGGGGCCGACAAGAACTCGCGCCCGCTCGTCGCCATCCCGGGCAACTTCCCGCTGCCGCACGAGCGGCCCAATGGCTGCAATTTCGGTCCGCGCTGCGATTATTTCGTTGCCGGGCGCTGCGACGCCGGCGACATCCCGATGCAGCACGTCACCGGCAACGACCGCCACGATACCCGCTGCCTCAGGGTCGACGAGATCGACTGGAACGCCCCCCTCAAGGCCGCGAAGACCGTCGAGAAGACCCCGATCGGCAATGTCGTCCTCAAGATGGAGGACTTGCGGAAATATTACGAGGTCAACGCCAACGCGCTTTTCGGCGGCGGCGACACCAAGGTCGTGAAGGCCAACGAGACGCTGAGCTTCGAGGCGCACGAGGGCGAGACGCTGGCCATCGTCGGCGAATCCGGCTGCGGCAAGTCGACCTTCGCCAAGGTGCTGATGGGGCTGGAGACCGCGACCTCGGGCCAGATCTTCCTTTATGACAACGAGATCCAGTCGACCCCGATCGAAAGCCGCAATACCGAGACCGTTTCCGGCGTGCAGATGGTGTTCCAGAACCCGTTCGATACGCTCAACCCGTCGATGACGGTCGGCCGCCAGATCATCCGCGCGCTCGAGATCTTCGGCGAGGGCAATTCAGACGAGGAACGCCGCAACCGGATGCTGGAACTGCTCGACCTTGTGAAGCTGCCGCGCGCCTTCGCCGAGCGGATGCCGCGCCAATTGTCGGGCGGGCAGAAGCAGCGCGTCGGCATCGCCCGGGCCTTCGCCGGCGGCGCCAAGATCGTGGTGGCGGACGAACCCGTCTCGGCGCTCGACGTGTCGGTCCAGGCCGCCGTCACCGACCTCCTGATGGAAATCCAGCGCAAGAACCGCACGACGTTGCTTTTCATCAGCCATGACCTCTCGATCGTCCGCTATCTCTCGGACCGGGTGATGGTGATGTATCTCGGCCATGTCGTGGAACTCGGCACCACCGATCAGGTCTTCTCGCCGCCCTACCACCCCTATACCGAGGCGCTGCTCTCGGCCGTGCCGATCGCCGACACCAAGGTCAAGAAGAAGCGCATCGTGCTTGAGGGCGATATCCCCTCGGCGATGAACCCGCCACCGGGCTGTCCGTTCCAGACGCGCTGCGGCTGGAAGTCGAAGGTTCCGGGCGGGATCTGCGAGACCCAGATGCCGCCGGTCCGCACTCTCGCCAACGGTCACCAGATCAAGTGCCACCTTTCCGACGAGGAATTCGCCAGGATGGAGCCGGTGATCAAGATCGCGGCCGAGTGAGACACGGCAGGATGAAACTCGTGGCGCCGAGCGCCGCGACTGCCGCCCCTGTGCCGATCTTGAAGCGCGCCAGCCCCGGCGCGTCCTCGGTATTGACGTCGCCAAGGTCGAGCGTGGTGTAGCCCTCCGCCTTCAGGCGCAGAATGGCCCGCCAAAGCAAGAGGTTATGCGCGTTGAGGCAGCGCCCCTCCGGCCCCGACCAGCCGACATGATAACTGGCCCAGGGCCAGTGCAGAAGGAAGAGCATCGCGGCGATCGTCTCGCCCCGCTGCCGGGCCTCGGCGTGAAGCGCGCTGCCCGGGTCGCCGGCAAGCCAGGCATGGGTGAACCGCACAGGCAGGGCCCGGTAGCCGCGCGCCCTCTGCTGGGCGGCATCCCGCGTCAGAAGTGCTGCGACCGACGCCGGATCGGGATGGCCGATCCGCACCTGCCCCGCAGCCTCCTCCGCCCGGACCAGCCGGTTGCGCCATTTGGCATTGAGGCCGGCGCGCAGCAGCCCTGCCTCCGGGGTCAGGTCGAGGAGCGCCACGTGGCGCGGTGTCACAAGCGGCACGACGCCCCGCCCCCCGACCCCGCCGCGTTCCGGCACCACGACGAGCGGCGAGACCGAGCGGGCGATCTGGCGAAGTGCCTCCCCCTCCACCTCCGGTGAGACGGACGTTGTCCAGACCGGCCCGCGCAGGACGAGCGACAGGCGATACGGGCCGAGGCGGCGCGCGACGACCCGGGCAAACCCGACCGGCTCGCCGTCCAGCAGGATGCCCGCGCAGCGCGTGGCACGGCCAAGCCGCGCCAGCGCCGCCGCATAGGCCGCGCTTTGCTGAAGCGGCAATGCCGCCGCGCCGCCATCCTCTGCGCCGAATCCGTCCCAGACAATTTTCATGGCCGCATTAAGCCCGCGGAAACCTAACGCGCGCCTAATACCGGCATGAGACAGAGTCGTACCCCCCATCGCCACGCCGTCCACGGCATCCACGCCCCTGGCCCACGCCTGACCTTCTCGGCCGCGCTGCTTGTCGCCACGGGCCTCTCCTCGGCCTTCCTCGTCGTGCTCGCCGGCTTCACTGCGGCGATGACGATGATCTGGCCCGGCTGAGCCTCAGCGGTAGAGAAGCGAGCGGCCAGCGTGGAACAGGTGAACCTTCGCCGGGTCCACGCGAAGCCCGACCTCCGCATGCCGCAACCCGGCATGGTTGCCCGGCAGCTTGGCGACCACCGCAGCGTAACCGTCCCCGGCCGCGAAATAAAGCAGCGTCACCTCGCCAAGCGCCTCGGTGATCTCGACCTGGCCACGCCAGGCCGGTGCCGTGTCGTCGGTCGGCACGAAATCCTCGGGCCGGATGCCGACCCGGACCGCCAGCCCCGTGTCGGACGTATGTGTCGGGATCGAGGATGTCACAGTCCCGCCCGACGACAGCCGGATCGTCGTCACCGCTCCGGTACCAATGACCTCGCCGTCGAGAAGGTTCATCGCCGGCGAGCCGATGAACTGCGCGACGAACTCGGTCTCCGGCCGCTCGTAAAGCTCCAGCGGCGTGCCGACCTGCGCGATGCCGCCCCCGGCGAGGACGACGATGCGGGAGGCAAGCGTCATCGCCTCCACCTGGTCGTGGGTGACATAGATCATCGTCGCCGCCGGCATCTTCTCCTTCAGCTGCGCGATCTCGATCCGGGTGGCGACGCGCAAGGCGGCGTCGAGGTTCGAGAGCGGTTCGTCGAAAAGATAGACCTTGGGGTTGCGGACGATGGCGCGGCCGATGGCGACGCGCTGGCGCTGACCGCCCGACAGCGCCTTCGGCAGCCGGTCGAGATAGGGGGTGAGTTGCAGGATACCGGCCGCCTTCTCGACCGCCGCGGCGATCTCCGCCTTCGGCGTCTTCGCGATCTTCAGCGCGAAGGCCAAGTTGTCGCGCACCGTCATGTGCGGGTAAAGCGCGTAGGACTGGAACACCATCGCGATGCCGCGTTGCGCGGGCGGGACCGCGTTCATCACCTCGCCGTCGATCTCCAGCGTGCCGCCGGTGATCGTCTCCAGCCCCGCAATCATGCGCAAAAGCGTCGATTTCCCGCAGCCGGAGGGGCCGACGAACACGATCAGTTCACCCTGCCGGATATCGAGGTCGATGTCCTTCAGAACCGGCACCTCGCCGTAGGACTTGACGATCCCCGTCAGTTTCAGACCGGCCATTCCACGCCTCCTCAGGTCGTTCGCCGCAAGAGGCAGCTTTGCCACGGCGCAAGAGCGACCACGCCGTCCCCCGATTGTCCGGCGCCGCCAAGCGCGGCACCGATATCCAGCCAGCCGGCACCCGGTCCGGCGATCTTCGCCGGAGTGCCGGCAAGATTGACCGCGACGAAGATCGCCTCGCCCTCGTGGCGCCGGACAAGGCGGATCACACCGCCCTCCGCCACCATGTCCTCCTGCGCGCCCTTCGACAGCGCCGGATGCGCGTGGCGCAGGGCAATGACGCGGCGGTAATGCGCGATCAGCCCGTCCGGATCGGCGCCGACGGCGCTGACCGCCTTCTCCAGATGCTCCGCCGGCACCGGCAGCCAGGGCTTGCCCTCGGAAAACCCGCCGTTGCGGTTGTCGCGGCTCCAGACCATCGGCGTCCGGCAGCCGTCGCGGCCCTTGAACTCGGGCCAGAACTCGATCCCGTAGGGGTCTTGCAGATCCTCGAAGGCCAGATCGGCCTCGGTCAGGCCAAGCTCTTCGCCCTGATAGAGGCAGACGGAGCCTCTGAGACACATGAGGAGCGTCGCGTAAGCCCTTATCTCGGCACCGGAAAGACCCCACCGTGAGGCGTGGCGCATAACATCGTGGTTGGAAAAGGCCCAGCAGGGCCAGCCCTCAGGCGCGGCGGCATTGAGACGGGCGAAGGTTTCCGCCACCCGCGCCGCCGTCAACCGGTCCTTGGAGAGGAATTCGAACGCATAGCACATCTGCATCAGATCGCCACCAGAGGTATACTGGCCCATGATCTCCAGCCCCCGCTGGGCATCGCCGACCTCGCCCACGGCTGCGGCGCCGTAGGGCTCCATAACCGCACGGAGTTTCCGCAGAAAATCAATGTTCTCCGGCTGGTTCTTCGAGTGAATATGCTCCTGCCAGTTATAGGGGTTGACCGCCGGCGCTATGCTGTCGTTGCGCCGCTCGGCCGGCAGTGGAGGATTGTCGCGCAAGAGCTTGTCTGCGAAGTAGAAGTTGATCGTATCGAGACGGAACCCGTCCACCCCCCGGTCAAGCCAGAACCGCGCGGTGTCGAGCAGTTCCGCCTGGACCGCCGGGCAGTGGAAATCGAGATCGGGCTGCGAAGCCAGGAAGTTGTGCAGGTAATACTGCATCCGCCGCGCATCCCAGGTCCAGGCGGAGCCGCCGAAGATCGAAAGCCAGTTGTTGGGCGGCGTGCCGTCCGGCTTCGGATCGGCCCAGACATACCAGTCGGCGCGCGGATTACCCCGGTCGGCGCGGCTTTCGATGAACCACGGATGCTGGTCGGAGGAATGGCTGAGCACGAGGTCGATCATCACCCTGAGCCCGAGATCGTGGGCCCGCACCACGAGCGCGTCGAAATCGGCGAGCGTCCCGAACATCGGATCGACATCGCGGTAATCCGCGACATCGTAGCCGTAATCCTTCATCGGCGAGGTGAAGAAGGGCGATATCCAGACCGCGTCCGCGCCAAGTCCCGCAACATGATCAAGGCGTTGCGTGATACCCTTCAGGTCGCCGATACCGTCGCCATTCGTGTCCTGAAAGCTCCTCGGGTAGATCTGGTAGATCACCGCACCGCGCCACCAGTCGCGGTCGCCGGCCAGTTGCGCCGCCTTCGCCAGCCCCCTTGCCATCGCCTCAGCCCCCTTTCACCGACCCGGCGAGGAGGCCCCGCACGAGGAATTTCTGCATCGAGAAGAAGACCAGAAGCGGCACCGCGATCGAGACAAAGGCCGAGGCGGCGAGAATCTCCCAGTCGCCGCCGCGCGAGCCCAGAAGGTTCACCAGACGCCCCGTGAGCACAAGCTTGTCGTCCTGCGGGCCGAGGAAGACCAGCGCCACCAGAAGGTCGTTCCAGGTCCAGAGGAACTGGAAGATGGCGAAGCTCGCCAGCGCCGGGAAGGACAAGGGCAGCACGATCCGGGTGAATATCTGGAAATCCGTCGCCCCGTCCACGCGCGCCGTTTCCATCACCTCGCGCGGCAGGCCCGCCATGTAGTTGCGCAGGAGGTAGATCGCCAGCGGAAGCCCGAACCCGGTATGGGCAAGCCAGATGCCGATATAACTTTTCGGATCGAAACCAAAGGCTTGCCCGACGGAGTTGTAGACCTTCAATAGCGGGATAAGCGACATCTGCAAGGGCACGACGAGAAGCCCGACAACCGCCGCGATCAGGAGCGCGCGGCCCGGAAACCGCATCCACGCCAGCGCATAGGCGGCGAAGGCGGCGATCAGGATCGGGATCACCGTCGCCGGCACCGCGACGGTCATCGAGTTCAGGAACGACCGGCCGAGCCCGGCGGCGGTCAGCACATTGGCGTAATTCGCCGTCGTGAAGCGTGGCGGCACCTCGGCGGTGTAGAAGATGCGTTGCCCGCGGGTGCCGGCGAAGCTCTCGGCCCCCGACAGTTCGAAGGCGCCGTCGCCTGTCACGACAAGCCGCACGCCGTCCTTCAGCTCGGCCGTCTCGCCGGGGGCGAAGGCCGCAGGCGCACGCGAGGAAAAGCCGAAGGCCGAGACGCGGCCGCCGCCGGGGCCTTCCAGCACGGAGCCGGTCAGGACGTAGCGGCCGTCGACGATTTCCTCTCCCTCCCCGGCGGGCGCGCGGAAGACAAGGTTCTGCGACGAGGTCGAGAGCGCAGTCCACCAGCCCGAGACCGCGATCTGGTCCTTGTCGCGGAACGACGAGACCAGAAGCCCCGCCGTCGGCAAGGTCCAGAGCAGGACGAGGAGGACGACCGAAAGATGGACCACCCAGGCGAGCGGCGATCTGGTGCCGGGCAGCATCAGCGATCCCCCGCCTCGGCCCGGGCATTCCGTATGTTCCAGACCATGATCGGCACGACGAGGACCATGATCACGATGGCGATGGTCGCGCCCCGGCCGAAATCGCCGCCGCCCCGGAACATCCAGTCGAACATCAGGTTGGCGAGGACCTGACTGTTCCATTGCCCGTTGGTCATGGCGAGCACAATGTCGAAGACCTTGAGTACCGTGATGGTGATCGTGGTCCAGACCACCGCGATGGTGCCCCAGATCTGCGGCACCATGATCCGTAAGAAGATCTGGATGCCCGAGGCGCCGTCGAGGACCGCCGCCTCGATGGTTTCTTCCGGTATACCGCGCAGCGCGGCCGAGAGGATGACCATGGCGAAGCCGGTCTGGATCCAGATCAGGATCACCATCAGGAAGAAGTTGTTCCAGAACGGCACCGCGATCCAGGCCTGCGGCACGCCGCCGAAGGCCACCACGACCGCGTTCAGAAGGCCGATCTGTTCGGAGCCTTCGCCCCTGTAATCATAGACGAATTTCCAGATCACCGCGGCGCCGACGAAGGAGATCGCCATCGGCATGAAGATCAGCGACCGAGCGAGGTTGCCCCAGGCGATCCGATCGGTGAGCGCGGCGGCGACCAGGCCGAGGAAGGTCGATGCGGCGGGCACCATCAGAAGCCAGAGGAAATTGTTGAAAAGCGACTCGCGAAAACCGGGGTCGCTCACCAGCCAGCGGTAGTTGGCGAGCCCGACGAAACCCTGCCCGCCCCGGTCGTGGAAGCTGAGCCAGATCGAGGCGAAGACCGGGTAGACGAGGTAGAGGCCAAGCGCGATGAGCGCCGGCCCGAGGAAAAGCCAGGGCCGGATCAGCGCGGCGCGGGCGATGTTGCGCGAGGCGGCGGACCGGTCGCCGGCATGGGCCGGGAACACCCGGTCAAGCAGCCAGTTCGATCCCCAGAAATAGAGCGCGGCCCCGGCGATGCCGGCGACGATCGTGAAAAGCGCGGTCCAGAGCTGTTCCATGCCCCCTCCTCTCGCGGGTCGTCGCCGGCCGGGGCTAACTTACTTGATCGCGTCCCATTCGGCCTGGATCTCTGCCGCCACGTCCTCGGCCGACTTGCCGCCGGCATAGTCGACCATCCCGGTCCAGAAGGCGCCTGCGCCGATCTTGCCGGGCATCAGGTCAGAACCGTCGAAACGGAAGGTGGTGGCGTTCAGGAGGATCTCGCCCTGCTTTTTCAGTGCGGCATTGGCATAGGCCTCGGGGTTCACCGCCTTGAAGGGCGTGAGGAACCCCGATTGCGCCATCCAGATCTCATGCGCGATTGGTGTCTTCAGGAAGGCGATGAAGGCGCGCGCCGCCTCGCCGTCCCTGGTGATCATGGCCAGCGTCCCGGCGCCGAGCACCGGCTTGCCGAGGTCCTTGCCCGCATAGGCCGGCATGTAGAAAAAGTCGGCGTCGCGCCCGAGTTCCGTGCCTTCGGGGAAGAACGAAGGAATGAACGAGGCCTGGTGATGCATGTAGCATTTCGGCGGCGAGGCAAAGAGGCCCTTGGGGCTGTCGCGGAAGTCGGTCGTGGCGACGGCAGCCGCCCCCCCGTCGACGAAGGCATTATTGCGCGCGAACCAGCCGAATTCCTTGATCGCGCCGGTGATGGCGGGATCGGTGAACGGCAGGTCGTTGGTGACCCACCTGTCGTAGACATCCGGCGGCGCGGTGCGCAGCAGCATGTCCTCGACCCAGTCGGTCGCGGGCCAGCCGGTCGCCCCGCCCGAGCCGAGCCCGATGCACCAGGGCGTGCCGCCATCGGCGACGATCTCTTCGGTCAGCGCCCTGAGGTCCTCCATCGTGCCGGGAACCTCGTAGCCGGCATCCTCGAAATTCTCCGGCACGTACCAGACCAGCGACTTCACGTCGATCTTGTAGGGAAAGGCATAAAGCGCCTTCGCCCCGTCTGCGCCAGCGTAGGTGCCAAGGCCGACCCAGCTTTCCCCGGCGGCGTAATTGTCCCTCAGCCACGCCCCGGTGTCGTCGCCGAGCGGCACCAGCAACCCCTTTGCGGCAAGATCGCCGATCAGCCCCGGCTGCGGCAGAATCGCGATGTCGGGGGGTGAACCGGCCTGGGTGTCGATGACGATCTGCTGTTCGTAATTCTCCGAGGAGGAGTAGCTGACCGTCACCCCGGTGGCGGCGGTGAAATAGGCGAGCACGCTTTCGACCAGCACCTGATCCTCGCCGCGCCAGGGACCGAAGATGGTGATGGATTGACCGTCCAGGTTGTAGGCCTCGGCAAAGCCGTCATAGCTTGCCCAGTTGAAGCGCACATCCTCGCCCGGCGCGAATTTCAGCTCCTGCGCCGCCGCAGCGCCGGCCAGAAGCGCCAGCGTCGCGGCGCCCGCGCATAGGTATCCGTTCATGCGATCCTCCCCTCCGGTCTTTGCCGCTTTGGCTATCCATAGCCTTTCATGGGGAAATTCCAAAGCGCTTTGGCGGCCGGATCGGGTATTGGCTCAAATCGTCCCGCACGTCCGGATCGGCGACGGTCGCGTGTCAAAGGGCGCGCCGGACAACCGTGCAAGGCTACGAACGCGGGGGCTGGGTGGCCCTGCCCGCACAACCGCCGGCCGAATTCCGGCACCGGGCCTGCCCTTTCGGGCCGGGCGGCGGCAATCAAAAAACATGTCTCCCCGATCGATGCAGGATTCGCGTGCTTGAAGCGGACCCCGAAAGCATCCTATCACGCCTGTGCCAGGTTCCTGGCCAACGCCCCGGCAAAGTGAAGATGCGGATGCCTGATACCCTATCGCTCGTGGCCGATGTCGGCGGCACCAATACCCGGGTCGCGCTGGTGCGCGCAGGCGCGGTCGACCGCGCGACGATCCGGCGCTTCGCCAATGCCGATTTCCCCGGCCTCGGCCCGGTGCTCGCCCGCTATCTCGAAGAGGCCGCAAGCCCGGCCTGCACCGGGGCCTGCGTCGCCGTCGCGGGGCCGGTCGACGGCGGCGTGGCGCGACTGACGAACCTCGACTGGACGATCGACCGGGCCTCGGTCGCCACCGGCGCGGGCCGCGTCGCAGTCCTCAACGATCTTCAGGCCCAGGGTCAGGCGCTTGGCCATATCGCGGCCGACTGCCTGCGCCCGCTGATCGCGGCGGAGGGCGCCAAGCGCAGCGACGGCCCGCAACTGGTGATCGGTGTTGGCACCGGCTTCAACGCCGCTGTCGTGCACGAAACACCGGGTGGCCGTATCGTCACCGCCTCCGAATGCGGCCATGCCGGTCTTCCTGTCCGCACCGAGGCCGATCTCAGGCTGATGCGGTCGGTCGAGACGGTGCACGGATTTGCCGGGGTCGAGGACGTGCTGTCGGGGCGCGGGCTCGAACGGCTCTTTGCCTGGGCGGCGGCCGAGGCGGGGCGGAGCGACCGGCCCGGCGCCTCCGCGATCATGGCGGCGATCGCCGCGGGGGACGACCCGGTCGCGGTTGAGACCGGGCGCACCTTCGTGCGCCTTCTCGGCACCGTCACCGGCGATCTCGCGCTGACCCACCTGCCCTTCGGCGGCATCTACCTGATCGGCGGCGTCGCCCGCGCCTTCACCGGCCATTTCGGGCGGTTCGACCTTGCCGGGGCGTTCCGCGACAAGGGGCGGTTTTCCCCGTTCATGCGCGAATTCGCCGTCTCGATCATCGAGGACGACTATGCCGCGCTCGAAGGCTGCGCCCGCTATCTGGACAGCATCGCCGTCTGACCTCTCAGCCTTCGCCCCTCAGCGCCTCGACCAGCATCCGGGTCGAGCCGTCCTTGCCCTCGGCACTCTCGCGCCCCGCGAGGATCGGCTCGAGCGCGAGCGCCAGTTCCTTGCCAAGCTCCACCCCCCACTGGTCGAAGGAATTGATCCCGAGGATTACGCCTTCGACAAAGACCCGGTGTTCGTAGAGCGCCACGATCTGGCCCAAGGTGAAGGGCGTGAGCCGGTCGTAGACCAGCGTGGTCGAGGGCCGGTTGCCGGGAAACACCCGGTGGCGCGCCTGACGGTCAAGCTCGGCGCCGGTCAGGCCCTTCTTCGCCATGATCGCCCGCGCCTCGTCGAGCGAGCGGCCGCGCATCAGCGCCTCGGACTGGGCAAGGCAGTTGGCGACAAGGAGCAGGTGCTGGTGGGCGAGGTCGGGTTCATGCCCCGCCTTCGCGACCATGAACTCGCACGGCACCACCCGGGTGCCCTGATGGATGAGCTGGTAGAAGGCGTGCTGGCCGTTCGTCCCCGGCTCGCCCCAGACGACGGGGCCGGAGTTCACCGGAAGGTCGGACCCGTCCATCGCCACGCGCTTGCCGTTGCTCTCCATCTCGAGTTGCTGGAGATAGGCGGGCAGCCGCGACAGGCGCTGGTCATAGGGCAATACGGCGCGGGTGGCATGGCCGCAGATCTGGTTGTGCCAGATGCCGACGAGGGCCAGCATGACGGGCAGGTTGTCGGCGAAGGCCGCATCGCGGAAATGCGCGTCCATCGCCCTGCCGCCCTCAAGGAACGCATCGAACGCTTCCGGCCCGATGGCGATCATCAGGGAAAGCCCGATCGGCCCCCACATCGAGTAGCGCCCGCCAACCCAGTCCTCGAAGCCGAAGACCCGGGCGGCGTCGATGCCGAAGGCGGCGGTGCGGTCGGCGGCTGTGGAGACGGCGGCGAACTGCGCGGCGGGGTTGGCGACGCGCCTCGCCATCCATGTGCGCGCCGTCTCGGCGTTGGTCATCGTCTCGATCGTGGTGAAGGTCTTCGAGGCAACGATGACAAGCGTGGTTTCGGGGTCGAGCGGCGCCAGCACGTCATGGACATGCGCCCCGTCGACGTTCGAGACGAAATGCGCCCGGGGCCCGTCGGCATAGGGCGCCAGCGCAAGGTAGGCCATCGCCGGGCCAAGATCGGAGCCGCCGATGCCGATATTGACGATGTCAGTGATCGCCCCCCCCTGCCCGGTAAAGCGGCCCGCGCGCACATCGCGGGCGAAGGCGGCCATGCGCTCATGGGTGGCCCGAACCTCCGGCATGACGTCGCGGCCATCGACGAGGACGGAACCGGAGAGGTTGCGCAGGGCGGTGTGAAGGACCGCCCGCCCCTCGGTCTCGTTGATCTTTTCGCCGGCGAACATCGCGTCGCGCTTGCCGGCCACGCCCGACGCCTCGGCGAGCCGGATCAGCAGGTCGCGGGCATGGGTGTCGATCGCGGTCTTGGAATAGTCGAAGAGAAGGCCATCGGCCCGGATCGAAAAATGCCGCGCCCGGTCAGTGCCGTCGAAGAGCGACAGGATCGGCCGGTCTTCCAGGCGCTTGCGGTGAAAGCGCAGATCATCCCAAAGGCTCATCGACATTCCCCTCGTACTGAAACTCTCATTCGGCCCAGTGCACCGTCGCATTCGCCAGGACCGCACGCACCGGCGCCTCGGTCTCGAGCAGGTCCTGCGCCCGGTCGAGCGCCGCGCGTTTTTCTGCCCCGGTGATCAGGATATGGCAAGACATCGCCCCGGCAAGGACCGGCGCGGTCAGCGTCACGCGCGGCTCCGCCGCACCGGGCGCGCGCATCGGCAGGAGGATCGGCGCATCGGCGGCGAGCGCTTCCTCCAGCCGGTCGGCGCCGGGAAAGAGCGAGGCGGTGTGCATGTCGGCGCCCATGCCGAGCAGGAGGACCGAGATCGGCAGGCAGGGCGCGATCGCGGCCGAGAGCGTGTCGAGCACGTCTTCCGGCTGTGGCGCGTCGGCGTAAAGCGGCACGTACTGCGCGGCGGCGGCACGGCCGGTCAGCATCCGCGCCTTCAGAAGCCGCCCGTTAGAGCGCGGATGGCTTTCCGGCACCCAGCGTTCGTCGTTGAGAAAGACCGACACCCGGCCCCAGTCGAGGCTGACGCCCGAAAGCACGTCGAAGACCGGGCCGGGCGTGGTGCCTCCGGGCAGGCAGAGGCTCGCCCTGTCATGCTGGCGCAGCGCCATTGCAAGTTCGCTCGCCAGATGGTCGGCGAGGTCGAACATCATCAGTTCGCGGTCGGGATATTCGATGACGTCCATCGCAGCCTTTCCTTTCAGCCCCGCGCCTGTCCGGCCCGACCCTTGCCGGCGCGGCCGGTCATTCGCGGATCTCCCGCCACCTCCGGCCGTCGCGGTGGACGAGCATCAGCGCGTCCTCCGGGCCCGAGGATCCGGGGTCGTAGCCCTTCGGCCGGTCGCCGCGCGCCTCCCAGCCGGCGATGATCGGGTCGGTCCAGGCCCAGGCGGCCTCGACCTCGTCGCCGCGCATGAACAGCGTCTGGTTGCCGCGGATCACATCCATGATCAGTCGTTCGTAGGCGTCGGGAATGTCGGTCCCGTCCTCGCCGAGCGCCTCGGCGAAGGACATGTCCAAGGGCACCTCGGTCAGGCGCATGCCGCCCGGCCCCGGCTCCTTGATCATCACAGAAAGCGTCATCCCCTCGTTCGGCTGGAGCCGGATGGAAAGCACGTTCTCGCGCCAGCCCTCCTCCTCGCCGAAGATCGAATGCGGCACTTCCTTGAAGACCACCGCGATCTCGGAGGCGCGGGCACGGAGCTTCTTGCCGGTGCGCAGGTAGAAGGGCGTGCCCTTCCAGCGCCAGTTGGCGATCTGCACTTTCATCGCGATATAGCTTTCGGTGCGCGAGGCCGGATCCTCGGCGTCCTCGACGTAGGATGGCGCGCCGCCGGCCTTCGGGCCGCCGCGATACTGGCCGCGCACGATGTCGTCGGGCCGCACCTCCTGCAGCGCGCGGATCACCTTCAGCTTCTCGTCCCGCACCGCGTCGGGGTCGAAGCGGTAAGGCGGTTCCATCGCAATCAGGCAGAGAAGCTGCATCAGGTGGTTCTGCACCATGTCCCGCATCGCGCCCGAGCGGTCGTAATAGGCCCCGCGGCCGCCGACGCCGACCGTCTCGGCCACGGTGATCTGGACGTGATCGACATGGCGCGCGTTCCACAAGGGTTCGAAGAGGATATTGGCGAAGCGGACCGCCATCAGGTTCTGCACCGTCTCCTTGCCGAGGTAATGGTCGATCCGGTAGATCTGGCCCTCGCTGAAATGCTCGGCCAGCGTGGCGTTGAGCGCCTTGGCACTTTCAAGGTCGCGGCCGAAGGGTTTTTCGACGACGATCCGCGCTTCGGGACCGGCGATTCCGTGGCGGTGGAGCCGCTCGGCAAGATCACCGAAAAGCGCGGGCGCGACCGAGAAGTAGAACGCCTGCACGACATCCTTGCGCACGATCCGGGCAAGGTCCGTCCATCCGGCCTCGCCCTTCGCGTCGACTGCGACGTAATGGACATGGCCGAGAAAGCGGGCGAGCGTCTCGCCATCGCGCTTGCCCTCGGCGATGAACTCGGAGACCGCATCGGCGACCAGCGCGCGGAAGCCCTCGTCATCCATCTCGCCGCGCGCAGCACCGATGATGCGGGCATCGTCCGGCATCTGGCCGGCGAGGAAGCGGCGGTAGAGCCCCGGCAGGATCTTGCGCCGCGCCAGGTCGCCGGTGCCGCCGAAGATGACGAGGTCGAACGGATCAACCGGAATCACGCGTGAGACCATCTGTCCTGATCCTTTTGTCCGTTAGCGCTAACAGGAACGCTCTTAGCGCCTTCCTCGGCACAAGTCTAGCATTGCCGATGCAACGTGACCATGTCGCCGCGCCGACCCCGGAGGCAAGGTGGGTTTCAACCCACCTTACAGGTGTCACTTGTCAGGCGTTCACGTCGACGACGACCCGGCCCTGGACCCGGCCCTTCAGGATGTCGGCGCCAAGTTTCGGCAGATCGGACAGGGTGGCAGGCCGGATCATCGCCTCCAACCTCTCCATCGGCAGGTCGCGGGCGATCCTTTCCCACGCGCGGAGCCGGTTCGCATAGGGTTGCATCACGCTGTCGATGCCAAGAAGATTGACGCCACGCAGGATGAACGGGGTGATCAGCGCGCCGTCGATCGCCGCCCCGCCCGCCAGTCCGACGGCGGCGACGGAGGTTCCGTACTTCATCTGCTTCAGCACCCGGCCAAGCATCGCCCCCGCGACGGCATCGACGCAGCCCGCCCATTGCTCGCCCTCGAGCGGCTTGCGGGTGACTTCCGTCAGATCCTCGCGCGCGACGATCTGGCTGGCGCCGAGGCCTTTCAGGTAATCCGCCGTCTCCGGCCGGCCGGTCACCGCCGCGACCTCGTGGCCGAGCTTCGCAAGGATCGCCGTCGCGACCGAGCCGACGCCGCCCGCCGCACCGGTCACCAGAACCGGCCCGTGCCCCGGCACCAGCCCGTGATCCTCAAGCGCCATCACCGCCAGCATCGCGGTCAGTCCGGCGGTCCCGACCGCCATCGCCTGCCGGGTAGAGAGCCCCGTCGGCAGCGGCACCAGCCAGTCGGCGCGGACGCTGGCCTTTTGCGCGTAGCCGCCCCAATGCGCCTCGCCCACGCGCCAGCCGGTCAGCACCACCTTGTCGCCGGGCTTGTAGCGCGCGTCGGAGGACGCCTCGACCGTGCCGGCAAAGTCGATCCCGGGCACATGCGGGTAGTGGCGGACAAGCCCGCCGCCCGGCCCGATGCAAAGCCCGTCCTTGTAGTTCACCGTCGAATATTCGACCGCGACCCGCACGTCGCTGTCGGGCAGCCGGCTTTCCTCGATCGCCTCGACCGAGGCCGAGGTCTGGCCGCTTGTCTCATCCTTGGTGACCACCAGCGCATTGATCATGCCTGTCTCCTCGTATCCGGTATGTCGCGCTGGCCCGCCGCCAGGCGCGCCCGCCGGTCGAAGCATGCCAAAGCCGGTCGTGGTGCGGCAAGCCCCCATATGCCGCAACCGGCGGATTGCCCGCCACGTACGGGCCGACGGCTATGCCGGGGCCGGTCGCCCTGCCCCCGGCCCGTGTTCAGCCCTTGCCGGCCTTCGCCGCCCTCTCCCTCAAGAGCTTCGTCAGCCAGTCGGGGTCCATCTCGGGTACCGAGGACAGGAGAAGCTCGGTATAGGGATCGTGCGGCGGCTCGAACATTTCCAGTTTCGGCCCCTTCTCCACCACCTTGCCGTTCTGCATAACCACCACCTCATCTGCGATGGAACGCACGGTGGCGAGGTCATGGGTTATGAACATGTAGGCCAGGTCGAACTCCGATTGCAGCCGGTCGAGCAGCTTCAGGATGCCTTCCGCGACCAGCTGGTCGAGCGCCGATGTCACCTCGTCGCAGATGATGAACTTCGGCTCGGCCGCCAGCGCCCTCGCGATGCCGATCCGCTGCTTCTGCCCGCCGGACAACTCCGAGGGAAGCCGGTCGATGAACTTGTCCGGTTCCAGTTCGATCAGGTGCAGCAGGTCGCGGATGCGGTCGGTCAGCGCCTTGCCGTTCAGCCCCAGGTACATCTGCGCCGGCCGCCCGATCAATTCGCGCAACCGCAGCTTGGGGTTCAGCGCGGTGTCGGCCATCTGGTAGATCATCTGCGCCTGCCGAAGCTGGTCGCGGCTGCGCTGACGGTAATCGGCCGGCAGCGGCGCCCCGTCGAAGAGGATCGCCCCCCGGCGCGGCGGCAGAAGCCCGGTGATCACCCGCGCGGCGGTGGACTTGCCCGAACCGCTTTCGCCCACCACGGCGACAGTGCGGCGCTTGTGGATGTCGAAGCTGATGTCCTTCAGGATATCGGCCGCGCCGTAGCCCGCGGTGACATTGCGGACCGAGACGACCGGCGTCGTGCCCTTCGCCACCGGCGGCTGCACCGGCCGGGCGTAGCTCCGGACCGCCCAGAGGGTCTTGGTATAATCCTCCTTCGGGGCCGCGAGCATGGTGCGGGTATCAGCCTCCTCGACCTCGTCGCCGCGCAGAAGGACCTTGATCCTGTCGGCCATCTGCGCGACCACGGCGAGGTCGTGGGTGATGTAGATCGCCGCGGTGTCGAACTGTGCGACAATGTCGCGGATCGCCGCCAGAACCTCGATCTGCGTTGTCACGTCGAGCGCGGTCGTCGGTTCGTCGAAGATGATCAGGTCCGGCCGGCAAGCCATTGCCATCGCGGTCATCGCCCGCTGCAACTGGCCGCCCGAGACCTGATGCGGATAGCGAAAGCCGATCTCTTCAGGGTTGGGCAGGCGCATCCGGCGGTAAAGCTCCACCGCGTCGCGCTCGGCCTCGGCCCGGCTCATCACGCCGTGCTGGACCGGCGCCTCGCTATACTGGTCGATGAGCTTGTGGGCCGGGTTGAAGCTTGCCGCCGCCGACTGGGCGACATAGGCGATGCGCTTGCCGCGCAGGCCGCGCCGCTGGGCTTCCGTGGCCGCCCTGAGGTCGATCCCGTCGAAGTCGATGGTGCCGCCGGAAATCCGGCAGCCGTCGCGGGTGAAGCCCATCGCGGCCAGGCCGAGCGTCGACTTTCCCGCCCCGCTTTCGCCGATGAGGCCGAGCACCTCGCCCTTGTGGAGCGTCAGGTCCACGCCCTTGATGATCGGCGACCAGGTCTCCTCCGACCGACCCTCGATATGGATGTCGCGGAGGGTCAGGAGGACGGGCTTTGCCGGGTTGGTATCCTTCATCGCCCTACTCCTTCAATCCGCTGGCGCGGTGGAGCATCCAGTCCACCACGAAGTTGACCGCCACGGTCAGGAGCGCGATGGCACCCGCCGGCAAGAGCGGCGTCACGTCGCCGAAGGTGATCAGCGCCGCGTTCTCGCGCACCATCGAACCCCAGTCCGCCGTCGGAGGCTGAATTCCGACGCCAAGGAACGAGAGCGCCGAGATCGCGAGGAAGACGAAGCAGAAGCGCAGGCCGAACTCCGCCACCAGCGGCGCCAGCGCGTTCGGCAGAATCTCCCGCGTGATCAGCCGCCAGAGCCCCTCGCCCCTGAGCCGGGCGGCCTCGATATAGTCCATCACCACGATGTTGAGCGCCACCGACCGCGCCAGCCGGAAGACCCGGGTGGAATCGATCGTGGCGATCACCAGGATCAGCGTCGTCACCGAGGTGCCGAAGATGGTGAGGAGCAGCAGCGAGAAGATCAGCGACGGGATCGCCATCAGGATATCGACGATCCGGCTCAGGATCTGGTCGAGCCAGCCACCGACCGTCGCCGCCAGAAGTCCGAGAATCGAGCCCATGGTGAAGGCGAGCGCGGTGGTGGCGAAGGCGATGCCCACCGTGTTGCGCGCGCCGTAGATCAGCCGGGTCAGCATGTCGCGTCCGAGGTTGTCGGTACCGAGGAGATGGGTCGCGTCCCAGGGCAGGAACTGCGCGCCCACAACCTCGCGCTCCGCGTAAGGCGCGATGAGCGGCGCGAAGAGTGCCACGACGACGTAGATCAGGATCACCAGCATGCCGAAGCCGGCCGTGAGCGGCGCGGTGCGCAGCATCCGCGCGGTCGCACCCCGCGTGAGCGCGATGGTGGCGGCGCGGAACAGCCAGCCGGCCCCGAGGGCGACCGCAATCGCGACCGCGATCCAGAAGAGGTTGATGAGGATTGTCATGCCCGCCCCTTCCTATTTGCGGTGAATGAGACGCGGGTTCGACAGGGTCGACAGCACGTCCGCGGTCAGGTTGAGAAGGACGTAGGCCGCGGCAAAGATCAGCGCGACTGCCTGCACCACAGGGAAGTCGCGCTTCGACACGCTGTCAACCATGAGCTGGCCAAGGCCGGGATAGACGAACACCACCTCGACCACGACAACCCCTGTGACGAGATAGGCGAGGTTCAGGGCCACCACGGTGATGATCGGCGCCAGCGCGTTCGGCAGCGCGTGCTTCAGGATCACCCGCATCGGCTTCATCCCCTTCAGCCGCGCCATCTCGATGTAAGGCGAGGCGAGAAGGTTGATGATCGCCGCCCGCGTCATCCGCATCATGTGCGCGGTGACGACCAGCGTCAGCGTCAGCGCCGGCAGGAAGGTGCGGTAGAGCGCCTCGCCGAACCCCACGGTCGCATCCATCCGTGACATCGAGGGGAAGAGACCCGACTGGGCGAGGACGAAGATCAGGATATAGGCGACGAAGAACTCCGGGAACGAGATCGAGCTCAGCGCCATCGCGTTCACCGTCCGGTCGAAGATCGAATTGCGGTAAAGCGCCGCGAGGATGCCGAGCAAAAGCGACAGCGGCACCGAGATCGCGGCGGCATAGAGCGCGAGGAACAGGGTATTGCCGAGGCGCGTCGCGATCAGGTCGGCGATGGGCCGCTTGTTGGCCAGCGAGGTGCCGAAATCGCCCTGCAACGCGCCGAAGAGCCAGTTGAAGTAGCGCGTGTACGCCGGCAGGTCGAGGCCAAGCTCTTTCCGGAACGCCGCCACCGTCTCGGGTGTTGCCGACTGCCCGAGAATGTTCTGCGCCAGATCACCGGGCAAGAGCTCCGTCGCGCCGAAGATGATCACCGAGATCACGAAGAGCGTGAGAACCCCGAGGCCCAGGCGCTTGGCGATCATTGTCCATATGACAGACACGTGTCAGCCCCCCTGTTCACGAATTCTTCCGGATCGTTGCCGTCCGGCTTGGCCCCGGAGGGCAGATGGCCCCGGCGCGAACGCCGGGGCCTCATGGATCAGACGAACCACCAGCGCTCGAAGGCACGCAGGCCGTCCATGCCCTGGTTCGCGCCGACGACCTCAGGCACGCCGACCTTGTCGGTATGCGCCATGACGTAGCTCGCGAACATCGGGATAACGGTGCCGCCCTGGTTGGCGAGGAGGTCCTGCATTTCCCAGTACATGGCGCGGCGCTTGTCGTCGTCGAGTTCCGACCGCGCGGCGATCAGAAGCTCGTTGAAGCGCGCGTTGTCCCAGAAGCTTTCGTTCCACGGCGCACCACCCGAATAGGCGGTCGAGAACATCAGGTCCGGAGTCGGACGACCGCCCCAGTAGGAGGCGCAGAACGGCTTCTTCATCCAGACGTTGTCCCAGTAGCCGTCGCTCGGTTCGCGCACGACCTCGATGTTGATGCCGGCAGCCGCCGCGCGTTCGGAGTAGAGAACGCCCGCGTCCACCGCGCCCGCGAAGGCGCTGTCGGCCACCGAGAGCTGGACGCTGAGCGAGTCCATCCCGGCTTCCTTGAGGTAGAACTTCGCCTTGTCCGGATCGTAGGTCTTCTGCTCGAGTTCGGTATTGTAGTAAGGCTGCTGCGCCCCCATGGGGATGTCATTGCCGATCGAGCCGTAGCCCTGCAGGATCTTGTCGACCAGTTCCTGCCGGTCGATTCCGTATTTCAGCGCCTGACGCACGTTGTTGTCGCTGAAGGGCGTCGCACGGGTGTCCATCACGAAGACGTAGTGCTGGTTGCCGGCCACCGGCAGGATCACCAGCCCCGGCGCCCGCTGCAAGAGGGTCACGGTGTTCAGGTCGACGCTGTCGATCACGTCGACCTCGCCGGTGATGAGCGCGTTCTGGCGCGCCGCGGAATCGACGATGGCCAGCGCCTCGATCCCGTCGAACCAGCCGCGGTCGGTCTTCCAGTAGTTCGGGTTGCGCGACATCTTCACCGAGACGCCCGGCTCGAAGCTGTCGAGCACATAGGCGCCGCAGCCGTCGGTCGTCATCGGGTCGATCTTGCCTTCGCTCGACGGCAGGATGACGAGGTGGTAGTCCGCCACGATGAACGGGAAGTCGGCATTGCCGCCCGAGAGCGTCACGACGACGGTGTCACCCTCCGCCTTGATGTCGGTAATCGGGTCGACAAGGGGCTTCGCGGCCGATTTCGACTCCTCGCCGCGATGGTAGTTGAGCGAGGCAACCACGTCGTCGGCCGTCAGCGTCTTGCCGCTGTGGAAGGTCACGCCCGAACGGATCTTTAGGGTCCAGGTCGCGGCATCGGCCGAGGCTTCCCAGCTTTCGGCGATCTCGCCCACCAGCGACCCGTCCGACGCGATCTCGGTCAGGGTGGCGTTACGGGCGACGTTGAAGCACTGGACGAACTGCGAATCCCAGGTCGCGGGATCAAGGCTGTCGGTCGTGTTGCCGCTGGCGAAGGCAACCCTGAGGATGCCGCCGCGCTTCGGCTCGGCCATCGCGCGCCGCACGCTGGCGGACAGGATCAGCCCGGCGGCGCCGAGTGCGGTCGCGCCCTTCAGAAGTCCACGGCGGCTTAGGCCGTTCTGGGATCTCAAGTCTGTCATGTCGTCCTCCTTGTTGTCGGTTCGTGTTTTTCGTCAGTAACGTCGCCTGGGAAGGCCTGCGTCAAGCCTTCACTGCGATCATTTCGGCGCTCTTTTGGTATTTCGCCCGGTCGAGCCATGCCGGATCGCCCCGCCCCAGCCTGGTCCATCGGGAATGCGGACCTTGCCGTTCCGGACGGCGAAGGGATCGCCCCGGAACACCCGCCGCGGCCAGGGGCAATAACCGTCGCCCTCGATTGAAAATTCGAAGTATTTCCCGGCGTTGAAGGTGGAGCACTGGCCCCAACCGGTGGCGCCATCCTCGGCGGTGACTCGTGTGAAACGGACGTGTTCGTCACAAAAGGTCTCGACGGACGAGATCTTCACCATCCAGGCCCGCTCCCCTTGCCCGACCGTGCGCCGGTCAAACCGGTGGCAGGCGCTCCGTTCAGTCGTGTCTAAAATGCGTCGTTTCGACACTGGTCCTCAAAACCGACGTTAGACCTTCGAAAAGCGACTTCAAGTGTTTTTTGTTGATTGGCCGATCAACTTAAAGCGCGCGGCCGGCAAGGTCAACCGCCGCGTCGCGGCCCGAGGTCGAACTTCTCGCCGGGGAATGCCTTTTCCAGGCGGATATCGGCGGAACGGGCGTGGCCTTCCATCCCCTCGTGGCGCGAGATTCGGGCGGTGACGGCGGCAAGGTCGCGCAGCGCCTCGGGGGCGACTTCCTGCCAGGTCACGGTCTTGAGGAACTTGTGCACTGACAGCCCGCCGGTATAGCGCGCCGCGCCCGAGGTCGGCAGCACATGGTTGGTCCCCGCCGCCTTGTCGCCGAACGCGACCGTCGTCGCGGCGCCGAGAAAGAGCGACCCGTAGGCCCTGAGCCGTAAGCGCCACCAGTCGAGATCGGTGGCCTGCACATGCAGATGCTCCGGCGCGACGCGGTCGGCATGGGCGGCCATTTCCTCGCGTGTGTCGCAAAGGATAACCTCGCCGCGCCCCGACCAGGCGGCGGCGGCAGCGGTGCGGTTCGGCTCCGGCAGGGTGGCGATGCAGGCCGGCACCCGGGCCATCACCGCCGCGGCAAGATCGGCGCTGTCGGTCACCAGCCAGACCGGAGAGGTCGGCCCGTGCTCGGCCTGCCCGACAAGGTCGGCGGCAACGAGATCGGCATCGGCGCCGGCGTCGGCGATGACCATGCTGTCGGTCGGCCCCGCCACCATGTCGATCCCGACCCGACCGAAAAGTTGGCGCTTGGCCTCGGCGACATAGGCGTTGCCGGGGCCGACGAGGATGTCGGCGGCGGGCAGGCCGAACTGGCCGAAGGCCATCGCCGCGATCGCCTGTACGCCGCCAAGCGCGAGGATGCTGTCGGCGCCGCAGAGGTCGAACGTGTAGAGGATCGCCGGCGGAATCCCGGCACCGGGGCGTGGCGGGGTGGCGGCGGCGACATGGGCGACGCCCGCGACCTTCGCCGTCGTCACCGTCATCAGTGCCGAGGCGATGTGGCTGTAGCGTCCGCCCGGCACATAGGCACCGGCGGCGGCGATCGGGATCAGCCTCTGCCCGACCCGGAGGCCGGGGCGAAGCTCCACCTCCGTCTCCCGGCAACTCGCCCGCTGGGCGCGGGCGAAGGCGGCGATGTTCTCGTGCGCATAGCGGATGTCGTCCTTCAGCCCGTCAGGCACCAGAGCGGAGGCGGCCTCGATCTCGGCGCGTGGAACGACCACCGGCCCGGTCCAGCCGTCGAGCCGCTCGGCATAACTGCGGGTGACGGCCTCGCCCCCGGCCTCGATCTCGGCGAGGATTCGCGCCACCGTCACCTGCACCTCGGCGGACAATTCGGCCTCTGCGGCCGCTGCCTGCTTGAAAAATCTCACACCCATGATCGCCACCTTTTTCCGTTACCGGCGCGGACAGCCTTGACCGGACCCACCGCCACGTTCACTTTCCCGAAAGTTCCGCCCCGCAACCGCCCTGGACCGCCATGCTCGCCAAAGGCATCACCCTGCGCGCGCTCGAACTTTTCGAGGCGATCGCCCGGACAGGCACGGTCGCCGACGGCGCCCGCGCGGTGGGGCTGAGCCTGCCGGCCGCCTCGCAGCAATTGTCGAACCTCGAAGCCTCGCTCGGCACCGCGGTCTTCGACCGCGCGCACCGGCCGCTCGGCCTGACGCCGGCGGGCCGGATCCTGCTGCACCGCGCCGAGGCGGCGCTGAGCCAGATCCGCCAGGCGCAGGCCGAGCTTACCGTGCTCGACATCGCCCATCTGAAAAGCCTCCGGCTTGGCGTCATCGACGACTTCGACGCCGAGATCACGCCGAACCTCGTGATCGCGCTGGCCAAGAACCTGCGCAACTGCGACTTCCGGCTGACCACGGCGCCGAGCCATGACCTGACCGCGATGATGGCCGCCCGGACGCTCGACCTTGCCGTCGCCGCCGCACCGCAGGACGCGCTGGCCGGGATCCGCGAACATCCGCTGCTGCGCGACCCCTATCTGATTGCCGTGCCGCGCGGCTTCGTCCTGCCGAAGGGCCGCGAACTCGACGCGCTGCGCGCGCTGCCGCTTCTGCGCTATGACCGCGCCCAGTTCATGGGCCGCCAGATCGAGGCGCATCTGGCCCGCCACCGGATCAGCCTGCCCGACCGCTTCGAGATCGACAGCAACCAGTCGATCATGGCGCTGGTCGCCAGCGGCGCCGGGTTTTCCATCACGACGCCGCTGGCGCTCCTGCGGGCGCGGGCGTTCCTCGACGAGGTCGACATCCATCCCCTGCCGCTGGCGGCGATGTCGCGCACCATCTCGCTCTTCGCGCCGGCCGACCAGCGCGACGATGTCGCGACCGAAATCGCGCGCACGCTCCGCGCGACGATGGCGGCGCGGCTGATCGCGCCGGTGCAGGGCCTTGCCCCCTGGCTTGGCGACAGTTTCGCCGTCATTCCCGCCTAGACCCGCGCTCACGATCCCTCCGCCGCCAAACGTGGCACGCCGCCGATTGGGGGGACGGAAAGGCCTCGCGGCAAGCGCCGCCGGTCAGGTTTCGCAAGATCGAAGGATGGATTTCAAAACGTGGAACGTGCGCCGGCAGGCGGGTTCAAACCCACCCTACGCCGGGTCGCCCTGGCGCTGGCCATAGTAAAGGCCGACGACATGCTCGGCCTCGGCAAAGAAGAGCCATCGGGCGACGAAGGCGCCGACGATATGGACCACGAAAATCGCGGCCATATAGGGCAGGACCGGCGGCACGACGAGAAGGCCGAGCAACGGCAAGAGCGCCGCGAGGACCACGGCGATCACCCGCAACCGCCGGGCATGGCGGCGACCGACGACATGGATCATTTCTCGCGTGAGGTAGTTCGGCCCGGTATGGGCGGGCGCGAATTGCCGGACCGTGCCCCCCTTTCCGAGCCCCGTCGCGGTCGAAAGCGTCTGCCCCGCCGCCCGGAACCGCCCGTCGCCGAGCCGGAAGGCCGTGATCAGCAGCACCCCGAGCACAAGGCAAAGAAGCGCCGCGATCCGCGCCTGCCCGCTCAGGATCGCGCCGGAGGTCGCGGCGAAGCCGAGAAAGAGCGCCGGCGTCGTCCAGTGGTTCCAGCGCGGCACCGTCTTCAGCTGGGCATAGATCATCGAGGTCGAGACCACCGTGAGGACGCAGACCGCCGCCGCCACCGCACCGAAATGGCCCGGCAACCCGCCGCCGAAGATCGCCGCCAGCGCCAGGGGCGCGAGCATGAGGAGCGCCCCCGCCGAGGCCCAGGCCTCGCGGCTGAGCCAGCTTGTCCGCCACTGGGTGAAGGCGCGCAGCGCCCGCGACGGATTGCCGAGATGGAAGGTCGAGGCCAGAAGCCCGGCGACGGCAAGCCCGTAGCCCAGGCCCCAAAGCAGGAAGGCGGCCGCGCCATAGACCTCGACCGCGCCGAGCGCGAGGAAGGCCAGGAGGCCGAAACCCGCGCCGGAGAGGACCGTGAAGGCGATGACGGAGGGGGCGGGATGCATCAGAACTTCTCCAGCAGCCGGTCGAGCCAGCCGGCGAAGCCGGTGGCGGGCGTTTCAAGGAGCGGCGTCAGCGGCCCGTCGGGGGCGGCGCCCTTCTTGCGGGGTGGCAGGTACTTGTTCACCGGCTTCGTCCCCATTTCCGGCATCAGGTCATAGCCGCCGCGCTCGGCCACCAGCCGGCTGACGGCACTGCCGGGATCGCCGAGATCGCCGAAATGCCGTGCGCCGGTCGGACAGGTGCGGACGCAGGCCGGCATCCGGTCCTCCTCGGGCAGGTTCTCGTTGTAGATGCGGTCGACGCAGAGCGTGCATTTCTTCATCACCCCCGCCGAGGGGTCGAGTTCGCGCGCGCCATACGGGCAGGCCCAGGCGCAAAGGCCGCAGCCGATGCAGGCGTCCTCGTTCACCAGCACGATCCCGTCCTCGGCACGCTTGTAGCTGGCGCCGGTCGGGCAGACCGTAACGCAGGGCGCATCCTCGCAGTGCAGGCACGAGCGCGGGAAGTTGACGATCTCGGCCGGGCCGGCTTCGGGCGTGACTTCGTAGCCGTGGACCCGGTTGAGGAAGGTGCCGCAAGGCTCTGACCCGTAAGCATTCTGATCCGAGAGCGGCGCCCCGTAACCCTGGTCGTTCCAGCCCTTGCAGGCGGTGACGCAGGCCTGGCAGCCGACGCAGGTGTCGAGGTCGATCACCAGCCCGAGTTTCTTCGCCGAGGGCGGCGGCAGCGCGGTCATGGCCGGTTCCTCCGCGCCGGCGGTACCGGCGAACGGAGCGGCGGGAATTCCGGCTGCGCTTCGTGCGGCGGGACCGCCTTCTCGATCCGCACCCGCAGGTCGAACCAGGCCGCCTGCCCGGTCACCGGGTCGGAGTTCGACCAGCGCAGCCCGTCGCCCTTCTCGGGCAGAAGTTCGTGAATCAGGTGGTTGAGAAGAAAGCCTTTCGTCGCCTCCGGTGCCGCGGGGTCGAGGGCCCAGGCCCCCTTCCGCTTGCCGATCGCATTCCATGTCCAGATCGTGTTCGCGTTCAAGGCCGCCATATGCGCGACCGGCACGGTGATCGTGCCGGTGGGCGAGGTCACGCGGGCCCAGTCGCCGTCGCGGAAGCCGTGCGTCTCCCACAGCGCCGTCGGCAGGTAGAGCGGGTTGACCCCGTGGATCTGCCTGAGCCAGGCGTTCTGCGAGCCCCAGGAGTGATACATCGCCATCGGACGCTGGGTCAGGGCATGGATGGGATAGTCCGCCGCCGCCGCATCGCCGAAAGGTTCGTACCAGACCGGCAGCGGGTCCATCGCCTGTTTCAGCCGGGCGCGCAGATGCTCCGGCGGCTGCAGGTCGCCGTGGCCTTCGGCGGCCAGTCGGAAGCGTTGCAACGGCTCCGACCAGAGCGAGAAGAGATAGGGCTGCGGCTTGTCGTAAAAGCCGAGCGAGACCGCCCAGTCCTGATAGGCGGCGTTCCACGGCTTGAAGAAGGCGGCCTCCTCGGGGACATGCTCGACGCAGAAACCGCCGTTGGCGATGTAGCGTTCCAACTGGTCCGGATTCGGCGCGCCGCGCCCGGTCTTTTCGCCGTCGCCGCGCCAGCCCATCAGCGGGCCGATCCCCGGCCGCCGTTCGTGCCGGACCATGTAATCCGCGTAATCCCGGTACTTTGCGTGACCTTCCTCATCGACGAAACCGGGCAGGCCAAGCCGTGCGCCAAGATCGACCAGCACCGACTGGAAGCCGCGCACGTCGCGGTCAGGCTCCACCACCGGCCAGCGGATCGCGTCCGCCGCCGCATCCGCCTCGCAGATCGGCCGGTCGAGCAGGCTGATGCAGTCGTGCCGCTCCAGATAGGTGGTGTCGGGCAGGATCAGGTCGGCATAGGCCACCATCTCGGAGGCATAGGCATCGGAATAGATGATGTGCGGAATCTTGTAGGCGCCGTCCGCGTCGGTGTCGGTCAGCATCTCCATCACCGCACCGGAGTTCATCGACGAGTTCCACGACATGTTCGCCATGTAGAGCAGGAGCGTGTCGATCCGGTAGGGATCGCCGGCATGGGCGTTCGGGATGACCATGTGCATCAGCCCATGCGCCGAGAGCGGGTTTTCCCAGCTGAAGGCCTTGTCGATCCGCGCCGGGCTGCCGTCCGCCTTCAGCGCCAGATGCTGCGGCCCCTGCACGAAGCCAAGATGCGGACCGCCGAGGGGCTTGCCCGGAACGCAGTCGCAATGCGGCGTCGGATGCGCCTCCGGCGGTTTCGGATAGGGCGGCTTGAAGCGGAAGCCGCCTGGTGTCTCGACCGAACCGATGAGGATTTGCAGCAGATGCAGCGCGCGGGCGGTCTGGAACCCGTTGGAATGGGCCGAGATACCGCGCATGGCGTGGAACGCCACCGGACGGCCCACCATCGCCTCGTGGCGGTCGCCGCGGAAATCGGTCCACGGCCGGTCGAGGATCACCGGCATGTCGAAGGCCGCATGGGCGATCTCGGCCGCGAGGGCGCGGATGCGGCCGGCGGCAATCCCGGTGCGTTCCGCCACCGCCTCGGGCGCGTAGTCGTCGGACAGATAGCGTTCGGCCAGATGCTGGAAGACCGTGCGGCAACCGTCGTGGGTCGCGCCGAGGTCGGGTTGCACGCCCTTCCGGTCGAAGGGCGCGGGCTTGCCGGTGGCCCGGTCGATGACCAGAAGCTTGCCGTCCTTGTCGCGCAAGAGAAGCCCGTGGCCCGGCCCCTCCGCCGCATCGACGAGGCAGGGCGCGTTGGTGAAGCGGGCGAGGTAATCGAGGTCGATCTTGCCGGCGCGCAGCAGTTCGTGGATCAGCGCGAGGATCAGAAGGCCATCGGTCCCCGGCGTGATCCCGTACCAGTCGTCGGCAACCCCGTTGTAGCCGGTGCGGATCGGGTTGACGCCGATCACCCGCGCCCCCCGCGCCTTCAGCTTGCCGATGCCGATCTTGATCGGGTTCGAATCGTGATCCTCAGCCACGCCGAAGAGGATGAAGAGCTTCGCGCGGTCCCAGTCGGGCTGGCCGAATTCCCAGAACGCGCCGCCCATCGTGTAGATGCCGGCCGCCGCCATGTTGACCGAGCAGAAGCCGCCGTGGGCCGCGTAGTTCGGTGTGCCGAAGCCCTGCGCCCAGTAGCTGGTGAATGACTGCGACTGGTCACGGCCGGTGAAGAAGGCGAGCTTTTCCGGCATCGTTTCGCGCAGCGGATTCAGCCAGCTCACCGCCAGGTCAAGTGCCTCGTCCCAACTGATCGCCTCGAACGCGCCGGAACCGCGCGGGCCGACCCGCTTCAGCGGCGTGCGGAGCCGCGAGGGGGCGGTGACCTGCATGATCCCCGACGCCCCTTTGGCGCAGAGAACGCCCCTGTTCACCGGATGGTCTCGGTTGCCCTCGATATAGGACACCTTGCCGGATTTCAGGTGCACATTGATGCCGCAGCGGCAGGCGCACATGTAGCAGGTGGTCTTGCGCACCTCGTCCGACACCTTGGGAGATGTGTCCAGTCTCGGCTCTTGAAGGCCCATTTTGTTCCCTAACCCTGCCCGTTGGCGGAACGTTCTCCGCCTTTGCCGCGCGATGCAAGTCCATAGTGCCGAATGATCGGGGTCATGCGCCAGCCCCGCCAAGGCAGGCCCGCACGTCGGCCGCGATCTGTGCCTCCTCCGCCGCCGGGACGATGACGACGGCCGGGCCGCCCGCGTCGATCCGGGGGCTGTTCGCGGCATTCGCCGCCGGGTCGAGCGTCACGCCGAGATAGCCGAGACCGTCAGCGATCGCCGCCCGCACCGCCCTGTCGTTCTCGCCGATGCCGCCGGTGAAGGCGACGCAGTCGAGCCCGCCCATCGCCGCGATCATCGAGCCGGCATGGCGGACCGCCCAGTAGCAGAAATGCGCGATGGCAAAGCGCGCCGCGTCGGTGCCGGCGGCGTGCAGTGCCCGCATGTCCGACGCGCCACCAAGCGCCAGCAACCCGCTTTCGCGGTTGAGGATGCGCGCGGCACCTTTGATCCCGTGATCCTCTGCCAGCCGCAGCACCGCGTTGCCGTCAATCCCGCCGGTGCGGGTGCCCATCGTCAGCCCGTCGAGCGGCGAATAACCCATCGTTGTCGCGACCGAGACCCCGCCCCGGATCGCGCAGAGCGAGGCGCCGTTGCCGAGATGCAGCGCCAGGACCCGCTCCGGCAGCGCGCCGAGCATCGCGGGCAGCCGTGCCGTCAGGCTCCGGTAGGAAATGCCGTGAAAGCCGTAGCGGCGGATCCCTTTCGCCGCCTCCGCAGCCGGCAGCGCGTAGCGCCACGCGACTTCCGGGTTGGTGGCATGGAAGGCCGTGTCGAAGGCCGCGACATGCGGCAGGTCGGGCGCAAGACGCCGGAGCGCGCGGATGCCGGCAAGGTTGTGCGGATTGTGCAGCGGTGCAAGCGGGATGCAGGCAGCGATCGCCTCCTCCACAGCGTCTGTGACGCGGATGCTTTCCGTCAGGTCGCCGCCGCCATGCACGATCCGGTGGCCGGCGGCGGCAAGGCGCGACAGCGGATAGCCCGCCGCCGCGAACCCGTCGAGCAGCAGCGCCAGCGCGCGGTCGTGATCGGGCGCCGCGCAGTCCAGCTCCGGTCCCGCCATCTTCAGCCGCGCCTCGCCGCCGATCTCGGTCACCGACCCGCTGGCGATCACGCTGTCGCCGGCCCCGAACAGCGCAACCTTGATCGAGGAGGAGCCGGCATTGACGACAAGGATCAGATCGCCGGCCATCTCAGACCACCGATTTCACGAGGCCGAGCGAGGCCAGTGCCGCGAGCAGCAGGATGGCGAAGCGGCGAAAGTTCTGCGGTTCGGCTTGCAGGAAATGCCGCCCGCCGAGCCAGATGCCGAGCGTCAGCAGCGGCAGCGCCACGGCGACGGCGAAGAAGGTGTCGCGGCTGACCAACCCGTGCCACCAGAGCAACGGCAGGGTCCAGAGATCCATCAGGGTGAAATAGCAGATGAGCGTCGCCCGGAAGGCCGCCGCGGCGAAGGGCTGGGCCGCGAAAAAGACGACGACCGGCAAACCGCCGACCCCCGCCGCATTGGCCGCGCCGGAGATGAAGCCGGCGCCGAGATGGGCCGGGTCTCCGGCTGCCCGCGTCATCCGCAGCCCCGCCACGAGGCCCGCGCACATCACCAGGATGATCCCCGACACGACCCCGCGCGCGACATCGACCGACACCCCGGCCAAGAGCGCGAGCCCGGCCGGCACACCGACGAGGCATCCCGCCGTCAGCGTCATGCAGCGCCGCCAGTCGATATGGCCCCTTATGCCGCGCCATTGCTGGAAGGTCAGCAGGAAGTCGGCGAGCGTCACCACCGCGATGAACGGACGCGGGTCGGTGACGAGGCCGGCCGAGGCCATGATGATCGCGGCCGAGCCAAAGCCCGAATAGCCCCGGACGAAGGCGGCAACGAAGATCGCCGCCGCCATCCATAGCGCCGCTCCGGTCTCGAGGCCGAAGGGAAGCGCCATCACGCTCCCTTCTGGGGCCGCATGTCGGCCGGGTCGATTCCGGCAACCTCGACCGGCTTCTTCATCGCGTCGCGGCGGAAGGGCTCGCCCAGTTCCTGGTTGATCAGCGCCTCGATGAAGGTGGTCTTGCCGGCCTTCTGATCCTTCAGCGCCTGGTTCAGCGCGGCGGTCAGCTCCTCCATCGTCTTCGCCTGCAAGCCCTTCAGCCCGCAGGCCTGGGCGATACCGGCATAGCTGACCCCGTCATTGAGTTCGGTGCCGACGAAGTTGTCCGAGTACCAGAGCGTCGTATTGCGCTTTTCCGCGCCCCACTGGTAGTTGCGGAAGACCACCATGGTGATCGCCGGCCATTCCTTGCGGCCGACCGCCACCATCTCGTTCATCGAGATCCCGAAGGCGCCGTCACCGGCGAAACCCACGACCGGCACATCGGGGTTGCCGATCTTGGCGCCGACGATCGAGGGGAAGCCGTAGCCGCAGGGACCGAAAAGGCCGGGGGCAAGGTATTTGCGCCCCACCTCGAACGACGGATAGGCGTTGCCGATGGCGCAGTTGTTGCCGATGTCGGACGAGATGATCGCCTCTTTCGGCAGCGCCGCCTGGATCGCGCGCCACGCCATGCGCGGGCTCATCCACTCAGGCTTGGCCTTGCGGGCGCGGTCATTCCAGGTGGTGCCGGGATCGTCCTGCTCGTGATCCATCGAGGTCAGTTCCTGCGCCCAGGCCGATTTCGTCTTCGAGATCAGCGCCTTGCGATCCGCCCGCCCGGCGTCGCCCGCCGCGTCGCCAAGCTGTGCGAGGATGCTCTCGGCCACGCGCTTCGCGTCACCGACAATACCGACGGCCACCGGCTTCGTCAGGCCGATCCGGTCGGGATTGATATCGACCTGAATGAGCTTCGCACTCTTCGGCCAGTAGTCGATGCCGTAACCCGGAAGGGTCGAGAACGGGTTGAGCCGTGTCCCGAGCGCCAGCACCACGTCGGCCTTGGAGATCAGCTCCATCGCCGCCTTCGAGCCGTTGTAGCCCAAGGGTCCGGCGAAGAGCGGATGCGAGCCGGGGAAGGCGTCGTTGTGCTGATAGTTGCAGCAGACCGGCGCATCGAGACGTTCGGCCAGTGCCTGCGAGGCGGGGATCGCGCCGCCCAGAACCACGCCCGCGCCGTTCAGGATCACCGGGAACTTCGCGCCCGTCAGCAGCTTCGCCGCCTCGGAAATCGCGTCCGCCCCGCCCGAGGGACGCTCGAAATCGACGATGGCGGGCAGCTCGATGTCGATCACTTGCGTCCAGTAATCGCGCGGCACGTTGATCTGCACCGGCGCCGAAAGTCGCTTGCCCTTGGTGATCACCCGGTTCAGCACCTCGGCGATGCGGCTGGGATCGCGCACCTCTTCCTGATAGGCGACCATGTCCTTGAAGGCGGCCATCTGCTCGACTTCCTGGAAGCCACCCTGCCCGATGGTCTTGTTCGCCGCCTGCGGCGTGACCAGAAGCATCGGCGTGTGGTTCCAGTAGGCGGTCTTCACGCAGGTGACGAAATTGGTGATGCCCGGCCCGTTCTGGGCAATGATCATCGCCATCTTGCCGGTGGTGCGGGTGAAGCCGTCGGCCATATAGCCGCCGTTGCATTCATGCGCCACGTCCCAGAAGGTGATGCCCGCACGCGGGAAATAGTCCGAGATCGGCATGAAGGCCGACCCGATGATGCCGAAGGCATGTTCGATTCCGTGCCGTTGCAGGACTTTGACAAAGGCTTCCTCGGTGGTCATCTTCATGGCGTATCTCCCTGGATCTGGCCCGGTTCTATGCCGGGACAGACCCCCTCTGTAGGGCCAGTCAGGCGGGCTTGTTATGTCCAGTTCCGTGCAGCGCCTCGGCGAGAAGCCCGATGCCTTCCGGAATCCGGCTCTGCGCGATCGAGGAATAGGCCAGCCGATAATAATTGCCCGGCGCCGTGCCGGGCGCAAAGAAGACCCGCCCCGGCTCGATCAGCACGCCCCGGCCCCTGAGTTCCGCCGCCAGCGCCCCGGTATCGACCCCGGCCGGCGCCCGCATCCAGAAGCTCGAACCGCCGAAAGCGCCAAGCCCGGCGATCTCCAGCCCGTTGGCGCGGATCGCCTCGTCCATCGTGGTGCGGCGGCGCTTGTAGGCCTGGCCCAGCCGGTTGATCAGCGCGTCGTAATGACCGAGGGCGAGGAAATAGGCGACGGTGCGCTGGATATGGCCCGGCGGATGGCGCAGCATCGCGGCGCGCAACGCGCGCGCCTCGCGGATAAAGGCCTCCGAGGCCACGAGGTAGCCAAGCCGCAGCCCCGGAAACAGCGATTTCGAAAACGAGCCGGCATGGATCACCCGCCCCTCGCGGTCGAGCGATTTCAGGGCTGGCGCGGCAGGTTTCAGGAACGACATCTCGAATTCGTAGTCGTCCTCGACGACAAGGAAATCCTCCCGTCCCGCACGCTCCAGCAGCGCCATGCGGCGGTCCATCGGCATGGTGGCATTGGTCGGGCAATGATGGCTCGCCGTGGTGAAGACCGCCGCGATCCCCTCGGGCAACGCCTCGGGCGGCAGGCCATCCTCGTCGACATCGACGGGCCGGATCTCGGCGCCGAGTTGGTTCAGCACCGCGCGCAGGCCCGGATAGCAGGGGTTTTCCACCGCGACCGGACTGCCCTGGGCGAGCAGCACCTCCGCCGTCAGCCAAAGCGCGTTCTGCGCCCCCATGGTCAGGAGGATCTCTTCGGGGCGCGCGGTTATCCCACGCCGCGGCAGGATCGAACGCATGATGTATTCCACCAGCATCGGGTCGTCGCGCTCGTAGAAATCGTCGGTCAGCGCCTCGAAATCGCGCTTGCCAAGGGCGCGCAGCGCGCATTGGCGCCAGTTCTGGTGGTCGAAGAGGCTGGCGTCGGCCTGCCCGTAGATGAACGGATAGGGATAGGCGTGCCAGTCCTGCGGCTTCGCCGGCAGTTCATGGCGCGAAAACCGCCGTCCGACGATCCGCTCCCAATCGACGCTGTCGCGGCGCGGACGGTCCGCGACGACGAAACCGGGCTGGACCGGCGCGGTGTCCGAGACGTAATAGCCCGACCGCCCCCGGGCGGAGAGGTAATCGCCCGAGACAAGCTCGGTATAGGCCAGCGTCACGGTTATCCGGCTGACGCCCAGATGCTGCGCGAGACCGCGGCTCGACGGCAGCTTCTCGCCCGGCCGGAACCGGCCGCGCAGGATGCCCTCGGCCACCATCTGCTGGATCTGCTGTTGCAGCGTCCCGTTGAAGCCGGGGGCAAGAAAGAAGCTTTCGGCGGGGATCGACATTTCTGGCCTTATGAGCGTCCAAAACTGGACCCACGACCAGAAAGCGCCAAACCGGCGCCGCCGTCAAGCCGCGCCGGCTCCTGCCCCCGCCGTCAGATTCTTCTGTTCGAAAATACCTCGGGGGTGTGGGGGCAGCGCCCCCACGAGGGATCGCCCGCGCCAGCGGGCGAAACCCGGTTCAGGAAAAGACCCGTGTCAGCGCCTTGTCGATCGCGCCCGTGATCTCGTCGATGTCATCCGCCGTGGCGATCAGAGCCGGCGAGAGGCAGAGCGTGTTGTTGAAGCCCGTCAGCGAGCGGTTGGTGGCGCCGATGATCACGCCCTGCGCCATGCAGTCGGCGACCACGGCCTGAACCTTCTTTTCGTCCACCGGCTCCCTGGTCTGGCGGTCGGCCACCAGTTCGGCGCCGCAGAAAAGGCCCTTGCCGCGCACGTCGCCGATCACCCGGTGCTTGTCCATCAGCGCGTGGAGATTGTTCATCGTCCGCTCGCCCATCTTCACCGTGTTGGCCAGGAGCCCTTCGTCCTCGATGATCCGCATGTTCTCGACCGCCGCCGCCGGCCCGGCCGTGCAGCCGCCGAAGGTGGAGATGTCGCGGAAATAGTTCATCGGGTCCGAGGCGTCGTCCTTGAACATCTCGAAGACCGCCTCGGTCGTGACACAGCAGGCGATCGCGGCATAGCCGGAGGCGACGCCCTTCGCCATCGTCACGAAGTCCGGCTTCACCCCGTAATGCTGGTAGCCGAACCAGGTGCCGGTGCGCCCGACTCCACAGACGACCTCGTCGATATGCAAAAGGATCTCGTACTTCTTGCAGATCTCGGCCACCCGTTCCCAGTAGCCCGCCGGCGGCACGATGACGCCGCCGCCCGCCGTCACCGGCTCAAGGCAGAGCGCGCCAACGGTATCGGGGCCCTCGCGCAGGATCACCTCCTCGATCGCGTCGGCCGCCCGCTCGCCGTAATTCTCGACGTCCCACTGCTTGCGGTATTCGAGGCAATGGGGAACCTTGACGAAGCCCGGCACGAAGGGTCCGTACTGCGCATTCCGTTCCTCCTGCCCGCCGGCCGACATCGCCGCGATGGTGGCGCCGTGGTAGTCGCGGTCGCGGTAAAGGATCTTGTGCTTCTTGCCGCCATAGCGCTTGTGGGCGATCTGGCGGATCATCTTGAAGGCCTTCTCGTTCGCCTCGGAGCCGGAGTTGGTGTAGTAGACCCGGCTCATGCCCGGCATCTTCTCGATCAGCATCTTGGCGAAGATCGAACCGGG
This sequence comes from Rhodobacterales bacterium 32-67-9, assembly GCA_002280515.1. Classification (GTDB taxonomy): domain Bacteria; phylum Pseudomonadota; class Alphaproteobacteria; order Rhodobacterales; family Rhodobacteraceae; genus Albidovulum. Next base: position 71,913 of record NCEA01000001.1, read on the forward strand.
GATGGAGCCCGCCGAATTGGCGAAATAGTTCATCTTCACCAGTTGGTCATAGACCGCCCGGGCGATCGACTCGCGGCCGTAGCCCACGTTCACCGTCCAGACCCCGCCCGAAACCGCGTCGAGATGTTCCTTGCCCCGCGCGTCCCAGAGACGCATCCCCTTGCCTTCGACCATGATCCGGGGATCGTTGGTCTCGAAGGGCTTGTGCTGGATCAGGTGATGCCAGAGATGCGCGCGGTCGGCTTCGACCACTTCGGAAATATCGTTGGAATACACAGCGTTGTTCATCTGCCTTGCCTTTTCTGGTGCGCTGCCGCCTTGCCGGATCATGCCGGATTTTCCGCGCCGGGGGAATGCGGGGCCAGTGCTGAAATCATCACGAAAGCGAAATCCCCCGTAGGGCCAGAACGCGCCCTCCGTTAAGACCAGATTGCCAGAGACCTTTCACTTTCCGAAATCGGCCGGGTCAATCCCGGACCGCTCAGTATCCGGGCGAGCCGAAACTCGGCACCGGGCCGTTCACCGCCGCCAGCCGTTCGAGATTGACGATGGTGGAGAGCATGATCCGGTCCTGGCTCCAGTCGCCCGGCTTCTGGATCGCGACCGAGGCGGTCAGCGTCAGCGCCAGAACCGGCCCCGCCAGCAGCGCGAAGACCAGGCGCGGGTGCCGCTCGGCCCGGCCCTCGATCACCGACATCATGCGGCGCTTGAGCAGTGCGGCCGAGCGGCTGCCGAAGACCCGGTTCTCGGTCCGCACGAGCGCCACCACCGGCGCCTCGACCGCCAGCAACCTGCGCGGCCGCAGCCCGTCATGGCAGACCCTGAGGAGGCAGTCGCAATAGGCCGCGACATCGTAGCCGCGCCGCGACAGAACCTGCCGGTCGCAGGAAAGCTCGCGCAACTCCTCTACCTGATGCTTCCAGACGTAGAAGGCCGGGTTCCAGAACAGGAATGGCCGGATCAGGCCGAGAACGATCTCCCACTCCACGTCGCCCTGGCGCAGATGCTGCAACTCGTGGCCGAGCGCGATCCTGAGGTCGTCCTCGCGCGCCAGCATCGCCGAGGGCAGCACCACGATCCGCGACCGTATCCCGCGGGTGGAAAACGGCACGCTCGCGGTGTCCGAAACCCGCAGCTCGACCCGGCCGAAGCGGCGCCAGACATAGCTCTCGGCGATCAGCCGGCGCAGCGACAGGATGCTCCAGCCGAGCCGGGCGAGGCAGGTCAGGATGCCCGCCGCCAGGGCCCATTGCACGACCTGCCCGGCCGGCGAGGTCATCGCCTCCGCGAACCGGCTCCGCAGGTTCAGCATCTCCTCCAGTGCCGAGGGGTTCATCTCGATCCGGCCCTGAAGGTATTGCGCCACGATGAAGTCGGCGAGGTTGACCGAAGGCCCCGACGCGACATAACCGGCCTGGCTCACGAGCGCGAAGAGCGCCACGAAGACCGGGCTGACGATGACGGCGAGGAAGACCGCGCGCAGCATCTTCAGCCGCGCCGTGACGGCATGGGACAGCCCCGCAATGTCGAGGAACCGGGCAAGGACGAACCAGAGGCCGCAGACGAAGGCCAGAAGCAGGTTCACATCGAGATAGGCATCGAAAAGGGTGTCAGCGTTTATCATCCCTGAGCCTCTTATCTATCAGCGCCCGGATCTCGTCGAGCGCCTCCTGAGACAGATCGTCGTCATCGACCAGCCGCGCGACGAGAGTCGCCGGGGCGTTGTCGAACAGCTTTTCGGAGAGGTTCTTCAGCGATCGCGACTGATAGGCGTCCTTGCTCAGCGTCGCCGTGTAGATAAAGGTCTTGCCCTGTTTCGTGCTGGTCACGAAATCCTTTTGTTCGAGGATCCTGAGGATCGTCGCCGCCGAGGTATAGGCGAGCTTGCGCGCCGGCGCGAGTGCGTCCTGCACGTCGCGCACCGTCGCAGCACCCAGATCCCAGAGCTTCGACATGAATTCCAGCTCCACTTCGGTCAGGAATTTCGTCTTCTTCTTTGCGCTCATTTCGGCTTCGGTCCTGATACTGCACGATCCTCGTGCACCCTTTCTACTAAGCTTTTCATCTTTCTCCAAACGCTATGGCACTCACACCTTCCAGAAGCAGAAGACGCCCCATGCGACGGAAAGCGCCAGCGGCCACCAGAGCGGCATCCCGATGAGGCCGAGCCAGGCCATGAAGATGTAGCTGGTGCCGAGCAGCGTGATGAAAAGCCGGTCGCCCCGGGTCGTCGTCAGGCCAAGCACGCCGCGACGCTCGTCGCCGCCGGGACGGCGGATCTCGAGCACTGTCAGCACCGCCATCGCCGAGAAGATGCCGACGAAGACCGCGAGTGTCGCCGGCGTCCAGGCCATCCAGAACGAGGGCCAGAGCGGCTGGGTCCAGGAAAACGGTTTGTCCACCGGCTTGCCGACATTGCCCCAGCCGGCCTGCTGGGCCGAAGCCAGCCCGGGAAGAAGCGTCAGAAGGATCGCGAGGTAACGCATCACACCCTCCCCAGGGCGAAGCCCTTGGCGATATAGTTGCGGACGAACCAGATGACGATGGCGCCGGGGATGATCGTCAGCGTCCCGGCGGCGGCCAAGAGGCCCAACTCGTAGCCCGCCGAAGAGGCGGTCTTGGTCATCGTCGCGGCGATGGGCTTGGCGTAGACCGCCGTCAGGGTCTTGGCCAGCAGAAGCTCCACCCAGGAGAACATGAAGCAGAAGAACGCGGCGACGCCGACCCCCGCCTTGATCGTCGGCAGGAACACGGTCGCGAAGAAGCGCGGGAAGGAATAGCCGTCGACGAAAGCGGTCTCGTCCAGCTCCTTCGGCACCCCGCCCATGAAGCCTTCGAGAATCCAGACCGCGAGCGGGATGTTGAACAGGCAATGCGCCAGCGCCACCGCCCAGTAGGTGTCGAAGAGCCCCACCGCCGAGTAAAGCTGGAAGAACGGCAGCGCGAAGACCGCCGCCGGCGCCATCCGGTTGGTCAGAAGCCAGAAGAAGAGCTGCTTGTCGCCGAGGAAACGGTAGCGCGAGAACGCATAGGCCGCCGGCAACGCGACCGTGACGGAAATCACCGTGTTGATGGAGACATAGGCGATGGAGTTGATGTAGCCCCAATACCAGGTCGGATCGGTGAAGATGGTCCGGTAGCTGGCCAGAGTCCAGGTCTGCGGGAAGAGCGAGAAGCCACCGAGGATCTCCTGCGTGGTCTTGAAGCTCATCGCCACCAGCCAGTAGATCGGCAGCATGAGAAAGAGGATGTAGAGGATTGGAATTATGGAGCGTTTTTTCATCTTGATCCCCTATTTCGCATCGTTGCGCGTCATCAGAGTGTAGAAGAGCCACGACACGAAGAGCGTGATCGCGAAGTAGATCAGGCTCATCGCCGCGGCGGGGCCGAGGTCGAACTGGCCAAGCGCGATCTTCACGAGGTCGATCGAGAGCAGCGTGGTGGAGTTGCCCGGCCCGCCGCCGGTTAGCACGAAGGGCTCGGTATAGATGTTGAAGCTGTCCATGAAGCGCAGCAGCACCGCGATGGTCAGCACCTGCTTCATCTTCGGCAACTGGATGTAACGGAAGACCGACCAGTTCGACGCCCCGTCGATCTTCGCCGCCTGGTAATAGGCATCGGGGATCGAGACGAGCCCGGCGTAGCAGAGCAGCACGACGAGCGAGGTCCAGTGCCAGACATCCATGACGATCACCGTGATCCAGGCGGCGACCGGGTCCTGCGTCATGTTGTAGTCGATGCCGAGCGTGTGGTTCATCAAATAGCCCAGAAGACCGATGTCGGGCAGCGTGAAGATGTTCCACATCGCGCCCACGACGTTCCACGGGATCAGCATCGGCAGCGCCATCGTGACGAGGCAAACCGGCACCCAGAACCCCTTGCGTGGCATCGACAGCGCGATGATCACGCCGAGCGGCACCTCGATCGCGAGGATCATCGCGGTAAACAGGAACTGCCGGCCAAGCGCGGCATGGAACCGCTCGGACCGCAGGATCTGCTGGAACCAGTCGAGCCCCTGCCAGAAGAAGACATTGTCGCCGAACGTCTCCTGCACCGAGTAGTTGACCACCGTCATCATCGGCACCAGCGCGTTGAAGGCGACGAGGATCAAGACCGGCAGGACGAAGAACCAGCCCTTCTGATTGACCTTGCGCATCAGGCGGCCCTCCCTTTCTCGCTGGCGATCCAGCCGTCGCGGTAAAGCCGGGTCTGGTCAGGCCGGAAGGCGAGGTGCACGGTCTCTCCCTGCCCCGGCACCGCACCCTCGACGATGGCGCTGATCCTTGTGTCGCCGGCGATGGCCTCGACCACCGAATGACGGCCGAGGTCAGAGACCTTGCGCACCGTTGCCGGCAGGCCGGTCGCGGCCAGTGTCACGAATTCCGGCCGGATGCCGATCTCGTGGCGCCCCGCCCCCGGCGCGACGCCGCCTTCGAGCGTCACCGCCGCGCCGTTGAAGAAGGCCGTCTCCCCCTTCAGCTCCGCCGGCAGCACGTTCATGCCGGGCGAGCCGATGAAATGGCCGACGAAGGTATGGGCGGGGCGTTCGAAGAGTTCGACCGGCGTGCCGATCTGCACGATCTCGCCGTCCTGCATCACCACGACCTGATCAGCGAAGGTCAACGCCTCGGTCTGGTCATGCGTGACATAGATCATCGTCACCTTCACCCTCTGGTGCAACTCCTTGAGTTTGGAACGCAATTTCCATTTCAGATGCGGGTCAATCACGGTCAGCGGTTCGTCGAACATCACCACGTTCACGTCGTCGCGCACGAGGCCCCGGCCCATCGAGATCTTCTGCTTGTTGTCGGGGCTGAGGTTCGACGCGCGGGTCTTCAGCATCTCCGTCACTTCGAGCATCGCGGCAATCTCCGCCACGCGGGACGCGACCCGCGCCTCGTCGACACCCCGGTTGCGCAAGGGAAAGGCGAGGTTGTCGTAGACCGTCATCGTGTCGTAGATGACCGGGAACTGGAACACCTGCGCAATGTTGCGCCTGTCGGGCGGCAACCCGGTCACGTCCTCTCCGTCGAACAATATCCGCCCCTCGGACGGTTGAAGAAGCCCGGATATGATGTTGAGAAGCGTCGATTTTCCACAACCTGATGGCCCGAGAAGCGCATAGGCGCCGCCGTCCTGCCAGTCGAGGTTGATCTCCTTCAGCGCATAATCCTCGGGCCCCTTCGGATTGCCCATGTAGCTGTGCCGCAGCTTGTCGAGGGTGATCTTCGCCATGCCGCCCTCCTCAGGCAACGAAAGCGCCGTCGGGCGCGAAATAAAAGCACTGGGCCGGGTCCATGAAGAACTCCCGGTCCTCGCCCACCCGATAGGGATGCACACCTGGCGCGAGCGAGACCCAGGTCTCCGCCCCCATGCGGAAATGCGCGGTGGATTCCGATCCGGACAGCTCGGTGATCTGCACCGTCCCGGTCATCGGCACATGGGCGCGGTCCGTCCGGACCGGCGAGATGTAGTTGGGCCGGATCGCCACCGTGTAAGCCCCGTCCTTCAGCCCCGCCGCCGCGCCGGTCAGCGCCCAGCCGACACCGTGGCCAAGTTCCATCCGGTCGCCCTTCTTCGTTACCGGCGCGGAATTGATCGGCGGGTCGGAGAAGACCTTGGCAGAAGTCAGCGTGTTCGGGTTGCGGAAGATCTCCGCCGTCGGGCCGAACTGCGTCACCCGCCCGTCCTGCATCAGCGCCGTGCGGCCACCGAGCATCAGCGCCTCGGCCGGTTCCGAGGTTGCATAGACCACGACCGCGCCGCGACCGGCGAAGAGGTCCGGCAACTGGTCGCGCAACTCCTCGCGCAGCTTGTAGTCGAGGTTGGCGAGCGGCTCGTCGAGGAAGACAGCGGTCGATTCCTTGGCGATGGCGCGCGCCAGCGCGGTGCGCTGCTGCTGACCGCCCGACAATTCATGCGGCCGGCGGTGCAGCATCGGGCGAAGTTGCAGCACGTCCGCCGCCGCCTCCACCCGTCCCTGGATCTCCGACTTCGCGAGGCCTGCGACCCGCAAGGGGGAGGCGATGTTGTCGAAGACGGTCATGTGCGGATAGTTCACGAAGAACTGGTGGACGAGGCTGATGTTGCGCTTTTGCGGCGACATCCCGGTCACGTCCTTGCCATCCATCAGGATGCGGCCTGAGGCCACCCGGTCGAGCCCCGCCATCGCCTTGATCAGCGAGGTCTTGCCCGATCCCGTCTCGCCCAGGAGGACGTTGAACCGTCCCGGCTCCAGCACGAGGGTGGTTTCCTTGATATGCGTCACCTGGCCCACGCGCTTGGTGATCGCTTGCAGTTCCAGCGCCATGTCCCCTCCCCGGATCGACGTCCCGCGCATCTTTGCGGCGGTGAGTTTGGGCCGGGGCGCGCGTGCTGCCCCGGCCCTGCCCGCCCGGTTGTCCGGGTCGGGCGGTTCTTGTCAGCGCCTCAGTTCTCGGCCCACTGCTTGATCAGCTCGTCGTAGCTGATCGTCACGCCCTGCTCTTTCTCGTTCTCGAGCTTGGCATGCGGGCCGTTTTCCTTGCCGAGCCATTCGGAGGGATCGACCTCGGGGTTGAGCCGCGGGCCGCAGCCGCCGTAGACGCCGGCCGACTCGTCCGCCTGCTGCATCCGGGCCATGGTGATATCCATCTCCTCGGCCAGACGGTCCATCGCCTGCTGCGGAGTGAAGGCGCCGGAGTTCACGTCGCCGATCTGCTGCCACCAGATCTGCGCCAGCTTCGGATAGTCGGGCACGTTGATGCCGGTCGGCGACCAGCGAACGCGGTCGGGCGAACGGTAGAACTCAACCAGGCCGCCGAGTTTCGGCGCCCGTTCGGAGAAGCTTTCATGCCGCACGGTGCTGTCGCGGATGAAGGTGAGACCGACATGCGATTTCTTCACGTCGACCGTCTTCGAGGTCACGAACTGGGCATAGAGCCAGGCCGCCTTGGCGCGGTCTTCCGGCGTGGACTTGAGGAAGGTCCACGATCCCACGTCCTGGTAGCCGACCTTCTGGCCCTCTTTCCAGTAGGGGCCATGCGGGCTCGGTGCCATGCGCCACTGCGGATTGCCCTCGTCATCCACGGTGTTGTTGCCTTCCGACTTCGGCTTCACCATGTCGGCGGTGAAGGCAGTGTACCAGAAGATCTGCTGGGCGACGTTGCCCTGGCTCAGCGCCGGCAGCGACTGGTAGAAGTCGTAGGAGGCCGCCCCCGGAGGCGCGTATTTCCTGAGCCACTCGTCCCACTTGGCGATCGCATAGACCGCCGCCGGGCCATTCGCCTCGCCGCCGCGCGACACCGACGCACCGGCCGGGTTGCACGATCCGGCTTCCATGCGGATGCCCCATTCGTCGATCGGCACGCCGTTCGGCTCACCGGGCGAGCCGGCGCCGGCCATCGAGAGCCAGGCATCTGTCATGCGCCAGCCGAGGTCGGGCGCGCGCTTGCCGTAGTCCATGTGGCCGTAGATCTGGACACCGTCGACTTCCTTCACGTCGTTCGTGAAGAATTCGGCGATGTCCTCGTAGGCCGACCAGTTCACCGGCACGCCGAGGTCATAGCCATACTTGGCCTTGAAGGCGTCCTTCAGGTCCTGCCGGTCGAACCAGTCCTTGCGGAACCAGTAGAGGTTTGCGAACTGCTGGTCGGGAAGCTGGTAGAGCTTGCCGTCCGGACCGGTGGTGAAGCTCGTCCCCATGAAGTCGGGCAGGTCGAGACCGGGGTTCGTCACATCAGCCCAGCCTCCGGCCATCATGTCCGACAGCGGATAGGCGAGTTGCAGCCGCGAATGGGTGCCGATGAGGTCGCTGTCGTTGACGTAGCCGTCGTAGAGGTTGCGCTGGGTCTGCATCTGGGTCTGGACCGCCTGCACGACCTCGCCTTCGCCGAGGATCTGGTGGTTGACCTTGATCCCGGTGATTTCCTCGAACGCCTTGGTCAGCACCTCGGATTCATAGGAATGCGTCGGGATGCCTTCCGACAGCACGTTGATTTCCATGCCCGCGAAGGGCTCCGCAGCCTTGATGAACCATTCCATCTCCGACATCTGCTCGTCTTTCGAGAGCGCCGAAGGCTGGAATTCGTTGTCGATCCATTTCTGTGCGGCCGCGGCGTCGGCAAAAGCCGAGCCGGCCCCCGCAATGACAGCACTGACTGCCACCGCGGAGAGAAGATACTTCCGCATCCTGTCTCCTCCCTGAGATATGAGAGCCAGTTTCCCTGGCTAAGCGATAATCTGCTCAGCTGTTAGCGTTTGTCAAACTAAAACTTTAGTAGAAAAATAGATGTCGGTATTTTTTCCTCAAGTATCTGTATTTTAACAATTAAACCGGCAGAAATCTCCACCGCCTGCCGCAAATTTCCCGCATCCCCGCAGACGCGCGCATTCCCGGACACCATCTTCGTGGCCGCATCCGGATCGCCCTTTGCGGGTGTCGGATTTCCCAATCTCGCCCGGTTTTAGGCACAGAATGGCCATCCCACCATGGTGAAGTGTCCGCAACCACAAGCGACCCGGAGCCCCGGAAGATGACACCAGCCGCCCCCATGACGGACCCGGCAACCGCCCACACCCGACGCGGAAGGCCGATGTCACGCCTGCACCGTCTGCTTGTCGTGTCGTTGATCGGTCTCGTTGCCTCCTCCGGGGCCGCTGCGGCACCGAGGCCCGCCACATCGCACCTTGTCGCGGTCCAGCCGATCGCGGCGCCGAAGGGGGTGGGCGAGATCTGCCGTCTCTACGACTGGGCCTGCGCCGGCCCGACCGGTGCCCGCATTCCGGCGAAGGCAATGCTTGCCGTCGCCCGCTCCGTCAACACCTCGGTCAACGCCCGCGTGCGCGCGGTCTCCGATCGCCAGCAATACGGCCGCGAGGACGTCTGGGCCCTGCCGACCGCACGTGGGGGCGACTGCGAGGATTTCGCGCTTGCCAAGAAACAGCGGCTGGTTGACGCCGGCCTATCGCCGGCGTCGCTGCTGATCGCGACCGTCCTCGACCGGCAACGCAATCCGCATGCCGTGCTCGTGCTCAGAACCGGGTCGGGCGACTATGTGCTCGACAACCTGACCAGCCGAATCCTGCCCTGGCAGGACACCGGTTACAGCTTTCTCAGGATGCAGAACCCGGACAAGCCACGCCTTTGGGACGCGATCCTCGCCGGAGGAATCTTCGCGCAGTCCTGAACCGCCGCGTCAGATGCCTTTCGGCGATTCCTTCTCGGGCCTGTCAGCCGGGGCACGATCGTTGTCATTATCGCGCGGTGGGAGCGGCGCTCCGGTCGAGGCGGTTGCCCCATCCGAGAGCACTGCGGCCACGTTCGGGCAGACCTGCAGCGCATAAGTCAGGATCAGCGGCAAATCACGGCTGCGCTGAAGCCTGCGAATTTCGCGACGCGTAAACTCGGTGCGCTCGCAGAGAAATTCGGCCTGCTCCTGCAAGGCCGCCGTCATGGTCGGCGCGGCGACGACCGCCCCGGACGGCAGCGAGAGCGTTGCCGCCAGCACAAGGGCCGGAACGCCGCGCGACGAAAAAGCGATAAATCTGTTCATGGCCTGAACCCCCACAGCGGCCGTGACGCCCCCGCGTCCGAACCGCATTCCTTGAAAAACACCCGCCAAAAGCATCGCACATCCGGATCCGATTGTGACCAGAAAAAGGCCGCCATCCGGCCAGAACATGGCACATGTTGCGAAAATGCTGACAATGACCGCTATATCGGGCGGATTGACGCCGGGTTAGCCCCCGGTGCGGCTGTCCGCGATCCGCGCCCCGGCGCGTGCGGACAGCGCCATGATCGTCAGGCCGGGATTGTGGAACGGGTTGGTCGGGAACACTGCGGAATCGGTGACATAGACGTTCGCCGCGTCGTGCAGCCGGCTCTGCGCATCGGTCACATGCCGCTTCGGGTCGTCGCCCATGCAGGCGCCGCCTGTCTCGTGGATCGACGATCCGGGGATCAGCGCGCCTTCCGCCGTATAGACCAGGGGCCCGGCCAGTCGGTACGCGAGCTTCGAGACCAGGCTTTCGCGCCCCAGAAGGTCGTCGGGAAGGCCGAACACCTCCGACACCTCTTTCAGGCTTTCATTCATGTCGCGGATCATCGCGCGTTCGTTCTCCGAATGCGTCAGCGTGACCTCCGCCACCGGAATTCCCCAGGCATCGCGCCTCGCGGGGTCGATCTCCACCCGGTTGTCGGCCCGTGGCAGCACCTCGCCGATCGCCATGAAGAACCAGCCCGGTTCCAGTCGCCCGACCGAACCCAGAAGCGAATAGCCGCGCAGGAAGCCCCGCCCGTCGTTGCCGCCGACATTGCGGAACGAGGGGATGTAGATCCCCGATTGCTGGCCGAAATCGTAAGGATCGTGGCCCGCCCCCATGCCCTCGATCTCCGGCAGGGTTCCGGCGCGAAAGACCATGAGGTGATCGGAAAGATAGCGCCCGAGATTGCCGGAGGAATTGCCAAGGCCGTCGGGATGCCGCCCACCCCGCGAATTCAGCAGAATCCGCACGCTTTCGATGGTCGAGGCCGCAACCGCGACATGGCGCGCAGCCACCGTGATCCGCTCGCGGCTGGCTGCGTCGATATAGGTCACCCCGGTCGCAAGCCCGGTTTGCGCATCGGTCTCGATCCGCTCGACCACCGCGTTCGGACGAAGCTCAAACCGCCCGGTCGCCTCGGCGGCGGTCAGGGGTGGCGGCCTCCGGTCCGGCATGTGGTGGATGATCCGGCAGGTTGTGGCCGGCCGGTCGGGCCACTTGTCGGCCATCTCGGCCAGCAGCCGGCGCTCGGCCCCGGTCAGCGGATGGGGGCCGGAATAGAAGCCGTCGGGCAGGTTCGCGATACCCGCCGCCTCGCCGGTCACGCCGAGGAATTCCTCGACCCGGGCATACCAGGGCGCGAGGTCGGCGTAGGAGACGGGCCAGCTGTCGCCGAACCCGTCCGCCTCGGCTGCCTTGAGGTCGAGGTCGGAGATACGGAGCGCATTTCTTCCCCAAAGATGCAGCCGCCCGCCGACCTGCCGCGACCGGTACCAGTTGAAGCGGGCGCCCGCCCCGGTCGTGTAGGGGTTTTGCCGGTCGTTGAGGAAAAGATGCGCGGTCTGCGGCGTAAAGGACATGCAGCGGGCCTGCACCTGCTGGCCCTTCAGGATCGCCATGACCCGGGTCAGGATCGAGACCCGGCTGCCGCCTTCGTGATCGGGTGCCGGGAAGTCCGCCCGGGGGTCAAGCTTGCGCCCCGCCTCCAGCATCAGCACGCGCGCGCCCCGCTCCGCCGCCTCCTTCGCGACCCAGCCTCCCGAGGCGCCCGATCCGATGACGACAAGATCCCAGGGCGCGCTCATGGCTTCTTCGTCACATAGCCCCAGACCTCACCCAGAATCCAGGAGGTCGTGAGGATCATCGTGTAAGGAAGCGCCTTCAAGTATCTGATCCCCCGACCCTTTTGCATCTGGGTCAAGCCGTGGCGGACCCAGAGGAGCGGTGGAATCAGCGGACTCATCAGGATCAGCTTCCAGCGCTCGCGCTCAGAGATCGTCATGGTGCGGATATGCCCGAAAAGCCGGCCCCAGTGGAAGCGTTCGGGGATGAGGTAGGAAAGAGTGCAGGGCGGCCGGCCGTGGAAGATGATCATCTCGTTCGACAGCCAGAGCTTCTCGCCCTTCTTCATCAGATAATCATGCAGGACCGGCTCGTGGTAGCGTTCCTTCCACAAATGCCGCATTTCCTCAAGGGCTTGGCGGGAATAGCTCACGTTCACGTCCGACACCCATTCCGCCGGACCGCTGTGGAACGGCAGGCCGTAGCGGCCGAAATCGGTGAGGTAGAAGGCCCAGTTGAGAAGGCTCGCCGGCTCGCGACACTCGATCCCGCCGCCGACCACATGGCAGCCGGTCTCGGCATGGAGGCGCACGATCTGGCGCGCCCAGTCGGCGCGCGGGTGGCCGCGATCCTCGAGAATCGCGATGATCCGGCCTTTCGATGCCGCCAGCCCCCGCGCCCGCCGACGGTCATAGAGTTCGTGCAGCCCCGCCTCGGTGGTGATCGGGTGGATCGGCTCGATCCGGCCGATGTCGAGGAAGGTCACCGTCGGAAACTCTGCCGCCATCGCCGGCACTTCCGGCCGGCTCGCGTCGTAGGGCAGGATCACTTCGTGGCTCGGCGGGTTGTCGAAGGACGTGACCGCGCGCAGGAAATCGCGCAAGGGTTCGCCGCCGTCGATGATGGTGACGACGATGGAAAGCTCCGGCCCCTCGCTCACGGCACCATTGCCCCAAGGTTCTCCAGCTTAACCGGCAACCCGGTGCGCGCGCTCTCAGTGACCGCCGCCGCCACCTCGACCGCCCGAAGCGCCGCATGACCGTCGGCGATCCGCAGGCCGGTGCCGCCGTCGGTCAGCGCGATGAACTCCGCCAGCTCCCGCTGGAACGAGGCGAGCGCCGTCGTCTTCCACGACCGCAGCTTCTCGCGGATCTGGATATCGAGGTAGCGCTTGCGGACGGTGGTCGTCGCCCCTCCGGGTTTCTCCATCGTGATCAGCATGTTCTCCATCGGCGCGTAGGCACCGCGCACCATGCCGTGCGATCCGTAGACCTCGACCGCGCTCTTGTAGCCCTTCCAGTCGGTCCATGTCGCCTGGTAGATCGCCGGGACGCCCGAGGGCGATTTGAAGATCGCCATCGCATTGTCCTCCGACCCCGGCACCTTCCAGACCTTTTCGGTCGCCACGCCGTAGACTTCGGTGATCTCGCCCAGAAGGTGCCGCGCCATGTCGGTCATGTGGATGCCGACGTCCCAGAGCGCTCCGCCGCCGGATATCTCCGACTTGTATTCCCAGTCGAAGGCGAATTTCGGCAGGCCCTCGTGGCCGCCATAGACCCGGATATGGTCGATCTCGCCTATCTTTCCACTCTCCATCACGTCCTTCACATAGGCAAAGGCCGGATAGTAGCGCATGTTGAACCCGGCGCCGAGATGGCGCTTGCCGGCCTTGGCGGCGGCGAGGATGCGGCGGCTACCCTCCACCGTGTGGTGCAGCGGCTTTTCCGACAGGACATGCAGCCCCCGTTCGAACGCGGCGAGGCACAGGGGTTCGCGAACATGGGCGGGGGTGGAAATCACCACCGCGTCCATCGGCACCGCGAGGAACGAGCCGAGATCGGTGAAAGCCGGCGCGCCATGGGCCTGCGCGCGCGCCTTTTCCATCGTCATGTCCATGACGGCGGCAAGCTCCGCCTTCGGCTCCGCCAGGATCGTCGCGACCCGCATCTGGCCGATCTTGCCCGCCGCCCCGATCACTCCGATCCGCATGTGCCGTCCTTCCCGTCCGCCGGCGCGGACGAAGCCCGAATTCCGAAAATCAATGCAAAGCGGCTAGCATGGCGGCCGGATTCGGGCCAGCCTGCGTGCGCCGGACGGGTTTCAATGGCGCCGGCCTGTGGCTATTCTGCGCTGCGGCGGCAAAGGGGTGAGGACATGGAAACAGCGATGGCGGGCGTGGCGGTCTTCGTCACCGGCGCGACGGGCTTCATCGGCCGGCGACTGGTCGCGGCGCTGCATGATGCGGGGGCCGAGGTGACGGTGCTGACCCGCAGCCGCGCCGGCCTTGCCGAGCTGCCGCCCGGTATCCGGGCCGAGATCGGCGGGATGGACGACGCGGGGCTTCTGGCGCGCGCGCTCGCCGGGCAGGCGGTGCTCTTCAACCTCGCCTATGACGTCCGCGCTTCGGCAGCCGAGAACCTCGCCGCCTTCGACCGGCTGATGGAGGCCGCGCGCAAGGCGGGCGTCGGCCGCGTCGTCCACACCTCGTCCATCGTCGTCTACGACGCCTGGCCCGACCTCGATTGCGACGAGGGCGGTTCGATGGACCGGCCCGGCGGCAGCCCCTACCGGCAGGCCAAGATCGCGATGGAGCAGCGGCTCCTGTCCGGCCCGCTTCCCGCCGCGATCCTTCAGCCGACCATCGTCTACGGCCCCGGTTCCGCGCTATGGACCGACGGGTTCGCCGAGGCGCTCCTGGCCGGCGGCGTGGTGCTGCCGGAGCCGGAAGGGCTTTGCAACGGGGTCTTTGTCGACGACGTGGTGCAGGCGTGCCTGCGCGCTGCCGTCCTCTCCGATCTCGGGCGCGAACGCTTCGTGATCTCGGGGCCGGAGCCCTTCGCCTGGTCGGCGCTGCTCGACGGCTATGCCGCGATCCTCGGGCAGGGAACGGTGCGCCGCGTGCCGCTCGCCGAGATCGAGCGCACGCTCGGCCCGAAGGCCGACGAAAGCGCCGGTCACGGCCCCTCGCTCGCCGCGCGGATCAGCGCCGTGGCGCGCCGGCTGATCGGGCACAAAAGGTTCGAGGCACTGGTTCGGGCGCTAAAGAGGCGGCTGTCGAAAGCGGGTGAGCTTTATCCCAACCACCACCTTCTGGAGGAATATTCCGGCAGGGGTGTCTGCCGCATCGGCCATGCGCAATCCCGGCTTGGTTACGCGCCGGCCTACGATCTGGAACGCGGGCTGGCGGCGACGGCGGAGCATCTGCGGGCGATGAAAGCTTGATAGCGCGGGTAGACGGCCGGTGCTATCCGTGCCCGGCCAGCGCGAAATAGGTCTTTTCGAACTGACGATGCACCCAGTCCGGATCGAAGCGGTCGAGCTTCGATTTCCCCAGCGCCGCCTTTGCCATTGCCAGGCGCAGGCGGTCATCGCCGAGGATCCGTGTGACCGCCGCCGCGATCGCCTCGACATCGCCGATCGGCACCACGGCACCGACCTCGTCGTCGATCAACTCGACTACGCCGGAACAGGCGGTCGCCACCGCCGGTATCCCGGCCTGGAACGCCTCGACGATGGTGAAGGGCAAGGCCTCCCACCGCGAGGTCAGGAGGAAAAGGTCCGAGGCGCGCAGGTAAAGATGCGGCCGGTTCACCCGGCCGAGGAAGCGCAGGTGGGTCTCGACACCCCGGTCGCGCGCCATCGCCGCCAGCTTCGCCTCGTCCACCCCGTCGCCGGCGACGACGAAGCGGAAGCCGGGGTGATCGCCGATCATCCGCGCCACCGCCTCGATCAGGACGTCGATGCCCTTCTGGTGTTCGAGCCGCGCGACGGTGATGATCACCCGCTCGCCGTCGCCCAGCAACTCGCGCCGAAGTTCGGCGACCTCCGCCTCGGTGTCGGGCGGCGGCGGTGCCACGCCAAGGCCGAGCACCTTCAGCTTCGCCTCCGGCACCCCGCCGATCTTCGCCAGATCCTCGGCCGAGCGATGCGACGGGGTGATCACCAGATCCGCCTTCGACGCGATCCCGCCGAAGGACGTGATGCGCGAGGGTTCCGACCCGTGATAGGTCACGGCAAGCGGGATGTTGAGCCCGCGCCTTGCGAGGTTCGCCACGAGGGCCGGCGCCGATTCGTGGGCATGGATCAGGTCGACGCGGTTCCGCTTCAGCCAGCGGCGCAAGAGCCAGGCCGATTTTCCCACGCTGAAAAGCCGCGCCGGCAGCGAACCGCCCTCGCCGGAGACATATTTCGTCGGCAGGTCGAGGAAATCCGGCTCCGTCTCCGGCCCCGCCCAGGCGGCGGGCGTGCCGCCCAGCGTCACCCTATGGCCCTGCCCGCGCATCCAGTCGCGAAGCGCGAGGACATGGCGGGTAATGCCGCCGACCCCGAACTGGGTCTGCATCTCCAGAACGTGAAGCCGCCCGCCCGCGGAAGTATCCTTCGCCATCGTGCCAAATTCGCTTTTGCCAGCCCAGCCCAGTCCATAGCGCAAGCGCGCCCCGGCCGCACCTGCAAGATGGGCCGGACCGGCAATTCCCCCGATGATCGGCGCCGGCGGGGAAACGAAGTGGCGGATTTGCCACCTTTGCCCACGGCCCGGTCGGGTGCCGCGCCGGACCCGAGCGAAGCGGTTGGGCACCGGCGCGAATTCGGCTTAGGAAGGACCGGACCAACAGCGAAAGGACGCGCCACGCGATGCATGTCGGGATCGACGCCAGCGCCTGGGACAACGAACGCGGATTCGGGCGCTTCACCCGCAGCCTCGTCGCGGCGCTGGCGACGCGGGACAGCGGCTTTCGCTATACGCTCCTTTTCGGCCACCCGCCGGAACGGCCGGTGCCGGCGGGCGTCGAGACGGTGATCGCCGGGGCAGAGCAGTCGATGTCGGAGGCCTCTTCCGGCACCGGGGCGCGGGCCGGCGCCGACATGCTGACGCTGTCGCGGGCGGCGGCGCGGCTCGGGGCCGATCTCTTCTTCTATCCGGCGAGCTATTCGTTCTTCCCGCTGCTCTCGCGGGTGCCGAAGCTTGTCTGCATCCACGACACGATCCCCGAACGCTTCCCCGACCTGATCTTTCCGACCCGGCGCAACTACCGGCTCTGGCAGGCGAAAAGCTGGCTCGCGCGGGTGCAGGCACGGCGCATCCTGACCGTGTCTGAGGCGTCGGCTACGGATATCGCGGCGATGCTCCGTGTGCCGCGCGACCGGATCGACGTGACGACGGAGGGGGCGGACGAGACGTTCCGGCCGATCACCGACACGGCCCGCCTTGCCGCCGCCCGCGCCCGCCACGGCATCGCCGTGGACGACAAGGTGCTGATCTACATCGGCGGCTTCAACCGCCACAAGAACGTGCTGAGGCTGATCGAGGCGATGCCGGCGATCCTTGCCGCCTGCCCCGAGGCGCGGCTGGTCATCGTCGGCCGCACCACCGGCGACCGGTTCTGGGACAATGTCGACGAGCTGAAGGCCGGCGCCTCGGCCGATGCCCGCGCCTCGGACCGGATCGGCTTTGCCGGCGAGATTTCCGATGCCGACATGGCGGAACTCCTCAACGTCTCCGTCGCGCTGGTCTTCCCCTCGCTCTGGGAAGGGTTCGGCCTGCCGGCGGTCGAGGCGATGCAATGCGGGACGCCGGTTCTCGCCTCCGACCGCAGCAGCCTGCCGGAGGTCGTGGGCGACGGCGGTCTTCTCTTCGATCCCGAGCGGACGGAGGACCTTGCCGGCGCGGCGATCCGTCTTTTGACCGAGCCAGGGTTCCGCGACCGCCTCGCGGCCCGGGCGCTGGCCCGGAGCCGGGATTTCACCTGGGAGAAGAGCGCTGAACTGACCGAAGCTGCATTCCGGCGAACGATAGGACGCACCTGAATCCGCAGCGTGAAGGGCCGCGCCCGACCCTCGGGTGGGCGCTTCACTGCGGTTGCACGGCGCGCTTTATTGCGCCAATCACCTCCGACGGATTTCATAAGCCCGACGTCGCAAGCGCCCTTCCGGGGGGAGGGTCGGGCGCGGCCCGGGCTGGTCGCCCGGGCCAAGGGTCGATGATGAGCCCGCCCCTCAGGCGCGCCCGAACTCGTCCTCGATTCGCTCGATATCGTCCTCTTCGAGGTAGGTGCCGGTCTGCACCTCGATGATCTCGACCGGGATCTTGCCGGGATTGGCCAGCCGGTGGACCTCCCCGATCGGGATATAGACGCTCTCGTTCTCGTGCAGGACCGAGACCTCGCCCCCGAGCGTCACTTCCGCCGTGCCGCGCACAACGACCCAGTGCTCTGCCCGGTGATGGTGCTTCTGCAGCGACAGCCGCGCGCCGGGCTTCACCACGATCCGCTTGACCCGGAAGCGCTCGCCAAGGTCCATCGTCTGATACCAGCCCCAGGGCCGGTGGTTGCGGATATGCTCGACTGCCTCGGCCCGACCCGCGCCTTTCAGCGCCCCCACCAGCGCCTTCACCTCCTGCGCCTTGTCGCGCGGCGCGACCATGATCGCGTCCGGCGTCTCGACGATGGCGAGGTTCTCCACCCCCAGCGCACAGACCAGACGGTTCTCCGAATGGATGAGGTTGCCGCGCGCGTCCATCGCTACCGCGTCGCCGCGGATCGCGTTCTCGTCCGCGTCGCGCTCCGAGGCCGCCCAGACCGCGTTCCAGTCGCCGACATCGGACCAGCGGAACCCGGCCGGCACCACGACCGCCTCTGCGGTCTTTTCCATGAAGGCATGGTCGAACGAGATCGCCTTGACGCCCGCGAAGGCCTCGCCCGGGATCAGCATGCCGAGATCGGGTTTCATCGCCGCGACGGCGGCCGCGACCGCCCGCACCGCCTCCGGCTCCAGCGCGCCGAGCGCGTCGATAAGCCAGCCGGCGCGGAAGCAGAACATGCCGGCATTCCAGAGGCAGCCCTCGAAGATCAGCCGGTGGGCGCGCTCCTCGTCGGGCTTCTCGACGAAGCGGACGACCTTGAAGGCGCCGCCCCCGGCCGCCGCGCCCGGCTTGATATAGCCATAGGCGGTCGAGGGGTCGGTCGGCGTGACCCCGATTACCGCGATCCCGGCCTTCGTCACCGCGGTCGCGGCGGTCCGGATCGCGGCGCGGAACCCGTCCGCCTCGCGGATCAGGTGGTCGGAGGGCATCACCGCGAGGATCGCGTCGGGATCCTCGGCCGCCGCGATGGTCGCGGCCAGAAGCACCGCCGCCATCGTATCGCGCCGCGCCGGCTCGATCACGACGCGGGCCTTCGGCGCCACCGCCTCGACCTGGTCGCGGATGGTGAAGCGCACGGCATGCGACCCGATCACCATCGGCTCCGCGAAACCCGGCCCCGCCGCCCGGCGGAGCGTCATCTGCAACAGTGTCTCGTCGCCGACGATGGGCAAAAGCTGCTTGGCCATCCCCTCGCGCGAGACCGGCCAGAGCCGCGTCCCCGTGCCGCCGCAGAGGATCACCGGAAGGATCGTCCCGCTCATCGCACGCCCTCCCCGGTCATTTCGCGCATTGCGGCACCGTAGTCAGGTAGCCCGGCGGCAACTGCTCGGAATAAAGCACCAGCGTGTTGTAGGTATCGTCGAGGATATTGTTGTATTCCCGCACGATCCGCCCCTCCGGCGTCACCTCCATCACCCGGCCCTGGATGGTCGAGGTGATCATCCAGTTGCCGTTCCTCAGGTGCTGGTGCTTGCCCATGATGAAGCTGTCGAAGCTGAGGCCCGTACCTTCGAACAGGTCGCGCGCCTGGCCCGTCTTCGGATCGACCTGGATGATGGACGATCGGAAGCGGTCGGTATTGTTGGAAAAGACCGTGATCGTGCCGTCGGGCTGGAAATCGGCGTCGTGCTGGTGCTGCCAGGGCCCGTATTGCGCCCATTTGACGGCCCCCGTCTTGCGGTCGATCACGGCCAACTGGTCGATATTGCGGTTGGAGATCAGGAGGTCGCCCGCCGCGAATTGCGGGAAGGCCGCCGCCATCTCCGGCATCAGTTCCTCCAGATCGTTCGGGTGGAAGAGGTCGGCCCGGTCGCCGTACTGGATGGTGCGGTCGAACTTGTAGTCCTCGGGGATCACCATCGCCAGCCGGTCGGCGGGCGACTTCGCGATCACGTCGTCGATGAGGTCGATCGATTCGAGGATATCGCCCGTCTCGGGATCGAAGCGGATCATCCGCTGGTCCTCGCCGCCGTTCCAGATCGCCGACTGCCAGGTCCAGTAGCCGTCCACCCCGCGTTCGATCGAATGGTGGTAGATCTGGTCGGTCTTGGCCCAGACCGGATCGCCGCAGGCGTCGAGCCGCGCCATCCCCGGCGCGTCGTCCCAGACGACAAGGACCGAGCCGTCCGGCAGCATCGTCGCGATATGCGCGAATTCGCCCGGGCTGCCGCCCTCCTTGATCCGCGAATAGTCGATGGGCCGCGTGTTCACCACGGTGCCGGCCTCGTCCAGAAGGTCGAGGTGATAGGTCTGGGTCGGCCCGTCAAAGCGGTTGATCACCCAGTAGCCCGGCATCGCGGCGGCCGCGTCGTGGATCACGTGGCGCTCGTCGGGTACGTCGGCCTTGCGCCTTGCATAGGTATCCTGCTGGAGGAAGAGCCCGGTCGCCCGGAACGACCGCCAGGCGGTCTGCGCCTCGGCGACCTTCTGCCAGGGCCACCATTCCTTGTAGGTCGTCCACATCCCGACAAGGAAGGTGCCGAGAAGGGCGAGGAAGACAGCGGCGAGGATCGAAAGGGTCTTTGCGTTCATGCGAAATCCATGAATGAATCGGCGCGGCGCACCGCAGTGATGGGCGGACAATAGACGGAGCGTTGCGCCATAGCGACCCCGCGCCGCAATGCGCGCGGAATTGGCCGGGGGCCGGAAACAATTTTTCGCCTCGTGCGCATTTCACCCTGTTTCGCCGCCAACGCGGACCCGGCGCGCAAGAATCCCCGAGCTCAAATCCACCGCCGCCGCCCAAATCCGTTGCGGCACCGGCCCCGTCAGGTTCAGGCTACGCCCAACCGCCTGCCACGATCAATCTCGGTTATCGCCGGCAGGCTCGACATCCGCCGCCGATCTGTCACAATCCTCGGCGCTAAGGAGTTGAAAAAGCGGCGGATATGGCACCGAAATTCGGAACGAGCGGGTTGCGCGGGCTGGTGAGCGAGCTGACGGACGGGCTTTGCGCCGGCTACGCGCGCGCCTTTCTGGCGGCGGTGCCGCATCGCGGCCTCCTGATGATCGGCCGCGATCTGCGCCCCTCCTCGGCGCGGATCGCGCGCGCGGTGGCGGCGGCGGCGCTGGAACAGGGGCTTCGGGTGCGCGACTGCGGCGAACTGCCGACCCCGGCGCTGGCGCTGGCGGCGATGACCGGGGGGGCGCCCTCGATCATGGTCACCGGCAGCCATATCCCCGCCGACCGCAACGGGCTGAAGTTCTATTCTGCGAAGGGCGAGATCACCAAGGCCGACGAGGCCGCGATCCTTGCCGCCTATGCCGGCGACACCGCCGCCCCCGCCGCCACGCCCGAACCCTGCGACACCGCCCTTCCCGCCTATGCCGACCGCTACCGCGACGCCTTCGGGGAGGCCGCGCTTTCCGGGCTGCGGATCGGGGTCTATGAGCAGTCCACGGTCGCCCGCGACCTCTTCTGCAACCTTCTCGCCCGCCTTGGCGCCGGGGTGGTGCCGCTCGGCCGGTCCGACATCTTCGTCCCGGTCGATACCGAGGCGGTGGACGACGCGACCCGCGCCCGGCTTGCCGGCTGGGCGGCGGAACATCGGCTTGACGCGATCGTCTCTGCCGATGGCGACGCAGACCGGCCGCTGGTGGCCGACGCAGAGGGCGCGGTGATCCCCGGCGACATCCTCGGCACGCTGACAGCGCTCGCGCTCGGGGCGCGGACGGTGGTGACGCCGGTCTCCTCCAACACGATGATCGAGGCGACGGGGCGTTTCGCAGAGGTGGCGCGCACCCGCATCGGCTCGCCCCATGTGATTGCCGCGA
Organism: Rhodobacterales bacterium 32-67-9; assembly: GCA_002280515.1. GTDB lineage: Bacteria > Pseudomonadota > Alphaproteobacteria > Rhodobacterales > Rhodobacteraceae > Albidovulum. The sequence continues at coordinate 93,133 of NCEA01000001.1, forward strand.
TGGAGGCCCGGATGCACGACCCCTCGGCCCGCACCGTCGGGTTCGAGGCGAATGGCGGCTTCCTTCTCGGGTTCGATGCTGCCGGCCCCACCGGCCCGCTCGCCCCGCTCCTCACCCGCGATGCGCTGCTGCCGATCCTCGTCCCCCTTGCCGAGGCCGCCCGCACCGGCCGACCGCTTGCCAGCCTTGTCGCGGCGCTGCCGGAGGGGCGCACCGCCAGCGACCGGCTGGAAAACGTGGCGACCGAAGCCTCGCAGGCCTTCGTCCGGCGGCTGACCGACGACGCCACGGAACGTGGGCGCTTCTTCGCGGACCTCGGCCCGGAAGCCGGCATCGACACGACCGACGGGCTCCGTATCCGCTTCGCCTCGGGCGCCATTGTGCATCTGCGGCCCTCCGGCAACGCGCCGGAGCTTCGCTGCTACGGCGAGGCCGGCGATGCGGCGGAGGCCGGCGCACTCGTCCGTCGCACCCTTGCCGCGATCCGCGCCGCGATGGCTTGACGGTTCCTGGCCGCCGGGGCACCGTCGCGGCAACCGCCGAAAGGACCGCCATGACCCGCCTTGCCCGCACCCTCGCCGCCATCGATGCCGCCAACGCCGCCGATCCCGACCGGAGCGAAGGCGCCCCCGCCGCGCTGCTTTACGGCGAGCGGATGACGGCGGAGCTGGAGCTTCTGGTCCCGGAGGCCTCCGAAGACGTCCGGATCGCCGCGCGCGGTCAGCATATCGAACGATGGACCTCGCGGCGCTCCGACTATCCGGAAGGACGCGAGGGCTACCTCGCCTGGCGCCGCGACCTCGGCGCCTTCCATGCCCGCCGGGTGGGCGAGATCATGGCGGCCGAAGGCTACGGGCCCGAAAGCGTGGAGCGCGTCGGGCGGATGATCCGCAAGGAAGGCATCAAGCGCGACCCCGAGGTGCAGGCGCTCGAGGATGTGATCTGCTTCACCTTCCTGCGCTGGTACTTCCAGCCCTTCGCCGAGGGGCGCGACGCCGAGGCGCTGGAGCGAATCGTGGCCAAGACCGCGCGCAAGATGTCGGCCGGGGCGCGGGCGCGGGCGCTCCAGGACTTCGACCTGCCGGAACCCTTCGCCGCCGCCTTTCGCGACTGAGTCCCAAGGCACAACCCTGCATTGCGACGCTGGCGGGTTGTCGCCCAATCCTGTTTCGCATTCGTAACTTTTCCCCGGTCTTCATCCGCAAACTGTTGCCATAAGGACTCGCAATCCAGCGGAATGCCGCGACGCGGCTTGGCGGATCGGCGGGCCGGGAGCAGAATCACTTGACGGTGTCGAACGGCGGCCCTATTTGCGCCGCGCCAAAACCACCGTCACGTGTGAGTATGGCCTGAGGACAGGTTTGTTGACGCGGCCCTCGAGGGCCGCCCGGGAAGGAAGAGACCGATGGAATTGCCGAAGCAGATGAATGCCGGCTCCGAACAGCCGCGCCGTCAGACGCAGCAAGGGCAGAGCGAGGACGCCCCGCAACGCCGCAAGCAGAATTCCCAGGTGGCGGAAACCGCCTCGGAGCAGATGCAGGCGACCCATTTCAGCGACTGGGCCTCGATCTGAGCCTTTTCGCCCCGGATCGGGACGGCTAGTCTGAGGCTCCGCAGGGAGCCCCGATGTCCGACCCCGTCTCGACCATCCCCAATCTCGGCCCCGCCTCGGAGGCAGCCTTCGCCCGCGCCGGCATCCATTCGGCCGAGGAGTTGCGCGCGCTCGGGGCGGACGCGGCCTATCTGAAGCTCCTGCAAGCGGGCACGCGACCGCATTTCATCGGCTATTACGTTCTGGTCATGGGCCTTCAGGGCCGGCCCTGGAATGATTGCCAGGGCGCCGAGAAGGCCGCCCTGCGCAAGAGTTTCGACGCGCTGAAGGCAAGCGCCGCCGCCACGCCCTCAAAAGACAAGGACCGCGCCCGGCTGGACGCGGTCCTCGACGAGATCGGGCTTATCGCCAGGCGGCCGGGTTGAGCCCGAAGGGAGTGCGGCCCCGGAGGCGCGGAACCGTCCGGTGTCAGCCGACGAGTTCGAGGCCCGAGAAGAAATAGGCGATCTCGACCGCGGCGGTTTCCGGTGCGTCGGAGCCGTGGACCGAGTTTTCCCCGACCGAGAGGGCGAATTCCTTGCGGATCGTGCCGTCGGCCGCGTTGGCGGGGTTGGTGGCGCCCATCACTTCGCGGTTCTTCGCGATGGCGCTCTCGCCTTCGAGAACTTGCACCACGACCGGCTCGGAGGCCATGAATTCGCAGAGCTCGCTGTAGAAGGGCCGCTCCTTGTGGACCTCGTAGAACTTGCCGGCCTGGGCGAGGCTGAGGTGGATGCGCTTCTGCGCGACGATCCTGAGGCCCGCTTCCTCGAACTTGGCGTTGATCTTGCCGGTCAGGTTGCGGCGGGTCGCGTCGGGTTTGATGATGGAAAGCGTGCGTTCGGTCGCCATGTCTTATGCCTCTGATCTGGTGCGGCCGGGCCGCGTATCGGTTCGGTTTCGGTTCGGTATCGGTTCGGGGCGCCTGCTAGCATGGCGGCGCAGGATTGAAAAGGTGGCGCGGGCGGCGGGGGCGGATGCCTCCGGCGGGGATATTTCCGGCAAGATGAAGCCGGGAGTGCTTTCGCAGCCCCGGCGCCTCTGCTATGCGCCCCGCCATGCTCAGGATTTCCGACATCACCTATTCGGTCGAAGGCCGCCCCCTTTTCGAGGGCGCCTCGGCCGTTGTCCCGACCGGCCACAAGGTCGGCCTCGTCGGCCAGAACGGCACCGGCAAGACCACGCTCTTCCGGCTGATCCGGGGCGAGTTGGCGCTCGAGGGTGGCGAGATCGCGATGCCGGCGCGGGCGAAGATCGGCGGCGTGGCGCAGGAGGTGCCGTCGTCCGCGACCTCGCTTCTCGATACGGTGCTCGCCGCCGATACCGAGCGCGCGGCGCTGATGGCGGAGGCGGAAAGCGCGCAGGATCCGCACCGGATCGCCGAGATCCAGCACCGGCTTGCCGATATCGACGCCTGGTCGGCGGAGGCGCGCGCTTCGGCGATTCTCAAGGGCCTCGGCTTCGACACCGAGGCGCAGGCGCGGCCCTGTTCGGACTTTTCCGGCGGCTGGCGGATGCGGGTGGCGCTGGCGGGCGTGCTTTTCGCGCAACCCGACCTTCTTCTCCTCGACGAGCCGACGAACTATCTCGATCTTGAGGGCGCACTCTGGCTCGAAAGCTATCTCGCGAAATATCCCCATACGGTGATCATCGTCAGCCATGACCGCGGGCTTTTGAACCGCGCCGTGGGGGCGATCCTGCATCTGGAGAACCGCAAGCTCACGCTCTGGTCGGGGCCTTACGACCACTTCGCCCGCCAGCGGGCCGCCCTGCGCGCGGCGCAGGCCGCCGAGGCCAAGAAGCAGGAGGCGCGCCGCGCCCATCTGCAAAGCTTCGTCGACCGGTTCAAGGCCAAGGCCTCGAAAGCCGTGCAGGCGCAGAGCCGGGTGAAGATGCTGGAGAAGATGACGCCGATCCTGGCGCCGGAGGAGGCGAAGAAGGTGATCTTCACCTTCCCCGAGCCCGAGCAGTTGTCGCCGCCGATCATCACCATGGAGGGCACCGCCGTCGGCTATGACGGCCCGCCCGTGCTGCGCCACCTCGACCTGAGGATCGACCAGGACGACCGGATCGCGCTTCTTGGCCGCAACGGTGAGGGGAAGTCGACGCTCTCGAAGCTTCTGGCCGGCAAGCTCGCGCCCTGCGCCGGCAAGGTGGTGCGGTCATCTAAACTCCGGATCGGTTATTTCGCCCAGCATCAGGTCGACGAGCTTTATCTCGACGAGACACCACTCCAGCACATCCTGCGGCTCCGGCCGGCCGAGGGGCAGCCGAAGCTCCGGGCGCGGCTCGCGGGCTTCGGGCTTGGCGCCGATCAGGCCGACACCGTGGTCGGCCGGCTTTCGGGCGGACAGAAGGCGCGGCTCTCGCTTCTTCTGGCAACGATCGACGCGCCGCATCTCCTGATCCTCGACGAGCCGACCAACCACCTCGACATCGAAAGCCGCGAGGCTCTGGTGGAGGCGCTGACCGAATATTCCGGCGCGGTGATCCTCGTCAGCCACGACATGCACCTGCTCGGCCTCGTCGCCGACCGGCTCTGGCTGGTGAAAGGCGGCGCGGTGGCGCCTTATCCGCACGATCTCGACAGCTACCGCAAGGAACTCCTGGCCGGCGACGACGCCGACAAGGCGCCCGAGAAGCCGAAGGACAAGCCGCCGCGCCCGTCGCGCGACACGGTGCTGGCGCTGAAGTCGGACCTGCGGCGGTCCGAGGAAAGGCTGGCCAAGCTCAACGAGATGCGCGACAAGCTTGCGGTGAAGCTGGCCGACCCCGAGCTTTACGAGCGCCCCGGCGAGGCGGTCGTCTGGCAGAAGAAATATGCCGAGGTGATGGAGGCGCTCGACCGGGCCGAGGCATTGTGGCTCGCGGCGGCGGAAAAGCTCGAAGCGGCGGAGGCGTGAGGGTTTGGAACCGGCATTCTACATAACCGCCTTCGTCACGCTCTTCGTGATCATCGACCCGATCGCGCTGGCGCCGCTCTTCGTTGCGCTGACGCAAGGGATGGATGTCGCGCAGCGCCGCGCGGTGGCCTTGCGCGCCTGCGTCGTCGCCATCGCGCTGATGACGCTCTTCGGGCTGCTCGGCGACAAGATCCTGAGCGTGATCGGCATCTCGATGCCGGCCTTCCGCATCTCCGGCGGCATCCTTCTGTTCGTCACCGCGCTCGACATGCTCTTCGAACGGCGCACCCAGCGGCGCGAGGGCCAGCATGCCGATCCGCACCACGACCCGTCGGTGTTTCCGCTCGCCACGCCGCTGATCGCGGGGCCCGGCGCCTTCACCACGATGATCCTGCTGGTCAACAACTCGCCCGCAACGGGGCTTGCCCATACCCTCGCCATCCACGGCGTGATGATCGCGGTCGTGGCCTGCGCCTTTCTCTTCTTCCTTGCCGCCGGGCTGATCGAGCGTGCCCTCGGCCGCACCGGGATCGTGGTCATCACCCGGCTTCTCGGCATGCTTCTGGCGGCACTCTCGGTGCAGTTCGTGCTTGACGGCATCAAGGGCACCGGGCTCCTCTGAGCCATGGATTCAAACGATCTTCCCCGCCTCGTCTATCTGGTGCTGCTGCTCGCCGTCGTCGGCGGCTATTTCCTGATGGAGAGCCGCCGCAACCTTGGCAAGACCATTGCGATCTCGGGCCTTTGGGGCGACATCAGGCGCGGCGCTTTACCGACCGAGGCGGTGGTGCGCGGCGACACGCTCGAAGTGCCGGTGGCCGAGGACGGTCATTTCTATCTGACGGCGGAGGTGAACGGCACGAAGGTGCTCTTCGTCGTCGATACCGGCGCCTCCGACATCGTGCTGACCGAGCGCGATGCGGAGCGGGTCGGGCTGAACCCGGCAACACTCAACTACTTCGGCACTGCGATGACGGCGAACGGCCCGGTGGAGACGGCGCCGGTGCGCCTCGGTACGCTGTCGCTGGGCGGTCTCACCGATACCAACGTGCCGGCGGTGGTAAACGGCGGCGCGCTTGACACTTCTCTTCTGGGGATGAGCTACCTCGGCCGCCACGAGGTCACCTTCACGCGCGACCGGCTGATCCTGAGGCGTTGAGGGTCCGGCGGCGCACCGACCGCCACGCTTCCACTGCGAACAGCAGCCCGATTCCGCTGATCACCGCGATACAGCCGCAAAATGCGAGAAACGCCGGCGTCGACGCGAAGTCCTCGACCGAGGTCAGTTTCCAGAAGATCACGACGACGAATCCGTGCATCAGGTAGATCGGCAACGTGGCCCGGCCAAGACGTGTCAGAAGGCCCGGTCCAACCGGCGCTAGCAGGATGAACAGAACCGCGGCCAGCCCCCCAGAGGTGATGGTTGCCACCCGTATCAGTGCGGCAGGAACCTGTCCCTGCGCGAAGGCCGCATAAGGGCTGCTTCCGTAGAGCAGTGACAGATCCCAGCCGGCATAGCCGGCAAAGGATGCCATCCCGGCAAGCAGCAGGAGTGGACCTGCAGCCCAGACGAATGTCCTCGTTCCGATCCCGGGTACGCTCTTTGCAATCCAGTATCCCGACAGGAACGCCGGAAAGAAGACCAAGGTCCGAGACAGGCTCAGCGTTCGGTCCACGCCATCGACGTATCCGGCCGCAAGTGCGATGATGATCGCCAGCGGGATCGACACGGCTGGCTGCAAACGCGCGAAAAGCGGAAACATGGCGCGCCACGCCGCGAGACTGGCGAGAAACCAGAGGATCCAATGCGGCGTCAGAAGACCGCCGACGCGCTCCGGCGCCAGCTTCGCCAGAAATGGCCAGTAGGCCAGCTGATAGATCACCAGCGGAAACAGCAGCGAGCGCGCAATCCGATCGAGTGTGGTGCCGGCAGGGGCCGGCCGCGCGACCATTCCGCTGATCATCGCAAAGGCAGGGATATGGAATAGGTAGATTCCGGCATAGACGGCGGAAGCGATACGGTCGGAAAACGTCGCCACTTCTATCAAGTGGCCCCATATCACCAGCAGGATAAGCATTCCCTTCGCGTTGTCGTAGCGAAGCGTCCTGCCGGTGTCCGGCTTGCCGGGGTGCGCGAGGCTTGCGCTCTGTGCGTCGGTGCTTTGCAGGCCAGGTCGGGCCAAACGATCTTCGCTCACCCCCCATTCTCCGCCTTTTTCTGCCAGCCGCCGCCCTCCTCGCTCCAGTATTGCGCGGTGATCCCGGCGCCGGTCAGCGCCTTCCACTGTCCCCGCGCCTGGTCGAGCGCGGCCGGGTCGTTGCCGTCGAAGAGGATGCAGACCCGCTCCAGCCCGGCGCAGTCGCCGGCCGTCACCTCGGCCCCGTCCACCGCCATCAGGCATTGCGCGCCGTTCGGGATGCCGGTCCCGGTGGTCAGCAGGATCGGCTGGTCGGCGTCATGCCTGCCGCCCGCGACCCCATGCGGCAGGAAGCTTTCGTCGCCGCCCTGCCAGAGCTTCTGGTCGAGCCAGTCCAGCCGCGCCGCGTCGGTGCCGCGCACCACGACATGCCAGCCCGCCTGCAACGATTTCGCGAGGAGAAGCGGCAGCGTCGCCTCCAGGGGCGAGCGGGTCAGATGATAGAAGAGCGCGGCGCCCATCAGCCTTCCAGCATGTCGCGCACCAGCCGGTCGAGCGCCATCACCCCCCAGCCGGTCGCCCCCTTCGGCGCCAGCGTGGTTTCCTTCGGCGGCAGCGCCACCCCGGCGATGTCAAGATGGCACCACGGCACCTCGTCCCTGACGAATCGCCTGAGGAACTGCGCCGCGGTGATCGAGCCGGCCGGCCGGCCGCAGGAATTCTTCATGTCGGCAAGCCGCGACTTCAGCATCGCGTCATAGGCCGGCCCCATCGGCATCCGCCAGGCGCCCTCTCCCTCGGCCGCCGCCGCCTTGAGGAAGGCGGCGCACAGCGTGTCGTCGTTGGAAAAGACCCCGGCATTCTCGTGGCCGAGCCCGACGATGATCGCACCGGTCAGCGTGGCGAGGTTGATCATGCCGGTGGGCTTGAACCGCTCCTGCGCGTACCAGAGCACGTCAGCGAGGACGAGCCGCCCCTCGGCGTCGGTGTTGATGACCTCGATCGTGTCACCCTTCATCGAGCGCACGATATCACCCGGCCGCTGCGCCCGCCCGTCCGGCATGTTCTCGACCAGTCCGACGAGGCCGACGACGTTTGCCTTCGATTTGCGGAGCGCCAGGGTCCGCATGACGCCCGCGACGACGCCGGCGCCACCCATGTCCATCGTCATCTCCTCCATACCCGCGGAGGGCTTGATCGAGATGCCGCCGGTATCGAAGACCACGCCCTTGCCGACCAGCGCGAAGGGCGCATCGCCTTTCTTGCCGCCCGTCCACTGCATCACCACGACCTTGGAGGGGCTTTCGGAGCCCTGCCCCACACCGAGAAGCGCCCGCATCCCGAGCTTTTCCAGCGCCGGTTCCTCCAGCACCTCGACCTCGAGCCCGATCTCGCGCATCGCGACGAGGCGGTCGGCGAAATCGCTGGTGGTCAGCACGTTCGCCGGTTCGTTCACCAGGTCGCGGGTGAAGCAGACGCCCTCGGCCAGCGCCGTCAGCGGGGCGGCCTTGTCCGCCACCGCCTCGGGATCGTCGACGAGCATCGTCACCGGCCCCTTCGCCGGTGTGTCGGCGGTGTGGTAGAGCGAGAAGTCATAGGCCCGGAGCGTCAGGCCGAAGGCAATGTCGGCGGCGCGCGGATGGTTTGCGGCCAACACGACGGCACCCGCCTCGCCCAGCGCCCGGCCGATCGCGGCCCCGGCCTTGCGCGCCTCGGCGACGGTAGCGCGGCGCGGCAGCTTCACGAGTTGCACCGCCTCCGCCGTGAGCCCGGAGGGATAGCTGAGGTCGAGCGCCTCGCCGGTCTTCAGCTTGTCCCAGGCCTTGCCCTCCAGCGCCCGACGGATCGCGCCGCGCGTCGCACGGTCAAGCCGCCTGGCCACCGCGCCGAGCTTGCCGTCCGGCCCGACCATAAGCGCGACCCGCCCTGCGGCGCCGATCAGGGGATCGAACTCGGTCCTGGCAAAGTGAACGGTCAGCGGCGCTGTCATGGCTTGTCTCCGGCATGGTTTTGCCGGACCCTACCGCCCACCCCGGCCCTTGGCCAGATATGAGTTTTCCCGACCGCCGGTTTCGGCTAGGGATGGGGCCGAGGCAGACAGGAGTGAGACAGGGTGTCGAAATTCGACAGATATTTGCTGTCGCAGCTGATGATGCTCTTCGGCTTCTTCGCGCTGATCCTCGTCTCGGTCTACTGGATCAACCGGGCGGTCGCGCTCTTCGACCAGCTCATTTCGGACGGGCAGTCGGCCTGGGTGTTCCTTGAATTCACCGCGCTCACCCTGCCGAACGTGATCCGGCTCGTCCTGCCCGTCGCCGCCTTCGTCGCCTCGGTCTACGTGACCAACCGGCTCTCGGCGGAAAGCGAGCTTGTGGTGATGTCTGCGACCGGGTTCTCGCCGTTCCGCCTCGCCCGGCCGGTTGTCTATTTCGGCCTCATCGTCACGCTGATGATGGCGATCCTCATGCATGTATTGGTGCCGGCGAGCCGCGCCAAGCTGTCCGAACGGCGTGGCGAGATCGCCGAGAACGTGGCGGCGCGGTTCCTGACCGAGGGTGCCTTCCTGCATCCGGCCGACGGAATCACCTTCTATATCCGCAAGATCACGCCCCTCGGCGAATTGCAGGACATCTTCCTCGCCGATGCGCGCATGGCCGACAAGAGCACGATCCACACCGCCGAACGCGCGCTTCTGGTGAAAAGCGAGGACGGCCCCAAGCTGGTGATGTTCGACGGCATGGCCCAGATCCTCGACGGTACGACCGCGGCGCTCGCGGTCACGCGGTTCGCCGATTTCTCCTACGATATCGGCGCGCTGATCGGCGCCGGCGCGGAGCGGCCACCGTCGGTGGAGGAGATGCCGACACTGACCCTTTTGCGATCCGACGACGCCGCGGCAGAAAAGCTGGGCACGACGCGGAGCGAGATGCTCCTCGAAGGTCACGGCCGGCTTTCGCAGCCGTTCCTCGCCCTCGTCGCGGCGCTCATCGGGTTTTCGACACTTCTCACCGGCGGGTTCAGCCGCTTCGGCCTCTGGCGCCAGATCGGGCTTGCCGTCGGGCTTCTGGTCTTCGTCCAGTTCCTCGCGAACGGCGCGACGAGCCTCGTGACCGGGCGCGCGGCGCTCTGGCCGGTGCTTTATGCGCCGATCGTCGCGGGGCTGGCGCTGACCGCGCTGTTCCTGACCATGGCGGGGCGGGTGCGCCGGGTCCGGCACGGACTGGCCTCGGCGGTGGCGTCATGACGCTTTCGCTCTATATCGCGCGGCGCTTCCTTGCCACGCTGGCAATGGTCTTCGGCGGTTTCTTCGTGCTGCTCTACCTCATCGACATGATCGAGCAGATCCGCCGTTTCGCCAGCGCCGACCTCGGCCTTGGTGCCGCCGCCGAACTGGCCGCGCTGAACACGCCGCAGGCGGTCTACCGGATCCTGCCGATGATCGTGATCCTCGCCTCGATCGCGCTCTTCCTTGCCCTTGCCCGGTCGTCCGAACTCGTGGTGATCCGCGCCGCCGGCCGCTCCGCTCTCAGGATGCTCGTCGCACCGCTCGTCGCCACGCTGCTCGTCGGCGCAGTCGCCGTCGCCGTCCTCAACCCCATCGTCGCAGGCACGTCCAAGCGTTACGAGGTGCGCGCCAACCAGCACAAGCTCGGCGATGGCAATGTGCTGTCCGTCACCCGCGAGGGGCTCTGGCTGCGCCAGGGCGGGCCCGAGGGCCAGACCGTGATCCGCGCGGCGCGGTCGAATTTCGACGGGACCGTGCTTTACGACACGACGTTCGTCGCCTTCGCCGAGGCGAGCGGCCCCATCGCCCGCGTCGAAGCAGCCGAGGCGACGCTGACCGACGGGGCCTGGCTTTTGACCGACGCGAAGGAATGGAGCTTCGTGCCGGGTGGCAACCCCGAACGCGAGGCGGTGCGGCACGACACGATGCGGCTGCCGTCCGAACTGACCGCCGACCAGATCCGAGACAGTTTCGGCACGCCCTCGACCGTGCCGATCTGGGACCTGCCGGCCTTCATCTCGGGGTTGGAGCGGGCCGGCTTTTCGGCGCGCAAGCACAATGTCTGGTTCCAGATGGAACTTGCGCTGCCGCTGCTTCTTGCCGCGATGGTGCTGGTCGGCGCGGGGTTCACCATGCGCCACGCCCGTTCGGGCAGGACCGGGATCATGGTGCTTCTCGCCGTGGTCTCGGGCTTCGCGATCTTCCTTCTGCGCAACTTCGCCCAAGTGCTCGGCGAAAACGGCCAGATCCCCGTCCTCCTCGCAGCCTGGAGCCCGCCGGTCGCGGCGCTTCTTTTGTCGCTGACCTTGCTTTTGCACCTTGAGGAGGGCTGAATGCGCCGGCTGATCGCTACCCTCGCCCTCTGGCTTCTCGCCCTGCCGGCGCTGGCGCAGGACGCCGCGACGCTGGTCGCCGACTCGTCGACGGCACCGGGACCGTGGTGCTGGCCGATTCCGCCGAACTGTCGCGCGACCTGACGAACGGCATCCTCAGCGGCGCCCGCATGGTACTCGACGACCAGTTGCAGATCGCGGCAACCGAATTGGCGCGGATCGACGGGCGCTTCACCCGGCTCAGCCGTGTCGTCGCCTCGTCCTGCCAGGTCTGCCCGTCGAACCCGACACCCTTGTGGGAAATCCGCGCCCGCCGGGTGGTCCATGACCAACGCGAGCGACAGCTTTATTTCGACCATGCGCAGTTCCGCGTCGCCGGTCTGCCGATCTTCTACGTGCCGCGCCTCAGGATGCCGGACCCGACGCTGAAACGCGCGACCGGCTTTCTCATGCCGCGCTTCCGGACCACCACTGCGCTGGGGCCGGGCCTCAAACTGCCATATTTCTTCGCCATCGGCGACAGCCGCGACCTGACGCTGACGCCCTATATCTCGGCCAGCAAGACGCGCACGCTCGAATTCCGCTACCGGGAGGCGTTCCGCACCGGTTCGGTCGAGGTCAATGGGGCGCTGACCCGCGACGACCTCTTGCCGGACGAGACCCGAGGCTATCTCTTCGCGACCGGCGAATTCGACCTGCCCCGCGACTTCAAGCTCGATTTCGCCATCGAGGCCGTGAGCGACGACGCCTATCTCCTCGACTACGGCATCGACGACATCGACCGGCTGGCAAGCGGCGTCTCGGTCACCCGGACGCGGCGCAACGAACATATCGACGCGCGGATCTTCCGCTACTGGTCAATCCGCGCGGGCGACGACAACTCGGTCCTGCCGGTGCTGGTCGGCGACCTCACCATCCAGCGCCGGTTCACGCCGCGCTATCTCGGCGGCGAAGGACAGTTCAGCTTCGACCTGCACAGCCAGCGCCGGTCCTCCTCGGTCGCGATCGACGCCAATGGCGACGGCGTGACCGACGGTCGCGACCTCAGCCGCGCGACCGCCACGCTCGACTGGCGACGCAACTGGGTGCTGGGCAACGGCATGGTCGTTTCGGGCGCCACCGAGGTGACGGCCGATTTCTACGCGATCAGCGAGGACGCGGCCTTTCCCGGCACCGTCACCCGGCTGACCCCCTCCGCCGCGATCGAGCTTCGCTGGCCCTGGGTCAGACCGGCCTCACGGGGCGGCGCCACCCATGTGCTGGAGCCCGTCGTGCAGCTGGTCTGGAGCCCCGACAGCACCGACACGGTCCCGAACGAGGACAGCCAGATCGTGAATTTTGACGAAGGCAACCTCTTCGGGTTCAACCGCTTTCCCGGCGCCGACCGGCACGAGCTTGGCCAGCGCCTGAACGTCGGCCTGTCGTGGACCCGCTACGACCCGAAGGGATGGTCGCTCGGGGTGACGGCGGGGCGGGTCTTCCGGGAAAGCGACCTCGGCCAGTTCTCCGCCGCCTCCGGGCTTGACGGCACCGCGTCTGACTGGCTTGTCGCGACGCAGTTCCAGACCGCCGAAGGGCTCGACATCACCAACCGCGCGGTGTTCGACGATTCCTTCAGCGTCAGCCGCGAGGAATTGCGCATCGCCTTCGACGCCGACC
>NCEA01000039.1 GCA_002280515.1 Rhodobacterales bacterium 32-67-9
TGACCGACAAGCAGACCTGGATGGCTGCGCTTGAGAACACCGGCGGGCGCCCCGGTCGGCCCTCATGCGGCGCGTGCCAGGCCATCTCCTTGTCCAACCGGATCAGCAGCGCGCCGCGCTTCTTCAGCGCCGCATTGTAGCTGGACCAGTTCGTCATGCGGTAGCGGGCGGGTGATGGCTTGCTCGTGCCGCCCGTCTAACCGCATGGATTCACAATGTGAATCCTTGAGGGCCAGAGTTCTGCAACAACGGCCTCCGCCTCCCAGAACGATCCGATGCGACTCCGCCGCAGGCACTAACTGGAATATTGCGGCCCCGAACCGATTGCGGCATGGTTCCCGCGACCTGAGAAGGAGCGCCGCCCGTGCCCGTGTTTCGCCTGCGCAAGTTATCCCTCGTTCTCGACGAGATCCACCATGACGGCGGGCAGGACGCCCCGACGCCGCGCCGGCGCGGGGCGGTGCTCGCGGTCGTGTCGAACCCGTTCGCGGGGCGCTACGAGCCCGATCTCCAGCCCGCGATGGAGGATCTGAAGCCGCTCGCCGTGACGATGTGCGAAAAGCTCATCGCCGCGCTCGGCGGCAAGGAGGGCATCGACGCCTACGGCAAGGGCGCTATCGTCGGCGCCGCGGGAGAGCTTGAGCATGGCGCGCTCTGGCATGCGCCGGGCGGCTACGGGATGCGGGCCATCCTCGGCGATCCGAAGGCGATCGTGCCCTCGACCAAGAAGGTCGGCGGCCTTGGCACCGCGATCGACCTGCCGCTCACGCATCTCAATGCCTCCTACGTTCGCAGCCATTTCGATGCGATGACGGTGAGCGTGCCAGACGGGCCGAAACCGGACGAGATCGTCTTCGCGCTCGTCATGGCCAAGGGGCCGCGGGTGCACAGCCGCATGGGCGGGCTCGAAACCTGGGACATCAAGGGCGAGGACGGGCTGCGCTGATGCGCGGCCTCTGGCTGGTCCCCCTCCTTCTCCTGCCCGGCGCGGTCCATGCCCATGCCAGCGAACGCATGGTCATCCTCACGCTGCCGACCGGCGGTTACCTGATCGGCGCCGGCGCCGCCGTGGCGCTGACCGCCCTTCTCGCGCTCTTTGCAGGGCGGCTTCCGGGGTTCGCCGCCCGCCGCCTGTTCGACCGGCCGGTTCTTCTGCCCCGGAGCGTGACGAGTTGGATCGGGGCCGCCCTTCTCTGGGCGCTTGTCGCCGTCGGGGTCTGGGGCACGCGCGACCCCCTGGAAAACCTGCTGCCGCTGACGGTCTGGACGGTGATCTGGGTCGGCCTTACGCTCGGCTCGGTTCTCTTCGGCCACCTCTGGCGCGATATCGAGCCCTGGACCGGCCCGGTCCGGCTGGCCCGCCGGATCATCGGCTGGCACGGCGCCGTCGGCCTTGCGCGGCTGGGATCCCTGCCCGCCGTCGCCGGCTACCTCGCCTTCGCCTGGTTCGAGATCGTGTCGCTCGCGCCCTCCGATCCGCTGGTCCTGGCTCGGGCGGTCGCAGGTTACTACCTGCTGATCCTTGTCCTCGCGGTGGCGGACGGCGAGGACTGGCTGGCACGGGGCGAGTTCATGACCGCCTATTTCGACATGGTCGCGCGGATCGCGCCCCTCTGGACCGAAACCTCGGGGCGCCGAGTCACGATCATGGCCGGGCTGCCGGGCGCGCAGGTGCTGCGCCTGCCGCCGCTCTCGCCCTCCGCCATCGGTTTCGTGACGCTCGTCCTCGCCTCGGTCAGCTTCGACGGGCTGTCAGAGACCTTCTGGTGGCTGGCGCGGCTCGGGATCAATCCGCTGGAGTTTCCCGGCCGCTCCGCCGTCCTGGGCACCAACAGCGTGGCGCTGGTCCTCTTCTGGGGGCTGAGCGCCGGCCTCATCCTCGGCGCGATCCGGCTCGGCCTGCCGAAAGGGACGCGGTTTCGCGACGCGGCGGGGCCGCTCATGCTCGCCTTCCTGCCGATCGCGGCCGGCTACCACGTCGCCCATTACCTCGTGGCGCTCCTGACCAACGGGCAATACGCCGTCGCGGCGCTGAACGACCCCTTCGCCTCGGGCGCCGCGCTCCTCGGACTCCCCGATCACTGGGTCTCGTTCGGGTTCCTGTCCGAGAGAAAGGGCGTCTGGGCGATCTGGACCGCACAATTTTCGGTCATCCTGGCGGCCCACGTTCTCGCCGTGCTGCTCAGCTTCCGGCTCTCCGAAAATATCGAACGTACACAAACGTTTCGCTCGCATCTGCCGATGACCCTTCTCATGGTCGCCTATACCGTCTTCGGCCTCTGGCTCCTCTCGGCGCCGACGGGCGCGTGAGAAAGGGTTTGCATTGCGACCCGACTCGTTGTTCCGTGGCAGAAGCAATGCCATCGAGAGCGCGGAGCATCGGAAAAACCGCGCCGGTTCAACAGCGGAGACGTTTGATGACGAACAAACTGATCACCCCGACTCCCTCCCGCCGCACGATCCTGAAGGGCATGGCCGCCGGCGGCGCGCTTCTCGCAACAGGTCTCGCGCCGCGCTTCACGCAGGCACAATCCTCGGCCCCGATCAAGCTTGGGTTCCAACTTCACCGGACCGGCATCGGCGCCTCTTACGGGCGTTGGTACGAACGCACCGCGGGTGCTGCGCTGACGGCTCTGAACGAGGCCGGCGGCATCAATGGCCGCCCGGTCGAGATCGTCTTCGAGGATGACGGCACCGATCCCAAGCGCGGCGCCGAGGTGGTTGAGAAGCTGACGAGCCAGGCCGGCTGCGACCTGATCTTCGGCACGCTCTTCTCGCATGTCGTCATGGGTTCCGCCCCCCGCGCGGGTGAGTTGAAGGTGCCCTATCTCGTCTGTTCCGAAGGCCACCACGTCGCCTCGGGTGCGCTGAACCGCTGGACGCTCCAGCCCGGCATCACCGACGTGAAAAGCCAGGTGCAGTCGATGGCGCCCTGGGTCACGTCGACGCTCGGCAAGAAGATCACGATGGTCTTTCCCGACTATGCCTTCGGCCATGACCACCGCGACTTCTTCACCGCAGCCGTCGCGGCGCAGGGCGGCGAGGTGATCAAGCACATCGCGATTCCGCCGACCGAGACCTCGTTCACGCGCTACTTCCCGCAGATCCCATCGGACACCGAGGTGCTTTATCACGTCATGGTCGGCCCCGCCGTCCTGACCTTCGTGAAGGAGCTTGGCGAATTCTACGGCACGGGCGCGCGGCCCGAGATCTTCGGCTTCATCGATTCGCTCGAAGCGGTGAACATCGCCTCGCCCGGCCTCGAATTCCTCGAAGGGACGCATTTCTGGGAAGGCCACCCGCGCTACAAGCAGGCCGACGCGAGCGCGGCCGAAACCGCCTACCGCGCGGCGGTCGGGGTGGACGACACCGGCGCCTCGGTCTCCGATCCCGCCGACATCGCCACCTACGCCCACATGTTCTCGGCCTGGGAGACGCTTTTCGTCATCCGCGATGCGATGACGACGGCGGGCTATCAGGGGCCGGCGGACCGGCAGAAGGTGGTCGAGGCGATGGAAGCGATGGTGAGCTTTGCCGAGGGCAACGATCATCCGCAGGGGCCGAAGGTCTTCAACGGCAAGACCCACCAGGCCTTCGGGCTCCAGTCGGTCTCGAAGGTCGAGGGCGGCCGGCTGACCCGTGTCCACCAGACCGCGATGGAGGATGGCTTCTACCCTGACGAGGTCGACTACACCACGCAAAGCTTCTGACCGTCACAAGGGACGGGCGGGGGTGACCCCGCCCGAATGCCGTGGATTTCGGACCGTTCCTGCTTCTCGCCCTGATGGAGGGCCTGGTGACCGCCGCGGTTCTCGCGCTGACGGCGTCGGGGCTGTCGCTGGTATTCGGCATCATGCGGGTGGTGAACGTCGCGCATGGCGCGTTCTTCATGCTGGGTGCGGTGCTGGCGTGGTTCGTGTCGGAGTGGGTGCCGGGGCCGCCGGCGCTTTCCTTCGCCGTGGCCCTCGTGATCTGCCCGCTGATCGTCGGCGGCATCGCCGCCTTGGCTGATACCGTCGTGCTGAAGCGGCTGAACTACGAGCCGGAGGCGACGATCGTCGCGACGATCGGGCTTTTGTACATCCTCGAACAGGCGGCCCTGAGCTTCTTCGGCCCGGACGCGCGGCCGGTTCCGGCCCCGCTGAATTTCCGCATCCAGCTGCCGTGGTTCGGTTATTCCGGCTACAAGCTGGCCGTGGTTGTCGGCGCAGCGCTCGTCCTCCTCGCGGTATGGCTGATCCTCAAGCACACGCGGGCCGGGCTGGTGATGCGCGCGACCCAGATCGACCGTGACACCGCCCGCGCCTTCGGGATCAATGTCGACCGGGTCTATGCCGGGGTCTTCGCGATGGGCGCGGGGCTGGCCGCAATCGCCGCCGTGCTGATCGTGCCGATCCAGCAGGCGCATTACCTGATGGGGGGCGACCCGCTGCTCCTGTCCTTCATCGTGGTGATCATCGGCGGGCTCGGCTCCTTGCGCGGCACGCTGGTCGCCGCCCTGCTGATCGGGCTCAGCGACGGCGTCATCTCCACCTTCTTCGCGCCGACGCTGGCCAAGATCATCGCCACCCTCGTCGTGGCTCTCGTCCTCGTGTTCCGGCCACAGGGCCTTTTCGGGAAGCGCATGGCATGACGGCCGACCGCGCGCTCTGGCTGCACCTCGGCGTGCTTGCCGCGCTTCTCGCGGCGCATTTCATCGCCCCCGCCTACCACCACACCAACATCGCCCGGATCATGGTGCTGGCGATCTACGCGATGGGTTACAACATCGCCTTCGGCTACACCGGGCTTCTCAGCCTTGGCCACGCGCTTCTCTTCGGGGCCGGGCTCTACGGGGCGGGGCTTCTGGTCTATCACGCCGGAGCGGGGGCGCCTGCGGCACTTGTCGCCGGTGTGCTCGCAGGGGGCGCGATGGCCTGCGCGGTCGGGCTTCTGGCGCTCAGGACCGCCGGGGTCGCCTTCATGATCGTCACCCTGATGTTCGCGCAAGCCGGCTACCTGACGATCCTCTATTTCGGCAGCTATACCCGTGGCGACGAAGGAATCGTGATCCCGCGCGCGGCGCGTATGCTCGGCGGGCTCGACCTGTCGGACGACGGCACTCGCTATCTCGTGGCGCTCCTTCTCTTCGCGGTGGCGCTTCTCGTCAATCTCGCGCTCGTCCGCTCGCCCTTCGGCCGGATCATGGTGGCGATGCGCGAGAACGAGGAGCGGAGCCGGATGCTCGGCTTCAACCCCTTTACCGTCAAACTCGCGGCGCTGACCGTCTCGGGCCTTTATGCCGGTCTCTCGGGGGCCGCCTACGGGCTTCTCTTCGGCTATGTCGGCGCCAGCCTCGCCTCGGTGCAATACTCGATCCTGCCGCTCCTGTACGTGCTTCTCGGCGGCGCGGGCACGGTCCTTGGCCCGTTCCTCGGCGCCCTCCTGATGTTCTACCTGATCGACTACGCGAGTGCGGTGACCGACGCGCACCAGTTCGTCACCGGAGCGGCACTTGTCCTTCTCATCCTCTTCGCGCCGAAGGGCATCCTCGGCACGCTTCGGGCAAGGGCGATCCGATGGCTGCCGTGACGCTCCTGCAGGCGCGCGGGCTGACCCGCCATTTCGACGGGCTGAAGGCTGTGGACGGGGTCGATTTCGAGCTGGCGCAGGGCGAGATCCATGCCCTGATCGGCCCGAACGGCGCCGGCAAGACGACCTTCGTCAGCCTCCTGTCCGGCCGCATCCCGGTGCAGTCCGGAACGATCCGCTTCAACGGGCGCGACATCACCCGGCTGCCGGCCTATCGTCGTGTCCGCGAAGGCATCGCCTATACGTTCCAGATCACCCAGATCTACGGATCGCTCAGCGTCTTCGACAACGTGGCCCTTGCCACGCAAAGCCGCCATTCGCACCGCCTGGCCGACGACACGGAGGCGGCCCTTGCCCGCGTCGGGCTTGAGGACCGCGCCGATCAGGTCGCCGGCACGCTCAGCTACGGTCACCAGCGGCTGCTCGAAGTGGCGATGGGTCTTGCGCTGAAACCGAAGCTCCTGATCCTCGACGAGCCGACGCAGGGCCTCGCGATGGGCGAGATCGAGACCTTCAAGGAGATCGTGCGAAGCGTGGTGCCGGAGGCGACCGTGCTCCTGATCGAGCACAATATGGACGTGGTCATGGACCTTGCCCAGCGCATCACGGTCCTGAATTTCGGCGAGGTTCTGGCCACCGGTACGCCCGGGGCGATCCGGGCCAACGCGGCGGTCCAGACCGCCTACCTGGGGGGCTGAATGCTGCGGCTCGACGGCATCGATGCAGGATACGGCGCGGTTCGGGTGCTGCGCGGGCTGACGCTGTCGGTGGCGGCGGGCGAGGTGCTCTGCGTCATGGGCCGCAATGGCGCCGGCAAGTCGACGATGCTGAAGACGATCATGGGGCAGGTGCGGGCGACGGCGGGGACAATCGACCTCGACGGCACCCGGATCGACCCCCTGCCCGCCCACGAGGTGCCGCGCCACGGCATCGGCTACGTGCCGCAGGGCCGGCGGCTCTTCGGCGACCTGACGGTCGCCGAGAATATCGAGATCGGGCTGATGACCCGGGCCCGGGATGCCCGCGTGCGGGACAAGGTGCTCGACCTCTTCCCGCGCCTGCGCGAGCGGATGGGGCAGATCTCGCGGACGCTCTCGGGCGGCGAGCAGCAGATGCTGGCGATTGCCCGCGCGCTGTGCCTCGAACCGAAGGTGCTGTTGCTCGACGAACCGACCGAGGGGCTGCAACCTTCGATGATCGCCCTCATCCGCGACACGGTGGTGGCGCTGAAGTCGACCGGCGTTGCCACGGTGCTGGTCGAACAGCGGGTCGACGCGGCCCTGTCGGTGGCCGACCGCATCGCCTTCATGACCGGCGGCAGCGTGGCCGAGACGGTGCCGGCGGCGGGCCTGCATCCGAACGCGGCGCATTTCGCGGCCTATGTGGGGGTGTGATCGCCCCGGCATTCTGCTAGGCTGCCGCGTGCCCCTTCCAGAAAGCCGCCATGCTGGTCAAGAACGCCTTTCCCATCGACCGTATCCGCGTCCCGGTGAAGCGGGCGAAGACGCTTGACCCGGCGAAGGTCACCGAACTCGCCGAGAGCATCCTGACCGAGGGCCAGCGCACCCCGATCCGGGTGCGCGCCGATGGAGAGGGGTTCGTGCTGATCGAGGGGCTTCACCGGCTGGAGGCGCTGAAGGCGCTTGGCGAGGCCACGGTCGAGGGCTACCTCGTCCACGCCCGTCTGCACTGAGGACACATACCAACAGGGCGGAATGTTCGACGAAGGGCTGCGCCCTCCCTCGGGTGGGCGCCCCAAGGGTTGAGTTGGGCGCTTTATGGTGCCGCAAACCTCCGACTGTTTGAGCAATGTGTGACGTTGCAGTGCGCCCTCCCAAGGGGGAGGGAGGGCGCGGCCCCGGCGGGCTTCGCCCTTGATTCCGGGGCAGTGGCACCCTGGCGCCAATGTCCGCTTCATCCCGCATGGCGGCCGTCGTCGCCGCATCCTGCTCTGCCCTCTCGCCGATGCGTCGCTGACCCCACCGCCTGAAAAGCGAAAAGGGCGGAGCTTTCGCCCCGCCCTTTCCGAATGTCCGAACGTTGACCCTAGCTCAGGCGAGCTGGAGGTTCGTCGCCGACTCACGGCCGTCACGGCCGGCTTCGATGTCGAAGGTCACCTTCTGACCGTCGGCCAGTTCACGGATCCCCGCGCGCTCAAGCGCCGAGATGTGCACGAACACGTCCTTCTTGCCCCCATCGGGAGCGATGAAGCCGAAGCCTTTGGTAGAGTTGAACCATTTCACGGAGCCCGTAGCCATCGTGATATCTCCTGTCTTATACCGCCCACACAGCGTGGCGGCCCGGCGCAGTCAGTCAGCAATCGAAAAACTGAGGCCGAAAACGGAGACAGCGGTCGATAGAGGTAACGTCGCGCCCCTCATATGCGGGCGCGGAGCGAAAAAAGCAAGCAATATCGCGAAATCCGGCTCTACCGGCGGATGATCGCGCGGCCCCCGGAAGGGGACCGCGCCACAATCGACCGGCCGCAGGCTCAGTTCGCGCCGAGGTTCTTGATCCGGCCCTCGACCCCGGTCGTGACCTTTCCGGCCGCCGCGATGTAGTCCATCACATCGTTGGCCATGAGGTTGCCGTTGCCGGCATTGATGATCACCTTGCCACCACCAAGTGCGCCATAACCATCGCCGCCGCCCAGCATGTAGTCGTTGGTGGCGACCTTGTAGACCTTGTCCATGTCCAGCGGCGCGTCGCCGACCATCACCTCCGAGACCCGCGATCCGGCGGGGGCCGAGGGGTCGAAGGCAAAGCTCATCCCCGAGACCTGCGGGAACCGGCCGGCGCCCTTCTCGACCTGGCTGACCCCGTTCTCGAGCGCCGCGAGGAGCTGCGCCCCCGGAAGTTCGGTCACCACGGTGACGTTGCCGAACGGCAGTTCGCTCAGGATGTCGCGGCGGGTCAGGACGGTGCCCGCATCATAGGTCCGGTCGGCGCGGATGCCGCCACCGTTGGTCAGGCCGATGTCGGCCCCGGTCGCGGCGCGCATCGCGTCGGCGATCACGTTGCCCATGGCGGATTCCTCGGCCCGTACCACGTTGCGCCGCGAATCGAGCGGCACGTCGGTGGTGCCGATCTCGACATTCAGGCTCTCGTCGAGCTTGGTCGTGAAGGCGTCGACCATGGCCTGCGTCCCGGGGTCGGGGGTCACGTTCAGCGTGTCGATGAAGCGGAAGGCCGGGCGCCAGTGGATCGTGCGGTTGCCGTCCTTGTCGGCGCCGATCTCGACCGCCAGATCGACCGGAGCGAGGAACTCGGCATCCTCCGAGGTTTCCACGAACACCGTCACGCCGTCGTAGGAGGTGGCGAAGGAGTGATCGTCGCCGGACATGATCACGTCGAAGGCATGGCTTGCGATCAGCTTGCGGTCGTTCGCCACGTCGGCCTGGACCACGCCGACAACAATGTCGGCCCCGTCCTCGCGCGCCTGCCGCGCGGCGGCGATGCCGGTCTCGGCGGTCGGCAGGAACTTCAGGTCGCCCGGGCTCGAGGTCTCGGGCGTCGTGTCCTGCGCGACAGGGATCAGCGCCACCTTGAGGCCGCCGACCTCCTTCATCATCACGCCGCCCAGCCCCTCGACGGGCGAACCGTCGGCATTGGTGATATTGACCGCCGCCCAGGGATATTTCGACGCCTTCATCTTCTCGAAGAAGTTCTCCGGCCCGAAATCGAACTCGTGGTTGCCCGGAACGGCGATGTCGAACGGCTCCAGATTGGTCAGGTCGATCGTGTTCTGCCCCTTGTCGAATCCCGACAGCAGCGACGGCGACAGCATATCGCCGTCGAACACGTAAAGCGTGTTCGGATTGGCCGCGCGCTCTGCCTTGGCGACGGCGTTGAGACGTGCGAAGCCTCCGCGTCCCTCATCATCGGCGAAGGCATAGGCGTCGCCGACACCGAGAATCGTCAGCTTGACGGTTTCGGCCTCGGCTGCGGTGATGGCCCCGGCGCCGAGGACGCTCGCGCTCAGCAGCAGTGCGGCAAGTCTGCGAATACGGATGGTCATTCGTTCAATCTCCAGCAGGATCGTGATGCCGAGAGACTGCGGCCTTGCCGGGCACGAGTCAAAGCCATTCGACTGCCGGCGCCGCCCCGGTATCGCGCGGCGCCGGCACGCTGCGGCATTGACCCGGAAGAGCGCGCAAGGCATGAGAACGCCATGCTGGTCTTCAAGATCCTCCGCCGCCCCGAATGGGACGCGTTCCGCGCCGCCGGCGAAACCGCCGGCGCGCCGGTGGATCTGGCCGACGGCTTCATCCATTTCTCGACCGCCGCCCAGCTGGCCGAAACCGCCGCGAAGCATTTCGCCACCGAAAGCGACCTCGTGCTGGTGGCGTTCGACGCCGGGGCGCTCGGCCCGGCGCTGAAATGGGAACCCTCGCGCGGCGGCGCGCTCTTCCCGCATCTCTACCGGCGCCTCGTCCTTGCCGAGGTGGTCTGGGACAAGTCGCTGCCGCTCGGCGCTACCGGGCACATCTTCCCCGAGGGCGTGCTGTGACGCTCGTCGAACGCGCCGGCCTCTGCGCGCTCCACCGGCTCGATCCCGAAGTCGCGCACGGGCTCTCGCTGAAGGCGCTCGGCGCGGGTCTCGTGCCGCTTCCCGGCCCCGTCACCACGCCGCGCCTCGCCACCACCGTCGCGGGGCTCCGCCTGCCGAACCCGGTCGGCCTTGCCGCCGGCTACGACAAGAACGCCGAGGCGGCGGCCGCCCTCGCCCGCGCCGGCTTCGGCTTCATCGAACTCGGCGCCGCCACCCCGCGCCCGCAGCCCGGCAACCCGAAACCCCGGCTCTTCCGGCTGACCCAGGACCGCGCCGTCATCAACCGCTTCGGCTTCAACAACGAAGGCGCCGAGGCGATCGCCCGCCGCCTCGCCGGCCTCGCCCGCACCGTGCCCGTCGGCATCAACCTTGGCGCCAACAAGGACGCGGCCGACCGCGCCGCTGATTTCCGCACGGTGCTGGCAATCTGCGGCCCCCATGTCGATTTCGCCACCGTCAACGTCTCCTCGCCCAATACCGAAAAGCTGCGCGAGCTTCAGGGCAAGGCGGCACTCTCGGCGCTTCTGGCCGGGGTGCTCGAGACCCGCGCCGGGCTGGCGCGACCGATCCCGGTCTTTCTCAAGATCGCGCCCGATCTCTCCGAGGCGGAGCTTTCCGACGTCGCCGAGGTGGCGCTCGCCTCCGGCATCGACGCGGTGATCGCCACCAACACCACGCTTTCGCGCGATGGGCTGACCAGCCGCCACCGGGGCGAGGCCGGCGGCCTCTCCGGCGCGCCGCTCTTCGATCGCTCCACCCGCGTCCTCGCCCGGTTCTCGGCGCTGACAGAAGGTCGCCTGCCGCTGATCGGCGTCGGCGGCATCGGCTCGGCGGACCAGGCCTACGCCAAGATCCGCGCCGGCGCCTCGGCGGTGCAACTCTACTCGGCGATGGTCTATAAAGGACTGTCGCTCGTCACCGATATCGCGAAGGGCCTTGATGCGCTCCTCGCCCGCGACGGCTTCGCCAGCGTGGCCGAGGCGGTCGGCACTGGCCGAAAGGACTGGCTGTGACGACGATCTGGCACAACCCGCGCTGCTCGAAATCGCGCGAGACGCTGGCGCTCCTGACCGATCGCGGCATCGTGCCGACCGTCCGCCTCTACCTTCAGGATCCGCCGATCGAGGCCGAGATCCGCGCCGCCCTTGGCGCCCTCGGCGCGCCCGCCATCGCCCTCATGCGCACCAATGAGGCCGCCTTCAAGGACCTCGGGCTTACGGTCGACACCGACGACGCGACGCTCGTCGCCGCCATGGCCGGCCATCCAGCGCTCATCGAACGCCCGCTTGTCCTGCACGGCGGCCGCGCGCGGCTCGGCCGCCCGCCGGAAGCGGTGCTCGACCTCTTCTGAGCTTCATCTTGCCGGAAATATCCCGGGGGGAGCGCCGCGCAGGCGGCGCCGGGGGCAGCGCCCCCTACCCGGCCGCCAGTTCCGCCCGACGGTACAGCAGCGCCATCGTCGCCCCGCGCGCCAGGTTGAGAACCATCAGCGCCGCCCAGAGCCCGTGGTTGCCATAGGCGCCCGGCAGCGAGAGGATCGCCACGAGGTAAAGCACGACCGACGCCAGCATGGCGTTGCGCATCTCGCGCGACAGCGTCGCGCCGATGAAGATGCCGTCGAACATCCAGCTCGCGATGCCGATCAGCGGGGCGAGCGCGACCCAGGGCAGGAACTCCCGCGCCGCGCTCCGCACCTCCGGCTCCGTCGTCATCAGGTCGATCAGCGCAGGCCCCGCGATCCAGAAACCGAGCGCCAGCGCGACCGACCCCGCAGCACCCCACTGGCTCGTCAACATCGAGGCCCGCCGCACCGAGACGGCCGACCGTGCGCCGACCGCCTGGCCGACCAGCGATTCCGCCGCGAAGGCGAAGCCGTCGAGGCCGTAGGCGGTGATCTCCAGGAACTGGAGCAGCACCTGATTGGCGGCCAGCGTCACGTCGCCGTAGCGGGCACCGATTAAAACAAAGCTGGTGAACGAGGCCTGAAGGATCACCGAACGGATCATGATGTCGCGGTTGACCTGCATCATCCGCACGATCCGCGCCCGGTCGAAGACCCGCGCCCAGTCGTGCCACTGCCCGCCCGCGAAGGCCGGCCGACACAGCCAGAGCCCGAGCGCGAGGCCGGTCCACTCCGCGATCAGCGTCGCAATGGCGACCCCTTCGATGCCCCAGCCGAAGCCGAGCACGTAGAGGAAGTCGAGCCCGATGTTGAGCCCGTTCATCCACAGTTGCAGCACCAGCACCCCGCGCGTGCGCTCGACCGCGATGAGCCAGCCGGTTACGGCATAAAGGGCGATGGTCGC
Source organism: Rhodobacterales bacterium 32-67-9 (assembly GCA_002280515.1). Classification (GTDB taxonomy): domain Bacteria; phylum Pseudomonadota; class Alphaproteobacteria; order Rhodobacterales; family Rhodobacteraceae; genus Albidovulum. The sequence continues at coordinate 12,430 of NCEA01000039.1, forward strand.
CGGCGCGCCCCATATTCGGATCACGAGGTAGTCGCGGGTCAGCGCCTCGACCTCGGCCGATGCCGGGGCAAGCGCGAAGGCGACGCGGAACAAAAGCCCCTGGGAGAGGACGAACACCAGCCCCGCCGCCGCGCCGATCATCAGCGCCCGCATCAGGATCGCCCCGGTCTCGGCCGGATCCCGCGCCCCGTGCGACTGGGCGACGAGTCCTGAGGTGCCCATGCGCAGGAAACCGAAGATCCAGTAGATCGAGGCGAGCATCACCGCCCCGACCCCGACCGCGCCGATCGGCGCCGCCTGCCCCATCTGGCCGATCACCCCGGTATCGACCGCGCCGAGCAGCGGCACGGTGGCATTCGACAGGACGATGGGCAGCGCGATCTTCAGGACCCGCCGGTGGCTGATCTCATCCATTCGGCGCGGCATCCCGCTCCGGCATCAGGAAATGACCGGTCCCTTGCGCGAACAGCCGCGACCGGTTGTCCTGCCACGCCTCGACATGGACGCTGGCGTAGCGCCGGCCCGAGCGGTTGACCCGCGCCCGCGCATAGGCGTCGCGCGGCAGGCCGGTGCGCAGGTAATCGACGGTGAAGTCGATGGTCTTCGGCAGCCGCGGCAGGTGATCGGGGTCGAGCTTGCGCGGATCGAGCCGCCCGCTCTCCATCTCGTCCCAGACCAGCGACCAGCTCAGTTCGATGATCGCCGCGACTTCGAGGAACGCCGCCGTCACCCCGCCATGGATCGCCGGCAGGAGCGGATTGCCGATGAGCTTGTCGTCGAAGGGCAGGATCGCCGTCAGCTCGTCGCCGCGCCGGTCGAACTCGATGCCGAGGAACTGGATATAGGGCACGCCGTGGACCAGCGCCTTCAGCGCCGCGTCGCGCCGTTCCTTCACCACCTGGACCGGCTCCGGTTTCACACGAGGGCTCATGGCCGGCCCTCCGCCGCGCGCTCGAGCGTGAAGGCGCCGGTCGCGGTCGCCACCGGCCGCTCGCCGTCGGCGTCATGCGCGGTGGCCCGCACGAAGGCGACCGAGCGGGTGACATGGTAGCATTCGGCCCGCGCGGTGATCCGGTCGCCGGGCTTTGCCGGGCGCATGTAGTCGATCCGAAGGTCGATCGTCGCGGTGCCGATGACGCCGGTCGGATGGCTCATCACCGCCGCCCCGCCGCAGGTGTCCATCAGCGCCGAGACCGCGCCGCCATGAATGACCCCGGTCTGCGGATCGCCGACGAAACGCGCGTCGTAGGGCATCGAGATCACCGCCACCCCGTCCTCGAGCCGGTCGAGCACCATGCCGAGCGCCCGGGAATGCGGAATTGCCTCGATGAACTGCCGCGCGGCCTTCAGCTTCCTGTCGTCCATGCCCCGGTTCCCGTTCCCCGATACCGGGCGATTTATTGGCCCTTGCCAAAGCGGCCGCAAGTGTTAAGTTCCGCAATTGAGAATTATTCTTAATTGCAGACACCATGAACGACACAGGATTCAACCCCGCCCTCTCCGCTCCGCTCGTCGATGTCGGGCCGGGCCCGTTGCGACCGCGCCGGTTGCTTCTCGTGGCGCTGCTGGCCGGTCTGGCGCTGGCACCGGGAGAACTCGGGGGCCTGACCCGCCAGTTGATGCAGGATGCGTTCGTGCAGGTCTCGGCCTTCGTCGCGGCGACGCTCTTGCTTTTCTACGGGCTGGAGCGGCTTTTCCGCTTCGATCTCGGAACCGCGATGGGCGGGGCCCGCGCCATGCAGGTGCCGCTGGCCGCCCTGCTCGGCGCCACGCCCGGCTGCGGCGGCGCCGTCGTCGTGGTCGCGGCCTATGCCTCGGGCAAGGTCTCCTTCGGCGCGGTCGTGGCGACCTTGACGGCAACGATGGGCGACGCGGCGTTTCTCCTGCTCGCGACGCGGCCGGACACGGCGCTGATCCTTTTGCCGATGCAGTTTGCGGCCGGCATCCTCACCGGCTGGCTGATCGACCGCTTCGTAGAGGTCGATTACCGCCCGAAGGGAGGCACCTGCGAGATCGCCCCCCGGATCGGCGCGCTCCGCGCCCGCGACCTTGTCTACCTCGCCGCCACCCTGCCCGGCCTCGTCGTCGGCGCGGCGCAGATCGGCGGCGTCACGATCGACAGCTTGCTCGGCGTTCCGGTGGCATGGATCGCGCTGGCCGGAATCTTCACCGGCCTCGCGATCTGGGCGGTCTCTCCGGTCAACGCGATGACCAACCCGGCCGATGGCCCGGTGACCCGCATGGCCGAGGAAACCTCGTTCATCTCGGTCTGGGTGGTTATCGCCTATCTGGTCTACGATTACGCGGCCGCCTATGCCGGGCTCGACCTCAAGGCGCTGTTCCAGAGCGTCGCGCCGATCCTTCCGCTTGCCGGTGCGGCGGTGGGCTTCATCCCCGGCTGTGGCCCACAGGTGCTGGTCGCGACGCTTTACGTCAACGGCGCGATCCCGTTCTCCGCCCTCGCCGCGAACGCGATATCCAACGACGGCGACGCGCTTTTCCCGGCAATCGCGCTCGCCCCCCGTGCGGCGATCATGGCGACGGTCTTCTCGACCATTCCCGCGCTGATCATCGCCTACGGACTTTACTTCTTCGCCCCCGGTTTCCTGAACTGATCCGGCCACCAAGCGAGTTGTGCGCGCCCGACTCTGCCGCTAGGTTTCGGCGAGGAGGACCGCCATGGCCGACGAGCCGATCAGCTTCAAGGAAATGTGTGCACGTTTCGACGTGACGCCGCGGACGCTGCGCTACTACGAATACATCGAGCTTCTGTCGCCGATCAAGGAAGGCCGCGCCCGCTACTACGGGCCGCGCGAACTTGCCCGGATGACGCTGATCCTGCGCGGCCGGCGGTTCGGCTTCAGCCTCGAGGAAATCCGGCAATGGCTTCTGCTCTACAATCAGAAGGGCACAAGGGAACAAAACCTCGTCTGGATCGACCTCGCCAACCGGCAGCTCGCCGAACTGGAAAAACAGCGGGCGGAGCTGGACGAAACCATCCATGACCTGAAGGCGCTCCGCGACAAAACCGCCGAGTCGCTTTGAAAATTCGCGCGCGGCGCATCGCCATGGGCGGCGTCGGCGGGTCACAAAATGTCGCTGACCCGGCGTCAACCATTACGGACATTACGTCATCCCGGTCGTGACGCCACGTTACGGTGACGTGCACGTCAACTTCCCTTGTATGGTTCCGGCGATACGCCAATTTGCCCGTCCATGACGTTACGACATCCCGTGGAGGGCCAATTCATGAGTGACCAGGTAATGACGATCCGCGAAATGTGCGATGCTTTCGACGTGACGCCGCGCACGCTTCGTTTCTACGAATCGAAGGAGCTTCTGTTCCCGATCCGCGACGGGCAGAAGCGGCTCTTCACCCGCCGCGACCGCGGGCGGCTCAAGCTGATCCTGCGCGGCAAGCGCTTCGGCTTCAGCCTCGAGGATATCCGTCAGGTCCTCGATCTCTACGATCTCGGCGACCGGGAGAGGACGCAGATGACCCGGGCGCTCGAACTCGCAAGGGATCGACTCGCCGAAATGCGGCGCCAGCGCGACGATCTCGACACGATGATCGCCGAGCTTAACGAACAGATCATCGAAGGCGAGAAGGCGCTCGCCGAAAAGAACCGAACCGCCGCCTGAAACCACCGAGGGAGACCAGACCATGCCGAGTTACACCGCCCCGATCCGTGACATGCAGTTCGTCCTCAACGAGGTTCTGGAGGTCGCGGCCAGCGATGTACCCGGCTACGGCGATCTGGAACCCGATTTCACCTCGGCGGTGCTGGAAGAGGCGGGCAAGATCGCCCGCGACGTTCTGGCGCCGCTGAACGCCTCGGGCGACGTCGAGGGCTGCCGGCTGGAAAACGGCGTCGTCTACACGCCGAAGGGCTACAAGGACGCGTTCGCGGCGATGAAGGACGGTGGCTGGAACGGCCTCGACCTGCCCGAGGCCTACGGCGGCCAGAACATGCCCTACATCTTGGGCACGGCGGTGGGCGAGATCTTCGTCTCGGCCAACATGGCCTTCAACATGTACCAGGGCCTGACCCACGGCGCGATCTCGGCGATCCTCGCACACGGGACCGAGGCGCAGAAAGAAACCTATCTGCCGAAGATGGTCAGCCTCGACTGGACCGGCACGATGAACCTGACCGAGCCGCATTGCGGAACCGACCTCGGGCTTTTGCGCACGAAGGCCGAACCGCAGGCGGACGGCAGCTACCGGATCACCGGGCAGAAGATCTTCATCTCGGCCGGCGATCATGACCTGAGCGAGAACGTGATCCACCTCGTCCTCGCCAAGGCGCCCGGCGGCGGCGAGGGCACCAAGGGCATCTCCCTCTTCATCGTGCCGAAGTTCATGGTGAACGAGGATGGATCGCTCGGGCAGAGGAACGCCGTGTCGGTCGGCAAGATCGAAGCGAAGATGGGCATCCACGGCAATGCCACCTGCGTGATGAACTATGACGGCGCGACCGGCCACCTTATCGGCGAGTTGCACAAGGGCATGCGGGCGATGTTCACGATGATGAACGAAGCCCGCCTCGGCGTCGGCCTGCAGGGCTATGCCCAGGGCGAGGCCGCCTACCAGAACGCCGTGGCCTACGCGAAGGACCGGCTTCAGGGCCGCGCCGTCACCGGCACCGAGAATCCGTCCGGCCCGGCCGATCCCCTGATCGTCCATCCCGACATCCGGCGAAACCTGATGGACCAGAAAAGCTTTCTCGAAGGCGCCCGCGCCTTCACCTTCTGGGGCGCCACGCTGATCGACCGGGCGCACCGGTCGGGCGATGCGGCGGCCGAAGGCCTGATCTCGCTGATGACGCCGGTTATCAAGGGCTTCCTCACCGACAAGGGGTTCGAGACGGCGGTGAATGCCCAGCAGGTCTACGGCGGGCACGGCTATATCGAGGAATGGGGCATGTCGCAGTTCGCCCGCGACGCCCGCATCACCATGATCTACGAAGGCGCGAACGGCGTGCAGGCGCTCGACCTCGTCGGCCGCAAGCTCGCCGCCGATGGCGGCAAGCATGTCATGGCCTTCTTCGAGATGGTGAAGAGCTTCCTCAAGGAAAACGACGGCGACGAGGCGCTGAAGAAAGACTTCCTCGACCCGCTGAAGGCGGCGTCGAAGGATCTTCAGGCGGCCGGCATGTTCTTCATGCAGAACGGCATGAAGAACCCCAATGCCGCGCTGGCCGGCTCCTACGACTTCATGCACCTCTTCGGCCATGTCTGCCTTGGCCTGATGTGGGCGCGCTCGGCCAGGGCCGCGACGGCGGCCCTCGCGAACGGCGCCGCCGACCGCGCCTTCTACGAGACGAAACTGGCCACCGGGCGCTACTACATGGCGCGGCACCTGCCGATGACCGCGACCCACCTCGCGCGCATCCAGTCCGGTGCCGACCTCGTGATGGCGCTGCCCGCCGAGGCGTTCTAAGGTCGTTCGAGGAAGACATTCACGCGTCGGCCCGGCACGTCTGCCCGGGCCGGCCGCGACACCGGAGGACCGATGCCGAAACGCCTGCGCCTGACCCGCCGCTTTCCCGTCGCCGTGACGAACGACGCCTACCGCGCGCTCAACCGCTTCGCCACCGAGGCCGGGATTTCGGCCGACGAGGCGCTGACCTTCCTCTTCGAGCATTTCGGCTCGGTGGTCGACCACGACAACCTCAACCACCGGCTGAGGCTTTTCAAGGCCGAGCTGGAAAGCCGGAAGGCGTGAGGGAGGGAGAGGACGGAATGAGTATTTTTGCCAAGAAGAAACAGGAGGTACGCCCCGGTCGCGACGCCGGCCCTCAAACCTGGGGTGCTTCTCGTCACGACCGGAGCGGCTTCTCCTTGGGCGGTCATCGGCACTCCTGCCTGTACCGCCCTGCGAGGGTCACCCGATTCTGGTTAACAAATCCTTGTTCTTCTTGGCCTAAATACTCCCCGGGGGTCGCCATCGGTGCGCCATCGGTTCGAGTACCGATGGAGACGGGGCGCGAAGCCACCGCTCCGGCGACGAGCCGGGGAGGCGCGGCATGACGGCCAGGCTTCACTGCTTCGGCGAAAGCGGCAATGCCTACAAGGCGGCGCTGACGCTCGTGCTGTCGGGCTACGACTGGGAACCGGTCTTCGTCGATTTCTTCAACGGCGCGACCCGCAGCCCGGACTTCCGCAAGCTCAACGTCATGGGCGAGGTGCCGGTCTTCGAGGAAGGCGGCACGGTCCTCAGCCAGTCCGGCGCGATAATGTACCATGTCGTCGCCCGGACCGGTAAGCACGGCGGGAAGCCGGGCGAGGAGCCCGATGTCCTGCGCTGGATCCTCTGGGACAACCACAAGCTCTCGGGCCCGGCCGGGATGACCCGCTTCCTGATGAACTTCCTTCCGGCCGACAAGCGCCCCGAGGCGGTCATCGCGTTCACGCAGGCCCGGCTGAAGAACGCCTACGCCGTCCTCGACACCCACCTTGCGGATCGCGACTGGATCGTCGGCAAGGGTCCGACGATCGCCGACCTCTCGTGCTGCGGCTATCTCTACTACCCCGAACCCTTCGGTTTCGACCGCGGGGACTGGCCCAATATCGACCGCTGGCTCGACGGCATCGCCGCCCTGCCCGGCTGGAAACACCCCTATGACCTGATGCCCGGCAACCCTTCGGACCGGGCCTGAACGGAGGAAATGGCAATGAAGTGGATGCTCGTCGCTCTGGCCTACACCGTCACCTCGGAAAGCGTGCCGCACGAGGTGCGGGTGCACGAGATGCCCTTTGCGACCGAGGCGCTGTGCGAGACCGCCCGCGCCAAGATGGAAGAGCAGCTCAGGACCCGCGTGATCACCGTCAAGGCGACCTGCGTGCAGGTCAGCGAATAATCCGGAGAAGACCATGACCGAAGCCTACATCTACGACGCCGTCCGGTCCCCGCGCGGCAAGGGCCGCCAGGACGGCGCCCTGCACGAAGTCACCTCTGTCGCGCTGTCCGCCAGGGTGCTGAACGCGGTGAAGGAGCGGAACAACCTTTCCGGTCACGCCGTCGAGGACGTGATCTGGGGCAATGTCACGCAGGTGGGCGAGCAGGGCGGCTGCCTCGCGAGGTCGGCTGTGCTTCTGTCCGATCTCGACGAACGCATCCCCGGCCTTGCCATCAACCGCTTCTGCGCCTCCGGCATGGAGGCGGTCAACCTCGCCGCCAACCAGGTGAAGGGCGGCGCCGGGCAGGCCTATATCGCCGGCGGGGTCGAGATGATGGGGCGCGTCGCCATGGGCTCCGACGGGGCGGCGATCGCGGTCGATCCCGCGCTGGCCATGAAGACCTATTTCGTGCCGCAGGGCATCTCGGCCGACATCATCGCCACCGAGTACGGGTTTTCCCGCGACGACGCCGACGCGCTTGCGGTGGAATCTCAGAAGCGGGCGGCAAGGGCCTGGAAAGACAAGCGTTTTGCGAAATCCGTCGTGACGATCCGCGACCAGAACGGGTTGCCGATCCTCGACCATGACGAATACATGCGCCCCGGCACCGACATGCAGACGCTCGGCGCGCTGAAGGCGTCGTTCAAGGACATGGGCGAGGTGATGCCCGGCTTCGACAAGGTGGCGCTGATGAAGTACCCGCATCTGGAGCGGATCAATCACATTCACCACGCGGGCAACTCCTCGGGCATCGTCGACGGTGCGGCGGCGATCCTGATCGGCAGCAAGGAATTCGGCGCGGCGCACGGGTTGAAGCCGCGCGCCCGCATCCGGGCGACGGCGAAGATCGGCACCGATCCGACGATCATGCTGACCGGCCCGGTGCCGGTGACCGAGAAGATCCTGAAGGACAGCGGCATGGCGATTTCCGATATTGACCTTTTCGAGGTGAACGAGGCATTTGCCGCCGTCGTACTGCGCTTCATGCAGGCCTTCGACGTCTCGCCCGACAAGGTCAACGTCAACGGCGGCGCCATCGCCATGGGCCATCCGCTCGGCGCCACCGGCGCGATCATCATCGGCACGCTGCTGGACGAGCTGGAGCGCACCGGCAAGGGCACCGGCCTTGCCACCCTCTGCATCGCCTCCGGCATGGGGGCCGCCACGATCATCGAGCGGGTGTGAGCGATGCCGGTCATCGACAAATCGAAGGTGTCGCTGAAAACCGGCTCGATCTACCCCGAGCCGTACGCGAGCCAGATGGCGGGGCGCTCTTCGCTTCGTCTCGGCGATGCGGGCGGGCTGACGCAGTTCGGCGCCAACGAGGTCATCCTTCAGCCCGGCGCGCTCTCCAGCTTGCGCCACTGGCATCACCGCGAGGATGAGTTCGTCATGGTGACGCACGGCGAATGCGTGCTGGTGCAGGATGAGGGCGAGACCGTAATGCGCCCCGGCGACTGCGCGGCCTTTCCGGCCGGCGATCCGAACGGCCACCACTTCGTCAACAGGTCCGGGGCGGAGGCGCGGTTTCTGGTGATCGGCAGCCGCATGAACCCCGAGAAAGCCACCTATTCCGATGTCGATCTGGAAGTGGAGTTGAAGGACGGCACCGCCACCTTCACCCGCAAGGACGGCACACCCTATCAGGGAGAAAGAACATGAGCGATTTCACCTATTCCGTGGACGCCGACGGCGTTGCGACGCTGACGTGGGACGTGCCGGGCAAGTCGATGAACGTGATGACGCGCGAGGCTTTCGCGGAGGTCTCCGCGATGGTCGACAAGGCGCTTGCGGACGACAGGGTCAAGGGGATCATCGTCACCTCCGGCAAGAAGGATTTCGCCGGCGGCATGGACCTCAACGTGCTGGCCTCGATCCGCGAGGAGGCGGGCGACAACCCGGCGCGGGCGCTTTTCGACTTCACCATGTCGGGGCACCGCATCCTCAGGAAGCTCGAGCGCGCCGGGATGGACCCCAAGACCCTGAAAGGCGGAAAGCCGGTGGTCTGCGCCCTGCCCGGCACTTGCGCCGGGATCGGAACGGAACTGGCGCTCGCTTGCCACCGCCGGATCATGGCGGACAATCCGAAGGCCAAGATCGGACTTCCGGAGATCCTCGTCGGCCTTTTCCCCGGCGGCGGCGGCACGACGCGCTACAGCCGCATGGTCGGCGCGATGGCGGCGGCGCCGGTCCTCTTGGAAGGCAAGATGCTTGAGCCTGCGAAGGCCAAGGCGGCGGGGCTTATTGACGAGGTGGTCGCCCCCGAGGACCTCCTGAAACGGGCAAGGGAATGGGTGTTGGCGGCGACCGATGCCGACATCGTCAAGCCCTGGGACCAGAAGGGTTGGAAGATGCCGGGCGGTGCCCCCTATCACCCGGCGGGCTTCATGACCTTCGTCGGCGCCAACGCGATGGTGCATGGCAAGACCCAAGGCGTCTACCCGGCGGCGAAGGCGCTCCTGAGTGCCGTTTACGAAGGGGCACTCGTGCCCTTCGACACGGCGCTGACCATCGAGGCGCGCTGGTTCACCTCCGTTCTGATGAACCCCTCCTCCTCGGCGATGATCCGGTCGCTGTTCCTCAACAAGGAGGCGCTGGAGAAAGGCGCCAACCGGCCGAAGGTCGCCGACCAGACGGTGCGGAAGCTCGGCGTGCTCGGCGCCGGCATGATGGGCGCGGGCATCGCCTATGTCGCGGCCAATGCCGGGATCGAGGTGGTGTTGATCGACGCCGCGCAAGAGGCCGCCGACCGCGGCAAGGCCCATGCCGAAGGCATCCTCGACAAGGGCATGAAGCGCGGCAAGGTGACGGCGGAGAAGAAGGCCGAGGTGCTGGGACGGATCACCGCGACCACGGGCTACGCCGCACTTGAGGGTTGCGACCTCATCGTTGAGGCGGTCTTCGAGGACATGAAGGTCAAGGCCGGCGTGACGGCTGAGGCCGAGGCGGTCATCCCCGCGACGGCGATCTTCGCCACCAACACCTCGACCCTGCCCATCTCCGACCTTGCCAAGGCGTCGAAGCGGCCCGAACAGTTCATCGGCATCCACTTCTTCTCGCCCGTCGACAAGATGATGCTGGTGGAGATCATCAAGGGCGCCAAGACCGGCGACACCGCCGTCGCCAAGGCGCTCGACTTCGTGCGGCAGATCAGAAAGACCCCGATCGTCGTCAACGACGCGCGGTTCTTCTTCGCCAACCGCTGCATCATCCCCTATATCAACGAGGGCATCCGCATGGTCGCGGAAGGCGTGGAACCAGCGCTGATCGAACATGCGGCGACGCTCCTGGGCTTCCCGCTGGGGCCGCTGCAACTGGTGGACGAAACCTCGATCGACCTCGGCGTGAAGATCGCCAGGGCGACGAAGGCGGCGATGGGCGATGCCTATCCCGACGGCGCGGTGGACGCGGTGCTGTTCGCGATGGCCGACAGGGGCCGGCTGGGGCGGAAGTCCAGTGCCGGTTTCTACGCCTATGACGACAAGGGCGGACGGCTGGGCCTTTGGGAAGAGCTCGGGACCATCTGGCCGGTCTCCGACACCCAGCCCGACCTCGCCCATGTGCAGCACCGGCTGATGATGGCGCAGGTGCTGGAAGCGGTCCGCGCGCTGGAGGACGGCGTGCTGGAGGATATCCGCGAAGGCGATGTCGGCGCGATCCTCGGCTGGGGCTTCGCACCCTGGTCGGGTGGCCCGTTCTCGTGGCTCGACATCATCGGGGCGGGAAAGGCCGTCGATATCTGCGACGGGCTGGAGGCGGCGCACGGGGCCCGCTTTGCCGCACCGAAGCTCCTCCGCGATCTGGCGGCGAAGGGCCAGACCTTCTACGGGCGCTTCGGGACGGCCGCAAAGGCCGCCTGAACGGGCGAAAGCGGGGGTTTCACACCCCCGCAGCCCCCGTGAGGTATTTTCGGCAAGATGAAGAATCAGGCAGGGTCGAAGCCGTAGCCGAAACGCGCGATGTCTTCAGCGCAGATCGTCCGCAAGGTTTCGGCATCCCGGTCGCTGTAGTAGCCGCGCCAGTCGCGGACGCGCTCCGATCTGTTCGCGACCGCGAGCGGCGCGAGGCGGAAGCCGAGATGCGCCTCGAACGGGCGCACGTCGTCGTCGAACCGTTCGAGCCGGATGAAAAGGTCGCAGCGTTCGGTACCATCTGCCTGCGTGACGTAGCTGCCATAGGGATGGGTCGAGATGCTGGCGCATGTCTCGGGCGCGTTCAGGAAGCCGCTGAAATCGAGGCTTCTGGCCAGAGCGACGGCGGGATGGTCGAAGCTTTGCCCCCGCAGCCAGTGGTAATAGCTCACCATCCGGTCCCAGGGATTGCGGACGAGAGTGAGGATGAAGAAGCGGTCGATTTCTTCGTCCGTGGCAAGGCCGCGAATATCGGTCAGCGTCGAGTGCTTCCAGAGCCGCACAGTAGTCTCGACACCACGGAGCCGGCCGCGCCGGTGTTTCGCCTTCGGCGTGTCGCCGACAAGGATGTCGTCCTTCATCGCCCGCGCCTCGAGCGCCAGCGCCAGCGCCGTGCCGCCGGTCTTGGGGATATGGATGAAGATGTAGCGGCGGCCGCGCGAGAGGATCATGACCGCGAGGTTAGCGTCCGCGGACCGCCATGATAAGTCCCGCCGCGAAGATCATGACGATGCCAAGCGCCTCCTGTCCGCCGAGGACTTCGCCCCAGAGGAGATAGGCCCAGAGAGCGCTTGCGGGCAGGATGACGTATTCGAATATCGCGACCCGGCTCGCCTCCGCGATCTGGTAGGCGCGGATCATCATTCCGACGCCAAGAAGCGAGCCCGTCGCCTGCACGAATGTCCAGAATAGAAAGCTGGCGGTGGGCCAGACCGCGCCGCGAAGGATGAAGCCCTCCGCGCCGACCGGCACATCCGGCTGCCAGACCGCAAGCACGGCCATTCCGATCAGGCCGAAAAGTCCCAGCGCCGCGAAAAAGCCCATCAGCAGCGTCCCGGCGGTTTCGTCCTCGCACCACTGCCGCGTCGCGATATTGCCAAGCGCGTAAAGGCCGCCCGCCACGATCGGCAGGACCGTCGCCGGGCCGGCCACCGCCCCCTGCCCCAGCCCGAGGACGAGGATTGCACCGGCAAAGCCCACAAGCGCCGCCACGACGCGGAACGGGCCAATCGGGATGCCGAACGCGACGCGCGAGATGACGAGCGTGAAGATCGGCGCGGTGAAGAGCCCGGCCGCGACGGTGGCGACGGGAAGGAAGGCGAGGCAACCGAAGTAGATCACCATCGCCGTGCCGTGAAGCGCGCTGCGAACCGCGACGGCCCAGGCCCGCACTGGCAGCAGCCGGAAGCCGAACGCCTTGGCGGCCACCCCGAGAAGGATGAAGCCCATCGCGGTCCGCGTGGCGTGGAATTGCCAGAGCCCGGCGTCGCGCGCGATCACCTGGACGTAATAGAGGCGGCTGCGGAAATCTGAACAGCCGGGATAAGTGGATTTTCCGCGTAACAGCAGCATGATGCTGCGAGCGAGGAGAAGACCATGGCAAGACGACC